>NZ_JBJFLO010000001.1:0-574017 GCF_045363175.1 Xanthomarina sp. GH4-25
ATAACCGATATTGATAAGAAACTGGTAATAGATTTTTTAAACCATATTTTAGACCAAACAAGCCCAAGAAACAGAAACAACTACAGAACAGATTTAAGTAGTATTATGCAGGCATTAGAAGATAATGACATCATTACATCTAATTATATCAAAAAGATACCAGTTTTAAAATCGATACCACAACGAAACAAAACCTATTCACAAGAAGAGCAGAAAGCTATCTTTGAACACCTAGAAGAAACAGATAAAACCTTATTGCTTTTTATCAAGTTCATTTCCTACAATTTTTTAAGACCCATAGAAGTCTGTAGGTTACGTGTTGGTGATTTAGACATCACCAATAAGCGAATACAGTTTAAAGCGAAGAATAGTCCTTTAAAAACGAAAATCATACCAGATTTATTGTTGCAAGATTTACCAGACCTTTCAAAACTAAACAAAAGAGACAATTTGTTTACTCCAGAAGGTATAGGAGGGACTTGGGAATCTGAATTAAGTAACAAACGTGATTACTTCTCAAAACGATTTAAGCGTGTAGTAAAAGATAAGTTTAATCTTGGAGCAGATTATGGATTATATAGCTTTAGACATACGTATATTACTAAATTATATACGGTGTTGTGCTTTCGTTATTTATTAATTTAAGTTATTGTTTTTGTCAGAGTATTTTATGATTTGATCAACATTTGCTTTAAGGCTCTGCAAACGAATATTAAAGCTCACAATATTATAGAGGTAATCATCTATTATATTTTCAAACTCAATGTCATAAAAAATCAAATATTTGTCAATTTCTATAGTGGACGATTCTTTCCATTGAAGTACGCCATAGGCATCTAAATTCTTTAGAGGATATCGTTTCATTAAATACCTGACCAAGTATTGACTTTTTTCAGCAAAACTTTTTTCAGTAATGGCAATCCTACTTCTTTTTTGCGTCCATTCTAGAATTAGACTTTTTAAAGAATCATTCTTAATTTTTTGCAGCTTATTTGATTGTAATATCTCTAAAATAGAATTTTCAGTAACCTCAAGGCTTCCATTCTCAAAAATATCAAATAGAAGTTTGTCTGTATTTTCACTTATAAGAATTTCGCGCTCCAAATTCATTAGATTAATTAGGTGTTTCCCAGTTTTGATGACACTATCATTTGCCTTTATAGCTTTAGATATGATTTGCTGATTAATGGTAAACTCCGTATGTAAATTTTCTAAAGATTTTTGTAATTCTTGATTGTCAATTCTGTTCGTATTCCAATTACTGACTTGAAGTGCTATCAAAATTCCAATAACCACAAGCACTATTTCTCCAATTGCATATTTTAAATACTTTCCAGTTTTGTTTTCCATAAGCAAGTTTTGGCGAATTTTTCTAAAGAATTTTATCATTGGTTAGTGATTGGTTATAATGAAGCACATCGGTTTTATGTATGATTAGTGGCGTGTTTAAGCACGTAATTTAGCAAATAAAAACCGAATAGAAAATCCGTAGGATTTTCCGAGTAGGTAAGAACCAAGCAGTTATTATTACACGGTGTTGGCACTTGTTTTTAATTTATTCTTTACTACTAAAAATCCAGTAAATATTAACATTCCGATGCTGGATAATAAATGTACTTTTTTGAAATCCATATTCAATTCAGGGTAAAAAAGCAATGCGATTCCTGCATTAATTGACAGGTGAAATAAAATTGCAATAAGAACACTTCCCTGTGAATTAATTACTAACCAAGTAATTATTATGGATAGACAGATTAGCATAGTAAAATATGCAATTACAGGAATTATAGATATAGGTTCTCCACTAACCAAGGTTCCGAATGGTGCCCACCATAGTGGAATATGCCAAACAAACCATATAAATCCAATAATGATTGCACTTTTCAAGTTTGAATATTTTTTTTGAAATTCGGGCAATAAAAAACCTCTCCACCCTAGTTCTTCTCCCAAAGGTCCAGCATATAATCCTGTTAATAATATTGTTGGTATTGATAGATATGCCATTTTATCAAAATCTCCAATTTCCCCTATAAATTGGCTGTAAAGTGTCATACCAATAATGACAAATATTATAGGTAAAAAAATTATGTATAAATAATATTTAAAAGGGACTTTCCATATAAAAAGCTTTTTGATTAATTCAAATAATCCTTTGAGTCCATCAAAGCATAGAGTTGTAATTATTCCAGAAATTGTTGGTCCATATACCCCAACAAAAAAGAAAACTAAAAATTTACCGATTGACTCTTGATTAATTCCGTCTGATAAGTAGTTTAATCCAATAATCCAAAGTATCCAAGACCATAAAAAGGTCAGTATTAAAAACACAAATAATTTTTTTCTATTCATTTTTTAAATAATTGCCAAGGTTGTTGTATAAGATTAGTTGCGTGGTTTAGCACCTAACTTAGCAAGTACAAACCAAGCTGAAAATCTGCGAGGATTTTCAGAAGTATGCGAGAACAAGTTATTACTTATAGCCATTGTTTTGCTTTCGTTATTTTTTGACTTTTTTATTTATTCTTCTTTCATATAATATTTTAATGACTTGATTTTATTAAGATTTATATAATCTCCCTCAAGGTAGTATTCGAGTGCCAATTTTAAATTTTGATTTGACGCTTCAAGTCCCTTAAAACATTCTATCGCCCAGGATGTTTTATGTCTTAATTCGTAGAGTATTTGGTCGAATTCCGATGTGTTATAGTGAGCAATTAGTTTATCTTTATTTAATAATTCTACTTCATACATAATAAATTTATATCGTTCGGCACTGAATGATTCATCCACATTGTTTATGTTTTTCTTAAAAAAGAATGGTCTTAATGTACCGATTTTCATTAAGTTCCATTCTTCAATTGCTTCTACCACCAATTGTTCTCTCCATAATATATCCCTAAACAGTTCTTGAATTTTGTCATTATTTATTTGGTCAAATTTTGATTCATAATTATCAGTTATTAATGGTCTGAATGAATGTGTCCAAATCAATAAATTTGTATTTAAAGTTGAATCATCTGGGATTTGTTTTCTTGACTGCTCGTAAAGAGAAAAATTTAAGTCTTGGTACATTTTAAACCAGTTTATTTGTGTTCTTGTGGCATTAGAAGCCTCATCTAAATCCAGAATAGTGGCTTCATAAAATTTATTTACACTTTCTTCAGCTTTTCTTTCATCATTTTTATTGTTAATCTGTAGTGCAATTAAAATTCCAATGACCACAAGCAAAATTTCTCCAATAGCATATTTAAAATACTTTCCAGTTTTATTTTTTTCCATTAGATCGAAGCGTATTTTTCTAAAGAATTTTATCATTTTTTAATGGTTGGTCATAATGGCATACAACGATTTTGTGTTTGATTTCGTTACGTGGTTAAGCAACTAATTTAGCAAATAAATCACAGATAGAATATTCTGCAGGAATGTTCGTAAGTAGGCGAGACCTAGCAATTAATTATACACGTTGTTGGCAACTGCTTTTTTTATGATAATTTAATTCCAATTTTTGCTGTTGCAAGAACTGTGTTGTCTGATTTCTTTTCAGGATTTAATATCAGTCCAGTTCCTTCTTTCACATTCGCCAAAGACTTGTCATTTCTAAAATCATAAGGTGATTGCCCATATTGATTATAAGGTTCAACAGATGTAAATAATTCATTACAAAAGTTTTCTTCGAAATACAATTCACTTGTTAAGTGTTCTTTGTTATTTAATATTACTTTGTAATGTATATGAGGGACTCTTGGATCATACCAACCAGGAACAATAGTGATAAATTCGGCATTTCCATTTAAATCAGTTTTTTGATAACCACGCAGATAAGTAGATTCATTACTTGGTTCAATGTGTTCCTTCTTTCCAAATTCCATTTGTTTTGCAGATTCCCAGATATTATGTCCAATTCCCTCAATGTATCCACTATAGTTTCCATGAGCATCACATTGCCAAATTTCCACGATGGCATTTTCAATTGGATTACAACTTGGGTAGTCAACAATTTGAAATTTTAGGTTTAAAGTTTTTCCCTTTTTGTTTTCTCGTATATCACTTTTTAAAGGTGATTTTATATAATATGGTCCTTCAGAAATTGGTGACGATAACACACAAATCTCATCATCAATATTTGGGGTTAAAGTCATTTTTGGTTCACTGTCATTGTCTTTACGGACAATCCAAGTCAAAATTTTACGTTTTCCTAGCCACGCACTTATTCCAATAAGTCCAAGTGTGGATAAAGTTCCGATGATGAATTTTCTTCTCGTAGTTTTTCCCATTTTGATTAGTTTTTAAGTTGTTGCCAACGGTTTCCTTTATTTAGTATTTATTAATTTAACAGAAGAAAAGAGGAGAACTAAAACGGTTTTTTAAGTTAATGCCTTATTATATGTATTAGTCCTCTTTCCTTCTTATATGTTGCATAGAAACAATTGGAATACCAGGTTATAATAGTACCCATTAAAGGAAATAGTTTATGCAACGTGTATGATTAGTGGCGTGTTTTAAGCATTAAAGTTAGCAAATAAATCACAGATAGAGTATTCTGCATGAATGTTCGTAAGTAGGCGAGACCTAGCAATTAATTATACACGTTGTTGTGCTTTCGCTATTTTTCTAAAGTTTTTAATTCAGAGTCGATTGAACTTATCAAATCATTAATCTTCGGATTAATTTTGTTTTGAACAACTTCTATATCCCAATAAAATTGGTTTTTAAGACTTCCAAGGAAATACATAAACACTTTATCCTTTTTAAGTTCATTATAGTTGTTCGGCATCATTTCAAGTTTCAAATCGTCAAAGTTTTCAGTATCTCGATATTTTTGGTAGTTACCATTCCATAAAGCGTTAAATCGTGAATTGAAAATAGTTGAACTTGCATCTTCTATTCTTTGAACGTATTTATTAATTTGTGCGTCTAATACGTTGTGAGACCAAGAATAATAACTGATTAATTTATCTCTTAAGACATCATTAGATATTAGATTTAAGTCTTTTGATTTTAAGGCCTCAAATACTTCTGTATTTATTTTAGGTGTCCAAGTGTTTGTAATTCTTCCAAAGTGGTATTTCAAAGAATCTTGATAAGGTAAATCTTGTTCCATATGATTTAATAAAATCGAAATAGATTCTTTGGTTAAATCATATTTATTAAATCTGAAATTATTAAACTCTATATCAGCAATTAGACTTTGCTTAAAGTTTTTTAGAAACTTTATTTCTTCTGTTTTTAATTTCTCCTTTTCATTCCAATTATTAATTGAAAGCGCAATTAAAATTCCAATAACAACAAGAATGATTTCTCCAATAGCGTAAAGCAGGTACTTCCTAAATTTGTTTTCAGAGAGTAAATTTTGTCTAATTTTTCTAAAGAATTTTATCATTGGTTAGCGGTTTCTGATAACGAAGCACAACGTGTTGTGTATGGTTATTTGCATTGGCAGGAACTAAGTTAATAAAAGAAACCGAACCAGAGGAAAATCCGTAGGATTTTCAGAGTACATACAGTCTAGTTATTGATTATACACGTTGTAGTCAACTGTATTTTTAAAGAATATTATCCAAATCTTGTCTTCCTACTATAGTCATAATATCTACAATGTCTTCATTGACTTTAAAGAATATACTATCAGATTAGCAAACGCAACGTCGATATCCTTTTTTTATAAAATCAACAGATTCAAATGAAAATGGTCTCTAAGCAATTATATTAAAATATTCAAAAAAAAACTCAAAGTATTTATCCGCTTGAGTAATTCCGAATTTTTTAACACAGTAAAGATGAATTTTAATTAAGTCTTCTTTTGCAGTATTACTTATTCTAAATTCAGCCATTGAGTAAGTTCTTTGATTCCTTTAGAATTTGATCTTTACTATTAGTTGTAAATCCGCTATTATCAGCTTTTTCTAATTTAGTTCTAATCCAGTCAATTTGAACTTGTTGGCTTCTTGTTTGTCTAATTAAATCGTTAACTAATTCACTTTTACTTGAGTATTCGTTGTTTTCAACTTGATTTTTTAGCTATTCATCATTGGGTTTTGTAAATGAAATACTTTGCCTTGCCATAATATTTTGTTTAGATGAAAATTTACATCAATTGTGAATCAAGCGCAAATGTTCTTGAAAATTATTGCCAACGGCCATGGAATACGTAAATGGCTCGTAGCATGTAAATTAGCGATTATTTTGATTCAGCACTAACATTAGCAATTCTGAGTGGATTTGAATCTAGTCAAATCTACCGTAATTGGGTTATACATTGTTATGTGCCGTATTTTAGTTACGTATTTTATTCTACAAGATACTTTTTTGTTCTTTCGTAAAGGTGCTGTAAATCGAGCTTATGCGAACTGTCTCTATTTTCGTCCATTAAAAAAAGTCCAGAAGACATAAGTGAGTTTCCAGTAAAATTTCTTTGCACAAATACGAGGTCAGTCGCAGGGTCGATTAACAAGTATTGTCCACCATAACCATCAGCCCAAATTAAATTTTCATCCGTATCAAGCCACCACAAATATCCGTACGCGTCCAACGGGTTTTTGTCAATATTATAATCGGACATTCTGGAATATGGGTAAAAACTTTCTTCAAGCCATTCGGTCGAAATGATTTGTTTATTGTAATATTCTCCGTTTTGGGCAACAAGAGAGCCTACTCTCGCCAAATCTCTTGCACTCATAAAAATCCAATATGCAGGATAATCAGATAATGATTTGTTTGGAATTGGCCAAGGACTGTTATAAACGACGTTTGAAGAAGAAAAATCTTGCATACCCAAAGGTTTAGCTAAATATTCTTCCATAAATTCGCCAATGGACTTACCTGTTTTTTGTTCAAGGATTACACCTAAAACGTTAAAATCGAAATTATTGTAAAAGAAAAATTCTCCTGGTTTGTATTGTTCTCTTTGTGGTCGATTGTCTTTAGCAGATTGCACTTCTGCTTCTGCTTGAAGGTAAACTCCAGAACGAGCCATTAGTAAATCTTTTATGGTTGCTGTTTTCTCTTGTTTGGTTAATGGGGTTTTACTTTCGTCGATGCCTAAGCTTTCCAAACTTTCGTCTAATTTTAACAGGCCTTTTTCTTTTGCAATTCCAATTAAAAGGCTCATTATACTTTTTCTTGCAGAATGAAGATTGATTAATTTTTCTGTTTCGCCTTTTTCAAATATTATTTCGTTGTCCTTTAGTGCAATAACAACCTCTGTCTTTGTTGCTGTATCTTGTGTAAATAACCTTAAATCTTCTTGAAAGTTTTTTGATAGAACGTTAGATTTTTTTAAATCGGTAGCAAATGAACTGGACGAGTGACTAACTCTTGGTATAAGGCTGTAGATTACGAATGCTACGACCAAAAATAATATGGCTAAAAGGATTCTTTTAAATACTTTCTTAATTTTCATAACTGGTTGGTTTTTTATTTTTCAGTCAATTCTATCGCTTTTTCTAAAACTACATCTTTGTCTGATAAAAAATCGTCAATTGATTGCTCAATTTCAATATCTGGCTCAATAGTAGCCTTTGGGTCTTTTTCTTGAACATCTGTAATAAAGATGTTTCGAGCTACAGTATAAGTGAATTTTGTGTTTGTTAATTCAAATTGTTTTTGATTTGCAGTACAGAATTGGTTTGAACCTAAAGCTTCTCCAACAAAAACTACTCTATTTTTATCTTTGTATATAGATGCTAAATGACCAACAGTAGAATAACCATTTCCATTCATTACAAAAATAATTTTTCCTTTAAAATTGTTTTCAAAAGGTTGTTGTACCTCTTTTCTTCCATAATCACTATTTGCAAAGTATTGAAAAGGTTCATGCAGTGTGTATTTTAAGAGGTTAATTGAAGCTTCTCCAGGTCCTCCTAAATTTTCACGAACATCAATTATTAAATTTCTAAAGCCTTCGGTTTTAATTTCGTTGAAAGAATCATTTAGGAAATTTAAGAAAATCTTTGTTTTATCGCCATAATATGCGAAGTTTCGTAAGGTTAATAAAACTGTTTCTGCATTAACTTCTGTTAAACAAAAATCACTCTGGCAAGGGTGTTTTTCACTAAATAATGGTGTGTAAGGTGGGTTTTTATTAAGTGATTTTAAACGAATTATTCCACTTTCACCCGCAATTTTTATGTTGTAAACATCAGGAAAATTCAAAGCGTAAGGAATCATAGAGGTATTATAACCATTAAACAATCTTCTTTTTGAACTTTCGATATCTGCTTGAGAGTTGATATGTGAATAAATAATAGAAATAATTTCATTAATAGGCTTTCCATTAATTTGAGATATTTCTTGGCCGATTTGTACATTATCTTTATTAGTTAAATTGTCTATAACATAAAGCTTATTATTAATAAGTCTTGTTAGTAGAGGAAAATAATCTTTAGGTTTTAGTAAATCTCTTTGTTGATTAAAAAATCCTAATGAAGTATGACCACAATCAACTATTGCCATGACCTTGCTCAACTTCCAAATGAAATTTTCTTTGGTTGTTGTATTATCAATTTCATTTCTTATTTGTTCAACTATATTATTAAAATCAGCTTTTGATGTGAATTCATAAAGCGCAGGATGATAGGTAGTCAAGGTATCTATTAGTTCATTATAATCTGCTAAATAATTTTGAGCTAATTCGTTTAGTTTCTCTTTTTCGACTTCATGTCTTTTACAAGAAGAAAAGCAGAAAATTGACAAAATAAGAATATTAAAAAGGGTGATTTTCATTTAAACGATTTTTGAATTTCTACAAATCTATTGAAATACAAAAATAGAGAACTATTATACTCGCTTTTAAATGTTCTGATTTATAAAAAAGAACTTTGTTGTGCTTTATATTTAGCAGGTGTTGTTTTCGTAAATTTGTTAAAAGCCTTGTAAAAAGCTGATTTAGAATTAAATCCAGATTGATTTCCAATTGCTTCTATAGTGTATAAAGAGTTATCTTGAATTAACTGTTTTGCCTGTTCAATTCGATACTCATTAATAAAATCTGTAAAATTTTTACCTGCACTATCATTAATTAACTTGGATAATTCGTGTGTAGAAATATCTAATTTTTCGGCTACTTCAGCTATTTTTAAATTCGTATTCAAAAATAACTTTTCATTTACCATTACTTCATTTAATTGGTTAATTAGATGTTGGTCTTTTCGAGAAGAACTAAGTATGTTTTTCTTTTTTGTTTTTTCAAAAATTTTTGATGCGTATCTTTTTTTAATAAGAAAATACACAAAGAATAAATAAAACAGTATCGAAAAAACAATAGATCCACTTATAAAATAATCAAAACTCATAAAGGTATAGTTTGACCAAAGAGTTAAAACAGCTAAGGTTAAAACTAATAACCATTTCTTTTTGATTTGATTATTCTTTTGTGTTATAAAATTTGATTTTATAAAAATGCCTGAAAGCAAGATAAAAAACAGCCATTGTAAATTTATAATTGGTAAAATAATTGTTTTGTTAAGGTCATTATATTCTTTAAATGGAACAAAAATCATCAAGAAAATGACTATACCTAACCAAAATAGGATATGATGTTTCCAATACTTTATCCAAAATGAATTTGGTTTGCAAACACTTAATGTGTAGCAAAAAAATAAAGGACCAATTAATAAGAAAAAAGAAGGACCAGATTGTAAAAACCAAACTGGGTCATCAGTAGAAAATGCATAAAATAACGACTTTAAAATTCTTAAATTCAATATTAATAAGAATAAACCGAAAAGTCGATTACTTAAATTTGAATACGATTTATTAATCAAGAAATAAACAGCTACAATAAAACTATTGAAAACTCCTATTGCACCAAAGAAAAATAATATTTGAGTTATAAAATTCATTAATTCAAATGTAACATTTTCTTTCAGAGTTGAGTGAGTTCAAATTACTGCCGACGTGTTTATGTATGGTCTCGTACAGAATTTCAGCCTAAGTGCTTTGCGCTAGGATGAGCCATATGTGGTGAAAAATCCGATGGAAAAAAGGAGCAAGGCTGAGTCTTTCTATTTTCCCAAGTAATCATACGTTTGTTTAAAGATATAAATTAAAATTGAAGTTCATGTATTAGCATGAATAATACATGTTGTTGTGCTTTCGTTATTTTTTTTCAATTTGGTTTTCAATTATCGAAAGAATTTTTTTTATCCTTTCTCGTAATGATTGAGATTGTATATTTGTCATTTGATTAAATGTTATAACCATACTAACAATACCTTCGAGCTCAACATCTGCAACAACCTTATTCAAGTCTAATTTCTTTTTTGTCGGATTAATATTAAATTTATAATTGTATTTTTTGTCTAATGCTTCAGTAGGTGTGTATCCATCTTTCCAGAGAACATCATTTACATTTCTTACAACACCTAGTCTAATGATACATGGAACAAGTATTTCACTTCTAAATTTTTGATACTCTAACTCCAATTCTTGTACTTGATATACTTCAGAAGACCAATTTGATAGAAGTCCAACCAACTCTTGGTTTTGAATAAGCCTCATTTTTTCGGAACCGATAATGTCGTTCATAATTGGGTCAAATGTTGGATCTCTGACTATTTGCCAAATAGATTTATAAAATTCGTCGGCATTGACTAGTTGTGGATTATCAATTTGATTTAATAAAATGTTACATGCTACTAATCCTTCGTTTCTCATAAGTATTTTCTCGTCTAGTTGATTGAGATTGCTAATATATTCTCTTTGCAATTGCATTAGAATTAATTGTTCTTGAGCAAAATCTTTTCGCCTTTCATTCCAATTATTAATTTGAAGCGCAATCAAAATACCAATAACTACAAGTACAATTTCTCCAATAGCATATTTTAAATACTTTCCAGTTTTGTTTTTCTCCAAAAGCTCGTAGCGTATTTTTCTAAAGAGTTTTATCATTTGTTAGCGGTTGGTTATAATAAAAGCATTACGAGTTTGTGTAAGCGTCAGTAACGGGAAAAGAGGTTAGTATTTTCCACTGACACAACTAATTTAGTTAAAAACACTGAATTTCCGATAGGAAATTCATTATCTTTCTTTTGTTTGTTATCTACCTATTAATCATTAGTTTATGTAAATGTTTACATTCTTTTTTGTTGCCAAACTACCCTTTTTTGCTTATATTTGTTGCCGTATTGTTGCCCATTTAACATTAATACAACACATCGTTTAACACAGTAAATATAAGGAAAATGAAAGTTACTTTACGCCAACGTAGAAAAGGGAAACGAATTAGTTTATATCTTGATTATTACGAAAACGGTAATCGTAAGTACGAGTACTTGAAATTGTATTTAACACCAGAACCTGATAAAGGTTCCTTAACCAAAGCACAGAAATTAGAGAATAAGAAAATCTTACAACTTGCTGAAAGCATCAGAGCTAAAAGGCATCTAGAAATTCAAAATAATATCTATGGCTTTGAGAATAAGGAAAAGAAACAAGGTAATTTCTTTGTGTATTTAGAGCAATGGATTGAAAGACGTTCAGAAAGCAAGGGGAATTTAGCGGTATGGAATAGTACTTTAAAACACTTAAAAGCTTATTATCCTAGCGGTATTTCTTTTGAAAGAATTGATGAAGAATGGGTTGAAGGTTTTAAAGAGTATTTAGATAAAAAGGCACTTTCCAGAAGTAAACGAGAATTAAGCCAAAATACTAAATCGGCATATTTTAAAAAGTTATTGGCGGTATTACGTCAAGCGGTTAAAGAAAAGGTAATACAATACAATCCTGCAATTTATGTTGAAAACTTCAAAGAAGAAGATACACATATGGAATTTTTAACTTTAGAGGAAGTTAGAAAGCTTTTTAGTACAGATAGCAAACATCCACAATTAAAAAATGCATTTCTTTTCTCTTGCCTTACAGGTTTGCGTTGGTCGGATATTACAAAGCTACAATGGTCAGAAATTCAATATTCAGAAAGTTACGGGAATTTTATTAGATTTAAGCAAAAGAAAACTAAAGGAGCTGAAACCTTGCCAATTTCTGAACAAGCATTTGAATTGTTAGGACAAAAAGGCGAACCAACTCAAAAAGTTTTCGAGAATATAAATAACGTTCAGAGAAACTATGACCTATTAAAAGATTGGGTTGGAGATGCAGAAATTAAGAAGAATATTACGTTCCATTGTGCGCGACATTCATTTGCTACATTGCAGCTAACTTTAGGTACTGATATTTATACAGTATCAAAAATGTTAGGTCATAAGAACCTAAAAACAACTCAAATTTACGCTAAAGTAATTGACGACAAAAAGAAACAAGCTGCTTACAGAATAAACCTTAACCCAAATGGCTAAAGACCTATTTATCGACTTACTGTATGTGGAAAAGGTTACTGATGATAAAAGAACCGAAAACCAATTTAAAGAGCTTTTAAAAGGCTTTAAAAAGCAATACCTCAATACAACGCCTAATTATGAAATCGACTTTAAAAAAGCATATTCAAACAAGCGTAAATATTACTTTAAACTAATTGAAAATGATTATATCAAAAAGTTTAATGCTATTAATGACACCCTTGAAGCAAATTCAACACCTGGTCATTTGTCTTTTCTCTATGACAAAGAATTTAACCGAATTACAAATTATTTAACCCAGATTAGCAATTACATTTCTGAAAATGATCTTGATGAAAGTTTGTATTTAAAGCCTATTAATAATGACAAATCAGATGAAGCCTATATCATTTCATTTTTAAAAGCTAATGCGATGATGCTTTTTATGGAACTTCAAGACCGATTTTCAGATTTAAGTGATACAGAAATTTATACTATCGAAGAACTACACGAAGTATTTTTTAATGAAGAACCACCTCAAGAGTTAATTGTAAAATCCTATTCCGGTGCAGAAATAAAAACGGTCAGGAAAAAAGTAAAACAAAGTTCAATTTTCAACGCTATACAAGGTGATTTTAGAGAGGAAAACAATGATGTCTTATCCTATAACGAACTTATTAATAAGATTAAACAAAGAGAATTTGCAAAATTAGAGGAGCTGTTAAATGAAAAAGGCATTATAGATGATGAATATAACTTCATAAAGGATAGAGGTAATAAAATCTTACTTGCAGCTTTTATGGTTAAGTTAACAGAAACTAAATATTTTAATGAAAGAATATTTTTTGAAAGTAAACCATCTAAAAAAATTGAGCCTAAACACATTTATAAATTCTTTGCTTATCGATATGGACCAAGTAGTAATGCAGGTAAAGAATACCGTAGATTTTTAGGTACTGAAAAAAGAGCCTATCAAAAATTAGTTGATGCTAATTTTTGGCTTGACCAAATCAAATAAATCTTCATTTTTATAAAGTGGTATTTTCTCTACTAAATACCAAATAGATAATACCAAAAACAATATAACTTATTGTTTTACAATGGTTTAATAATACCATTTTTTCTCTTTTCTATTATACCAAACACCTTTTTCCATATTTGCTATGTCCTTGACAATCAAGGATGACTTTTGCGCAGAAGTCCATTTTTAAATTAAAATTATAAAAAGATGGACGTTAAAATTATAGAACGTTTAGAAAGCATCGAAAAGTTGTTAATAGAACAACAAACGTTGCAAAAGCAAGTATTGAACTTCAATGAAACTTGCAAGTATTTAGAACTATCACAATCGCACTTGTATAAACTTACAAGTACGGGAGCCATTCCACATTATAAACCGAATGGAAAAAAAATCTATTTCCAACGTCAGGAGTTAGACCAATGGTTACTACGTAACCGTATGGATTCCCAAGATGAAATCGAACAGCAAGCTGCTGATTACCTAATCAAAAAAGGAAAGGTAAAGTTATGACTGAAATAATCGATTTACTCTTGGCACTCTCACAAGAGATTAAGGATTTAAAAGCACGTATCGAATTAATAAGAGCTACGAGAGCAGAACGCTTAAAAGATACGTGGATTGACAATCAGGACGTAATGCAAACGCTACATATTAGCCAACGGACTTTGCAAACATTCCGTTCAAATGGTACGCTTCCATACAGCAAGATACAAGGTAAATTTTATTACAAAGTATCTGATATAGAGGAACTATTACAAAGCAATTATTATAACCCAAATTTTAAATGCGATGGAAATAAGTAAAGAAAGCATTTTAAAGAAAACGCATTACGGGTTAAATATTTATGCTTATGTATTAAGGCAGTATTATCCTAAAACAACAGTCCTTTCCTTAAAAGGAAGGGACTGTGGGGTAACCCGCAATCCTTTTAACGGAGGTAAATCAACATTACAAATTAATGTTTTAGACAATAAAGCGGTGCATTACGATACAGAATTAACCGATTTTAAAGGCGACGTGTTCGATTTTGCATCCTATCATTTTAAACTTATCGAAGAAGAAGAATTGCTACTTAAAATTAATGAGGTAATGAATCTAAACTTTGAAGTTAAAAAAGAAGATGAATTATCCTGGTTAGATGAACCCGATGATACTTGGTATGCTTACAGCAGTTTTTATAAAGCACCAATTAGAAATGTTTTTCCAACCGAAAAAGTAAGGTTATATCAAATATTTGAGCGTATTACAAGCGATAAGTATAAAAGTATCACAGAGCAATTTAGAGCGATTAAAGACCCAAAAGAAGCACGAAAATTTAAAGCAAATCATTTTGATTATGTAACATTTTCAGGCGTGTTTTCTAAACGAAATGATGCTAGCTTAATTGAGCATTCATCATTATTGACAATCGATTTTGACCATTTGCAGAATCTTGAAGAACTAAAACAACAATTATTGAACGATGAATATTTTGAAACCGAATTGTTGTTTACATCACCTTCAGGAGAAGGTTTAAAATGGATAATTAGAATCGATGTATCTAAAGTGTCACACAACGAATATTTTATTGCGGTGGCCAATTACATAAAACAAACATATAACATAGAGGTTGACCAATCAGGTAAAGATATTTCCAGAGCGTGTTTTTTATCCCACGATCCATTGGCATACCTACATAAAAGACATCAAAAGATATGACAAAGATATTCAACCCGAAAGATTGGTTAGCTGTTCCAGAGCAAAAAGAAGTACCTAAAAAACCAATCAACAACAACCCAACAACATTTGTTGTAAATGATATTGAAACATATATTAACGCTTTAGAACAATCAGGTATCGATATTACTGATACTTATGAAAAGTGGCGTGATATTGGTTTTGCTATTTCAGAGGAATACGGAGAAGCTGGACGTGATTACTATCATAGAATTAGCAGAAATTATTCTGGTTACGACCATAAAGAATGTGACGAACAGTATAACAAGTGTTTACAAGCAAAAGGACACGGTATAAGTATAGCAACCTTATACCACCATTTGCATCAAGTTGGAATTAAACCAAAACAGCAACAACAAGTTGTTGAAGTGTTGCAACAGACAGAGGAAGAAAAACTGCCGTTGCCAACAATTCCAACAACGGTTTACAATAACATTCCAACATTTTTGCAACAAATAGTACAACCATCAAGCAGTAATGAAGAACGAGATATTTTGTTGTTGGGAGCGTTAACAGCGTTTAGTGCTTGTTTTCCAAAATTGTTTGGCGTGTACGACCAACGTAAAGTGTTTAGCAACTTGTATTTATTTGTTACAGCACCGGCTTCAGCAGGAAAAGGAAGATTAAACCAAATTAAAAATTTGGTAAATCCTGTTCACAAACAAAAACGCGAACAATCCAAAACCCTAAAACAACAGCATCAGGTTGAAATGGCTACTTATAATATGAATAAGGGCAAAAGTGAAACTATGGAAAAACCGAGTAAACCACCTGAAAGAATGTTGTTTATTCCGGCTAACAATAGTGTAACAGGTGTTTATCAATTAATATCTGACAATGAAGGTAGAGGGTTAATTTTTGAAACCGAAGGTGATACATTAGCACAAGCCTTTAAAAGTGATTATGGTAATTATTCCGATGGTTTTCGTAAAGCTTTCCACCACGAAACCATTAGTTATTATCGTAGAACCGATAGAGAATATGTAGATATTGAAAAACCTTGTTTGTCAACGGTGTTATCTGGTACACCAAAACAAATTCAAGCATTGGTTCCAAGTGCTGAAAATGGGTTGTTTAGTCGTTTTATGTTTTATTATATGAATATCAAACCTACTTGGAAGAACGTTTTTCAAACCGATACAACCAATGGTTTAGATGAATATTACGACCAATTAGGAAAAGAATTTTTTGAGCTATATAAAACTTTAAAAAACAACCGACCTATTGAAGTAAGGCTAACAACAGAGCAACAACAAAAATTCAATATGTTTTTTGAAAAGCTACAAACCAAATATCTTAATCTACAACCAGATGATTATATAGCAACCGTAAGACGTTTAGGTTTAGTTTCATTTAGAATTATGATGTTATTTTCTGTGTTTCGCATTATGGAAGATGGCGATGTCAACCAAGTTAGACATTGTGAGGATATAGATTTTGATAATACGTTAGAAATGATAAGTGTATTAGTAAAGCACAGTAGTAAGGTGTTTAACGATTTACCTATTGAACAAAAAGAAGTAAAAAGAGCCAATCGTAAAGAACGTTTTTTAGAAGCACTACCTTATCAATTTTCAAGACAAGATTACCTAAATATAGCCGACAAAAACAAGATTCCTCATAAAACAGCAGAAGGCTATATTACTAAATTTGTCGATGCTGGTTTAATACATAGGGAAGCACATAACAATTATACAAATCCCACAAAAGCACAATAAGGATTTTGAGGATTTTAAGGAAACGAGGATTTATAAAAATACTTTATATCCTCAAATCCTTAACTTCCTCATTTCCTGTTTATAATTGTTAATATCTTTTTGTTAGTTCTTATTTTCTTTTTCTTACATTAGACAAATATTGACAAGTCAAAATATCCCCAAAATGACGTTTGGAGAATACATCAGAGAAATACGAGAAGAAAAGCAATTATTGTTAAGAGAAGTTGCTTCTCAAATGAATATTGATACTGCACTTTTAAGTAAAATTGAACGTAGTACTCGTATAGCTCGTAAAGAACAAGTTGAAGCATTAGCTAAAGCATTAAAGCAAAACAAAAGCGAATTACTTCAATATTGGTTAGCAGATAAAATTGTCTTTATGTTAAAAGAAGAAAAAAACATTACGGAAATCCTCAAAATTGTAGAACAAAAAATTAATAGATTGAGCAAGAAGTAGAATTAATAAACCCAAGTCTTATGAGTCAGGAACTTTATTTTAATATCATAACATTTGATTTACCAGACAAACCAATAACTTTTTATTTAAGTAAAGAGAAAATTGGTAATGCTCAAAAGTTGTATAAAACAAAGTTCCCAACCAATATAGAAGATTTGTTTCCTGTTATAAAAGAAGAAAATCCTGATTTTATCTACACATCATTTATTTATGAAAAAGAAGGTTATTTGCCTTTAAAACTCAATCTAAAAGAACAACCAACCGACTTAATAAAGCATTACTATAATTGGCGAATCAAAAAATTCTTTAAAAGCATAAAAAAACTTGTTGGTCAAAACTTTGTGAATGATAATCAAATTTGGATAGGTAATAGATCATATCAAAATAAAAGTTTTGCACAGTATTATAAGTTTACTGTCAAAGTACAAATTAAAGAAGTTAGTGAATATGGTGAGTTAGTTATTTCTTATGATGGTATGGCCAAAGTGTTTAAAAAACCTATTTCTGAAATTATAAAACATACCTCAACAACAAATCTTAATAAAGTTGTATATAAAATGAGGTTATTAAAATATCATAAGGAAAAGGAATTTATTGATGATAACACAAAGGCTTTTGCCATTTTGAATAACGATTTACGAACAGCTTTTAATATTCAACCAGAACCAAAAGATGAGTCCAATAAATATATTGGTTATAAAC
Organism: Xanthomarina sp. GH4-25; assembly: GCF_045363175.1. Classification (NCBI taxonomy): domain Bacteria; kingdom Pseudomonadati; phylum Bacteroidota; class Flavobacteriia; order Flavobacteriales; family Flavobacteriaceae; genus Xanthomarina; species Xanthomarina sp. GH4-25. Next base: position 17,887 of record NZ_JBJFLO010000001.1, read on the forward strand.
ACAAAATCGATAAGTTTATTCAACATTTCATTTTAAGTGATGAATTTAAGAAAGTTATCCCTGTAAATAATGATGATTACCTGCCAGTAGAAATAAATCGCATTGGTGAAGTAACTGATGAAAGTAATGATTTATTGTTCCAAAATGGTGTTGGTAGAAATCCCAAAATAGATTTTAAGAACTTAAAACCTTTAAATCCTTGTCAGTTAGATAATGTGCATTTCTTCTTTATACATCATACAAGTTATGCTAAAGAAGTAGAAGCATTGCAAAAATTATTGGAAGATGGTACAAGTTGGTATAAAGGTTTAAACATTTATGCAGGTGTTTTAGCACATTTCGATAATGATGTCAATATAGTATTTGATGATTTAGAAAATCCATTACCTCAAATTTCACAAGGTATAAAAGACTTTAAATCAGACCCTAACATTAATTACGTTGCTATTTATTTAAGCCCTTTTAACAAGCACGAACCTAATCTTGAAAAAAAGTTAGTGTATTACAAGGTTAAAGAACAGCTATTATATAAAAGAATAATATCTCAAGTAATAGAGTTTGATAGATTTAGAAGAAACCAACATAAATTTATTTACGATTTAACCAATATATCATTAGCCTTATTAGCAAAATTAGATGGTACACCTTGGCAACTTAATGTAAAACCAAAAAATGAATTGGTAATTGGTGTTGGTGCTTTTAAAAATACCGAAGAAAACATTCGTTATGTAGCAAGTGCATTCAGTTTTAAAAACAATGGAAGGTTCAATGAATTTCATTATTTCAGTAAATCAGATGTTAAACAATTAGGCAATGCTTTAAGTGATGCTATTTGGCAATATGTTCCAACGAATAAGTCACCCGAAAAAATAGTGATTCACTTTTATAAGGATATGAAGGATGAAGAAATACAACCTGTTTTAGAAATGATGGATAAACTTCAATTGCCTTGTCCTCTTTTTGTTCTTAATATTAATAAAACTAAATCACAAGATATTATTGCTTTTGACCAAAATTGGAATGGTGAGTTAATTCCAATGAGTGGCACATATATAAATATTGGCCCTAAAGGAGAATATAAATATTTACTCTTTAATAATTTGAGGTATAACAATACTGTAAAATACCCAAGTCATTCAAGTTATTCATTTCCAATAAAACTTAAAATATCAAGTCCTACACCAGAGGCTTTAAATGATAGTAAAATGATTAGAAAGCTAATAGAGCAAGTGTATCAATTTAGTAGGCTATATTGGAAATCCTTACGTCAACAAAACGTACCAATAACAATTAAATATCCTGAAATGGTTGCAGAAATAGCACCTCGTTTTGAAAGCAAGGAAATACCACCTTTTGGTCAAGAAACCTTATGGTTTTTATAATCCGAAGCCTTTTTTCTTTGCACAACCATTGCATTAAAAAATTCTTATATTTGCCTTAATGAAATTTTTAGCATTCATATTGTCAATCTATATCTTCACACTAAATTTAGTGCCTTGTGAAGATACAGGTACTTTTGACAATGAAGTTAAAAAAAAAATTTCTCAAGATTTAGGTGATAACCACCAACATCAAGATGCAGATTTATGTTCCCCATTTTGTATTTGCCAATGTTGCCATATAAACGCAACTTATTTCAAATTCGCAGAAATAAAATTTGAGTTTAAATACATTTCTTCTCAAGATTTTCTCTACTTAAACGGTATAAAAAAAGATTTTACCACTTCCATTTTACAGCCACCACAGGCATAATTCAGTTTTTTAAAGGATAGCTATATCCTTACGCAATGCTTTTTAACAAAAGCATTGCTTCGCTTTTATTTTGCGCGAAGCGCAAAATGATATGTTTAACTGAATTAAAATTTTACTATGATTAATAAAATCATTGATTTTTCAATCAATAACAAATTCATTATTGGTTTGCTTACGCTTACCATAATTGGAGCAGGTATTTGGAGTATGACCAAAGTGCCAATAGATGCTGTTCCAGACATTACCAATAACCAAGTACAGGTTATTACACAAGCACCCAATTTAGGTACAGAAGATATTGAACAGATTGTAACCTATCCTATTGAGGTGGCAATGAGCAACCTTCCCGATGTACAGGAAATTAGGTCTATTTCTCGTTTTGGCTTATCGGTTGTTACCATCGTATTCGACGATGATATGGGAACATATCTGCCACGTCAATTAGTAGCAGAAAAACTAAACGAAGTTAAAGAACAAATACCGAGTGGTTTTGGCGAACCAACAATGGGACCCATTTCCACGGGATTGGGAGAGATTTACCAATACACTTTAAAAGTAGCACCAGAGTATAAAGACAAATACGACATTGCAGATTTACGCTCAATGCAGGATTGGATTGTACAACGTCAAATGGCAATGGTAGAAGGTGTGGTTGAGGTTAACGCCATAGGCGGTAAAATTAAACAATACGAAGTCGCGGTTGACCCAAACGATTTAAACGCAATTGGATTGACCATTACAGATGTCTTTAATGCACTTGAAGCCAATAATCAAAATACAGGTGGTGCATATATTGAAAAGAACCATCAGGCTAATTTTATTCGTGGAGAAGGCTTGGTACGGAGTTTAGAAGACATTAAAAAAATTACGGTAAAAACCGTTAATAATATTCCTGTAACTATTAATGATATTGCAACTGTGCAATTCGGTTCTGCCATACGTTACGGTGCATTAACCCAAGATGGTGAAGGTGAAGTTGTAGGTGGATTGGTGATGATGCTAAAAGGTGCAAATTCCAATGATGTTATTGCCAATGTAAAAGAGCGAATGGCTCAAATTGAAAAGTCATTACCTGAAGGTGTAATTATTGAACCCTTATTAGACCGAAGTAAATTAATTGGAGAAACAACTTCTACTGTAACCACAAATCTTATTGAAGGTGCATTGATAGTTATTTTTGTGCTTATCTTCTTATTGGGTAATTGGCGAGGTGGTTTAATCGTTGCTTCAACAATACCATTATCCTTATTATTCGCTTTTATTTTAATGAACGTGTTCGATGTTTGGGTAAACTTAATGAGTTTGGGAGCAATAGATTTCGGTATTATAGTTGATGGCGCTGTAATTATTGTAGAAAGTACAGTATTTCTCATTGCATCACAAGTACTAAAAAAGAAACAGCTTACATCCAAAGAGCGAGATAAAGTGGCGTCTAATGCTTCAAAAAAGATGATGAACGCTGCGTTTTTCGGTCAGTTGATTATCCTTATCGTTTTTCTACCCATTTTAGCCTTACAAGGTATTGAAGGAAAGATGTTTAAACCAATGGCATTGACCTTTATTTTTGCTATGATTGGTGCAATGGTACTGTGTTTAACCTATGTGCCAATGATGTCTGCTTTAGTGTTAAGAGCACCAAAAAATGATAAAAAATCTTATGGAGATAGATTTGTACATTGGGTTGAAGACAAATATCAACCTTTATTGGTTAGAGCCTTGCGAAAAGGTAAATGGGTAATTGGTATTGCAGTTGTGTTGTTTGGGATAACCGTTTTTATGTTTTCAAGAATGGGTGGTGAATTTATCCCGCAACTCGATGAAGGTGATATTGCATTTCACGCAATATTAAAACCAGGTAGCTCACTTACAGAAACTATTGAAACTACGACCAAAATAGAACAAATAGTAAAAGCCAAATTTCCAGAAGTCGAAAAAATTGTGAGTCGTATTGGTGTTGCTGAAATACCAACCGACCCAATGCCAATGGATTTAGCTGATGTTTTTGTTATTCTGAAACCTAAAAGCGAATGGACAACAGCAGAGACAAAAGATGAATTGATTGAGAAAATGAAAGAAGCGGTTGAAATCGTTCCTGGTGTTAATTATGAATTTACTCAACCTATCGAAATGCGTTTTAATGAGTTGCTTGAAGGTGTGCGTGAAGATATTGCCATTAAACTCTATGGTGAAGACATTGACATACTATCCCAAAAAGCTGAAGAAATATCTAAAATTATTGCAGGTACTGAAGGTATTGGAGATATGAAAGCGGAAGCCACAACGGGTTTACCACAAATGACCATCAATTACAACCGGAATAAATTAGCACAATACGGACTTCAAATAAATACGCTCAATCAAACCGTACAATCTGCATTTGCAGGTGGTACAGCAGGTGTGATTTTTGAAGGTGAAAAACGCTTCGATTTAGTGGTGCGTTTAAGTTCTCAAAACCGAAAGGATATAACAGATGTTCAAAACCTGTACATCAATTTACCTTCAGGTGCTCAAATTCCTTTACGTGAAATTGCAGATGTAAGCTACAAAGCAGGACCAATGCAAATAAGTAGAGACAATACCAACAGAAGAACCTATGTAGGTATCAATGTCAGAGGTCGAGATGTAAAATCTTTAGTAACTGAAATAAAATCAAAATTAGATGCACAATTGGAACTACCATCGGGTTATTTTATTCGCTATGGTGGTGCATTTGAAAATCTGGAACGTGCCAGCAACCGATTACAAACCGTTGTTCCTATCGCCTTATTACTCATATTTATACTAATATACTTTGCATTAAAATCACTACCTCAAACCTTAATGATTTATATAGCCATCCCAATGGCAACTATTGGTGGTGTAGTAGCCTTATGGTTGCGTGATATGCCATTTAGTATTTCGGCAGGTGTTGGTTTTATTGTGTTGTTTGGTGTTGCGGTATTAAATGGATTGGTAATGATAAGCGGACTCAACGAATTAAAAGAAGAAGGTGTAACCAATCTAAAGGATAGAATAGTTGAAGGTACTAAACGAAGAATCAGACCTATTATGCTAACTGCTTTTACAGATGTATTAGGCTTTCTACCAATGGCTATTTCATCATCAGCTGGTGCAGAAGTACAACGTCCTTTGGCAACTGTAGTTATTGGTGGATTATTAACTTCAACTTTGCTTACCTTATTTGTTTTACCAATTTTATATCATTGGGTAGAAAACAAATCTTTTACGTTTAAGCCAAATAAAAAGTTAGTAACAGCAACAGCAGTTGTATTATTACTATTTGGCTTTTCACCACAAAGTAATGCACAAGAGTTGAATGATACAATTCCCGAAATTTCATTACAGGAAGCTATAAAACTCTCAAAAAGTAATTATCCATTGCTCAAACAAAAGCAGTTGGAAATTACAAAACAAGAGCAATTAAAAGTGACTGCCTATAATTTCGGAACGACTCAAATTTTCACAGGTGGAGAAGAAATTGATAGTGGCAATGGCATCTACACAACTATTGGTATTGGTCAATCCAATATCGATGTATTTGGTATTGGTTCAAAAAGGAAGTTACAAGAACAACGCATTCAGTTAGCACAAAAAGCCTTTCAACTTTCCGAATTGGAATTGGAATTAGAAGTCAAAAAGGCGTGGTCAAAATGCTATCAAATGAAACGAAACTATGATTTGTATAAGGAATTGGATTCCATTTATTCCAAATTTGAACAAGCAGTAGCTTTAAATTATGAAGTCGAAGCCATTTCTAAATTAGAATATTCGGCAGCAAAAAATCAAGCGTTTCAAATTAAAAATAAAAAAGCGCAAGCCTATAGTGATTACCTTATTGCCTTACAGCAATTCAATTTGTGGTTGGTATCAGAAGAAATTTTTACAGTTTCAGATGAATTTGAGGTAGCGATAGATAGTGATATGGAAACGATTAGTATTGAAAACCATCCGTTGTACAGTATGTCGCAGAACATTGTAGATGAAGCGGAAGCTAAATATAAAGCTGCAAAAGCAGATAATTTGCCAAAGTTCAATCTTCAAGGTGGTATACAGAAAGTAAATGGCAATTCAGGGTTTTACACGTATCAAGCAGGTATTTCCATTCCGTTTTTATCAGGTACTAACAAAGCACAAATTAGAAGTTCCAAAATTGATAAAGAAATAGCAGAAACCAATGTAGCGTTCAAAAAACAGGAAGTACAATCAAGGTTTGTTCAGGCTAAAGAAAACTATATAAAATGGAAAACATCTTGGGAGTTTTACAAAGACCAAGTTTTACCATTAACAAAAGAGCAAAAAACAGGTGCATTACTGGCGTACAGAGAAGGCGAAATAGATTATACTGCATTTACGCAGTTGATAAAAGAAGCCATTCAATCGGAACTTGAAGCACAGACTGCATTAGTAAACTATTTAGAAAGCACATTTCAATTACAATATTTTAATCAATAAGACAATGAAAAATAAAATATATAAAATTCTTACCGTAATGGTGTTAACCATTTTTGTTTCAGCTTGCGGAAATAAAGAAAATCATAACGAGAATGATGGTCATTCCCACGATGAGGAAGAAAAAACAGAAGTTGACGAAGAACATAATGAAAGCGAAGAAGTAATGCTATCACAACAGCAATTCGATGCTTTAAAAATGAAAATAGATACGTTGGCATTACGTAATATGAGCGGCTATGTAGAGGCAAACGGAACGTTAGAAGTACTACCACAAAACGAAGCAGCTATTACTACTGTTGTTGGTGCAAATGTCGTTTCAATTGAAGTGATTGAAGGTGATAAGGTTAATAAAGGTCAAGTTGTGGCTTATCTATCGCACCCAAATATCATACAAGCGCAAACGGATTATTTAAACGCTTATAGCAATAGCGAGCTTGCAAAGAAAAATTATGAACGTCAACAAAAATTATACGATGCTGGTGTTGGTTCTGGTGCTAATTTCCAGAAAGCAGAAGCAGAATATCAAGCATCAAAAGCAATGGTTAATGGTTTAGAAGCGCAATTAAGAATACTCAACGTTAACACTACATCAGTTCGCAATGGAACAATTGCACAGCGCATAGCATTGCGAAGTCCAATAGAAGGCTTTGTGCAAAAAGTTGAAGTAAAAACAGGTCAATATGTAGAGCCACAAACCGAATTATTTGAAATTGTAAATACGCATCACGTTCACGCCGATTTTATGGTCTTTGAAAAAGATGTCCATAAAGTACAGAAGGGTCAAAGAGTAAACTTTACGGTACAATCTATACCAGATACAGAACTTACCGCAGAAATCTATTCCGTAAGCATAACCTTTGAGGACAACCCAAAAGCAGTTCACGTTCACGCAGAAATAGAAAACAAAAAAGGTAATTTAATTCCTGGTATGTATATTCAAGGTAAAATTCAAGTAGATAATACCCAAACAAAAGCTTTACCAGAAAGTGCAATTATAAAAGAAGGCGAAAGATATTATGTGTTTTCAGTAGAAAAAGAAAATGACGATTGGAGCTTTAAACCTATCGAAGTTGTGTTAGGTACTAAAGATGGTGATTGGGTATCGGTTCAATTTATTGAAGATATAGAAAGTAACACACAATTTGCCTATAACAATGCTTATTACCTTAACGCAGAAATGAAAAAAGGAGAAGCAGAACACGAACATTAATTATGCAGACAATAGAACAATTATTAGAGTCAAAACAAATTCGTATTACAGCAATGCGTTTGCTTATATATAAGTTTCTTGCAGAAAAAGAAATAGCAGTAACATTAAGTGACATTGAAAATGCTTTTGAAAAAGCAGATAGAACTACCTTATACAGAACTATTAAAACATTTGAAGATAAAGGAATAGTCCATCAAATAGACGATGGCACAGGGATAACAAAATATGCGTTATGCGAAGAGGGATGTAATTGTGATATTAAAAACGATTTGCATTTACATTTTCATTGTAATAATTGCAATGAAACCATTTGCTTAACAGAACATAAAATACCTCAAATAAAAGTGCCAGATGGTTTTGTGTCAGAGAATGTAAATTTGGTGGTAAAAGGTATTTGCGATAAGTGTAGTGTCTAATTATTGCACTTCCATTGCACTTACTATTAAAGTACATTTATCCAAAATTAGAGGATATGAAGTTTAATACTAAAATACCTAAACATCTAAAACAGGCGTATAACCAAGAATTAAAACAATACAGTTTCTGTTTAGAAAATAAGCAGTTTGGTAATGCTTGGTATCATTTAGAACGTAGTCATATAATAGGACAATCTTATCCTATAGAACATACCTATTCACATTGGCTTATGCTAAAGTTTGGATTTAGACAAAAAGATACGAAAGAAGTAATAGGTCAAATAATTAGGTTGCTTGTGGGTGGCTGGAAATCATTTATAAATCACGTTCCACTTGGTAATACTGGTGGAGCAAACGTGCCACCATTAAAACGAATGCCTATTCCCAATGACATTGAAAAATTATTAGATATTAAATGAAAAAAAAGAAAGTCAATTTAAGAGATTTAAAACCAAATTCAGAAGTGCAACACACGCATAATGATGGTCATAATCACGGTAATGGAAGTGCATTCAAAACCTACGTGCCTGCAATAATAAGTTTTACAATGCTTATCATTGGTATAGGTTTAGATTATTTTGATGTTTCATTCTTTAAGGATTGGATTCGTATTGCTTGGTATGGTATTGCATATCTTCCTGTAGGGTTTCCTGTTGTAAAAGAGGGTTGGATTAGTATTAAAAAAGGTGATGTTTTTACAGAGTTCTTTTTAATGTCTATAGCAACCATTGGTGCATTTGTTATTGGTGAATATCCCGAAGGTGTTGCAGTAATGCTATTTTATGCAGTAGGCGAATTATTTCAAAGTGCTGCTGTAAATCGTGCAAAAGGAAATATAAAAGCATTATTAGATGTTAGACCTAAAGAAGCCAATGTATTTCGTGAGGGAGATTATAAAAGTGTTTCGCCTGAAGTTGTCAATATTGGAGAGAAAATTCAAATTCGTGTAGGTGAAAAAATTCCATTGGATGGCATTTTATTATCCGAAAAAGCATCTTTAAATACAGCTGCGTTAACAGGAGAAAGCAAACCAGATTCCATTCAAAAAGAAGCAAAGGTTTACGCGGGTAGTATTAATTTGGAAAGCGTTATTGAAGTTGAGGTAACCAATAAGTTTGAAGACAGTTCTATTGCGAGAATATTAGACTTGGTTCAAAATGCAACAGCACGTAAATCTAAAACAGAATTATTCATCAGACAGTTTGCTCGTATCTACACACCAATTGTAGTGTTTTTAGCTATTGGTGTTACTTTTATACCTTACTTTTTTGTAGATGATTATGTGTTTAGAGATTGGTTATACAGAGCATTAATTTTCTTGGTAATATCTTGTCCTTGTGCGTTAGTGATTTCAATTCCATTAGGATATTTCGGTGGATTGGGAGCAGCTTCAAAAAATGGAATCTTATTTAAAGGTGCTTCATTTTTAGATGCAATGACCAAGATAAATACTTTGGTAATGGACAAAACAGGAACCGTAACTAAAGGTGTTTTTAAAATCAAAGAAGTAAAAGCAATTGATTGGAAAGAAACCGAATTTATGCAATATTTAATGGCGATGGAAGAACAATCCACGCATCCAATTGCTAAAGCAATTTTAGAGTATAAATCAGAAGGAGAAGATTTTGAAGCTCAAGACGTTTCTGAAATTGCAGGTAAAGGATTAAAAGGAATTGTAAATGGTAAAACAGTTTTAGTAGGAAATAAAGCCTTAATGACTGCGGATAATATAAATGTTCCAACGGAAACGGAATCTATTGTAGAATCGATAGTATTAGTTGCAATCGATAATCAATTTGCAGGTTATGTAGTCATAGCAGATGAATTAAAGGAAGATGCAAAAGAAACAATTACAGCATTACACAAAGTAGGCATTAAAAATATTATGATGCTTTCTGGTGATAAAGATTCCATTACTCAACAAGTCGCTAAAGAACTAAATATTGAAAATGCTAAAGGTGGTTTATTACCAGAAGATAAGTTAAACGAAGTTGAAATTTTAAAAAAGAATCCTGAAAATAAAGTAGCATTTATAGGGGATGGTATAAACGATGCGCCTGTTTTAGCAGCAAGTAACGTTGGAATTGCAATGGGTGGTTTGGGTAGTGATGTAGCTATTGAAACAGCAGACGTTATCATTCAAACCGACCAACCTTCAAAAGTAGTTAGAGCCATTAAAATAAGTCGTTCTACAAGAAAAATTGTTTGGCAAAATATCATTTTAGCGTTTGGAGTTAAAGTTATTGTCTTGATATTAGGAGCAGGTGGTTTAGCCACAATGTGGGAAGCTGTTTTTGCAGATGTAGGAGTAGCATTATTAGCAATTTTAAATGCAGTTCGATTGCAGAAAATGAAATGGGATTAAGCAGATTAATCAATTAAACTTCTGTTAAACAAAATCAATAGTTGTTAAAATTTTTTATACCTTTGCAAATAGATATGAAGCAATTTTTCCATAAAATAATGTCTTTAGCAATGGCTTTTGTAGTGTTATTCTCTACAATGTCATTTACTGTGAATATGCATTATTGCGGAGATACGTTAGTAGAAACTGCTATTTTTCATAAAGCCAAAGGGTGCGGAATGGAAATGGAAAAGCCTTCAACCGAAGGATGTTCTATTACCAAGAAAAATTGTTGTGATGATAAACAATTAGCAATTGAAGGTCAAGACGAATTACAATTGCAAGTTGACAAAATCACATTTGAACAACAAGTATTTTTAGCTTCATTTGTTTACACTTACATTAACCTTTTTGAAGGTTTAGAAAATAACGTTTCTACTTACGAAGAATATAAACCGCCACTCGTCATAAGGCAACTCTACAAGATTGACGAAACATACTTAATTTGATTTTTAAACAATAGACTTTTTTATCCTATGACTGCAATGTCGTAAGGATAATTCGCTGTATTCGGTGTTGTCGTAACACCAATGTCTAACTGTTTAATAATCAAAGCCAATGCTCAATAAAAGCATCAAATTTTTAATAGAAAACAAACTCGTAGCAGTTCTGCTACTCGTCCTTTTTGTAGGATGGGGAACGGTTAATGCACCTTTCAATAGGGATACTGGTTTCTTACCAAGTAATCCAGTTGCTGTAGATGCCATACCAGATATAGGCGAAAACCAACAAATCGTTTTTACCAAATGGGATGGACGTTCGCCACAAGATATAGAAGACCAAATTACCTATCCATTAACCACATCATTATTGGGTATTCCTGGAGTAAAAACCATTCGTAGTTCCTCTATGTTTGGCTTTTCAAGTATCTATATCATTTTTGAAGAGGATATAGAATTTTACTGGAGTAGAAGTCGTATTCTCGAAAAACTCAATTCCTTACCAAGTGGATTATTGCCAGAAGGTGTTAATCCTGCTTTAGGTCCAGATGCCACAGGGTTAGGACAAATTTTTTGGTACACTCTTGAAGGTCGTGACGAAAACGGAAATGTTACTGGTGGTTGGGATTTACAGGAATTACGAAGTATTCAAGATTACTATGTGAAATATGCGCTATCCTCTGCAAGTGGTGTTTCGGAAGTCGCTTCTATCGGAGGTTATGTTCAAGAGTATCAAGTGGATGTCAATCCAGAATTGATGCGACAATACAATATCGGTTTAAATCAAGTCGTAAAAGCTGTTAAGGAAAGTAACAGGGATATTGGAGCGCAAACTCTTGAAATTAACCAAGCCGAATATTTAGTACGTGGTTTGGGGTATGTTAAATCTGTTTCAGACATCGAAAACGCAGTAGTCACTTCCGAAGACTATACTTCTATTAAGATAAAGGACATTGGAAAAGTCTCTTTAGGTCCTGCAACACGACGTGGGATTTTGGATAAAGAAGGTGCTGAAGTTGTTGGTGCGGTTGTGGTAGCTCGTTATGGTGCAAACCCAATGGAAGTCATCAATAATGTGAAAGAGAAGATTAATGAATTAAGTGCAGGCTTACCTTCAAAAGTATTGGCAGATGGAAGAACGTCCCAAGTAACCATTGTGCCTTTTTATGACAGAACTGAACTCATACAGGAAACCCTTGGAACACTTAACGAAGCACTGACTTTAGAAATACTGATTACCATTTTGGTCATTATTGTAATGGTTTTTAATCTTCGTGCATCTATACTTATTTCAGGATTATTACCGGTAGCTGTGTTGATGGTGTTTATAGCCATGAAGTTCTTTGGTGTAGATGCAAATATTGTTGCTTTATCTGGTATTGCTATTGCTATTGGTACAATGGTCGACGTAGGTGTCATACTATCAGAAAACATTATAAGGCATTTGGATGAAAACGAAAATGTCATTCCGACAGAGCAAGGAACGAGCGACGAGGAATCTCATAAAAAGTTACCCATAAACACAGTAGTCTATAACGCAACAGCTGAAGTGTCTGGTGCAATCGTAACCGCAGTTATGACAACTATTATCAGTTTCATTCCTGTATTTACAATGATTGGAGCGGAAGGAAAACTATTCAGACCATTAGCTTTCACAAAGACTTTTGCATTAACAGCTTCTATAATAGTAGCGTTGTTTTTAATTCCACCGTTTGCTGCATTTTTATTCAGAAAGAAAAACATCAAAAACTCTTTTAAATATGTTTTAAATGGTGTTTTAATAGCATTGGGAATCGTAGCCATAGTCTATGGATATTGGTTAGGATTAATTTTAATTGCGTTTGGGATTACAGCATTTCTCAATCTTCAAAGTAAGATAACAGACAAGCAAGCTAATCTTATCAATATCATTATTTCGGTATCAGCTATTGTATTCTTGTTAGCCGAATATTGGAGACCATTAGGCGTTGATAAAAGCATTTTTTGGAATCTCATTTTTGTGAGTGTTATTTGCTTTGGTTTATTAGGTGTTTTCTCATTATTTATAAAATACTACACACGTATTTTAAGGTGGTGTTTAGATAATAAGTTATTGTTTTTATCTGTACCAACGGCTATTGTAATTGCAGGTTTTTTCATTATGAAAAATACAGGCAAAGAGTTTATGCCCTCATTAAATGAAGGCTCATTTCTACTAATGCCAACCTCGATGCCTCATTCTGGCGTGGAAGAAAATAAACGTGTTTTACAGCAATTGGATATGGCAGTAGCCAGTATTCCAGAGATTGAAACCGTAGTTGGTAAAGCAGGTAGAACAGAATCAGCGTTAGACCCAGCACCTTTGTCGATGTATGAAAATATCATTCAGTATAAACCAGAATATATGCTGAATGAAAACGGAGTACGCCAACGCTATAAAGTCAATGATGATGGTATGTATGAATTGAAAGATGGACGATTCATCGCAAATCCAAATACTATTGAAAATGTCACCTTGAGCGCAGTCGAAAGGTCTCAACTCATTCCAGACGATGATGGCGAGTTCTACCGTAATTGGCGACCAGAAATACAGTCACCGGACGATATTTGGAATGAAATTGTAAAAGTTACCAAATTGCCAGGCGTAACCTCTGCACCAAAGCTACAACCTATTGAAACCCGATTGGTAATGCTTCAAACAGGAATGAGAGCACCTATGGGAATTAAAGTAAAAGGTCAAGACTTAAAGCAGATTGAAGCGTTTGGTGTGCAATTAGAAAACATCATCAAGGAAGCTGAAGGTGTTAAAAAAGAAGCTGTTTTTGCAGACCGTATTGTTGGTAAACCCTATTTGTTAATTGATATTGATAGAGAGAAAATTGCACGTTATGGCATTTCGATACAAGATGTTCAAGATGTATTAAAAGTAGCAGTTGGTGGTATGGTCTTAACCCAAACGGTAGAAGGTCGAGAGCGATATGGTGTACGCGTACGATACCCAAGAGAATTACGAGCAAACCCAACAGACTTACAACAGATTTATGTACCAGTTGAAAAGGGTAGTCCTGTGCCTTTAAGCGAGTTGGCAACTATCCGATACGAACAAGGTCCACAAGTTATTAAAAGTGAAGACACCTTTTTAGTTGGCTATGTCTTATTTGATAAAATGGATGGTTTTGCAGAAGTAAGCGTTGTTGAAAATGCACAAGTACTAATCCAAGAAAAGATAGATTCTGGTGAGCTAATTGTACCAAAAGGAATCAACTATGCATTCACAGGAACATACGAAAATCAGTTGCGAGCCGAAAAAACCTTGTCGGTTGTTGTGCCTTTAGCATTAGCAATTATTTTCTTAATTCTGTATTTCCAATTCCGTTCTGTAGGTACGTCATTAATGGTATTTACAGGTATTGCAGTAGCATTTGCAGGTGGTTTTATTATGATTTGGTTGTATGGTCAAGGTTGGTTTTTAAACTTTAATTTCTTTGGTGAAAACCTACGCGATTTATTCCAGATGCACCCAATCAATTTAAGTGTAGCAGTTTGGGTTGGATTTATTGCGCTCTTCGGTATTGCAACAGATGATGGTGTAGTAATGGCAACTTATTTAACCCAAACATTCGATAGAAATACACCAGATAATAAAAAGGAAATTAGAGCATCCGTTGTTGAAGCAGGTGAAAAACGAATCAGACCGTGTTTAATGACTACAGCTACGACCATTTTAGCATTATTACCAGTATTAACCTCTACAGGTCGAGGAAGCGATATAATGATACCTATGGCAATACCAAGTTTTGGTGGAATGCTTATAGCCTTAATCACTTTGTTTGTTGTACCAGTATTGTATAGCTGGAAAGCAGAAGTTCAACTTAAAAGAACATCAAAATGAAATATAAATCAATACAAATAAAAATCGTCTTGGCTCTTGGCTCTTGTTTCTTGAGTCTTTTTGCGAACGCTCAACAATTAGAAATACTTATCGATGAAGCCTTAACAAACAATCCAGAAATTCAAAAGTTTGAGTTACAATACAAAAGAGCTTCCGAAAAGGTAAACGAGGTCAACACCATTCCTAATACCGAATTTGGTGTTGGTTATTTTGTGAGTGAGCCAGAAACACGAACAGGTGCACAACGCTTTAAAGTATCTGCTAAACAAATGTTACCGTGGTTTGGGACTATTACTTCGAGAGAAAATTACGTGAGTTCATTGGCAGATGCTAAATACGAAGACATTGTCATCGCAAAGCGAAAACTAATGGCTTCGGTATCACAATCCTATTATAATCTATACGCTAACAAAGCAAAGCAAGAGGTTTTAACTGAAAACATCAAACTATTAGAAACTTATGAAACGTTGGCATTAACTTCTGTTGAGGTTGGTAAAGCATCCGCAGTAGATGTGTTGCGATTGCAAATGCGTCAAAACGAAATGCAACAATTAAAAGATGTATTGCAACAACAGTTTTTAGCAGAACAAACTAACTTCAATAATCTATTGAATAGAGATAATGATGTTACCGTGAATGTGGTAGATAGCTTAATGATACCTTCAGAAGACTTTGATATTACTTCTGAAAATTTAGCATTACATCCTGAATTACTTAAATATGATAAACTCTATCAATCCATAGAGCAATCAGAATTATTGAATCAAAAAGAAAGCAGTCCTATGATTGGTTTTGGATTAGATTATATCAATGTTGCTGAAAGACCAAATATGGATTTCAGCGATAACGGAAAGGATATTGTAATGCCAATGGTTTCAGTTTCTATCCCAATTTTTAATAAGAAATATAAATCGCAAACCAAACAAAATGAGTTACAACAGCAGGAAATTACTGCTCAAAAACAGGAACGTTTAAATACTTTGGAAACGCTTTTAGACAAAGCGATTAACGAACGCATTTCTGCAAGAATAAGTTATAATACCCAAACCAAAAATTTAAAACAAGCCAAAGACGCGGAAGATATTTTAATGAAAAGCTACGAAACAGGAACGATAGATTTTAATGATGTTTTGGATATTCAAGAGTTGCAGCTAAAGTTTCAAATGAACCAAATTGAATCTGTGAGAACCTATTATGTGCAGACCACGATTGTTAATTATTTAACTAATAGATAAAATGAAAAAGCAAATAAAATGTGTAGTTATATTCTTTGGAATACTGCCAACTTATTTCATATTCGGTCAAAATGTTGTTCGTTATAATTTAACAATGACAGACACAATTGTTAACTATTCTGGTAAAGAAAAAAGGGCAATTGCAGTTAACGGACAAATACCAATGCCAACCTTGACATTTACAGAGGGAGACATTGCGGAAATTGTAGTTCATAATAAATTAAACGAAAGTACCTCATTACATTGGCACGGAGTTTTTCTTCCCAACAAGGAAGACGGAGTTCCTTATTTAACTCAAATGCCAATTAAGCCTAATGAAACATTTACCTATCGCTTTCCAATTATTCAGAGTGGAACGCATTGGTATCACAGCCATAGTGGTTTGCAAGAGCAAATTGGAATGTATGGCTCGTTGGTTTTATTGAAAAAAAAGGATGACCCAACATTTAGAAAGGGAATTGATGATTTGCCTGAAGTCCCGATAATATTAAGTGAGTGGACAGATATTAAGCCCGAAAATGTTCATCGAATGTTGCATAATGCAAACGATTGGTTTGCTATTAAAAAAGGTACCGTTCAAAGCTATTCAGAAGCCATAAAAGCAGGACATTTCAAAACCAAATTAGGCAATGAATGGAAACGTATGTTGGCAATGGATGTAAGTGATGTGTATTATGATAAGTTTTTAATTAATGGGAAAAACGAAAGCCAACTATCACAATTCAAGGCTGGAGATAAAGTTCGTTTACGCATTTCAAATGGTGGTGCATCCTCGTATTTCTGGTTGAATTATGCTGGAGGTAAAATGACCGTTGTAGCCAATGATGGTAATGATGTGGAGCCTGTAGATGTAGACAGATTAATTATTGGAGTTTCTGAAACTTATGATGTTGTAGTTTCAATCCCAAATGATGATACGGCTTATGAATTTTTGGTAACACCAGAAGACCGAACAAAATCGGCTTCAATTTTTTTAGGAAAAGGTAAAATGCAACTAAAAAGTAGAATGCCAAGGCTAAAGTATTTTGAGGGAATGAAGATGATGAATAATATGATGAATATGGATGGTTCTATGGACGATATGGGAATGGATATGTCCTACCAGCAAATGGATATGAATACAGTAATGTATCCAGAAATTACAGGGAATCCTGAAATGAAAATGGATGAAAAGATGGTAATGGACGATAATATGAATCATTCCAACGATTCAATGAATGCTAACCAGGACATAATAACTTTAAATTATGGAATGCTGAAAGCACCACAGCCAACAACATTGCCAAAAGATGCACCAGTAAGGGAGTTGCGCTTTGAATTAACAGGAAATATGAACCGTTACGTTTGGAGTATGGATAACAAAGTACTTTCTGAAACCGATAAAATCCTCATAAAAAAAGGAGAAAATGTAAGGATTACCCTTTATAACGGTTCAATGATGCGACATCCAATGCACCTTCACGGACACGATTTTAGAATTTTAAACGGACAAGGTGATTATGCACCACTAAAAAATGTGTTAGATATAATGCCAATGGAAACCGATGTTATTGAGTTTGCTGCCAATGTTGAAGGCGACTGGTTTTTTCATTGTCATATTTTATATCATATGATGGCTGGAATGAATAGGGTTTTCAGTTATGAAAAACAAGCACCAAATCCATATTTACCAAATAAAGAATGGGCTTATAGGAAACTGCAATCAGAAAGCAACCAACTTCATTTTATGGCAGAAAATGACTTTGCAACCAATGGAAATGACGGAAAAGCAATGTTTCAAAATACACGATGGAGTTTTGGTACAGAATGGCGTTTGGGTTATCACGATGAACACGGTTATGAAACTGAAACGCATATTGGACGGTATATTGGTAAGAACCAATGGTTTATGCCATTTGTAGGTTTTGATTGGCGATACCGAAAAACCAATGGTAAGGTTGAAACAAACATTTTTGGACAAACCAACACAAAAGACCAGAGAGCGGTTTTGAGTTTAGGAGCAGAGTATACCTTGCCTATGCTTGTTATATTACAAGGAGAAATTTTTACAGATGGCAATGTACGTTTTCAGTTAATGCGAGAAGATATTCCTATTTCGCCAAGATTTCGTTGGGCATTTATGATAAATACAGACAAGGAATATATGACTGGTCTTAAATATATAGCTACCCGAAATTTAGGAATTTCAACGCATTATGACAGCGATATGGGAATTGGTTTTGGTGCAACTTTAAACTATTGATAAATAGGGATATGGATTTTGAATTAAATAACCTCAAATCGGAAGAAAAAAACAATTTTAATTAAATAATAATCTAAACATAAACAAAATGAAAAAAGTAAGCGTAACAACAGCAATTATGGTAATGACTTTCGTAAGTCTATCAGCAATGTCTTGTAAAGACAGTAAAAAAGAACATTCAGAAGAAGCAATGAACTCAGAAATGAATCGCGATGAGGTAATGAATCACGACAATTTGAACACATCCAACGATGTGGTAGACAACAACATTCAAACATCAGATGCAAAACAAGTTGTGGCAGACTATATGACTCTTAAAGAAGCATTGGTAGCCACCAATAAAGAAGATGCTGCCAAAGCAGGTAAAAAATTGGAAAGTTCTTTAAAAAGTTTTGACGTAAGCAAATACACTGCTGAACAACAAAAAGAGTTAAAGGATATCATTGCAGATGCAATAGAACACGCAGAGCATATTAGTAGAAGCGAAATAGATCACCAACGTGAGCATTTCAAGACCTTGAGCAAGGATATTATTGATATGGTTGCCATTACTGGAACAGAAAATACGTTGTACCAACAATTTTGCCCAATGTACGATGGTGGAAGCGCTTGGTTGAGTATGAGCAAGGATATTAAAAACCCATACTATGGTAGCAAAATGATGTCTTGTGGTAAAGTACAGAAAGAAATAAACTAAATGAAATTTTTAAAAATCATAGGATTCGTCTTATTGGTAGCTTTTGTGGGCATACAGTTTGTGCCCACAGAGCTAAACCAAAGCGATATTGTTACTAGTACTGATTTTTTGTTGGTAAACAATCCACCAGAAAACATTAGTACACTATTACAAGAATCTTGCTATGATTGCCACAGCAACAATACATCATATCCTTGGTATAGCAAAATTCAGCCAATAGCTTGGTTTATGGAAGACCATATTAAAGAGGGAAAAGCCGAATTAAATTTTAGTGAATGGGACTCTTTATCAAATCGAAGAAAGGCAAGTAAATTAAATTCAATTATTAAGCAGGTTGAAAGTGATGAGATGCCTTTATCTTCTTATACTTTGATTCATAAAGAAGCAAGGTTTTCAGAAGCAGAAGCCCAACGAGTTATTGACTATATGGAAAGATTAAAAGACAGTATAACTAATTAAAAACCAATCCTATGAAACTCAAAAAATCCGTATTACTCATTCTTTTAAGTTTTGCAATTATTAGCAGTTGTAAAAACAAAGAAAAAGTTGAAGTAGAAACGTTAGCAAAAGAAGTAGTTATAGATATAGAATCTGAAAAACAGTCAGTTGAAAAAGTAATGAAGGCATATAAAGATGCTATTCAAAATCTAACTACCGAAGGTACTTTTGAGCTTTTTACACCAGATGCAACCGTATTTGAGCAAGGTAAAGTAGAAGGGACTTATAAAGATTATATAGACCATCATTTAGGACCAGAATTAGGTCATTTTAAAAGCTTTACATTTTCAGATTATGAAATCAACACTACTGTAAATTTATCTTATGCCTATACTACTGAAAACTATATATATACGATAGTTCTAAAAGGTGATGAGGCTAAAGGTACACAAGAGCGAACTATTGAAAGCAAAGGTGTGGCGACTTCAATTCTTGAAAAAATTAATGGAGAATGGAAAATTATCCATTCACATACATCATTTAAAAAATTAAAGCAGTAAGCTTATGAAACACACATATCATATACACGGAATGACTTGCAACGGTTGTCGCAGTCACGTTGAAGAAACGCTCTCTAAAATAGAAGGTGTTTTAAAAGCAACAGTCGATTTAGATAAGGCAGAAGCTACCATCGAAATGGAATCGCATATTCCTATAGAAAAGTTTCAAGAAGCCTTAAAAAAGGATGGTGACAGATACAGTATTCATAAACAAGGTGAACAGCATCAACATTCAAAAGATAAAAAGAAAGAGCAACCCAAAGGAAAAGGTACAGGCACATTTTATTGTCCGATGCATTGCGAAGGCGATAAAACTTATGATGAACCAGGCGATTGTCCTGTTTGCGGAATGGATTTGGTGGAAGAACAAAATCTATCAGCAACTTCAAAGGAACAATGGACGTGTCCTATGCATCCAGAAATTGTCAAAGATGAAGCAGGTTCGTGTCCTATTTGTGGGATGGATTTAGTGCCAATGGAAGCAGATAGTTCAGCAGAAGAAAAAACGTATAAGAAGCTATTAAATAAATTTTGGATAGCATCTGTATTCACATTACCCATTTTCTTAATTGCAATGAGCGAAATGCTTAATAACAATCCATTGTATGATATAATGGAACAGAAAAATTGGAATTGGATTCAATTTGCATTATCCACTCCAGTTGTCTTTTACGCTACGTGGATGTTCTTTGAGCGTGCTTATAGAAGCATAAAAACGTGGAATCTCAATATGTTTACACTCATTGGAATCGGTGCAGGTGTGGCTTGGTTATTTAGTGTATTTGGGATGTTGTTTCCAGATGTATTTCCTGAACAATTTAAAACTGAATCAGGCGCAGTTCACGTCTATTTTGAAGCAGCAACAGTTATTCTAACGTTAGTACTTTTAGGTCAATTGTTAGAAGCTCGTGCACACAGTAAAACCAATTCGGCAGTAAAAGAACTGTTGAAATTAGCACCTAATAAAGCCATAAAAATAGTAGATGGCGAGGAAGTTGAAGTCAGTATTGACGAGATAGAACTTAATGATATTTTAAAAGTGAAACCAGGAGATAAAATTCCTGTGGATGGTGTGATAACTGAAGGCGAAACAACTATTGATGAATCTATGATTACAGGCGAACCTATTCCTGTAAACAAATCTCAAGAAGATAAAGTAAGTAGCGGAACCATTAATGGGAATCAATCCTTTTTAATGAAAGCAGAAAAGGTAGGAAGTGACACTTTATTATCACAAATCATTCATATGGTTAATGATGCCAGTAGAAGTCGTGCACCTATTCAAAATTTAGCAGATAAAGTTTCAGGCTATTTTGTGCCAGTTGTAGTTCTTATTTCTATTATCACATTTATTGTATGGTCTATTTGGGGACCAGAACCAGTTTATGTGTATGCGTTTGTCAATGCAATTGCAGTACTAATCATTGCTTGTCCTTGTGCTTTAGGTTTAGCAACACCAATGTCTGTAATGGTTGGTGTGGGTAAAGGTGCTCAAAATGGTGTATTGATTAAAAATGCTGAAGCTCTTGAAAAAATGGATAAGGTAAATACGCTTATCGTTGACAAGACAGGAACAATTACCGAAGGAAAACCAACAGTTGAAACCGTTGGAGCTTTTAATGATGCTTTAAGCGAAAAAGAAGTGTTACAATACATCGTGTCATTAAATACAAATAGCGAACATCCTTTGGCAGAAGCGACAGTTAAATATGGCAAAGAACACAACGCAGAAATTTTAAAGTCCGAAGATTTTAGTGCTGTTACAGGAAAAGGTGTTGAAGCTAAAATTGATGGAAAAAATGTAGCATTAGGTAATCCTAAAATGATGGAATATGCTAAAGCGGATATTACTTCTAAAATGAAAGACGAAGCTAAATCTTACCAAGAACAGGGTAAAACAGTTTCTTATTTGTCAATAGATGAAACCGTCGTTGGATATGTAGTTATAGGCGATAAGATAAAAGAAACAAGTGCCAAAGCGATTAAAGCACTTCAAGATAAAGGCATTGATGTTATAATGCTTACAGGCGATAATCACGATACTGCAAAAGCAGTAGCATCAGAACTTAATCTCGCAGATTTTAAAGCCAGTATGCTACCAGAAGATAAACTCAAAGAAGTAGAGAAACTGCAAGAAAAAGGGAAAGTGGTTGCTATGGCAGGTGATGGTATTAATGATGCACCAGCATTGGCAAAAAGTGATGTAGGTATTGCAATGGGAACAGGAACAGATGTAGCGATAGAAAGTGCTATGATAACTTTAGTAAAAGGCGATTTACACGGTATTGTAAAAGCAAAAAATTTGAGTAATGCTGTAATGAAGAACATTAAGCAAAACCTATTTTTTGCACTTATCTACAACACTTTAGGTGTACCTATTGCAGCAGGTGTGTTGTTTCCATTCTTCGGAATACTACTCTCGCCAATGATAGCAGCTTTAGCAATGAGTTTTAGCTCGGTTTCGGTAATAGGTAACGCACTACGATTAAGAACAATTAAAGTATAACTATAAAATCAAAAAATATGGAAAATTCAAAAGAACACTCAAACAAAGGAAATTACAAAACCTTCTTTATCATGTTGGCTTGCTCATTTGTAGCCATGTACATCACAATGTATTTAAACACCTATTCCATAGACCACGTATGGTTTAGTCTAACACGATTCTATATGACGTGTTTAGGAATTTCAACAATGGCAGTAATAATGTGGTTTTTTATGCGAAAAATGTATAATGATAAAAAGAAGAATATCGCAATACTCGCAAGTAGTTTCATTCTGTTTGTTGGTGCATTAGGGTTGGTAAGAACACAAGCACCCATTATTGGTGATGTCCTTTGGATGAAAGCAATGATACCACATCATTCTATCGCTATTTTAACAAGTGAGAGAGCAGATATTCAAGACCCAGAAGTTAAAAAATTAGCAGAAGACATTATAAAAGCACAACGTAAAGAAATAGAAGAAATGAAAGCAATGATAAAACGATTAGAGAATGAAAAATAATAAAATAGTCATATATATTGGCATACTCGTAGTAGGTGTGTTATTGGGTTGGTTGCTTTTTGGTGGCTCGACAAATGAAGAAATAGACCATAATCACGATGCGGTTGCAGCAACCAATCAAATGTGGACGTGTTCTATGCATCCACAGATTATGCAACCAGAGCCAGGCGACTGCCCCATTTGTGGT
Organism: Xanthomarina sp. GH4-25; assembly: GCF_045363175.1. Taxonomy (NCBI): domain Bacteria; kingdom Pseudomonadati; phylum Bacteroidota; class Flavobacteriia; order Flavobacteriales; family Flavobacteriaceae; genus Xanthomarina; species Xanthomarina sp. GH4-25. The sequence goes on from NZ_JBJFLO010000001.1 coordinate 40,797, forward strand.
ATGGATTTAATTCCTGCGGAAAGCGGAAGTGATGGCTTAATGGCAGACCAATTTAAACTAACAGAAAATGCGATGGCATTAGCCAATATTCAAACAACTGTTGTAGGCAAGGGAAATGTTGAAGGCAACACCATAAAGTTATCTGGTAAAATTGCTGAAAACGAAGAAGCCAATGCAGTACAGGTAAGTTATTTCGCTGGAAGAATTGAACGTTTGAATGTGAGTTTTACAGGCGAAGAAGTTCGTAAAGGTCAATTATTGGCAACCATTTATTCGCCAGAACTCTATGCAGCACAACAAGAATTAATTACAGCAGCATCTTTAAAAGCATCGCAACCTGCTTTATACAAAGCAGTCCGTAATAAATTGAAATTATGGAAACTCTCTGAAAATCAAATCAACCAGATTGAAGAAACAGGAAAAGTAAAAGAAAACTTTCCTGTTTATGCAACCGTTTCGGGTACTGTTACAGAAAAATTGGTAGAGCAAGGCGATTACATCAAACAAGGACAACCCTTATTAAAAATTGCCAATCTCAACACAGTTTGGGGAAACTTTGATGTGTATGAAAATCAGATTGACCGCTTTAAAAAAGGACAGGAAGTGATGATAACAACCAATGCTTATCCTAATAAAGAGTTTAAAGGTAAAGTTGATTTCATTGACCCAGTTTTAAACACGAAAACAAGAACTGTAACCTTACGTGTTGTTTTAAGCAATAAGGACGATGTATTTAAACCAGGAATGTTTGTAACCGCAAATATTGAAGGCAGTACAGCTAAAAATGATGAAGTATTATCAATTCCTGCATCTTCTGTATTATGGACAGGTGAACGTTCTGTGGTGTACCTTAAAACAAATCCAGACCAACCTATTTTTGAAATGCGTGAAATTAAATTAGGCAATCAAATTGGTAATGAATATGAAGTTGTAGAAGGTTTATTTGTTGGAAATGAAATAGTGACTAACGGAACATTTACGGTTGATGCAGCAGCACAATTACAAGGCAAAAAGTCTATGATGAATAAAGATGGTGGTAAAGTAATGACTGGACACGAAGGTCATTTAGGTATGGATAACAATGCATCTAACAAAGAAAGTGACCACACTAATATGAATGAGCGTTTGGAAGTATCAGAGAAATTTCAACAACAGTTAAATAGTGTTTACAATGCGTATATCAATTTAAAAGATGCTTTAGTAAAAGAAGATTCAATAAGTACTTCAGCAAACGCAACAACTTTATTAAATAAATTGAACAAAGTAGATATGAAATTGTTGTCAGATAATAAGGCGCATAACCATTGGATGTCATTAGAAGGCGAAATAAAATCTTCTGCAACTTCAATTTCTGAAACGTCCGATATAAAATCACAAAGAGACCATTTTAAACATTTATCATCACATCTAATCAATGCTGTACAACTATTTGGTATCAATGAAAAGGTCTATGTAGAATTTTGTCCAATGGCAGATAACAATAATGGTGCTTATTGGTTAAGCAAAGAAGAAAAAGTAATCAATCCATATTTTGGCGAAGCAATGCTAACCTGTGGTGAAGTAAAACAAGTAATAGAATAATAAATCAAGTAATAACAATTAAATTTTAAACAATGAATTTTTCAAAGAAAAATCACGAACACAAAAACAAAAATGTAATCGACGTGAGTAAAAAAGTAATTTTAAGTGTAGCTGTAATAGCAGCATTAGGTTTAACAAGTTGTAAAAACGAAACCAAAAAAGAAACAGAAACCACAACTACTGAAATGTCAAAAGATATGGCAATCACAGACCTGTCTTTTGGTGTAAGAGGAAATTGCGGAATGTGTAAAAGCACAATCGAAAAAGCAGCTAACGGTGTTGAAGGTGTAGCAAGTGCTAATTGGGATGTCGATAAAAAGAAGATTGATGTGTCTTTTGATGATACAAAAACCGATGCAATGGCAATCCATAAAGCAATCGCAGCTTCAGGATATGATACCGAAAAAGTAGCAGGTGATGAAGAAGCATATGATGGTTTACCAGGTTGTTGTAAATACGACCACGAAATGATGATGAATCAATCTGGTGAAGAAGAAAGTGATGACCATTCAAATCACGACCATTAAGCAATAATGAAAGAGTCTTTTTCGGAAGGCTCTTTTTTATTCCCCACAACCCAAAACCCAGTTTTTTCGTACCTCAAAATCCTCTGTCTTTTATTTTGTTCCGCTATCCAATGCGTTTGTAGTTTTTGGTTGCCAACCCACACACAGCACATTGCTTATTTTATTTAATCTACTATTGTTTTTAAATGGTACAACAAAAAAGCAAAGAGCTGTTGCCAACGCTCACACCAAAAACTACCCCAAGCTATGTTTACATAATACAAGTTATAGTAGCAAACGGCACTTTTCAAAGGTTTGCTATCGCAGTGTAAATGCATTTTGTAGCTATAACTGGTATTATGTAAAATATCCGCTATTCCAACGCTCAATTCCGTATATTTAACCACATTTTGAACTAACATTATACATCTGTATAATTTAAGGGTTACGTTAATTGATAATAATATTCGTTATCTCATTCAAACTGCACAAAACAATCGTTAAGTCCAAGTATTCCTTACCTCAAGTCTTTGTTTGTTTCATTTCGTTAACAAATATCATAGTCCACTTTTCCCCACCACCCAAGTCAGCGGTTTTAAAAAAATAGGTTCATAATACGCAGTAATACGCCATAGCATATTGCTTTTTATCGTGCCTCAAAAAAACAAAAAGCTATTGTCTAAAAGTCCTGTATAAGTAGCTTGTTTAAATGCTGTTTTATCAAACAACTATTTAAAACGCTACCCATACAAACGCTTCATCCAACGCTCAAATTGGTTATAACCTATTTTTTTAAGTGTTTATGCCCCAAAAAGTGTTGTTCAATAAATTAAATACATTTCAATATGATTACAAAAACAATCCAAATTACAGAAGTCACAGTTGATGAATTAGCGGAAAAGGTAGCAGATAAATTATTGTTTAAAATTGAAGATTACCTTAAAGAACTATCAAAATCAAAAAATGATGAATTACTAACAAGACAAGAAGTATCTGATTATTTAAAGATAAGTTTGGTAACAATACATTCCTGGAATAAACTCGGCATTTTAAATCCAATTCGTATGGGCAACAGAATTTTTTACAAAAAACAAGACATATTAGATGTTTTAGAACAACAAAAAATAAATAAAAAAAGGTAGCAAATATATGTGGCTACCACAGCCAACGCGCAAGGCTATAAAGGTCACGCCCTACGGGTTTTGAAAAAAATCTCCACCCCAATATTATTTAAAAAAGAGGGTAGTATTTTTTCCAAAAACCTTGACAGCCTTATCCACGCCACAAGAACATACGGCTTTCTTTTTTTATTGTTTTTCTTTTAAAAAATTAATGGTGCGAAGCGTAGCGAAGCAATTTTAAATTGGATAGCTATGTCAACTTTTGAACTAAAAACACACCAAATAGGAAGAATCTACTCGCAACCTCATTTTTTTATCCTGAACAAAGGGCAAAACAGCGGAAAGCCTTTAATAAATCCCTGTCCTAATTGCTTTGTGGTAACTGTACCAACAGAAGAAGAAAAAAACACCCTTTATCATTTATCAATGATGCTACAAATAGGTGGTTTCTATGCGTATCATCTAAAAGGTAGTGTTATTCCATTCATTTCTGTAAATGATTGCAGAAACACGCTTAAAGATGGTTACAATTCTATGCTAATTGAATTTGAAGAATTACAAAAGCATATTAACATAGTGTCAGCAATTAGCAAAAAAGAAGCAGAATTGCAAAAAGTCATTTTAAAAATGGAACATTTAAAGGTGTCATATATTCAAAGTTTATTTTCTAAAAAGCAAAATCGGGCAACAAAGGGCAACAAAAACCTAATCAATCTATTAGCATAGTATTTGCCATATATTACCTGTGTTGGTAAAAGACCATACCAAGTCCGTACCAACTTCGAATAAGTAATAATTTTAAATTTTATATGTTATGGGTGTAATTTCACAAGGAATCCTGGGCGGTGTATCAGGAAAAGTAGGAAACGTAGTCGGTGCTTCTTGGAAAGGTATTGACTATTTGAGAATCAAACCCTCAAGCGTGGCAAATCCACGTACAGAGGGGCAAGTTAACCAAAGAAACAAGTTTACGGTTACTTTGGAGTATCTTCAACCGAATTTAGGCTTTATCCAAAAGGGATATAAGTCTTATGCGGTGCAAAAAACAGAGTTTAATGCTGCAATGTCTTATGTATTGAATAATGCTATTACAGGAGCTGCACCAAACTTTACTGTAGATTATGCTTTAGCTTTATTAAGTAGAGGTAACTTATCAGGAGCATTAAACCCTGCAACAGATTTAGCAACTGCTGGACAAGTTGAGTTTACTTGGGATGATAACTCTGCTGAAGGTAATGCAAATGCAACCGATAAAGCAATGGTGTTAGTTTACAATCCAAGTAAAAAAGAATCAATGTATATTCTTGATGGTGCTGATAGAACTGTAGGATCACAAATCATTACAATTCCAAGTACATACGCAGGAGATACTGTTGAGCTTTTTATGGCATTTACTACTGCTGATGGTAGTGTTGTGTCAAACAGCGTTTATTTAGGCTCTGGAACAGCTAATTAACGGTTGATGTTTAAATAATAAAACCGTTCAACAAGAACGGTTTTATTTTTATCATTAAATAAGTTCCTAATTCTATCTATTATTTCTTTCCTTTGATTAGCTCTTATAATCAAATATTTGTTGCCTTATTGTTGCCTTTTTAACTGAAAACCCTTATAAATAAGGGTTTTTTAATTTCCGAGAGGGAATTAAGTAGTTATTGCGTTTGCACGTTGTTATATAACGTTATTTCGGGATAAATAATAGCTGTCATTTTTTACTTTTGTAACTTCCTTGTATTATCAACCAAATTATTGTCTGATCTTGTTCCATAAGGATCTATTGAAACATAGCTAGGTTTTTTGTTTACAATAATCTTAATTTCTGTAAATTCTTTATCAATGTTTGAAGAATTATAATATAAAATAGAATTATCGTCTTTTACCTTCGAAGGGTGTTTTGTGAAAACCCCTATTTTAATTGGTTCATTTATAGAGATCTTATTTGTTTCTCCACTATCCATTGTTATATAACGATTTGCTTTTACTTGTATAGAAACTTGATAATTTCCATTCGCTAAAACTTTATAAGAGTAATTTTTAATGCCTATATCATAAGTAATTACTTTTTTAAACCAATCATCAATTAAAATAAGATACTCTGTTGGTGTTACTTTATATATTTCATCTAATAATTCAATTGTAGTAACGCTTAACTTATTAGTATTACGATTCCTATCTGTGATTGTTCTTATTACTTTATTTACTTTCTTTTCGCCAATTAAATCTCTTAGGGCTAACATTACTGTAAGTGCCTTTCCGTAGGAAATATAACTTTGATTATCCACCTTATAAACAGGGGGTTCTATATCTCCATCAAAAGCTCTTCCAGTAAAATATCTAGCTCTAACATCTTCACTCAAGGTATATAAAGCGCCTTTTCCATACATTTTTTCCATAACAACAGCCTCTGTGTATTTAGCAAATCCTTCGACGAAAATAGAGCCTCCAGCAACTGGTTTGGCAGATAGAGTATGCCCCCACCATTGATGTGCTACTTCATGGATGGTTCGTTTTGCAACCAAATCAAAAGTTTCTTTATTACTTACATCAATTAAATATAGTCTGTCCTCAACCATACTTATAACTCCAGGATGTGCAAAGCCCCCAAATGGCCAATGTGAAGGAACTTCAGCTATTCTTACATGATCAAAATAGTATGGTCCAAAGTTTTCTTGACAATAATCTAATGTTTGTTTTATGCTATTTTCAATATTATTAATATTAAACTCATGAGATTCATCATAATATAGTTCTATAGTAACTCCTTTATAGTTGGTTTTCTGTATTTTATATTTTGCAGAAAAATAACCAACTGCAGGCATAATTTTATTGGTTGATTTATAATGAAAATAGTTTCTGTTATCTTCTGACCATTCCCTAATTAAACGTCCAGAGCTTATTGCTGTTTGGTCATTATCAGTTGAAATAATGGTTTCGAATTTTATTTTTTCAAAATTAAAGTCTTCTAATACCATATGAGCATCAGAATTATCTTCTTCTAAACGTTTTGGTAAATTTCTTTTTTGACGCTCTATCTTGTTTGTGATTTCTAACCCAGAACTGTATCCTAGAATTGGTTCAAAGTTGTTGAATTTATTAATATAAGTGCCATTTTCTACAATAGAATTGTCTTCGTCATAACCTTTCAACTCTTTTTTAATTTCATACTTGAGCTTTACAGAATCATTGGGTTGCAATGGTTTATCAAACAGAAACAAATACGTTCCATATATTTTATCATGATTAACTAAGTGAGCGTTTTCTATCTTGACATTTTCTAATGGAATTCGTTCTGTTATAAAAATTTCTGAAAGTTCTTGTTCGCTGCTGTTTTTTAATGTTTGGTTTGCTTTTACAGTATATCTTCTCTCTTTTGGATAAATAGCTACTTCATTTTTTACTATTATGCGAATTGGTCGTTCTAAACTTTCATATTTCTTAAATTTTCGTTCATAGTTTTCACTATAGTCTAATTGATCATTTTTTGTCTTGTAATCAGATAACATATTTGTATTATAAAAAACCAAACCGCCAGCTCCAATAAATAGCAACAAAGAGAGTATACAAGTTGTTTTTTGAATAGTTGTCCAATCATTTTTTAGTTGTTTTAATTTAGAAGCTATATTGGTTACGACTCCTCTATTCCAAATTTTAAACGAAATGAAAGTTAATAATAAACCAAAGGCTAACCAGTATACAGAAAGATGATTAAATAGGTTTGAAGCACCATTAAATCCATCCATATTATTGTATTTAGTTCTAGGCATAAACCCAAGACTTGTTAATGGATGTTCTAATCCGAGTGTTCCAGATTTTAAGCTTAACAACACAATTAAACCAAAAATCCCCATACCAAAATACTTGTTTTTTACTAGGCTGTTTACAAATAAAGCAATCATAGAAAATACAACTAATTGTACACCATAATGATAGTATATGAATGCATATAAATTAAATTCGAAATTTGTATAATTTAAACTAATTTGAAAAATGACGCATATCAAAATACCAGAAGTAATTAATAGTAATGGCAAAGTTATTAGTGCGAAAAATTTAGATGTAAAAAACACCCAATTCTTTACTGGTGTTGCATCCACAATGTTATTAAAGTTAATGCTACGTTCCTTCCAAACAATTTCTGCACTATAATAAATGATTAGAATTAAACTAAAAATTGTTAGTGGGTCTACAATTAAATCAATCAGTTGATTTGTAAAAGGGTATACACTTACACCATAAGCTTCACCACTAATTACAGTTGCATATAATTCTGAAAAGACAATACCCAACCACATTAGCAAAACAGCTATAAAAGGAAGACTTTTAAAAACACTTTTCAATTCTAATTTTAAAAGAGAAATGAAAGCCATTCTTTGTGCCTTAAAATTATGTTGAGCCATTTTTGGCAGATATGTTACTAATTGAATGTTTTCCTTTTTCTCTTTTGGCTGTTTCTTTACTTTTTTAGAGATTTTTCTAAATGAGAATAATTTATATGTCGTGAACAGAATTCCAATAGAAAACAGTATCCAAATAAGTCTGTTCGCTAAAAATAAACCCGAAAAAGAAATTAGCTGTGTATTTTTCTGAAAAGCTGTCCAATACTGTGTTTGCTCTAAAAATGCAGCAATGCCAAATGGGTCTGCAATTGCAGCAATAGCCATGCTTTCTGGTGAAGCTGGAGTAGCCTGTGCCATTAATGGCGAATTTAAAAAAATAGAACTTATAAAGTAAAGCATATAAACAAAGACAGCGCTTACATAGGTTGCTGTACTATTCTTTGAAAGGGTACTTACAGAGAATACAATTGAAGAACAAATAAAAATATTTGGTAAAACTATATATAACCAAGGTTGTAAATAGGTTATTAATTGAAAGCTTGCAATACGTTCTGGATCTAAATCTGAAAAATAATTACCAAAAACATATCCAATTATAAATGGAGAAAATGCTAATGCGCTAAAAACAAATGTCCCTAAAAATCGACTCCAAAAGTAATTTGCTTTTTTTAAAGATGAACTATAAATAAGCCCTTCCATATTGTATTGTTTGTCTCTTATTATAGCACTAATGGCAAAAAACATAACTATAAAGACACTACCTATAGTAAATAAACTTGTATGAAAATAAACTTGATAAACAGCATTGAAATTAACGCCTTTTTGTGCGAAACCTTGTTGTCCAACAAATACTCCTGATGCTAAAAACAATAGTGCAAATAATGGAAAAGCACGTTGTTTTAGTTGATAAAAAACCTCAAAATTTAATAATTGCTTAAACATAACTTATAGCTTATTTGTTTGGTCATTAACAAGTGTAGTGAAATAGTAATCTTCTAAATTTGGTGTGATTAAACTAAAACCTTCTTCTGGTTTCGAATCTGCCAATACTCTAATTTGTGTCTTACCTGCAACTAATTTTGTGGATATTACATTGAATAGTTTTTTGTAAGTTTCAATATCATTTTTAAGAATTATTTTAGACCAAATTTTTCCTTCAATACTTGCTACTAATTCTGTAGGATTTCCTTCTGAAATAATTTTTCCGTTAGAAAGAATTGCCATTTTTGGACATAGGTTTCTTACATCCTCAACAATATGAGTAGATAAGATAACGATAACATTTTCGCCTATTTCGCTAAGTAGGTTCAAAAAACGATTACTTTCTTCTGGATCTAAACCAGCAGTAGGTTCATCAACAATTATAACTTGTGGATTTGCTAACAACGCTTGCGCAATTCCAAATCTTTGGCGCATCCCCCCAGAAAAAGTATAGACAGATTTTTTTCTATGTTGGTATAGATTCACTTGTTGTAATAATGCAGTAACTTGCTCTTTGCGTTCTTTTTTGTCTAATAATCCTTTTAAAACAGCTAAATGATTCAGTAATTTTTCGGCTGAAATTTTTGGATATACCCCAAATTCTTGAGGTAAGTAACCTAAGTTTTGTCTTATATATTCAGGATCTTTAACAATATCTGAATTATTAAATGTGATACTTCCAGAAGTAGGTTCTTGTAAAGATGCAATGGTTCGCATTAAAGAAGATTTTCCTGCACCATTTGCTCCTAATAAACCAAACATTCCGTTGGTAATCTCTAAATTGATTTCATTTAATGCTTTAACTCCATTAGGATACGTTTTACATAAATTTTTTATTTGTAATACATTCATAACTGTTAGATTTTTGATTGATGTATGCCTTTAATTACTAATTTGAAACAAACATAAAATGATTAAAAAGTGATTACTAATTAATATGATAAAGCCTATTTTTATCATGCTATACATAATATCTTTTGATATTAAATGAGTTTGACTAAAAAAAAGAGGTGTTGGTATTAAATTTAGTAGTGTGTGTCCATTTTCTTGTTAAAATACCATATCATACTTACTTTTGAGATATGATAAAGTTTTTAAAAAAATACCAAGCTTTTATTATTGGGTTAATTGTTATAGTTCCAATATTCTACTTATTAGATTGTTTTGGTGTGATTATTCTTCCTGAAGAAAGGACCTACGAGATTGTTTTATATGCTATCTTTTGGGGAGTTTTAATAGCACTGCCTTTTCATAAATTCAACTACTTAAAAAGAAAAAAAAGTACAGTATTAAAAGTTCTTGTGTTAATTGGTTTATTTTTTATTGCATTAGCAATAGACAGTTTTATGAAATTGCCAGATAACCCAATTACATTTATTCTTTTAATGGGATTTTGGTTTGGAGTAGCTTATGTATTAATTCCAGAATTTATCAAAAAATATTGGAAGTTAATTACACTTATTTATGTGCCATTATTTCTTTACTTCGTTTATTTAAGACTCTTTTCGGGAGATTTAGATGCGTATCTAAAAATTAAAGAAGATTTTCCATTCTATTTGTTCTTTTTACCAATTCCAATCTTTTTTCTTGTTTGGCTTTTTGAACAGTGGAAATGGATTCAAAATTTAAAAACTGAAAAAACTAAAACAGAAATATCTTTATTGAGATCACAAATAAATCCGCATTTTTTCTTTAATACATTGAATAATCTTTACGCCCTTACAGTTAAAAATTCAAAGCAAGCACCAGAAGTTATTTTAAAACTATCTGATATGATGCGTTATACCATTTATGAAGGGGAAAAAGAAACAGTAAAAATCCTAGATGAAATTGAATATTTAATTAATTATATTGAATTGCACAAAATACGTTATAAAAAATCTGTTGATATAACATTTAATTATAGCAATGTAGATATTGATTTAAAAGTAGCTCCATTGTTGTATATAATTCTTCTAGAAAATGCTTTTAAACATGGTGTTGAAACGCTTTCAGAAAATGCTTTTATTCATATTAATTTGTATAATGACGCAGACTTTATTTATTTCAAAATAGAAAATAATTTTGACACAAAGGAAATAGATAAAACAAATGGAATAGGATTAGAAAATCTTAAAAGAAGATTATCTTTATTGTATAATCAAAAACACGATTTAGTTATAGATGAAGTTGATACCGTCTATAAAGCTATTTTAAAAATTTCTAAACATGCTTAAATATATTATAATTGATGATGAGCCTCTTGCTCATGAAATTATTGAAGAGTTTTGTAGTATGCTACCACATGTGCAATTAGAAAGCAATTGTTATAATGCAATGGAAGCAATGCAATATTTGAATGACAACATTGTAGATTTTATTTTTTTAGATATCAATATGCCTAAATTAAAAGGTTTAGATTTTTTAAGAACATTAACGAATCCTCCTAAAACTATAATAACAACAGCTTATAAAGAACATGCTTTAGAAGGTTTTGATCTAAATGTCGTTGACTATATTTTAAAACCATTCAGTTTTGATCGATTGGTTAAAGCTATAAATAAAGTTTCAGAAGTTAAAACCACAAAAACGCTGGTTAAAGAAGTTTCTAATATTTCAAAACCTACTCGTTTATTTGTAAAAGGCGACAAAAAGCACCATCAAATTAATTTAAATGATATACTTTTTATTGAAGCATATGGAAACTATACCAAGCTTTTCTTAAAGAGTGAAATGATTGTTAGTCATCAAAAAATATCACTTTACGAAAATACTTTAGATGCTTCAAATTTTCTACGTGTTCACAAATCATTCATTGTTGCCATTGATAAAATAAAATTTATTGAAGGTAATCAAATTCTAATAAATGAACATAAAATTCCGATAGGTCAAACTTATAAAGGGAATGTTATTAAATTGCTCTAATTTTTTATTATTCGTCTCTATCAAGTTTTAATTTCGAGATTAAATTAGTGTACTAATGTTTTACAACGTGTTTCTTTAATTTGTAATAAATAACATTATATAGAAAAAGAAAATGGACCAGATGAAAATCCACGAGGATTTTAGTAAGCAAGCTTGCACTAGCAATGAATTATACACGGCTTAAGTTAGCATTTTAATAAAAACTCTAAAAAAAGACATATAATCTGCCTTCAATAAAGGTAGCAATCTTTAAATTCTCTCTTATTTCTTTAGTTGTAACTTTTTTGTTTTTAAAATAAAATGAAGAGGTACGGGAAATAACAGAAAGTTGTTTGATTTCCGCTAAAGCGTTAATGATTTCTTCTGTTAATCCATCGCAGAAATATTCGTTGTTAATATCGCTGCTCATATTGACAAATGGAAGTACTGCTATGGATTTTTTATCGATCAAACTCTTTCTTTGCTAGTAACAAATGTAAAAAATAAAGTTTGTTATAATCTTTAAGCGAAAAGCTGTTCTTGCATCCGGAGTTTTCATCTGTGTCTGATTTAATGTTTCATATCTTTAATGACCCATTGAAGCATGTTATCGTTTCCTTGTGAGAAATCATTCCAATTATAATTCAAAAACTCATCTGGTTGAATACCTTGTGTTACTGTTTCAGATAATTCAAACCTTCTTTTAGAATAGGTAATGACCAATTTGGAATTGGGTAACTCAAACTGATCCATATCTTGATAGCCTGTTGGATTGGATCCAGTTGGCTGCCCAACAATTTTAGCATTCAATAATTGTTTAAAAAGTGCAGAATTACTTGTGGCTGCCGAAAATGTAACTGCATCAGTCATTACATATACACTTTGCTTCCAGTCTATAGTATCAGCCAAATTAAGCGCATAGGCTAGAACCACGCCTACATACAAATCGCCTCCTCTATTGTTACGCATATCTATTACCAACTGTTTAATTTCATTTTCAGTAATATAGCCTACCAATTCTTCTCCAAAAATCTGCATGTTTTCAAAAGTTGGATAACTATTAAATTGAATATAAACAGCCTTTGTGTTTTTTATAGGCGCATACCATAAATAATCGAACATAGGGCTGTTTGGTTTTGTTATTTCGGGAACACTAATGGATAAAGCAACAAAATTTGCTGTCTTTTCTGCTGCAACTTTATCTAATGCTTCAAGCGTCACTTTGATTTTATTATTATCTAAGTCTACAAATGTAAATTCAGCTGAGTTCGTATTTTTAGTTATTTGTAAGGTGTGCAATAATTCGCTTATGGTTAAATAACTTCCTGTTCTAACAACTTCCGAATGTTTATTTTCAACAAATTGTGCCACTTCTGAAACTTTTGCTGCTACCTCATCAATAGGAACACCATCAATAGCTACCAACGACGCCTTTAATAAATTTTTATGCTCATGACTTATTTTTACGACTCGCCATTCATTTTCTATAAACTTGACTTCAAATGGAAAAGTATGTGTATCTAAATGACGTAATGATACTGCCGTATGACCATCTCCAATGCGTCTAGTGAGTTCCATCAACTCTAAAACAACCTCGAAATCACTTGCCGAATCTGACAGCACTTTTATGCGTGATAATTCCTTATCAAATGTTTGCTTATTTATGGAATGGTATAAATCGATGTGTTTGCTTTCTAACTGTGATTTATAAACTTCCAAATCCGTAGTCCAATCTATTTTGTTTCCGTTTTGAGTATAACCAAATGAGGCAACTAATAAAGTAAAAAGTAATGCCACCTTGAATTTTAAAATTGTTTTCATTCAAATTATTTTTATTGTTTTTCAGAAATAAGTGACATAATGTTGCATAACAAAAGGATGGTCTGTCTTACTTCATCAGTTTGATTTAATGTTCCCGACACATATGTATCCAAACTTGGACAGTAAAATAAATAAGAGCCTGTACTACCTGAATGACCAATAACTTCAAGTTTAGTCAAACTTGGATGAAGTTCGTTAAATACTATTTTCCTAAGTCCAAAACCATAGTACATACCTTGAGTTTCTGGAGTCCATTGTTGCATGGTTTGTAACGTGTCATTATTAACCAACTCGCCATGAAATAAAGCATCTTGAAACCTTATTAAATCTTGTGTGGTAGAAACCAAACCTCCTCCAGCCCAATCAGCAGTTAAGCTATTAAAGCTAGAGATGTTGTATGCACCTGCATATATCTCAGCCATTTTTGCCGTTTCCTGAATGGGATTTGATCTTAAGTTCATGTACGTATGATTCATGTTTAGTGGTTGAAAAATATACTGTTTAAAAAATTCATGAAGTTTTAAACCGCTTACACGCTCAATAATCAATCCTAATAACACATATTCAGTATCAGTATAATGATAACTAGTGCCTGGAGCAAATAAGGGCTTCATATTCTTTTTATAAAATTGAATCAGTTCCAAGGGTGTCCAAATCTTTGTTGGATCATTAAAGAGTTGTTCCATCATATTTGGAGTGCCATTAACAGTTTTATCTTCAAAATAGTCTGACAATCCTGAGGTATGCTGTAACAACTGAGCTATGGTAATCTCATTGGAATAATCTACTCCTTCTAAAACATGTAGCTCCTTTAAAATGTCTTCAGACAAGTAGTTACTTATGGCATCTTCAAACGCCAATTGTTTGTTATCTTTCAACAAGCCTATAGCTGTTGCTGTAAATGTTTTCCCGATGCTTGCCACATAAAAAGGAGTATCAATAGTTACTGAATCTCCTGTGCTAAATACGCCTTCAGCTAGTAGAACATCAATGGCTTTCGACTTTGAATATACGTGTAAAAATGCATTATTAACCGTCTCTTTTTCCAGTTCAGCTTTAAATAGTTGCTTAAATTCATCATTCATAGATTGTTGACCAAAGCATAAAAATGAAACAAAAAGTGCCAAACTAAAAGGAATTATCTTTTTCATATGGTTATTTTTTGGATGTTATTAGTGTTTCTAAAATCAGTTCTTTTATTCTGTCGTAATCGTCTTTACTGGGAACATGTTTAGAGTTTTCCAACAAAATAGTTTTTTTTAATGATGGAAAAAGTTTTTGGGCACGATTCAAAAGCTTTTCACCTGGAAATAAATAATCATTTTTTGCTGTAATAATGTTTAATGGTATGGTTATTATTTGAGTTTCTTGTATTGTCATTAAGGGTATTGATATCGATTTTGTTCTATAAGTTAAAAAAAGTTTTGATAAAAACTTTAAAGTAAAAGCATCTTCATTGGTGTATGTGTTTTTCATGAATTGCTTAAGACAGATTGTTTTTTTTCGAATTTTAAACGATGTAGATGGCAGATATGCTTTAACAAAAACTTCAAACCGATTACCGTTTACAATGCCAGCTGGATGAATTAAAAAAGCTTGAAATATTCTATTTTGATTGTAGATTAATGATTTTAGACCAATAAAACCACCTAGTGATATTCCCACAAAATAGGCCTTATATATTTGAAGTCGCGATAAAATCTCATACATCCATTTTCCATAATCATCTGTTTTTGGGTTAAGTCTGACTTCAGCACTCAAATTGGGCTGTCCTAAGACATCAATAGCGTAAATTCTAAACTTTTCCTCAAGTTCTTTTAATTTTTCTATTGCAATTGGTGCACAGCTATTTTTACTGTGCACCAAAATTAAAGGCGGATTATTTATATTTCCTGTTGCAATAATATTTGTATCTCCAAAACTTGTTTCAACAGTTAAGAATTCGAAGTTTAGATTTAAACTCTGAAGTTTTTTATAGTATAAATCTATAATTGCTTTTTTGGACTCTTTATTGATAAAAAAAGATGGCATGTGTACCTGTTATTACAACCAGTTAAATCCTAACCCTACATTAAATAAGACAGCATCTCTATGAGCATCACCTTCCAGAAACGCTCTCCCTAGAACGATTTTTGATTGTAGGTTGAGTGCGAAATTCTTCTTTTTATAGATTTCGTAACCTGTACTAGCCATAACTGCGCAACCAAAGTTCCAATCGTCGTTATCGTCATTAATATCGTATAAAGCAGGACCATCTATGGCTAAACCAATACCTCCATGAATCCACCAACGGTCTTTAACCCAATACTGTACAGATGGAATAAAACTACCAAAATGCCTGTCGTTGTCTTGAAATTCATAAATGTTTCCTGGCATGGAAGCTGTTATAGCCAACTTATCATTCAGCATAAAACCAAATTTTAATTCAGGAAAACTAAAAGCACCTTGTGATTTATCAAAGGTTTGAATGCCTTCGCTATCTTCAAGGCTAATAACGCCACCACCAAGACCAATCTCAAAGATAAAACCATCACGCTGATAGGTGGTTTCGTTAGTAGAATCGGTCTGTGCAAATGACATTGCTGACATTAATAAAAAAGCAACACTAGCTGCCATTTTTAACTTCATTTGTTTTTTGATTGTTTTCATAATTGTTCGTTTTTTGATTGTATTTTAATTGTTTTTTAATTTGATGTTGCAAAGTTGGGATATATCTTGAAACGAATCGTTCTGAATTATAAATTAGAACTTATACAAAGACGTAGAATTTAAGATTTATACATTATTGGATTCTTGTATAAAAAAATCCTTGAGCTTATGAGTACCATGTGTTGGAGCTATATTATCCTCAGCCATTAAGGTTAAGAAAAACTCTATGGATCCATAGGTTTTTACACTTGTGAATGTTCTTAAACTCCAAAGAGTGAATATTCGTACCCAATCTGGTAAATGGGTTATTTTAATAGGTTTGTCCAAAGCATCTAAGGCTAGCTTACTTACATTGTTTAAGCTTAAAACGTCTGGACCACCTATGGTTTCCTCACGCGATTCTTTGTTAAGCAATGCAACAATAAATGTTGCCAAATCCTCACCATGAATGGGATTGAATTTTTGTTCCCCTGACCCAAATAAATAAACGCGTCCCGATTTTGCCATTTGCAGAAAGTCTTTCATGTCTGAGAAAAAACCGTTGGGTCTTACTATAGTATATTCTAATCCAGAGGATTTTAAAGCATCCACAAATTTTTCTTTGGCTTCAAATATTTTAAGATGTCTATATTTATCGCCATTTATGGCAGACACATAAATAAACCGTTTTACTCCTGAACGCTTGGCTTCGTTAAGTAGATTTATATTGGCTTGATAATCTACATCCATATAAGTGAGTCCATCTTTTTGTCTAGTAATACCAACTGTTGAAATAACTGTATCTATATCTTTACAAAGTCCTTGAAGGGTTTCAGGTTTTGTGACTTCGGCTTGTTTTATATCTAAATGGCTCTTATGGGATTTTTGTAGCTTTCTAGGATTACGCACAACAGTGCGAACGTAGTGTTTCTCTTTGATTAATGCTTGCAACAAATAACCACCTAAATAACCTGTAGCTCCTGCTAATAATATGTTGTGACGTTTCATTATTAAAAAGTTTTTAGACTATTTTTAATTAAACTCATTTGCTAAAACCTGTTGAATAAAGGTGTTGCGTTGTGCCCCTGTATCGTCTTGCTTGTTGCTTAACAGTACAATTGTTGCATCATATTCTGGTATAAAACCAATCATACTCCAATAGCCGTTAATGTCGCCACCATGCCAATACATGGTCGTGTTACTCTCTTGTGTAGTGAACCAGCCCAAACCAAAATCAACGTATCCACTTGGTACATTTTGAGCAAATATTTCAGCTTGTTCAGCTTCCGTAAACCAATTCGTTTTTACAGCATTGGTCCACGTTTCCATATCTTTTGGGCTACTGCTAAAGTCGCCTGCACCAAAAGGAATGGACATAGGATATGTACTATTTGGATGTCCGTTTAAATAGCCTTGGGCATGTGTATTTTCATCTATTATATTTGTGCCTTTATAAGAATTAGTCATTGCTAGTGGTTCAAAAATGTTCTGCTGAACATACTCGTGGTAAGGCATTTGAGATAATTCTTGAACCAATAAAGCAGCAATAAGATAGTTGGAGTTACAATATTGTTTGTTTGATCCTGGCGTAAAATTGAGTCCGTCTTCAGTAATCAAGTCTATGATCACATCATAAATATCATCTTCATCTAAAACTTCTCCTTCTTCATAGGCATTTTCAACTACAAATTGATACTCTGGAATACCTGATTGATGTGATAACAAGTGTGCAATGGTTATTTGATTTCCGTTTGGAAATTCAGCATCAAATTCATCTAATGTTTGATTAAAGCTGGCTATTAAACCATCACGCTTTAATTTTACAATAGCTGCAGCTGTTAAAGTTTTAGTTACTGAACCAATGCGATAAGCAAGTTCGTACTCTTGAGGCATTGTTGTAGCTTCATTTGCCAATCCAAAACCTTGGCGCACTAAATCATTTCCATTTTTGGTTACAATGGCATAGCCCTGAAAGTCAATATTGGTTAATACATTTTCAACGCTTGTGTAGTTTGTGGCTGATGAATTGATATCATCATTACTTGAGCATGAAATTAAAAGGGTTACTAAGGATATTAATAATATTACTACATACTTACTTATGGTTGTCATAACTGTTTTTTTAATTGATTGAATGAAATAAAAATTGGTATAATAGAGTATTGAAGTCTATATCTTGAGTTGTTTTTCCTAACGGAAATCCCACATTAAAAGGGTCTGCACTAGGCCATGTATGTCCTCCATTTTCAATGTGTAATTGGGCAACAGATCCATAGTTGATTATGGTTACAGATGTTCCATCATCTATATTGTCTACTGTTTTTGTTTTAGAGATTTCTTTTATATTGTTTCTTGTTTTCCAGTAGCTTATGCTCTCTTCAACAGAAAGGTAAGCGCCTTCTTTTCCATCCAGTTTTACGATTTCGTCAGCAGTACCATGTACATACATGGCTTTTACAGGTTTGTTTGTAATTATTCGCTCTTTAACCTCATTTGGCATTGGAGCTCCCACTGATACAAACCCTTTTATTTTATTTGGCAATTCTGTTGCTAATCTTTGAACAAAAAAGCCTCCTCTAGATAATCCTGTGGCATATATTTTAGTGCTATCAATTGGATAATTTTTTATTAATTTCTCTATTAAAACATTAATAAATTCTATGTCTTTAGTTCCATTGTCATAATCTTGACCAAATCCCACGTTCCACTCGTTGTTAATGCCTTGTGGATAGACTACTATAAACCCTTTTTCTTCCGCTATTTGATTCGTTTTAGTATACATCATATGTTCTAAAGCCGTCATACCTGAGCCGTGAAAATTTAATAATAATGGAGCTTTTTCATTTTCTTTAATTTTTGTTGATTGATAAGATGTGAATTGTCTTATTGTGTCATTAACTTTGACAAAACGTGTTTGAGAATAACTTTTTAATAATGAAAAAGTTATAACAACTACTACTAATAATATTCGTGTTTTCATTTTTTGATTCTTTTAATTGATATAATTTTATTTGACAATGCAAATTTTAGGTAATTAGAGATACTAATCGTTCGAGATTATAATTCCGTACGTTCGGAATTAATTGAAAACACAAATGAAATTTGTTTAAAGAGTTTTAATTAGAATGTAGCTGAACCCATTTGCTAGGGGTAGTACCTTCACTTTTTTTGAAGTAGGTGTTAAAAACACTTTTGGAATTAAAACCACTATCATAAGCTAAACCTAAAATAGTGATATGTTTAAACTCAGGTTTTAACGCAATAGATTTAAAGTGTTTAAGTCGGTATTGGTTTATAAACTCATTAAAGTTTACTCCCATAACTTCGTTTATTAAATAAGATAATTTATTGGGATGAATTTCTAAAGCATCTGCTACAAACTTTAAATTTAATTGAGAATCTAAATAAGGGACTTCTTCTTCAATATATTCTACTAACTTCACTTTAAGTGCCTTCTGTTCTGTGGGATCAATAATTAGTTTATTGTTAGCCTTCTCTACGTTAAGCTCAGATATATCATCAATTGAGAAGTTGGAATTATGCAAGTTTTCAAAATCTTCAAATTGCTTTAATGGTTCTAGTAGAGGATCTTGTCTATAATTAATAATTTGTCCTCGGCGTTGTTCGATGTACTTTTTTAGCAAGTTAAATGCCTCTGCTTTATAATCTGTATTTGCAAGAATAAATAATTCATATGGAGCTAATTGAGACTTCTCCTTATCTACGTCTTTCCAAGATTCTATTAAGGTATTTGGTAAGGTTTGTTTGTTTTCGTTAATAACCTGAAACAAAACATCTTGTAAATGGCGTAACGGATTGTTTTTGGTTGCTTTTTCAAATTCTACTTTTTTATTCAACCATAAAAGACACAAAACCTGCACATGCTTTGCAAGTTCCAGATCTGGTCGTATTCTCAAGGCTCTATTAACATGTGTTAAAGCCGTTTTAAAATCTTTTTGATAATAATAAATATGAGCTATTGTATAATGGTTATTGGCTGATAAAGGATCCACATCCAGCAGTTTTCGTGCATAGTTTTCTGCCTGATTAAATAAACCATGAGCTATAAATAATTCTGCCATGGCTTCCAAACCATCTATATGATTAGGGTTTATAGCTAATACTTGTTGAATATAACTGTAAGCGGATTTAAAATCCCATTCTCCCCAAAAGGTTTTACCCACAAAAGAAAGTGGGTATTCTGGTAATTGAGTATCTAACTCTTTAGCCAAAAGAAAATTTCTCTCTGCTTGTTCTATTCCTTCTTGATATGGCATATAGCCCCAAGCTGCCAACAAACCAAAGCATTGTAAATTGGCATAATAGGCTTTGGCATAGTTTTTATCTTTTTCAATGGCTTTATTATAATAATTTATGGCATCTCGGAGCGCATCAGGAGTCCATTGCAATTGATAATAACGTCCTTTTAAAAACAATTCGTAGGCTTCAATATTGTTAGTTTGTTCTGTTACTAAATGTTCTTGAATATCAAAATGCCCAAAGTTATTACGTACTTCATTAGCAATTAGAAGGCTTATTTCGTCTTGAAGTTTGAAAATATCGTCTAATTCTCTATCAAAATTTTTAGACCAATAGTGGGTGCCATCGCTGGTATCAATTAATTGGGCTGTAATACGCACCCTATTCATTGCTTTTCTTACGCTTCCTTCTAGAATTGTGGCAACGTTTAACTGCGTCCCTACTTTTCTAATATCAACCTGTTTTCCTTTAAACGCGAACGAAGATGTTCTTGCAATGACCTTTAATTCTTTAATATTTGTTAATGCATTAATAATTTCTTCAGTAATACCATCACTAAAATATTCATTATTAACATCGTTACTCATGTTAACAAATGGAAGTACTGCTATGGATTTTGATGATTTATGCACTTAAACAACTAAAAGGCTTTAAAAATGGATGTTGAAATAAGGACTGTAAAATTATAAAAAAAGGAACAAATAATATTTAGAAAGTTATATAATTTGATTTCTAGGCTTTCCAACACCAAATATGATTTGATGTAAAATTTAAGAAGTGGTGCTTCGTCCATTCTACGAATCAGGACATCACTTGCAGTTACAGTTGTAGTATGTATCTTGATGAGGACTTCATTAACTTTTGGTAATGGTTTTTCGATAGCCAGCATCTGAAGTACATCAGGTGCTCCATAATTATTTTATTCATAGCAGGGCTGGCAAATGTTTGGATTTACTAAATCTTGGATTATTTTAAATTCGGCAAGTGGAACCGTTAAAGTCATTATTAATAATCCAATTCCAACTATTAAAGCCGATTTTGAGAGTGAGATATTTTTTTTAAATAAAATATTTAATTTTCAAACTTCTCAATATCATTTAAAAACTCTAAAGCTTTCATCGTTTTTGACCCTATAAAAAATCCTATAGTTTTTCTTACCCATTTTACATGTAGGTTTTTGTAGGTTAATTTATTTAAAAACCAGACTAACGGAATAATTAACAAGGAATTAACCATAAGGTATTTTAACACAAAATCGACATCCATGTGAGCATAAAGGTCAATATTGAACATGTAATCACTGCCAACCACTATATAAGCCCACCATATTGGAGTAGATAGCAACATTAGTTTAACAAATAGCAATCCGTGAGTATTTACTAATTCTATCTTTTTTCTTATGTCAACTATTGGTTTTGCAAAGTCAATTTGTTTTAATAAAGTAACCTGTCCTATACTGCCCGCTAATGCAATTAAGGTGAAAACACCAACAATAATTCCACTTATGGCCAAATGTGTTTGGGTCCAATTACTAGCAATATAATTTCCCATAAACACTGCTAATAAAGAAAAAACTACAATTTCTATAATTCTGTACTTAAGAATACTGAGTGTTTTCTTTTCTGATTTATCTAAATTGATACTCTTAAAAGAAGCTAGATTTAAACTTAATTTTTCATCTAATTTCGTATCGTAAGCTGCTAATATTTTTTTTAACTCTCCTGCTTCCATAATGCTATATGTTTTGAAATTCTTTTTTTAATTTTAATTTAATTCTACTAATTTTTGTGGCGACGTTAGTTTTAGTAATACCAAGTATTTCTGAAATTTCCTCATAACTTTTCTCTTCTAAATACAATAACATTAGTGCTTTATTTAGTTCGTTTAAATTATGAATGAATTCTTGTAATAACTTTAAATGATAATTTAATTCTGTTTGTTCTTCGTTAGTATCATCTTCTATTTTGAAAATAGATTCTTCATTGTAAAAATCATTTTTAATCGACCACTTTTTTTCTTTTCTATAAAAAGAGATTGCAACGTTTAGCGCAATTCGATACATCCAAGTTGAATATTTATAATCGCTATTATACTTATCAAACGAATTCCATAACTGGATGATAATTTCTTGTTCTAAATCTTTTCTATCTTCTTTATTTTGGCAATAAGAGTTCACAATTTTATAGATGATTTTTTTTTGGTCTTCTATCGTTTTTATGAATTGTTCTTTTTTATTTGCCGTCATTTGTAAGTGATTGTACTATTGTAATTTATAATTTTTTATCCAAATTGAAATTATTTCCATCGTTTTCTTGTTGTGACGAATTCCGTTATGAGTTTCATTTTCAGCAATATACACTTCTCCAGTGCTGTTTTCTGTAACAGCTGAAGAGAACTTATTGGCATCAAAAGCCTCATCTTCACTTCCAACTACCACGAGTAATGGTTTGTCTATGGCGTTTAGGCCTTTTTTATAATCTAAAGGAGACATACTTTCATTGGCACGATAACTATATTTGGTAATTGGCATAGTTTCAGGTAGATTAAAAAACAATACCGGAAGATGATTGTGTGTTGTGTCTCCAATAGCGTTCATCATTTTTAAACCAATAATTCTATTTATATGTAGTTTGATAAATGCCTCTTCTTCAACTGAATTTGTTGTTTTTACAGTTGGAGAGTTTACACCTAAATGAGGAGCAAATAAAAGATAGCCGTCAATGTTGGGTTTGTTCTCTTTCATAGCATATCGTAAAATTATACCGCCACCCATTGAGTGTCCTGCAAGAATTATTTTTTGATTCGGTTTTTCTTTTTTAATCTCCGAAATAACATCTTCTAAATCATCTGCATATTGATTGATATAATCTACATCGCCAGGTGTACCTTCGGATTGACCGTGTCCTCTAAAATCTAAAGCTACTACTTCACTATTAGTTGCTTCCTTTAATAATCCAGCTGTTTTGTTCATTAAATAAGAACTAGAAAGAATTCCGTGAAGTAAAATAATTGTTGTATTACTTTCAGTTTTATATACATAAGAAAATAGTTGTTTTCCATCTCTTGTAGTAAACTTTTGAGGACTGTTTTTATAAACCTGATCGAATCCTAAATCTGCAATTGCTTCTGATGTCATCGGTTTCTGAATGATATCTGGATTAAACGTTGGATTTGGTAAATTAATAAGATTTATGATCTCATTTTGAGTTTTCTCAAACTGCTTTGATTCGGTTTGTGCTACAATAGCATTTGTTGTTATACAAAGTGCTAATAAAATGTTTCTTAAAAATACTGTTTTCATTATTTTGATTGTTTTATATATTATTCGCAGTACTTGATAAAAAATCACACTTTTTTAGAAAAAATTTATAAATAATAAGAAAAAGCATTGATTATAGTTCCGAGAATTAAACTAAAAACACCTTCTTTTAGCGATAAACGTTTTTGATTAATAGTGTTTGAATAGGCAATCCATAATGCTAATATTGTGCAGAAAAAAAATATACCAATAACATAAGTTGAGAAATCAATAGAAATTATACCAAACCAACTGAACACAATTTGCTCTAGTACTGTAAATCCGAATAAAGCTAAAATAGGGTTTGATTTTGTAGGTTTTATAATTAATAATATGCCACCATAAAACAGGATAAGGCAAATTATTAAAGGCAAAATTTGATTAAAATAGGATAAGCTAAAATAACTTTTAAAAGAAAAATCAAAATATTCTTTTAAATTTATATTTATGTCTGAGTGTATTAGGAAGATTACGCTAAATAGAATACCTATAAATGAAAATACAATTCCGATAATTTTTCTAGTTGCCATATTATAATAAGTTAGTTTCCTTATTATTCGCAAGCCTTAAATAAAAATCACACTTTTTATAATATTTTTACTAGTTTTTTAAAATGGCGTCTGGATTAAAGTTTGAGAATAACAGCCAACGCACACTGTTCTGTTGATTGAGCATTTAATTGAGCATTTTTATACACTTTGTTGTGCTTTCATTATTTTTTAATGTCAGATTCTATAACTTCAAGGATATAATCAATCCTTTTCAACAAGGTTGTACCCTCTTGGTTGTTAAAGGTATTTAAATTCATTGTCCATGCAATTATGCCTTCTAGTTTTGAATCTTCAAGCAATATATTTTTATTATAGTTACTGATTTTTGATTTCCCAGGGATTGGATTGCTAATGTTTTTAGCTTCTAACAAGCTTGACGATGCCTTTTGCCAGAAAGTATATCCCAAATCACGTTGTATGCCTATTTCGTGAATGTAGGACATAAAGATTGTTTCATAATACCTTAGAAACATTTGCTCCACTTCTTGAAGTTGAATAACATCTGTACTCCAATTTATGAGCAACTGTTTTAACTCTTCGTTTTTTAAAATTTCGATTCTACCAGAGCTGACCAAGTTGTTTTGAATGGGGTCAAAAGTAGTAGGAACAATACTTCCTAAAAACAAGAGGATGCTGTCAATATCTGCATCTTTTGGTTCGTTGTAAAATGACAACAATCGACCACATTTTTTTATTATATCTTTTCTGCTGTCAATTTTGTCTAAAATCTGCTCACGGTTTGATGTAAATTCTTTGGATAACCTTTTTAGAATGGCCTGTTCGTTTTTGCTTTCTATTTGTTGCTCTTTCCAGTTATTGATTTGTAGCGCAATCAAAATGCCAATAACTACAAGTACAATTTCTCCGATTGCATACTTTAAATACTTTCCAGTTTTGTTTTCCATTAAGAGGTATTGTCTAATTTTACTAAAGAATTTTATCATTGGTTAATAGTTTGTCGTTATGTTTGATATGGTGTTATATGTGCTTTTTTGCGTACTTCAGTAACTAATTTAGCAAATAAAGACAAAATAGGAAATACGCGAGTCACGAGCGAAGCGAACAAACACAAGCAATTTTCGTAAGTAGGCGAAGACTAGCCATTAATTATACATGGCTTTTGGCATTCGTTATTCACATTTTTTATTTTTTAAAAGTCTTATTGGCTCTTCCATTTCCACTTTAAGATTATATAGATGTTGTTTCTTTCTAACATACATTGCAACTAGAAATACAAGGTTGTCCTGGAACTTTAGAAATGTTTTGTCATTTTTATTGTTAGTCCACTCGATACTTGGTAATAATTGGACAATTTCTTTTCCAAGTTCATTCTCTAAATAGTCAAATTCTTGCATTCCAAATTCCGTTGCTGACTCAAAATTAATCATTCTTTTATTGAGTTCGTTACGATTTTCTTTAAGTAAATCCAATGTGTTCTCCAAAAAAGTATTGAATTCAATAAGTCTGTTTTTTAATTGGATATCTGTTATAAACTTTATATTACCCGATGACGTTAATTCTTCGAAGGTAATATTACTTGGCACAAATACATTTTGTCTTAACGCATGTAAAAAATCATTTAGAATTTCACTTTTATTATTGGGTGTTTTATTTAAATCTAGTATAATTTTTTTACTGATTTTAATCCTGTTAGTAATTCCCTCAAGTGATTCATTTACTAACTTTTCGTTTATTTGAAAGTCCTCTAAAATTCTGCAGTAGTAATCAGATTCGGCAAGTTTGTTTTTTCTGTTATCATTCCAGTTATTAATTGATAGCGCAATCAAAATGCCAATAACCACAAGTACAATTTCTCCGATTGCATACTTTAAATACTTTCCAGTTTTGTTTTCCATTAAGAGGTTTTGTCTAATTTTTCTAAAGAATTTTATCATAGTTTCTAATGTTTTTTTCAAGTCCGTAAACGGCTATCGTAACCAAATGCCCATTGGGCATTAGATTTTGCAAAAGCAAAATTTTGTTTCGATAATCTAAAGAAATCTATCATTGGTTAACGGTTTGTAATAATGGAGCAAAACGTGTTTGTACGTGGTTTGTAAGTGTTTTTAAACACCTAATTTAACAAATAAATTAAAGATAGAATATTCCGTGAGAATGTTTGTAAGTCGGCAGTGATCATGCAAATAATTTTATATGTTTTATATCCAGTTATTCATTTTTAAGTGTCGGGATTATTCTGTCTTGTAATACTCTCCAGGTTGACTTTTCAGGCTCATAATTAATATTCCAGCCATTAAAGACGATTATTAAATTGTATTCTGGTGCCATCATTAAATACTGTCCGCCATATCCGTTGCCACCATAAATTTTGGATTTACCAGTATCAGTATATTCAGGGATCCACCATTGATAACCATATCCCATATCACGTCGCCATTCAGGCTTTACATCTTTGATTAAAGGGCTCGTGGATGTTAAAACCCAACTTTCAGATACAATTTGTGTGTTATTCCATTTCCCTTTGTTTAAAAACAATGAACCAATTTTAGCCAAATCTTCAGCCTTAAGATATAAACCTCCTTCTGTATCAATTTCTCCATCAGGTGTTTCTTTCCAATAATATTCTGTAATACCTAGTGGCTCAAATAATTTTTCTTCTGCCCATTGGTCAATTCGTTTGCCCGTAATGGTGCTAATAATTTTTCCTAAAAGAACCGTTCCTCCACCATTATACACGAATCTTGTTCCTGGTATGGTATCCATAGGCTTACTCAAAACATATTCTATCCAGTTGTTGCTTGATTCAAGTCTAAAACAGTCATTTGTAGTATCATTATGGTCAGTCTCTTCATTCCATTGTAATCCACTTCTCATAGTCAATAAATCTTCAATGGCTATATTTTGTTTTCGTTCATCTTTAAGATCAATGTTGGTATTATTTAACAAAGGCATTGCTTTGTTGCTAACATTGTATTCCTTGTTCAAATCCAACGCAATACCAAAAAGGATTGAAGTAATACTTTTGGTTACAGATTGAAGGGTGTGTAATTCACTTTTTTTGTAGTATGGATGCCAATCTATACTATTGAAATTGTATTGATGATTAGTTGTGTCATATTTTTGAACAATGGTTTCATAGTCCTGTTCATATTTAAAATCTGCCAATATTTGGTCATTCTGTATGACCATAAAGCGATCAATTAACCCATAATCTCCATTATTTATTTCTGAATTAATGGAATCAATTACTGTGGAAAGGTTGTTTTGCGATGTTTCCTTTTGTGTGACTTTTGTAGGTGCTTTATTTTTTGAGTTACAAGCAATTAACGCAACTATAAATAAAATTGAAAATGTTAGCGTTTTAATTTTTTTTATAGTTGTTCTCATAATTTTTGTCTAATTAGGTATAATGGTTTAGTATATGGGAAGAAAGCAAACGTGCATTTCCCTTTGATTAAACACTAAATTAAGTATTTTTAATAAACAGTGTTGTCATGCTTTTTTAATTCTTATTTGTTACTTCTTTTCCTATTCGGATATAATTTTCTTTTATAATTTCAGGCATATTTCTCGCTCCAATAGATTCTGAATTATCAAAGCCACTCGGCCAAAAATAACCTAGTATTGCAATTGTTTTCGGTTCAGATTTTGCTAATTCAAAATAACTGTTGGCTACCCGGTCCATTTCATTTAATGAGATTCCTCCTAAATCTCCGTGTAATGAACTGATATAATGAGTGTCCATAATGATTACCAATTTTTGTTCAGCATTTGTAAATTTTGATTTTAGATTATGTAATTCACTCAAAAAATCAACATTTGATTTAGGGTCTTTAATAAAATAATGGTCAAAACCAATCCAATCTACGGAATTTGGCACTTGAAGTTGGTCGATTATGGGATAAGCTTCAATTATCATTATTGGAATTGTTGGAATTGTGGATTTCACATAATCGATTGCAGCTTTTAATTCCGAAAAAGATATTCCGTTCCAAGTTGGTTCTTCTCCAATGTAAAATGATTGTATTAAATTCTGATTGACTTGTAGATTATTAGTGTCTATAAATTCGTCCCATCTTGATTGGTAATCTGTACGTAAACCATATTCAACTCCAGAAGGACTTGAAGTGCCAACCGATTCAAAAAAAATCTCTGATAGATGCAAAATGCTTTTCACTTGAAAATCGTTCATTTCTGTCATTCTTGCAACAATATTATCTGAAGGATTTACAATTAAAATATCGGCAATATTTGAGAATCCGGAGACTTCATCAATATAATTGGTTATCGGTTGGTTATCGGTTGGGTCGTCCCAATAGGTGTCAATCAATGTGAATCCGAAATATTTTATATGTGAAGAATTGGTAGTCTGGTCTGATGGAGTTTCTTTGTGGCAGGAAACCAGTAAAACAATAGCAAATATGAAGGTTAATCTATTCATTTTGTGGTTTTCTTAAATTGGCTACAACG
The DNA here is from genome assembly GCF_045363175.1 of Xanthomarina sp. GH4-25. Classification (NCBI taxonomy): domain Bacteria; kingdom Pseudomonadati; phylum Bacteroidota; class Flavobacteriia; order Flavobacteriales; family Flavobacteriaceae; genus Xanthomarina; species Xanthomarina sp. GH4-25. The sequence goes on from NZ_JBJFLO010000001.1 coordinate 69,195, forward strand.
GATTTGTTTTTGGTTAATGCCTGTTTAAGTATCTAATTTAACAAATAAATAATGAATAGAAAATCTGCGAAGATTTTAGTAAGTAGGCTAGGACTTGCAATTAATTATACACGTCTTAAGTTGGTATTTTAATCTGTTTCTAATTCGATCGTTATTATTTCTCCTTGTTCAACCATTGGTCTAATATTTTCAACTTCACCCCAATTTTCTTTTGCACTTGGAATTTGTTCTGGATATAGATGATAGATAGCAAACATTTTTGCGTCGATTGTGATATTCTGATCTTTAGCGTTTTTTAAAATCCAATAAGGAACAAAAGCTAAGTCAATTTCTTCCATTTGACTTAAGGTTTCAGGTTCGGTTGTATCGCCAGATAAATAGATTTTTTTATTGTGCCAAGTTATCAAATAAGAGTAGTGACGAAATGAAATTCCAAATACAGTATGGTCAGTTTTAAATGCTTGTATTTCAAAATTTTCTATAGATTCTCCTAGCTTTTCTAATTCTGAAATGTTTGAAACACCGTAAGTCTGTCCTCCTTTATTTTTCATTACTTTTTTGAGATTCTTTTTAGAGTAATGGTCAGAGTGATTATGAGTAAATATGAAAATAGAATTTTCTTGAATACTATCTAATTCAGAATCGTTAAATTCCATATAGCCGTGTGCTCCTGATTTATAAGGGAAATCAATGTAGAAATTTGTGGTTCCATCAGTCATATGCAAGCCACAGTTTCCAATAAATTCGATTTGAATTTGCTTTGATTGAGAAAGTCCAATAGTCATAATTAAGCAAAAAATCAGGGTGAAAATTCTTTTCATATTTGTGGTCTTATATTATGAGCAACGGATTTGTTTATGGTTAATGGTGAAAGCAACTAAGATAACAAAAATGCGATGTGATTAGAGAATTCGACAGAATTTCCGTGTACCTTTTTATTTAATATCTGTAATTAATTATACCTAGTGTGAGCAAATTTGGTTTATTTATATTTTCTCCAAAGCTCTAGCTTTCTCTAATTTATTTTGGACTATTATCTTGACAAACACGAGTTGCCGAATTAAGTATAAAGGTGAAAAGTAATAAGTTGTTTGTCATTTTATGTGTTCCCCCATCCTTTCAATTTAAATTGCAGGAAAAACGTTTTATTTAACAAATTGTAAATTAATACCTGTTAATAATTGAAATACAGGTTGAACACCTTCAACATAAATTGAATATTGAGGTTCAACATACATGTTAAAAACAGTATTTCCCAGTTTTACTACTTTACCAATACCTAGTGCAATAGGAACAGAATAGGCCTCTTTTTTGAAATCTAAAACCCAAATTGGAGCACCTCTTAAATAAGTACCTTTTCCTAACTGCCAAAAATAGAACGGTTGAAGTGCAGCCATATTAGTAGATTGTCTATCTTCATCTCCAGCAAAGGAAGCTTGCCATGTTATAAGTCCACCAAATTGAAATATTGGCGATTTAGCAACAAAGGCAACAAATGCAAATCCTCCTTGCCATTTACCGGCACCTAAAAGATCGTCTGAAGCAGTTGGAGCTGTAAGAGACGGTCCAATACCCATAGTTGTGGTTGCGTTAGAGACAAAGTTATAAGATAAAAAGGCATTAAAATCTCCCAATCCACTTGTTGTATTAACTACGCCGTTAGCATTAGGCAAACCTAACGTTGAGAATGGCATAGAAGCACGTAATAATAATTTTCCTTTAGCTACAGGCTTTGCAAATCGTATCCATGTGGTATTCATAAAAGCATCTGAAGGCGATTCTGCTAATTTAGGCATATAGTAATTTTGAAAGCTTAAAGCCGTCATATTAGCTAATGGATTGTTTGCTTGTGCAGCACTCGCGCTCGCATCTGTTTTTTCTTCTGTTTTTTCTTGGGCAATTCCTAAGGTGCTAATTAAGAAACAGCAAACAGCTATAATGTAGTTTCTTCTAATCATGATTTTAGTTTTTATATGAAATGGATTAAGTTTAATACGTTTGTTTATTAACAAATATAAACTAATCTTGAAATACGTGTTTTAGTTTACTCTAAAATAAACATATTTTTTAATCTGTTCTTTTAATGGATTATCAAACAAACCAGATAGAATTATTATTTTGTCGGAGCTAATGTTGGTTCAGGCCAAGAACCTTCTAAAATGACTTTATCTGAGCATAACAACGCAATACAATCTAAAAAGGGTCACCTGGTGTTGGTAACCAATTACTTAATTTGCTTGCTTATAGCTTGTTAGATTTTAGGTGTATAGTTAAAGAGCGATTTTTTTTATTTTTTCACTTTCATGTCTTTAGAAGCTCTACCAATTCTGTATCTGTTTAATTCATTTTCTACATGCCAGCGTTGTGGCAAACGATATATGGTGATGCTCTAGAAGTTTTTAACATTTGGTAACTCGCCTTTTTTAAGTGTTGAAGTGAATGCTATTTTTTCTAACATGTAGTTGCCAATGATAATATTAAGATGTGTTTTTTAAAATTTTTTAACCTTCAAATACGAGTAATGTTTTTGTTCAACTTAAAAAAAAACAGATGCAATCTAAATGCTGAAGACAAGCTACTTATTTAAACACAAAAACGGTTCTGGAGATATCCAGAACCGCTATGGCTTTTTAATAGATTGTTATTGTTTACTACTATTTAATTTTTTTATTTTCTAATGCTAATCCTAGCATTGTGGTAAACAGAGCTATGTGTATCATAATATTCATCCAATTACCAGACGGTATGTGAACCAATATCAAGGCTATTAACATAATAAACGCTAAAAAAGCATATGCATAAAACAGCTGCTTGTTTGCTAGTACTAATATACCTGCCGCTAATTCTACTGCTGCTAATAGTGCGCCAGCAAAATATGCTCCTGAATCGCCTAAAAATGCTAATCCATTACTTTTAAGAAACGCTGCCATATTATCTAAACCAACGCCTCCTAAAAATCCTTCAATAAATTTTTCTAAACCTCCCCATACAAAGAGGAGGCCTATACCTATTCTTATAATTAAGTTTCCTGCTTTCATTTTATTAAAATTAGAGTTGCTATTTTTTTATTTTTCCACTATTGGGAAGTCAACATCTACATTTGTAAGTGCATGAGCATAGTTTGTAAATGTAATAGCAGTTACAACTGCAATAAAATCCACTAGTGCTTTTGCATCGTATCCTTGATTAAAAAACGCTTCTCTTACGTCAGAATCAATATGTCCTGCTTTCTCGGCAACCTGTTTTGCCATAGTTGTTAACACTTTTAGTTTTGGGTCATTAATTGTAGCGTTTCTTAATTCAACTGTTTCAGCATCTGTAAACCCGTTCATTTTAGCAATTGCTGTATGTGCAGATTTACAGTAGATACAATTATTAGCTTGAGATACAGCAAGTTTTATAGCTTCAATTTCTTTGTTTGAAAAGGAGCCTTTTCCTGCATTTCCTGAAAATGTTAAAAAGTTTTCTAGGGCGTTGCTAGAATATCCAATGGTGGCATATAAATTAGGCACCATTCCTAATTGTGAATTTAGTTGGTCAAAAAGTTTCTGACTTTTTTTATTAACATCCTTTTTACTTGGTACTGAAATTTTAGTTACATTTTTCATATTATACTGTTTTTGATGATTCATTATTTATTTACAGTACAAATGTACGCTAGGAATGGATGTAGGAGGTAATCAATACTACCTACTTAGTTGGCATTATTTCCCTATTTCGAAATTTTTGTGGAGAATGTCCTTCTTGTTTGCTGAAAAATCGACTGAAGGCTTGTATATCTGAAAAGCCTAATTCAAAACCTATTTCAGAAATAGGTCTCTCGGTATAAGTTAGTAGTCTTCTGGCTTCAAGCATGAGTCTGTTTTGAATAAACTGTTGAGGTGTTGTGTCGCCATATTTTTTAAATAGATTGGAAAGTGTTTTTGGGGATTTAAATAACAAAGCAGCATATTCCTTTACTGTGTGCTTTGTTTTAAAGTGTTGTTCTACCAGATAATTGTATTCTCTTATAGTGTCAATGCTTTGTGTTCTAAGTTTAGAACCTATATTTTGGTCTTTATAAATACGTGTACATAAAATAAGAAGTCTTTTTAGCATCATCTGCAACATCTCTAATTGCAAATTATCTCTGGATTCCATCTCGATATAGAGCATTTTAAATAAAGTTGTTAAAACATCAATGTGCTTTTCGTCAAGTTTTATAATAGGAACAGTAGAGGCTCCATAATACAGGATGCCTTTGCAACCTACTTCACTGTCATGATCTACAACGCAGTAAAATGACCTATTCCATTTAATTAATGTAGCCTCTATTAAATTGTCTACTCTAACGGTATGAAACTCTGTTAGGCTTATAATGTCATTTGTGTTGAAAACATAATCTATAGCGTCTATATTAATTTTATTATTATCGGTTTTAAACCAAATCATACATAACTCACTTTGTTTAGACTCATTAAGTATGTTGGCGTTCGATTTGTTTACATTCACAATCTCTATATACTCATTATTTTGACCTTTAAATTTCAAATTAGTTTAATTTTATATGTTTGTTATCGATATTGTGTATTATTGGTTGTGTTAACTAGAACTAAGTTAGTAAACAAAAACGAGCTTGAGATTATTCTGAAGGAATTATCGCGATATACAATAAAGGCTCATTAATTTTTACATAATACAGGCAATTGGTTTTATGCCGTTTTTCTAAATTTTTCCGTAATCAACAACATTTACTGTTTCTATTCGATTTTGTTAATTGGTTTTTAGTATTAACACTTTCTAAAATAAATCAATCCATCCGAAACTTAGATGTGAGTTTCAACATTTTTTCACTTTGGCTAAACAGCCAAGATAATTGTTCCCAAACCAAGTGAACTTCTTTATGAGAGCGTACATTATCGGTTTTTGAAATAACATGGTTTGTAAGACTGTCAATAGAAAAGTTTAAGGTTGAAGGTTTGTATATTAATTCTGAAGGTATAGGTTTTAGAGTAGGAACTTCAAAATTGATAGATTTTAATTGCGAACAAACTGTATCAAGGTTCTCTTGAATTTTTGCTGAAATAAATTTAAACTCTTCCGAAGCTTCGGTGGTTTTATGGTTTTGAATATAAGCACTCAAGGAGGCTAACGATGATAAAAAACTTTGGTTAATTTCTACAAGTTCATAAATATCATCTATGTGATTTTGTTTCGACTTTGGTTCTTGAGCCATTCGCTGAAACGCAGCACTTAAATTTGACATTTGTAAAAATGCCTCTTTTCGATTGACATTTAAACTAATGGGAACTTTACCTTTCTGTTGATAGTAACTGCTTATAGATTTAAAAAATGCAGTATTTGCTTTTAACCCATCTTTTATATTATCGCCAATTTCCATAAACGACCAAGCAGGTATTAGCCAACGCATAGCCATATAAGATAGTGTTGCTCCAATTACAGTATCAATAACTCTAAATTGTATTACCTTTAAAATATCTGGCTGTAAAATGGCATATATAAAAATAACACTCAATGTAATAAAGGTTGCCGATGCTTTATAATTTTTCTGAACCATAGAAAAAGCAATAACTAAAGAGAGTACACCTAATGCACCATAGATATATGGATCGTTTATTAATAGCACCAAGCCACTTGCTAATACAGCACCAATTAATGTGCCTATAATTCGGTCTTTGGATCGTGTTTTTGTAAGTCCGTAACTAGGTCGCATGATTACAATTACCGTAAGTATTATCCAATACGGATTTTGTAAATCGAAAAACAAACCAATGCCATAACCTAACATTACTGTAATGGCCAGACGTAAGGAATGCCTAAAAATGGTAGACCTAAAGCTCAGGTTTCTAAGTATTAATTTTGGGTCGTAATCTTGTGAGTGTATAAAACGTTTTAAATTGTCTTTTTTTATAACATCGTCTGAAGTTAATTTAGGATTATCCAATAACCATTTTATCTTTTTAAGCTTACCAAATTGCTTTTTCTGATAATCTAAATAATTCTCAAGCATTAAATAGTGTTCGTAGTTTTCAGATTTTTTTTCGTTTTTGAATTTTAGAATATCATTTTCAAGCGTTTCAAAAATATTTGATAGCACTTTATTGGAAGGGACCTGTTTTGAGGTATTGAAATTATTAGCTGTTGAACGTAGTTGATGAGATAGTTCTGAGATTAACTTCTGAAAATCGGTTTTAAATTCAGGATGCATTATAAAAAGGGCATCCATTTTGTCGTAATTCACAGGGTTAGCAATAGCAGTTTCTAGGAATTCAACCAATTGAATAAATATTAATAAGCGTCTACCGTGGTAATTCGATTTCCCTGAGTTTTTACGATACGAAATTAAAATCTCGCGTAAAGTTTCATGGTGTTCGGTTAGCTCTATTTGTAAGCTCATGAGCCTTGTTTCTAAAGCAACTCTGTTAGGTTGCTTCCCAATTAGCTGTCGTCTGGTGTCTAAGAAATCTGCTGTAATAAGCATGATTTCCATAAGTGTTTCTTCGGTTTGTGCCTTAGGGTTTATGTAAAACCATATTGTAGATATTAATAAATACCATAAACCACCCACGCCTATTAATAAAGCGTATTGATAAACTTCTAAGTTTTCCGAAGTGTGTGCAAAACTCAATACCAAAGCTAATAATCCAGAAAAACTAATTAGCGAAGCTCTAAATCCGTAAATGGAAATAAAGGCTATACAGAATGTTAACACACCTAAAAGAGGGAAAAGAAAAATGTTAGAAATATGAAAATAGCCACCAATAAAACTGATAATAACCACCAAAAAAGATGAAAACAGGATGCCAACTTGCTTGTGTTTTAAACTACCGCTTACATCACTGGGAGAACACCAAAACGCTCCAAAACAAATGGCAAGCCCAATTTCAAAACGATTGGTTACAATGCCCAAAACAACAGGTACAGTAATGGCAATACCAATTAATACAGCTTTTGAAAAGTTACTGCTTCTAAGAAATTCTAATAATTCCTTGACGTTATTTGTTATGAAATTTGAAATGGAGATTGCTGTTTTAGTCGTTTAATAGCAAAGATACAACTTGAATAATAAAACTTGTTTTTTAAAATTAGAACTGTAAATACTTAATAAATTAATTTCAATATGGTTATTTGTGAGTCATATTTAAAATTGTATATAAACATTAAAAATGTGTCTTGATGTTGCAATTAACCAAGTCAAAATATTAAAGGGTGTCGAATTGATAGATGCGATACATGAAATTTGTTATATTATTGTTAAATATCCTGAAACGTCTGTTATTAGTGGGGTCTTAAGCTGTTTATCATAAAAAAAAAGCTTATCTTGTAAGTGTTGATTAGTCGTAAATTAATTGAATCAAATTGGTCTCAGGAAAAGCGTGAATCAATTTAAAAGTTTAACAATTTAAAAGATAAATAATGAACACAACTTTAAAAAAAATCAAAAATATAAGTTCTGAAAATTGTATTACTATCATCATGACTTCACACAGAACAAAACCAGATTATCTGAAAGACGAATTAACTCTAAAAAATTTAATTAAAGAAGCTGAAAACAGGCTTCTGGAAGATTAAACAAAAAGAGATACTATTGCGTTAGTGGATAAATTAAAATCGCTAGCAGAGCAAATAGATCATAGTCATAATCTAGAAAGTTTAATTCTATTTGTAAATCATGATATTTCTGAGTATATCAGATTGCCAATAAAAGTAACAGATCGAGTAATTATAGATAACACCTTTTCAACAAGAGATGTTATTAGAGCCATGCATTCAGAATCCAATTATTATGTATTGGTGTTAAGTCAGGAAAAAGCACGGTTGATAGAAGCATTAAACGATAAGGTGGTAAGAGAATTTAATGAGCCTTTTCCTATTATAAATACACAATTCGATAATATAAACACAATGGAGCCGGTTGTTTCATCAAGACAAAGGAATTTAATTGCAGAATTTTTTAACCAAGTGGATAAAGAAGTTAATGCTATTAGAAGTCAAAATCCATTACCAGTTTTAATTTCTACAGTTGAAGAAAATTATCCAGAGTATTTAAAAATAGCCGATAAGAAAGACAGTATTTTCGATACGTTTTTAAATAAAAATAGAATTCCAGAAAAAGCCCATGCTATTGTAAGTGAAGCGTGGAAAATGGTTGAAGTTCTTAATAAAAAAAGAAATGCAGAAAGAAAATCTGAACTACTCAAAGCCGTTTCCGATAATAAATTTTTGAGTGATACTTTTGAGATTTGGAAAGCTTTAAATAAAGGAAGAGTGCAAACGCTTTTTATAGAGAAAGGTTTGTATCAGCCAGCAATTATTGGAACGGACGACATGACTTTTGTGTCAGACTTCCAGAGAAACGATTCAAATGTAATAGATGATATTTATGATGAAATGATTGAGGTAAACATGAGCTTTGGAGGCGATGTGGTGTTTCTTCCAAAAAATGAATTATCAAAATTTAACGGCTTTGGTGCTATAACTAGGTATTAATTCTATCTTTAGTATTAAAGTTAAAATTGTATAATAAATAATTAAAAATTAAGCCATAATGAATGTTCAAAAAAAAGCTATAGTTATTACTGGTGGATCTGGAGGAATCGGTCAAGCTTGTGCTAGAGCTTTTAAAAATCACCCATTAATCTTAACAGATTACTCCCAGGAAAAGGTTGATGACACAGTAGAAGAATTAATAAAAGAAGGTTTTGATGTTAAGGGAATTGCCTGTGATATCACAAATAAAAATGATATTGATAAGCTAATAAAATATGTTGCCGATCATGGCTCATTAAAAGCCATGATTCATACTGCAGGCGTTAGTGGAACAGTTAAAGATTTAAAAAAAGTTTACACCATAGACCTAATAGCAACAGAACTTTTAGTAGATGCATTTTATAAACTAGCAGAAAAAGATTCAGTAGCTATTTTATTATCGTCTATGATGGCACATACAGTTCCTGAAAATAAGGATTATGATGAGGCGCTTGCAAATCCTCAAGCACCAGAATCATTTAATATTGTGAGTCGGTTTGTAAATAACGATTCAGATCTCATGTATAATTTTGCAAAGCGAGGTGTGTAGTTGTTAACGCATAAGCATGCTGACAAATGGGGTCAAAAAGGAGCAAGAATTGTATCGGTTTCACCAGGAGTTATTGAAACACCAATGGCATTAAAAGCAGCAGAAGAACACCCAGAACGCATGGAAACGATAAAACAGGCAACTCCTTTAAAACGCAACGGCCAACCAGAAGATGTTGCAAATGTTATATGTTTTTTAGCTAGTGATGCTGCTAGTTTTATAACAAGTACCGATATTTTAGTGGATGGAGGCGTTATCCATAATATAAAAAAAATGACTTAAACAGTTTAAGAATTAGTGAAGTAATTAATATTAAAAAAAAACAATTAGAAAAAATAAAATACAAAATCATGAAAAACATAATTATACCAGTAGATTTTTCTCAACAATCAGAATTTGCACTTCAAACAGGTGCTATATTAGCTAAGAAGCACAATGCAACTCTAAATGTATTACATATGTTAGAATTGTCAGATTCTTTAATATCACTTTCTAATAATGAAAGCAAGAACGAAATGTTTTTTATGTTATCTCTTGCAAAAAAGAAATTTGAGTCCTTTTTAGAAAAGGATTATTTAGAAGGAGTTAATGTGGTTCCAGTAATTAAAAAGCATAAAGTTTATAAAGAAGTTGATGCTGTAGCTAAAGAATTGAATGCAGATTTAATTATTATGGGATCTCAAGGTATCACACTTCAAGATGGTATTTTTGCAGGTTCCAATGCAGAAAAAATGGTGCGTAATAGTTCGACACCTGTTTTAATTGTAAAATCAAACCCTGAAAATTTTAACCTTAATAATGTTGTCTTGGCAACAGACATGAGTTTAGAAAGTGTTAACACATATAAGAAAGCCTCTAATTTGCTTTCAATTTTAGGAAGTCAAACACATCTTGTGTATGTTAATAGACCTAATAATAATTTTATAAGCTCGAAAGAATTTAATTTAAAAGTGCAGGAATTTGAAAAAGCAGGAGGTTCTAATAAAGTGAAATTCATTGCTGGATATACTATCGAAGATGGCGTTATACAGTACGCAGACGAAATAAACGCAGATGCTATAGCTGTGATAACGAATGCAAGAAAAGGCTTAAACCATTTCATTAAGGGAAGTATCTCTGAAAATCTTGCAAACCATTCTAAGCGTCCTGTAATGAGTTTTAAATTGTAATTTAATAAGCTTCTATTTATTCAAAAAGAATAATAGAGTATAGATCTAACTATTAACAATAAAATCATGGAAAAAATATTTTTAAAATCAATTAAAGAAGCTATAAAACATTGGTATATCCCCTTACTTGTGGGATTATTTTTTGTTGCCGTTAGTGTTATTGTGTTTATGTCGCCAGCTGGCTCATTATTAACATTGTCTATCCTTTTTGCATTTTCGTTTTTATTTGGAGGATTATCAGAAATTGTGTTTTCCATTATCAATAGACATCAATTAGAAAATTGGGGTTGGTCTTTAGCATTTGGTATTTTAACATTTATTGTTGGAACGTCACTTTTAATACACCCAGCCTTATCCATAAGTGTTCTGGCATTTTACATTGGTTTTATTATTCTATTTCGTTCGGTTGCCGCTATTAGTTTTGCACTAGATGTTAAAAAATATGGCAGTAAAAATTGGGGAGTGTTATTAGGACTTGGAATTATAGGGACCATTTTTTCATTTATATTAATATGGAATCCCTTATTTGCAGGAATGAGCGTGGTCATTTTAATAGCATTAAGTTTCTTGTTTGCTGGATTATTTAGTATTTATTTGGGTTTGCAATTACGACAAATACATAAATCCTCTAAATCTATTTCAGCAGAATTAAAAGTCCGTTACGATGATATTATGAAAGAGATACGTGATGAATGGGATGATTAGAAAACATCATGATAGCATTTCGAATATCAAAAATTAGAGAATATTTTATCAATCCATGATATTGAAAACATAAGTTACCATGAAGGTGTTATAGCTTTATTTAATCCAGAATAGTAGGTTCAGCAAATTGTGAATATAGCATTTGTCGTTAATAATAAGTATCTTTAGTTGTAAGGAAAATCACCTTAGTTTTTTATTTAAAGTTAGGATTCCTTACGTTATACATTCATATATAAATCATTATAAAACCAACTAAAATGGAAGAAAAAAAACAAAAACTAACCAGACAGACTGGAGCACCAGTTGGAGATAATCAAAACGTTCAAACAGCAGGGCCACGAGGTCCAATGTTAATGCAAGATGCCTGGTTTCTTGAAAAAATGGCAAATTTTGATAGAGAGGTCATTCCAGAAAGAAGAATGCACGCCAAAGGTTCGGGAGCTTTTGGAACCTTTACAGTTACTCACGACATTACTAAATACACAAAAGCCAAAATTTTTAGCGAAGTCGGTAAAAAAACTGAAATGTTTAGCCGATTTTCTACTGTTGCTGGAGAAAGAGGTGCTGCTGATGCCGAAAGAGATATTAGAGGGTTTGCATTGAAGTTTTATACCGAAGAAGGTATTTGGGATTTAGTAGGAAATAATACACCAGTATTTTTCTTCCGCGATCCAATGAAGTTTCCAGATTTGAATCGTGCTGTAAAACGCGATCCTAAAACCAATTTAAGAAGCGCTAATAATAATTGGGATTTTTGGACATTACTGCCAGAATCATTACACCAAGTTACCATAACCATGAGTGATCGTGGTTTGCCAACTGGTTACAGACACATGCATGGCTTTGGAAGTCATACCTTTAGTTTTATCAATAAAGACAATGTTAGACATTGGGTAAAGTTTCATTTTGTAACGCAACAAGGTATCAAAAACTTATCTGATGAGGAAGCAGCTAAAGTAGTAGGAATGGATAGAGAATCATCTCAAAAAGACCTTTTCGATGCTATTGAAAGAAAAGAGTTCCCAAAATGGAAACTATTTGTTCAGGTAATGACTGAAGCCGAAGCTAAAACATACCGTTTTCATCCTTTCGATTTAACCAAAGTGTGGTCTAAAAAAGATTTCCCGTTGATTCCTGTAGGTGAATTTGAATTAAACAGAAACCCAGAAAACTATTTTCAGGATGTAGAGCAAGCTGCTTTTAATCCTACAAATATTGTTCCTGGAATTGGCTTTTCACCAGATAAAATGCTTCAAGGACGTTTGTTCTCTTATGGTGATGCGCAACGTTATAGATTGGGTGTAAATCATTATCAAATTCCTGTAAATAAACCAACCTGTCCTTATCATTCTAATCACAGAGATGGCACCATGCGTGTCGACGGAAATCATGGAGGCACCTTACATTACGAGCCAAATAGTTATGGTGAATGGCAAGAACAACCAGATGCAAAAGAACCACCTTTAGAATTAGATGGTAGTGCTTATGCGCATAATTTTAGGGATGATGATGAAGATTACTTCACGCAACCAGGCGACTTGTTTCGCATTATTAAAGCCGATGGTAAAGCCGATATTTTATTTAAAAATACAGCTGCGCAAGTAGGTGGAGCTGAAAAATTTATTCAGATCCGACATATTAGAAACTGTTATAAAGCAGATCCAGAATACGGACAAGGTGTTGCAAAAGCACTAGCTTTAACAATGGATGAGGTAAACAATTTCGATATGACGCCTTTTAACAAATGGGCACCGAAACCTAGTAATTGAAGGGATAAGAAATTTAAATAGAATTTGTAATGGATTTTATCACAAAAATTAAATTTTATAAACATGAAAAATTCAGCAAAAAAAGTAGTAGAAAACATGTTCGCTGCATTTAGCAGTGGTGATGCAGATAAATTTGTAGCAACTGTTTCAGACGATACGGTTTGGATTTATCATGGCACTCAAATAATCCCGAAAGGAAGATTTGAAAAGAAGGAAGGTGTAAGAGCTTTTTATAATAATATTATGGAAAGAACCGAAATCATCAACTTTGAACCGCTACAATATATCGTTGAAGATAATACAGTTGTGGTATTAGGTCGAGAACATCAAAGAGTAAAACGATCTGGAAGAGAACTAAAACAAGATTGGGTTCAGATATATACGATTGAAAATAATTTAATTGCAAAAATGGAAGAATTTGCTACTTCGGAAGAAGTACAGCAGTAAATTTAGAAATCATGAATAACGAAAAAATTAATAACAATCCGCTTTTATGCGATATAGAAACTGGTATGTGCGAAACCACAGATGAAACAACAAATACGTCATCTTATAGTTCAGTACAATCAACAGAGAAATCTGTAAAACTTATTTATTATACGGATCCTATTTGCTCATCTTGTTGGGGAATTGAACCACAATTACGTAAATTGAAATTAGAATATGGCAATACCGTTGAAATAGAATATAGAATGGGAGGGTTATTGCCAGATTGGAGTTACAACAGTGGTGGCATTGGTAAACCTTCAGATGTGGCAGATCATTGGGACGAGGTGAGTGTGCATTACGATATGCCTATCGATGGCGATTTGTGGTTGGAAGACCCTTTAGATTCATCTTATCCACCTTCCATTGCATTTAAAGCTGCTCAAATGCAAGACGACAAGAAAGCTCAATTGTTTATGCGAGAAATAAGAGAGATGGTATTCTTGAAAAAGAAGAATATTGCAAAGTGGGAGCATTTAGCAACTGCTGCAAAAACAGTAGAACTTAATGTTGAGCAATTAAAAATCGATTTTGAAGGCAAAGCAAAAGAATTGTTTCAAGACGATTTAAAATTAGGGAGAGAGCTTGGAGTAAGAGGGTTTCCAACGATTTTTTTTATAGACAATGTTGGAAATAAAGAAATAGTATATGGTACAAGACCTTATGCATTTTACGAAATGGCAATCTTAAAATTAAATCCTAATGCTATAAAAAGCGAATACAGTAAAAACTGGGAAACACTATTTTCAATATATTCATCGCTTACAGCAAAAGAATATTCTGAGCTTTCAGGAACACCAAGAAAAGAAAGTGAATCTATTTTAAATGAACTTTCAAAAAAGGACGCTTTAGAAAAACTGACTACAAAAAACGGATCAATTTGGAAAATTAAAAACTAAACAAATAAAACGATTATAAAATGGGAAAATACACAAGCTTATCAGAAGCTATTAACGATTTAACACTAAAAGGTTATACACATAACTTTAGTACTAAGGATGATACAATAGAGTGTAAAAAACACGATGAAGTTTTAGAAATAGATGAATTTGAAGTTGATGGTGTATTTCGTTTTCAAGAAATGTCCGATGTGGATAATGAAAGTATTTTGTATGCAATTTCTTCAAAAAAAGGCGATATGAAAGGATTGTTGGTGAATTCTTATAGTGCTTACTCAACATCTGTTTCACCAAAATTGGTTAAAAAATTACACAAACATTAAATTAACTGCATTTAAATTATGTCAAACATCAAACTTATTATTGAAGAAAGAGCAGCTAATATTGGCAAGTTTATGGTAGGTCGTTTATTGCCATTTCGTCAAAAGCGAATGGTTGGCCCCTTCATTTACATAGACCACATGGGACCAGTAAAATTAAGTGAGCGCGAAAATTTTGATGTGTTACCACATCCACATATCGGACTTTCAACGCTTACTTTTTTATTTGAAGGTAGTATCATGCATCGAGACACACTTGGTAATGAAGTAGAAATAAAACCCGGAGCAGTCAATTGGATGACAGCAGGGAAAGGAATTGTTCATTCCGAGCGAACCCCTGAGTATTTAAGGCACTCACAATTATATATGCACGGTTTACAAATTTGGGTAGCATTGCCAAAAGATTTAGAACAAATGAAACCGGAGTTTTTTCATATTGAAGAAAACGACATTCCAAGTTGGACAAAAGGAGATATTCAGTTTAAATTAATAGCAGGTGAGGCCTTTGGTAAAAAATCGCCAGTTCCAGTTTTTAGTAAACTGTTTATGATTGAAATAAAAAGCAAATCAAAACAAATAGTAAATATAGGTAATGAGCTATACGGTGAAGCTGGTTTGTATATCCTTAAAGGCGCTATAGAAAGTGAAGGAAATATCTATGAACCTAAACAACTGTTAGTAGCAAAAGATAGCACACTTTGCCAATTTACTATTCAGGAAAATAGTACCATTTATATTTTTGGTGGCGAGCCATTTCCTGAAGAACGCTTTATTGATTGGAATTTTGTGTCTTCAGATAAAGACTTAATAGCTGAAGCAAAAGAGAAATGGATATCGCAATCCTTCGATAAAATTGAAGGAGATGAAACTGAATTTATTCCTTATCCAACTTTCAATAGAAAATAAATTATCGTTTAAAATTATCAATTGTATTATGGTTTAGGGAGCCAGTCCTTAACTTTATATTTCTAAAGTTGTCTCTAGTACTAATACTTTATAAAGGTCAATAAACTTACCAGAATTTTAAAATAACTATTTAAAATACTGAACAATTTGATAGGTAAATTTGGTCGTCTGGATATAGTAAATTTATTTATGGGAATAATAGGTTAGATTATTGTCGCCATTTTTGTAATATTGATTTAAATTTGGGTTTCAAACATGCCGATTTAAATAAATAATAGCATATACAATAGTCAAAATTAACTTATATGATAAAAAAAGTATTCCTTACTCCATTTCAAAAATTCGTAAAAATTCAGAGCTTTAGTGGTATCTTATTATTACTAACAACAATTATTGCTCTAGTTTGGGCAAACTCGTCTTTTGGGAATGTGTATAGAGAACTTTGGCAGTATGATATAGGTATAGTAACCGATAGCTTCGAATTTAAGAAGCCATTAATACTATGGATTAATGATGGATTAATGGCAATCTTCTTTTTTCTTATTGGCTTAGAAATAAAAAGAGAGTTGCTCATCGGTGAGCTTAATTCCATGAAAAAAATAGCCTTTCCTTTAGTTGGTGCTTTAGGAGGAATGTTAGTTCCAGTGATTTTCTTTTTAGTGTTGAACCAAAATCCTGAAACAACAAAAGGTTGGGGGATTCCAATGGCCACAGATATTGCTTTTTCTTTAGCAGTTTTAAATGTTTTAGGTAAGCGTGTGCCCTTAAGTCTCAAAATATTTTTAACAGCTTTTGCAATTGTGGATGATATTGGTGCTGTTTTAGTGATTGCCTTATTTTATAGTGGGACTATTAATATTAGTCTTTTATTGGTTGCCTTGGGCATGCTTGCTGTTTTATATGTGTTTTCATTTAAAGGCTTTTACTCAAAATATATGTTTTTCTTCTTCGGAACAGTTATTTGGTTCTTATTTTTAAATTCTGGAATTCATCCAACCGTAGCAGGTATTTTAATGGCATTCTCTGTGCCTATTAGACAAAAAATTGATACGACAACATTTTTAATACAATTAGAGAATGTATATAAAGATATTAAGAATGCTAGTGTTCTTCAAAAACCAATTCTATCAAAAGAACAGATTAGACATATTGATGATTTAGAAGATTGGGCTGCACAATTCCAGTCCCCACTACAAAAGTTAGAGCATAATTTACATGGCTGGGTTGCTTATTTTATTATACCAATATTTGCACTTGCCAATGCAGGTGTACTTATAGATAGTTCAGAATATTTAGACACAGCCCTGGTAACCAACATCGTAATTTGTTTAGTATTAGGTAAAGGTATCGGGATATCTTCGGTAGTAATGCTTGCTAAAAAAATTAAATTAATTGAAATTCCAAGCGATATAAGTTTTAAACAAATATTAGGAGTTTCATTTTTAGCAGGTATTGGGTTTACTATGGCCATTTTTATAGCTAGTTTAGCCTTTGCTTCTTCACCAGAATTTATAGATTCAGCTAAAATAGGTATTCTTATTGGTTCCTTTATTTCTGCAGTCATCGGGTATCTAATTTTGAGAATGGATTCAAAAAAAGCTCAAGCTTAATTTTTAATAATTGATTCGTTCGAAATAAGAATCTTTAACGTGATTGTTCTATTCATGGATTGAGATGAATTAGTTATCCAACCCTAGTTAGTATATGTGTTTGCGTTACCCAACTCTCAGAAAATGATACATTAATCTTTTGTTATTAATATTTGAGCCTTTTTCATAAGTTGTTGAACTGTTTTGGTAAATAGATACCATTACTCTCGTAGTATATTTGCATTATAATTATAACAATACTAAAACAAAATATTATGAATATTACATTAACACAAGCAGAAAAAGCAATTACAGCAGCAAAACAAAAAGCAACAGCTATAGATACTAAAATGAATATTGCCATTGTTGATGCTGGAGCAAACTTAGTAGCTTTTGGAAGAATGGATGGCGCATGGTTAGGGTCTTTAGATATTTCTATTAAAAAAGCTAAAACAGCACGTTTTTTTGATATGAACACAGGAATTGTAGGTGAATTATCTCAGCCTGGAGGATCTTTATATAATATAGAACATTCAAATAACGGATTAATTACGTTTCCAGGAGGAATTCCAATAAAAAATTCACAAGGTGATATTATTGGAGCTATTGGAGTTAGTGGTAGTTCAGTTGAAAACGATCATGCAGTAGCAGATGCTGGAGCAAAAGCAATTTAAGTTATAATTGATTAATAGCAAGAAAGAGGATTTACTAATTGTTAGTAATCCTCTTTTTTTTATCCAATAATTATGAATGGTATACTATTTAGAAATAGTAAAGCTAACAATCAATTAAATAAAGAATTGATCTTGTAATATCGGTAAAAAAGTTATTAAAAATCAAGTAAATTATGAGTAGAGGATTTGTAAAAGAAGACGATCAAGAAGAAATTCCTATAGTGCCTCCTAGAGCAGATTTACCTAGAGGAGTAACCAATTACGTAACACAAGTTGGTATGGATGAACTCTTATATGAAAAAAAGAAGCTTATAAATGAGATTGAACATCTAGATATTACCAATGAAAATGAAAGGCGAATAACGTTGAACTACATAAATGCAAAATTACAATTGCTAAATTATAGAATTTCTACAGCTAAAATAATAGACCTAAATAAACAACCACAAAATGAAATCCGTTTTGGAGCAACCGTTACTTTAAAAATAGGAGCTGGAAAAAACGTTCAAAAATATCAGATTGTAGGTGTAGATGAGGCAGATATTTCTAAAGGAAAAATTTCTTTTGTATCGCCAATATCTAAAATTTTAACACATAAAAAAGTTGGTGACAAAGCCATTTTAAAACTAGAAAAGGAAGAAAGGGTTTTCGAAATTTTGGACATTGCTTACAATTAGAAACACCCACAAGTAATTGATTAAAAACGGTTGTCAATTACAGTTTTAATTTGCCTGTTTCTCAGTATAAAACTAGCATGTATCCTTCTTAATCAGAAAAAATATGGCTATATTTGAATACATTTATAAAGCATGAAAAGAATAAGTTTTTTGTGCTATTATTCAAAGAATATATTTAAAAATAATACATTTTAAGACATGAAAAATTTAGTAGGAATAGAAAGAGAAAAGGCTGAGAAATTAGTTGTTGAACTGAATATTTTATTAGCAGATTATGAGATTTTTTACCAAAATTTAAGAGGATTTCATTGGAATATTAAAGGAAAGGAATTTTTTGAATTACATAACAAATTCGAAGAACTATATAATGATGCTTTTGTAAAGATAGATGAAATAGCAGAGCGTATTTTAACTCTAGAAGGTGAGCCTTTACACACATACACAGATTATCTTAAAACAACCGAAATCCCTGAAGCAAAAAGTGTTGCAGATGGTGAGAAATGTGTGGAAATTGTTGTAAAGAACTTTTCGACTTTAATAACCAAAGAACGTCTTATTCTCTCTCTTGCAGCAGATGCAGATGATGAAGGAACCGTAAGTTTGATGAGCGATTACATTTCTGAAACCGAAAAAACACTTTGGATGCTTAATTCGTATTTGAGATAATTTTCTTTAAATATGTTGCCTTTTGGTATATAAAACCCGAGTTTTAATAAAAGCAATGAATAGTATTTTGCAGACTTGAAGATTAAATATTGCACATAACGTGTAGTTTATAGAATGTTATCTGCAAGCTTAAACAAGCTAAATGTCGATAGAAAACGTGCCAGAAATTTATATTCAGGATCCTAATACTACAAAGGATGTGTTTGTTTATGACTTTAAAATGACTAACGATGTCGTGAAGAGTAAAGTCAATTTGAGTATGAATATGTTCAGTTTTTTGCAGATAGGAAAGAAGCAAGTGCATTTTGCAGATGCTTCTGTAATTGTAAATAAAAATCAATCTTTACTTCTTAAAAAAGGAAATTGGCTTTGGACCGAGTTATTAGATACCGACACTAATTATTATTGCAAACTATTATTTTTTTCAGAGAGCAAACTTTTAGAGTTTTTAGATAAACATGTAGATAACTACCAGCCTAATAAAGATGAAATTGCATATTTTGTGATTGAAAATGATAGTTATATAACCTCTTATTTAAATTCATTATCTACTATCAGTGAAGCACCTGCAATTTTTATGGACAATTTGCTTTCTGTAAAATTTGAAGAATTAATGCTCTATCTAATTAATAAATATGGAATTAAATTTGAAGATTATCTACAGTCTTTAATATCAAATGATATTTCACCTTTTAAAAAAATTATAGAACGCAATATTTACTCGAATTTGAAGCTAGAAGAAATCGCCTTTTTATGTCATATGAGTTTATCTACTTTTAAGCGTCATTTTATAAACGAATATAAAGAATCACCAGGAAAATGGTTACAAGATAAGCGACTTAGAAAAGCTAAAGACACTTTAGAGCTAGGTCTATTAAAAGCATCAGACATTTATTTAGATTTTGGATACAACAACCTTTCGAACTTTAGTATAGCTTTTAAGAACAAATTTGGATATAGTCCTAGCGAAATTTCTTCGTAACTTACTTAGTACATCGACTTTGTTAAAAATATTTTTCAAAAGTTTTGGATTGCTTTTTTAATAAGATATGACAGTTTTCATGTTAGATTTGTATTTTAATAAAAGATATTAAAAATGATCCGTTATAAACTAGATTAGTTGCTTCCTGCAAAATTGAAAAAAATCAAATTAATTATGACAGAATTTTTAGAGACATACAAGCAAGACTTAATTTATGGGCTAATAATCATTGTTGTCATTATCGTTTTACGAATGTTGACAAATAAATTACACCATTGGTTAGCCAAAGAACAAGAGAGGAAATTCCCTGGTGAACCATCAAGACCTTTAAAAATATTAAAGCGAATCCTTAATACTTTGTGGGTTGTTTTAGGTTTAATTGCACTGACTTACCTTATTGCAGATGAAAGCAGGCATAATACCTTAACCGATGATTTTAAAATAGTACTTTATATTGGTGTTGTTTTATCACTTACGGTAATTGCAGCCACAACTGCTAATATGTGGTTTAAACACGATATTCAAAAAAAGATAGAAAGCGAACATGATCCAACGAGTTTTAAATTTTTAAGATACGTTGTTCTTGTTGTTATTTATTTTGTGGGAATTCTTTTGTGCCTTTTAGCGTTTCCTTCACTTAAAGGCGTTGCGCAAACAGCTTTAGGAGGTGCAGGTGTCTTAGCTATTATAGCAGGACTAGCAGCGCAAGAAGCTTTGGCAAACGTTATAGGAGGTTTGTTTATTATTACGTTTAAACCATTTAGAATTGGTGATCTCATTAAGGTTACAGACACAATGGTAGGTAGGGTAACAGATATTACCCTGAGACATACAGTAATTCGTAATTTTGAAAATAAGATGATTGTTATTCCAAATTCTATTATTAATAAAGAAAAACTTATTAATTATGATATGGGAGAACTTAAATGTTGCGAACGAATAGAAATTGGTATATCGTATGATAGTGATATTGATTTAGCAAAAAAAATCATGCAAGAAGAATGTGAAAGACATCCACTTATTTTAGATAATCGTACAGACTTAGAGATACAAGAAGGTAATCCAGTAGTAAAAACGGCATTAACGCAACTAAACGACTCTTCAATGACCATTAGAGCTTGGACTTGGGGGAAAAGCTATAGCGATAGTTTTCAGCTTAAAATAGATGTGTTAGAAAGTATTAAAAAACGTTTCGATAAGGAAGGTATAGAAATTCCATTCCCATACAGAACTATAGTGATGAAAAAGGATGCTAAAGAAATATAGTAAGCAAATAATACTTGAACCTTAAACATAAGGTAAAGTAGTTTTCGTTTATGGTTATATTTAATCCAGATAGTTTATAAAAAAAAAGCCTTGTAATTTCAAGGCTTTTTTTTAGTTTTCATTGTTTTTTTAATACTTAACAACTCGTTTAGTAATACTTCCTTTATCTGAAGCAATACGAATTAAATATAAACCATCTGCATAATTAGACAGGTCAATATCTTTCTTTAATTGCATGTGTTCTAAATTAAAGGTCTTCAATAAGCGTCCATTAAGATCTAATAATTCAGCAGATTTTAATTTAACCATACTATTATTAGTTAATGTAATTTTAGCTGTTGTTGGATTTGGTGCTAATAAAATGTCACTCACACTTAATTCAACAGAAGCAATACTTAAGGTATTGTCATTAACCGTTAAATTAAACGAACATGAGTTTGTGTTTCCATTAACATCTGTAGCTAAATAACTTATGACATGTACACCATGTGCTAGACTAGTTCCAGAAGCTGGGGTTTGTACTACAGTATTAATACCACAATTATCTACAACAGTTACAGATCCTCCAACATAATAATCTGGAAGTGTAAAGTTTCCAGAGCTATCTATTGTAAAATCTGCTAAACAAGAAAGCGTAGGTCCCATATTGTCTTCTACGGTAACAGTCGAGTCACAGCTTGCTATATTTCCAGCATTATCTTTTCTATTTAGAGTAATGGTGTGCGCACCAATATCTGTACAATCAAAATTTCCATCAAAAACAGTTGGTGTACTGTAAACGATGTTACCATTAAATACGTGAGGACCATTTGTTCCAGTAAAAGGGCCAAAACACAAATAACCTTCGTAAAACTCCATATTAGAATCGCTAGTCCATAAACTTCCTACAGCATTTCCGTTTTCAAAAATCATAGTAGATCCGTCACTTGCAAAGATGCAAAATGCAACTGTTTCTCCAGCTGCTACTGCAATATTTAATGATAGGTTTAAAGGTGTTAATGTTCCAATTGCATTTGCTGTTAATGTGGTACTTGCAACTAATGTCCAATCACCAATTGCAAATTGAGAACCTTCAAAAGATCCTGTTTTATAATACACATCATAGCTATGTGATTCCGGGCCTCCAATATTGGCACGAATATCGAAAGAGTTGATTGTTATTGGGTTTATTGCTTTTATATTAAACATATTTCCAAATGCAGCTGCATCAATTGCTGTAGCCGATGTTAAAGTAACATCTGAAATACCATTTGTTAGGTATTCAGAATCTAAACCACAGTTTCCTACAGCAGAACCACCATCTATATTTGAAGCTGTAATAGTTGCAATTCCTGAGTTGTCTAATGAAATTGTAGGACTTGTACATACAGCAGAGAGTGCTACATTATCAGATACTGTAACTGTAGTGGTACAAGTGTTAGTAAATCCATTTGGATCAGTAGCTGTTAGAGTAACTGTATGGTCGCCAACATCAGAACAGGTGAAAAACGAAGGGCTTGCAGTTAGTGTAACTGTATCTCCATTAGGATCTGTAGTGCCCCCATCTATATCTGCCCCAGAAATACTTACTGTACCTCCTGCACCTAGTGTTGCATTATAGGTGTTACAGATTGTGTTTGGTTGAAATAAATAAGCTCTTGTATTTCCTGGATCTTCTTTACCCATATAAAATCTAATACGCGTTTCTGCTTCAGGGGAAAAGTTTGACACACAAGAAAAAGGTTGGTTGTAAGACATAATTTGTGTCTCGTCTGCAGCATATGGATCGCCATTAGTATCCGTACCAGTTGAGTAAACACAGGAAGCGCCACTTGCATCTCCATAAGTATGATAACCATCTGCTGGTGTGTCACATAATAAATCGCCTGCGACATCACAATTAGATCCATTAACTAATTCTACAGCATAAGCTGTTTCAAAAGTATGTAATAAGCCAAAATAATGACCCATTTCGTGTGCAACTGTAGCGCCATTTTCGGCAGCACTATTGTTTACAACCACAAAATAATCATTTGGTAAATTCCAAGGGAATCTAGCATAACCTCCAATGGCTCCTCCACTTGACCCGTAGGCTGTTGTTACAAAATATGCATTCACTACATTGGGTACATTGTTTAACTGAAGGATATTATCGCCTTCAGTATACCCTGAGCCTCCAACTCCATTGGTTCCTAAAACCATTAAATCAGTCTCGTCTATATAGTTTATTGGTAATATATTTAAAGTAATACCATAAGGCAAGTATTTATCTCTTGCAGCAATAATGTTATTCATAACAATTGTTGCATTAGGACCTCCAGTACCAGCATCTGTTCTAACAATATGAGCTTGAAAAGGGACTGTAATTAAACCTGTAGGCGACACATCTGCGCGTCTTAGAATTTCAAGATCTTCTATTAGGGCTCTAGCTTCATCAGGTGTAATATCTGGCATGCCACAGGCCATTTGAGCATTTATTTGTACTGAACAAAAAAACAAAACAAAGGCAAAGCATAATTTTTTGATGTTATATTGTAAAATTGATTTCATATTGGTTAGTGGTTTTAATTAATGTGATACATAGATTATTAAAAATCGATGCGTTAGTGTTATGCTAAACTAATGAATTTTAATAAGTTTAGCACAAGCCAGTTTGTATAATATTAACAATTAGGTGTTAACATAGGGTGAAATCGATTTTCAGTAAACTAGATAAGATTGAAAAATAATATGGGATTATGTAGTTGTAATTTTGAGTTTTAAAAGGCCTCATTAATACCAAAATAGATACCATTACTACCATCTATCCCAATACCAGCATCAAGCCTCACCCAAGTATCTTGGGTTTTTAGGAGTTTAAACCGAATACCACCACCTGCACTAGGCTTTAAATCGTTTAAGCTAAATAATTGTTTCTGGTCGTTTGCAACTTTTCCAAACAGACCAAAACCAGCAATTGCCCAACGTGGTTTAAACCGGTAACGATATTCACCTTGAATTAAATATAAAGTCTTGTCTATAAAACGACCTTGATAGTAGCCTCGTGCTTGATTACCTCCACCATACCAAGCAAGACCTTGAAAAGGAGGGTCTCCAAAATTTCCTTCATAATACAATTGAAGAGCAATAATACTCTTGTCTCCTAATTTCTGATAGGTACGCAAATCTGCAATAAACTTATTATAAGTTTGAGTAGCTCCAAAAAGTTCACTAGAGAATTGTGCATTCATTTTAAGTAAATGCCCAGAAATTGGAGATCCAACATTATCTCTGGTGTCTAAGTTAAAAATAGCGCCAAAACCACTAATAACAGCGCCATCGCTACCAACAATATCACCACTACTTAAAAGTCCGTTTTCTACTACTTTTGTAACATCATGATTTTCATAAATAAACTCAAAACCAAAATTTAACGAAGGAGGCAACCTTTTTAAGAAGCTTACTTTTAAAATTTGCGAAGTCATATCATACGATTCTTCGTTACTGTTTGGAGTCGTGTTGCCAATTCCCCAAAAGTTGTTTGGAAATATTTTCCACTTAAAATTCATATCCAAAAAATAATCTCCTTTACCAAAATATATTTGTGGGATAACGTCTATAATAAATTGCTTATTAGAGGTCATTATAAAATCTACAAAAACATTCGATACTCGATCGTTATAAATGTTTTTTTGTTTTAATAAGAATATTTGTGCTCCAGCTCCAAAGCCAAAACTTGTTTCTGGAGTATAAAATACAATAGGAATAGCTACAAACTGAAATTTCTTATTTTTATTTATAGTATCAGATTTAATAACATCGTCCTTGTTTTGCCCAAAGTTTTTTGGCACCATAAATAGACAAAATAATATCAAGAAAAATAGTTTTTTCATTATAGTGGTTTGCTATCTAACAAAATTTTGAATCCAAAAGAAAAGGATAAATTACTAACTTCAAAAGACACATTGTCTGTTTTATCGTTTATGGAATTTTCTTGATTTAAATCTAACCAATACACATTATAATTTAAACCTAAGTCAAAGGATACGCGATCGTGAATAACATATGCGAAGCCAAAAGTAAATAGAAAACCAAACCCGCCTCCTTTATTTGTGTTTTCTGTATAAACGTTTTCAATGATTGCTCCAACTTGATCTCTATACAATGCATATCCTGGAGATAAGCTAAAAAAGATAGAGCCTATTTCACTATTAGAAGCGTAATATGTACCTTTTGGACCAATAAAAAATGTTTCTGAAGTACTTTCAGCTACATTTTTTTCTTCAAAATTACTACGTTCCATATTGGCAGAAAGCCCAATATTAATTCGATCTCTTACAAATTTTCCAGTATTAATTTCAATTCGATATCTATTACTGATAGATTTATTATGAGTTATTGTGTTTTCAGTAGAACCAGAACCTATAAACCCTGTTAATCCTGTTAACCATCTTCCTTTTCTAAAAGGGGTTTCCGAAGCTGTTTTAATGGTGTCTTTTACAGTCTCTTGGGCAAAACAAATTGGAGACATCGCATAAAAAAATGCGATAAAAAAAATAACAGTAAGGGATTTGTTTATCACTTAAAATGGCTCTTTTATTGTAGTTAATATTATAGTACTAAAGTATTAAAAAAAACAAACAAAACGCTCAATCAGCCAAAAAGATGTAAAACTTCAAATGTGCTTTGATATGGCTTTGTTATTTTAATAACTAAGTTTTGCTCACATATTTTATTTTAAGCGATGTATGGTTGCTATTAATTTTAGAAGTAGTCAACTAAATTGTTTGGAGAATCAGTTTTGAAGTTGATTATTGGAGGGAAAAGTCGTCAATAAATTGACGACTTTTTTATTTTCTTCGTTTTTTTCTAACGAATACTACTAGTATTATAATAATTGTAATACCAAATAACCAAAAGATTAGGTTGGGGTTACTTTGAATCTGAATTGGTATAGTGTCTCCAATAATAACAAGTCCAGCCCAATACTCTGGATTTATGGTTCTACCCTTGGACTTATTGATGTATGCTATTTTTGCTTGTTGCAATGCTTTGTCTTTAGACATCCCTTTTTTAATGTTTTTATAAAACATATCCACAATTTGTGCACTAGATTGTTCGTCTATTTCCCATAAACTTGTTAAAATGCTTTCACTTCCTGCATAGTTAAAAGCATGTGCTAAAGAAATCATGCCTTCTCCAGGTTGGAAGGTAGGTTTGCCAGTTTCGCAAGCTGTTAAAATGGCCAGATTAGAAGATAAATTGGTGTTGTATATTTCGTACGTATATAAATAGTTGTCTTCTGTATTTAGAGAATCTAAAGATTTTGCAAAAACCAATCGCGATAATTCGGGGGAAATATTATTCGATTCTGCATGAGTGCCAATGTGAATGATTTTATGTTCTTTTGCGTTGTTTTTGAAAATCTGTTCCGTAGATTTTTCATTTAAAAAAGATTCGCCCTCAAAAAGATGAGATGAAGATTCTGCAAGCTCTTTAGTAAAGGGTTGCGGAAGGAGTTTTAAATAGGCTTTGTCTAGTGTTAAAGAATCTGTAATTGACATTTGATAGTCTGTTTTCATGCTGTCGTTAAATTCTGGAGCAAAGGCTATAAAATTAGAATCGAAACCAATGGGTTTATCTCCTTCGTGAATTAAAAATAAACTGTAATTGTAGGAGATGGTATGTTTTGATAATAAGCTATTTGTAGTTAGATCTGTATAAGATTTTATTTGTTTTGGAGTAAGCATTTCAAAACTTAAGTTGAATAATTCTTTGTCTGGAAAGATTATAACTTTTTCTGTAGTTACTTTCGATTCAAATGGTAGCCAAAGATCTGCATATAACTCTTTTAAGTGCTTACTTGTTTGATCGATGTTGGATTGTTCCTTTTGAAGATTCACAATAAGTTGTTTAGCTTTTTTGAAATCTAATTGAAAAATATGTTTTTCGTTGGTTGTGAGTATCACAGCATACAAATTTGTATCACTAAATAAGTAACGAATAAGAGTTGTATTTTTGGGTATGTTTTTAAGAATCGTATTTAGAGGTTCTTCAATAGATGCATAACGCATTTTGTAATATTTTGGATAGTCCTGTTTTAGAGAATCTAAAAAAACATCCCAATTGTAATTTGCTTTAAAAAAAGTTTCAAAACTTCCATCAACTGAGTTCTCAATCGAGGCATTCATTTTGTTTTTTAAAGCTGTCTCACGTGCCAAAACCTGATTTGGAATATTGGCGAAAGTCATATTATTTTTTAAATTTAATCGGGATCTTATTCGATTGTATAAACTAGATTCGTGAATGGTTAATAATTTTACGAGATAAGATTCGTCTTTTGTTAGATGATACAAGTCCAATTGCAATTGTTTTGAAAAATCGAAAAGCTCGTTGTTTTCTGTAATAAGTAAGCTTAAATCGTCGTAAGATTTAATGATTTCTTTTCTTTGATTGAGAATTTCAACACCATTATTTAACTGACTTAGTAATCTTATCAAAAAGGTTTCAGATTTATCAGAATTCAAGTAATATTTGGATTTTGCATTAATCAATAAGGCCTTTGGTTTTCTGTATTGAATTTGAATAGAATCTGTAAATTTTGTAATTGAAAGGTTTTTATTGTTTAATAAGTTAAGTGCTTCATTACTATACGTTAATGCTTGGTTATAATCTTTTAATTTGTAGTATACTTCTGATAAATTTAAAATATGATGAAAGCCTTGAATCGTGTTTTTATAATCGCTTGTTTTTATAAAATGATAACTTTCTTTAGCTAATGAGATAGCTTTTTCTGAATTTTTAATCTTAGCATAAAACTGCGACATATCAATCATTTCGTCTAAAAAACCTCTGTTGTATTCGTTTTCACCTAAAGATTTTTTGTATAAGGTATAGGCAGCACTAAAATAGGTATCGGCACTTTTGGGGTCGTTTAATTTGTCGCTAATTTCTGCTTTAGTAGATAATGCGCTTGCTTTCCAATATAATTGTGTGTTTTTACTGGTGTTAATTCTTTCAAGAGCTTGATCTATTAGTTCATTGCCAACTTCAAAATCGCGTAAACCTATTTTTGCTTGAGCAGAAATAATTTGAGACACTGTAATATTAAAATCGTCTGGAGCAAGTGTTTTTAATTTTTTTTGATATGAATATGTAATAAGCTCATCTGCACGTTCAAACTCTCCAAGTGAATGATAAAATGACCCTAAATTATCTATTGCAGCTAATTGGTTTTTTAGGGCTCTTAATTTTCTAGATTCATCGGTTGAAACGTCTAAATATTTTTGAAAACTACTAATGACTTCTTTGGATGATTCTATAGCTTCATCGATATGTCCAAGAGAATGATTTAAAACAGCAACATTCATTTTAACTAGTGCAGGACGATAATATAAATTCATAGGATTTTTCTCAGCCTTTTCTAACATTTTATAGGAAAGATTAAAATAATACAAACTGCTATCCAATTTTGCAGAATACCACATCATGCCTCCTAAAGAATTGTAGGTTTTTTGAAGAGATTCAAAATCTTTTTCTGGCGCATTTTCCATAATTTTAATGGAAATGGCATATTGTTTTTTTGCAAGAACAATATCTCCTAGATTAGAGGCTAAATACCCCAAATTATGGTAAATACCACTAATGTCAGCTTTTTTTGGGTCTGTAATTTGTTCTGCAATTTTTAGGGCTTTTTCAGAGGTTTTATATGCTCTTTCGGTATATCCAGCATCATCATAAATCCAAGATAATTCCAAAAGGACTTCTTTATTTACATATAAGTTGTTGTATTTATATAACTCATCTCCAAAAGTTTCAGCATTTTTAATGGCTAAATCGTGATTTCCGTTAGCTAATTTTAAACTTCCAACAAGCGAAATGTATTTAATTAAACTGTCTGTTGTTTTTTCTGCACGAAAATAATTTAATTGATTGTTTAACTCCGTTTTTGCTTCGTATAAAGCATCTTCTTTTAGTAGTTTTTTAATAAGTGCAATACCAGAAATAGTATCGTTTTGTGATAAAATGGTTTGTGTAGAAAATAATAATAGCAACATGACGAAGACTGTGGTCATGATCTTTAATAATGATTTCATAGTATTAGGCTGTTTAATCCTCTAACTCAGAAAGTATGTCTTTGCTATTATCAATGGTACTAAAGTTAAGGTTTTTTTTGGCTAGTTCTACATTGTTAACTTTTAAATAAGCCAAGCCCAAATAATAGAAAGCATCATTTTTAAACGTTTCTTCTTTAAATAACGTTACTTTTTTTAGATATGGGATGGCTTCTTTTTCTTTGCCATCTGCTAAATAAGCCGAACCTATAAAATAATTTAAGGTGTCGTTATCAGGTTTGGTAAGAAGTAGAGGTTGCCATTTTGAAATAGCTGTTAGGTAATCTTTTCTTTTGTAATTTACCATTGCATCATAGAAGATAAAGTTATCTGATGAGCTCATGGTTGTTGGTAATCCAGGATCTGGAGTATAATGTTTGGCAAACACGCTTTTGGGTGTCGATCTATTTGTATACCAAAAACTGCCTAATGCTATAATTACAGCTGCAGCAACAGCAGTTTTTTTGAAGTTTAAAAAGCGAAATTTAGGTTGTTTTTTGTCTTCAATAACTTCTATTGGAATATCTTTATGAAACGTGTCTAATTGTTCTTTTAAGGCTTGTTTTTCAATGCCAAAAAGCAAGGTTTTAATATCTTCTACCTGATTTTTAAAATCTGGATTGTTTTTTAGTTTCTCTTCAAAAATAGATAATTCTTCAAACGTCAGATTGTTATTAATATAACGTTCAATATGTGCTAATTCCTCTTGAGTCATGTTTTTATCTAGGTCCATGCTATTAATGTTCTTTCAGGGCTAATTTTCTTAATTTTTGCATGCATCTATATTTTTTGTTTCTTGTAGATGCAGCATCTAATTGTAATTCTTCTGCAATGGTGTTCATTGACTTTTTTTCAAAATAAAACTTCATTAATAAAGATCTGCAAGGCAATCCTAAATCTTTGAATGCTTGCATGACATTTTGTAATCGATTTTCTTTTAATATGTCATCATCTTTTAGGTCTAAATGTGTGTCTTTGATGCTAAAATTATTAAGCTTAGATGTTACAACCGTTTTTTTATACTCTTTAGAACGTAAAAAATCCATCCATTTATTTTTAGCAATCGTGTATAGATAACCGTTTAAAGCAGTTTCATTTTGTGGTTGAAATTTATTTTGCTTTATATTTTGCCAAACGGCTAAAAAAGCGTCCTGATAAATGTCCTTTGCATGATCTATAGTGCCACTGTTTTTTAAAACAAGAATTTCAATTTTCCGGTAATTATTCTGATAAAGTTCCTTTAATACATGAGTGTCATTGATTTTTATGGCTTCAATGAGTTGATTAATAGCCCTGTTTGGGGGATGTATTATTTTTAAATTTCGCATAGGGTTATTAAATATATGCGAAAGTTGTGATTTTTCAAATCAAACCATATAAAATGTATTTTAATACGATAAACCGTTTAATATGATGCTAGTAACCGTTGGTTTCAAGTTGCGTCCATTCTTGATTGTTTACTGTGTTATCAAGATTTGGGTTGTAAAGTGAATTGTTATTACTTATATATTCATTGTTATTATTCATCCAAACTTGACTGTTGTAGCCATCTACTTTGTATTCTTGGCCAGTATTTTGGTTGGTAACTACTTGTCTGTCATAAATGCCATCAATATAATTTTCATGACTTCTGTCGGATGCTGCTTGGTTGTTTCTCCAATTATTATACTGTGCATCCATAGCTTGACTTCTGGCTCTTCCATTAGCTAAAATTTGTTGCCCTTGAGATTTAATTGCTGCCATACGTTGTTGGTGTCTGGCATTGTTTTGTTGTGCCATTTGTGCGTAATACTGATTGTTTACTTGAACCCATTGTGGATTAACTTGAAAGTTAATTAATGCGTTAATAAAAGCAAACTTTGCTTCCTCAAAAACAGCTTCTGGAGCTTCCATAGAATTAATGGTGTAACCCCAATCTAAACCACCAATACTTGTATATTGGGTAATAAAATATCTAATAACGCCAACAGATAAGTTTCCATTTTGATCTTTCCATTCTGTAACCATACACTGATATTGTTTTTGTTCTGGAGTGGCTTTAAAAAGATAGCTGTCAAATTGTTTGTCAAATTGTGCTAATTGTGGGAGTGGATATTGTTTAATAAAATGAATGCCTTTTGATAGTAAAAATGGTTTAAAATCATTGTTTATAACATTCTCTAAACTTTTTAAAGGTTGTACAGCACTTCCGTTCTGTTGCATAATTTGATTTCTCTGTGGATCATTATGATAAGAAAATGAAGAAAATTGCTCGTTATAAACTTTCACACCATTCGAACCTTCAAAGAGAATATTTTCTTGAGTATTATTACTTTTCTTCCAGGTAGTTGGAATAGGCACAGAACCAACTGGTATTCCAAACTGTTTACTCATAACTTCATAATATTTAATGTTTTGATTATTTCTTTCTTGTTGATTGCTCTCGTTATTCTCTGAATAACTTTCAATGGTGTTTTGGGAGTTAAATTCTGAAACTTGAAGCGTTTCTTTATTATCTCCACAAGAAAAGAGACTGATTGCTAAAACTAATTGTAATACATATGAAGTTTTCATGGCGACAAAATTTTAAGATGAATATTTATCTTTTAACCACACATCTCCTTTAATCAAAAATGTCATCATTCATTTTTTTAAACCTATCTTTGCATGAAAATTAACAGTATGCATAAAGCAGGTTTTGTAAATATTATTGGTAATCCAAACGTAGGGAAATCGACACTTATGAATGCTTTTGTGGGTGAAAAATTGTCTATTATTACCTCAAAAGCACAAACCACTCGTCATCGTATTTTAGGTATTGTAAATGGAGAAGATTTTCAAATGATTTTATCTGATACACCTGGAATTATTAAACCAGCATACGAATTACAAGAATCCATGATGGATTTTGTAAAATCGGCTTTCGATGATGCCGACGTGCTAATCTACATGGTTGAAATAGGTGAGAAAGAACTAAAAGACGAAGCCTTTTTTAATCGAATTACAAATTCCAAAATTCCTGTTTTGTTATTGCTTAATAAGATTGATAAATCAGATCAAGAACAACTTGAAGAGCAAGTGCAAAGTTGGGCTGTAAAAGTGCCAAATGCAGAGATTTTTGCTATTTCGGCTTTAGAGGGTTTTCAAGTAAAAGAGGTTTTTAATCGTATTATTGAATTACTTCCAGACTCGCCACCATTTTATCCAAAAGACCAATTAACAGACAAGCCAGAACGGTTTTTTGTAAACGAAACCATTCGCGAGAAAATATTAATGCACTACAAAAAAGAAATCCCTTATGCTGTTGAAATTGATACGGAAGAATTTTTTGAAGAAGAGACCATTATTCGTATGCGTTCTGTAATTATGGTTGAACGCGAGACCCAAAAGGGGATTATTATTGGTCATAAAGGATCTGCACTAAAGCGTGTAGGTATCGAAGCTAGAAAAGATTTAGAAAAATTCTTTGGCAAACAAGTGCACTTAGAATTGTATGTGAAAGTGAATAAAAATTGGCGTAATGACCAAAGACAATTAAAACGTTTTGGGTATAATCAGTAAAATTGAAATCGTAACTGAAATTGGAATCGAAGATCAACCTGATGTAAATTAGCTTCTTAAAACATCTCTCATAAAACTATGGAGCAGATGCATGTCGTCCATACCAACTTTCTTTCCCATTTGACCAACAACATATAAAACAACCCAAAGTATTACCATAAAAAGCATCAAGCTTATTTGTACAGCATAAGAAGTATCTAAAGACCAGTTAGAATATGCCCAAGCGCCAAATCCTAAAAATAAGCAACCAACTAAAAAATGAAAAAACATAAACATGGTCCAAACTGTAGGGTTTGGTCCAAATAAACCATGGATTAGGCTTGAATTCTCGTTTATTTCATCGATTTCTAAATGTAGTTGTGGAGACCAAAATTGCTGTTTGCTTTTTGGGAATTTAATAAACACATGATTGTCTATTCGGGAGACTATAAAATTGGTTTGTTCCTTTTTTGCTCTATCAAACCGACTTAATAAATCTTGATTATTTTTATCTTTTTCAAATTTAAAACGTGGTCGTAATACAACATCATTGATTTTTGAGGAGTTGAGCATAAATAAGTTATTTCACTTTATAATCAAGTTTCATCGTAATAGAAGCCGTTTTTTCTTTAGACTCTGTATTAAACGTTCCTCCCCAGGAATAATCTTCGTCGGAGTTTTGACCCGTAATTTGAAAGATACCCATTTTGGCAGAAATTAATTCGCCTAAATTCCCACCAGAATTTTCAGCAATCATTTCTGCTCTAATTCGTGCATCTGAAGTGGCTTTAGAAATCATTTCAATTTTTAAATCAGCCAATTTTGTATAGTAATATCTTGGCGATTGCGAATAAAACTGAATGCCTTTGTTTAATAGTTCTGTAATTTCTCTAGAAAGCGATTCTACTTTTTCAACATCGTTAGAATCTATTTGAAGCGACTGTGTTAAAATATATCCTAAAAATTCTTCACCAATATATTGTCCTTCGTTGTTGTATTTTCCACGCGTATTTTTTCTGCTATTAACTGCATTAAAAACCAATTCTTTATTGGTAATTCCTTTAGAATGAAGGTATTCTGAAATTATTTTCTTATCTTTTTCAAGATCGCTATAGGCTTCTTGTAGATTAAAACTTTCTTTGGAAAACGAGCCTTCCCAAACAATTAAATCTGAGGTAAAGTCGGCTTTTCCTAAACCAGTAACAGATATGGTTCCATCGTCTTGGTTTCTATTCATAAAAGCATTTCCGAGCAAGAATGCTGAAATGACAATAGCTAAAGAAAAAATTATTGCAGCAAAGTTGTTTTTCATTTTAACAAATATTTTTTTTGAGTGATACAAAATACAACGAAATCATAAGCATATCATTATATTTGCACCAAAATTTATTTAAAATGAGTAACATAGTTGCTATAGTAGGAAGACCAAATGTTGGGAAATCGACTTTTTTTAATCGTTTAATACAACGAAGAGAAGCGATTGTTGACGCAACAAGTGGTGTTACTAGAGACAGACATTACGGGAAGAGCGATTGGAATGGAAGAGAGTTTTCACTTATTGATACAGGTGGATATGTTAAAGGAAGTGACGATATTTTTGAAGCTGAAATCGATAAACAAGTTGAATTAGCGATTGATGAAGCAGACGCCATTATTTTTATGGTAGATGTAGAATCTGGCGTTACAGGTATGGACGAAGATGTTGCTACTTTACTTAGAAAAGTTAAAAAGCCTGTTTTTTTAGTAGTCAATAAAGTTGATAATGGGAAACGTGCCGAAGATGCTGTAGAATTTTATTCTTTAGGTTTAGGCGATTATTTTACTATTGCAAGTATTAATGGAAGTGGAACAGGAGATCTGTTAGATGCACTTGTAGAAGCTTTACCAGAAAAAGAACATGTAGAAGAAGACGAATTACCAAGATTTGCAGTAGTTGGAAGACCAAATGCCGGAAAATCTTCGTTTATAAATGC
Source organism: Xanthomarina sp. GH4-25 (assembly GCF_045363175.1). Taxonomy (NCBI): domain Bacteria; kingdom Pseudomonadati; phylum Bacteroidota; class Flavobacteriia; order Flavobacteriales; family Flavobacteriaceae; genus Xanthomarina; species Xanthomarina sp. GH4-25. The sequence goes on from NZ_JBJFLO010000001.1 coordinate 103,946, forward strand.
ACTTATTGGAGAAGATAGATATATTGTTACTGATATAGCTGGTACTACTAGAGATTCTATAGATACTAGATATAATCGATTTGGATTCGAATTTAATTTAGTAGATACAGCTGGAATAAGACGTAAAGCGAAAGTAAAAGACGATCTAGAGTTTTATTCTGTCATGCGGAGTGTGCGTGCCATTGAGCATTGCGATGTTTGTTTGGTCGTTATGGATGCCACTCGTGGTTTCGACGGACAAGTTCAAAATATTTTTTGGCTAGCCCAACGTAATAGAAAAGGCATTGTGATTCTTGTAAATAAATGGGACCTTGTTGAAGATAAAGGGAATAATTCAATTAAAGAATATGAACGACGTATAAGAAGTGAGATGGAACCTTTTACAGATGTGCCTATTGTGTTTATTTCGGTTCTTAATAAGCAGCGTATATATAAAGCAATTGAAACGGCTGTAGAAGTTTATAAAAACAGAACGAAAAAGATTAAAACAAGTAAACTGAATGAGGTTTTATTGCCAATAATAGAACACAATCCTCCTCCAGCATACAAAGGGAAATTTGTAAAAATTAAGTACATCATGCAATTGCCAACACCACAACCTCAATTTGCATTTTTTTGTAATTTACCTCAATATGTTAGAGAACCTTACAAGCGCTTTTTAGAAAATAAATTGCGTGAGCAATTCGATTTTAATGGTGTTCCAGTAAGTGTTTATATGCGTAAAAAATAATTTGAAATTATAATTTATAAATAAAAAGGTTCTACAACATGTAGAACCTTTTTTATTTTATTATAATGTTATTTTACCAGCCGCCAGAAGCACCACCGCCACCAAAGCCACCACCACCAAAGCCGCCACCGAAGCCTCCACCAGAAAACCCTCCTCCTGATGAGCTTCCAAAGCCACCTGAAGAACCTCCATAGCTACCTCGTCCCATATTGCTTAAAATAATGGCATCAAGTATGCTAAAGCCTCCACCAGAGTTGTTGCCAGGACCTCCTTTTCCACCTCGTCTGTTTTTAGAAATGGATATTAAAATGATGATAAAAACAATAAATAGAAGAAACATAAAACCAATAGGAAGTCCAGCATTATTTGAAGACTCTCTGGAACCTTGGTATTCGCCTGTTAAGACTTCGAAAATGGCATCAACGCCACGATTTAAACCACTAGGATAATCATTTTGCTTAAAGAAAGGGATAATGTCACGTTCAATGATGCGTTTAGACATAGCATCAGTTAATAAGTGTTCAACGCCATAGCCCGTATTTATAGCAATTCTCCTGTCGTTTTTTGCCAGGATAATCAATACACCATTATCTTCGTTTTCTTGACCAATTCCCCATTTTTGTCCCCATTGAGCACCTAAGTAATTTATATTTTCACCATTTGTGGAAGATATAATTACGACTACAATTTGTGTTGAAGTTGTATCTGAATAGCGTATGAGCTTTTCTTCTAAATGACTTTTATCTGAAGGAGATAATAATGATGCATAATCATATATACTGGTTTGTTCTTTAGGTATTTCAGGAATATCATATTGAGCATAACTATTTTGTACCAATGTGACACAAAATAACAAAGTAAAAATGTATGAAGCTTGTTTCAAAAATTTCATTAGCCTTTAGATATGTCGTTTGGTAATTCGTTGATATCGTTATGTTGCCAAGGAAAATGTATTTCTAGGGCTTGTCCTGCTTTTAAAATACCATCTACAAGGCCTTGTTTGAATTTTCCAGATTTAAATTGTGCTTGAATAACATCTTTTGTGTCATTCCAGAAGTCTTTTCCAACAATGTCGTTAATGCCTTTGTCACCAAAAATAACAAAGGTTTTATCTTCGACTGCCACATAAATTAATACCCCGTTTTGTTCTTTGGTATTGTCCATTTTTAAATAATGGAATACTTCCATGGCACGATTAAAAACATCTGTTTTAGAAGATTTTTCAAGATGCACTCTAATTTCTCCAGATGTATTTTGTTCTGCAACGCGTATAGCGTTTACAATCTCCTGTTCTTCTTGAGGTGTTAAAAAATCTTCTATTTTAGACATAGTTTTTAATTAAAATCAAAATCGACATCAGGTGCATTTTCGCTCCCTGGATCGGCTTTGTAACGTGGCATTTCTTCAAAACCAAACAATCCAGCCAGTAATTTGCCTGGGAATTTTGTAGTGTGTTTATCGTAAATATTTACTTTTTCGTTATAACGATCTCTAGCAACATTTATACGGTTTTCAGTACCTTCTAATTGAGATTGAAGTTCGAGAAAATTCTGGTTCGCTTTTAATTCTGGATAGCGTTCAACAGAAACCAGTAATTTAGACAATGCGCCACTTAAACCTGATTGTGCCTGTTGGAATTGCGCCATGTTTTCAGGGGTTAAATTAGCAGCATCAATAGTTGTGGAAGTTGCTTTAGCACGTGCTTCTATAACTTCTCTTAAAGTTGTTCTTTCAAAATCTGCAGCTCCTTGAACCGTTTTAACTAAATTGCCAATGAGATCGTTTCTACGTTGATAAGAACTTTCAACGTCTGCCCAAGCTGTTTTAGCATCAGCTCGATATTCTACAGCTGTATTATTGAATCCTACAGCCCAACTGTAAAGACCAAAACCAATTACGGCAATGATAATTACTGGAATTATCCAATTTTTCATGAGTTATTGTTTTTAAGTGTTAGTGTTTATTTATTAGTTGCAAAAATTATAAAAATGTTACAACTGCTCTTTAATTTTAGTAAGTTGTGTTTTAATATCTTCTAATTTGCTTATAATTTCAAAATTATTAAGCGATTTCTTTTTCTCTTCCTTTAAATGCGTTTTGGCGCCATCTAATGTAAAACCACGTTCTTTGACTAGATGATAAATAAACTTAAGGTTTTTAATGTCTTCGGGTGTGAATTTTCTATTGCCTTTGGCATTTTTCTTTGGTTTTAAGACATCGAATTCTTTTTCCCAAAATCGAATTAAAGAAGTATTCACATTGAAAGCTTTGGCTACCTCGCCAATACCGTAATATCGTTTTTCGGGCAATTCTATATGCATTAGTCTAAAGATTGGTTTTCTAACGAAGCATGTTCTAACAATTTATTAAATTCTTCAGCAGATAAACTACCATAATAGAAATTAAGAGGATTGATACGTTGTTCGTCTTTAAAAATTTCATAATGTAAATGTGGTGCTTCAGATCTTCCTGTACTTCCTACAAACCCAATAATGTCACCACGTTTAACTTTCTGGTTTTTTTTAACATTATACTTATAAAGATGTCCATACAGACTCACATAACCATATCCATGATCAATACGAACATGATTTCCATAGCCAGCCGATCCATTATCTGCTCTTATTACTGTGCCATCTCCAGTTGCATAAATAGGCGTTCCTCGTGGTGCTGTAAAATCCATTCCCCAATGCATTTTTCTTACTTTTGTAAAAGGGTCAGTTCGCATACCATAACCGGAAGCCATTCTTGTTAAATCTTCGTTTTTTACAGGCTGAATAGCTGGAATTGCAGTTAATAAAGCTTCTTTTTCTTCCGCTAATTTAGTGATTTCATCAAGTGATTTAGATTGTACCACTATCTGTTTTTGTAATTGATCAATACGCTTATGGCTTTCTATAATTAATTTAGAATTATCAAATCCTTCTAAGTTTTTATATCTGTTAATACCTCCAAACCCAGCTTTTCTTTGCTCGTCAGGTATGGGGTTAGCTTCAAAATACAAACGGTAAATATTATTATCTCGTTCAGCAATACTAGCTAAAACAGTTTCTGTTTCATCCATTTTTTTGTTTAGTAGCTCTAGTTGTAATTGGGCGTTTTGTAATTCGTGTTTTAACCCTTTTTCTCGTGGAGATTCTATATACTGACTGGCAATAAACACAAATAAGAATGCAAATAATGCAGAAGCCAGTAAAAAGATTGAAATGTATTTGACAGTTCTTCTTTTTTTACGTTCAATCTTTCTATAAGAAAGCGTTTCAGAATCGTAATAATATTTTACCTTACTCATTGGCTAAATTTACTATTTTTGCAGCTAATAAAATAGAATTATTATTAATTCAGTTTGGCTAACTAACAAACCTACAAAATAAAAATTATAATATTAAAAGTTGTTATTTTTATACAAGGGTCAGTTTTTCCTTAATTTTAAATATTTTTGGAGAGTAAATTTAAAAAATAGTTTGCCACTTTATAGAATTTTAACAAAAGCTTAGAACCCATTTTCATTTATGAAATCTCAAGATATACGCTCAAAATTTTTACAATTTTTTAAGGATAAGGAACATAGTATTGTTCCATCGGCTCCTATGGTTTTAAAAGACGATCCTACGTTAATGTTTGTAAATTCTGGAATGGCACCCTTTAAAGAATATTTTTTAGGGAATGCCCAACCAAAAAATAACCGAATAGCCGATAGTCAGAAATGTTTACGTGTCTCTGGAAAACATAACGATTTAGAAGAAGTCGGTTATGATACCTACCACCATACACTTTTCGAAATGTTAGGAAACTGGAGTTTTGGAGATTACTTCAAACAAGAAGCGATTGCATGGGCTTGGGAATTACTTACCGAAGTTTATGGTATTGATAAGGATATCCTTTATATCAGTGTTTTTGAAGGAGATGAAGCCGACAATATTCCTATGGATCAAGAAGCGTATGATATTTGGAAACAGTATGTTTCTGAAGACAGAATTCTCATGGGAAATAAAAAAGATAACTTTTGGGAAATGGGAGATCAAGGCCCTTGTGGACCTTGTAGTGAAATACATGTAGATATTCGATCAGCTGAAGAAAGAGCAATGGTCGATGGAAAGTCTTTAGTGAATATGGATCATCCTCATGTGGTTGAAATCTGGAATCTTGTTTTCATGCAATACAACCGTAAAGCCAACGGCTCTTTGATTGCTTTACCTAATAAACATATAGATACAGGAATGGGTTTTGAACGTTTGTGTATGGTTTTACAAGGAGTTCAGAGTAATTATGATACAGATGTTTTCACACCAATTATTCGTGAAATAGAAACCATTACGGATAAGAATTATGGCAAAAATGATAAAGTTGATGTTGCTATTCGTGTTATTTCAGATCATGTGCGTGCTGTGGCTTTCTCAATTGCCGATGGCCAATTACCTAGTAATACTGGAGCTGGATATGTTATTCGAAGAATTTTACGTCGTGCTATTCGTTATAGTTTTACGTTTTTAGACCAAAAAGACCCATTTATTTATCGCTTAGTAGATGTGTTATGTAAGAAAATGGGAGATGCATTTCCAGAGTTGAAATCTCAAAAACAACTCATTGAAAACGTCATTAAAGAAGAAGAAGCATCCTTTTTAAGAACTTTAGATCAAGGTTTGGTGCTTTTAGATGGGATTGTTAAAAATACAATAGGCGATACGGTTTCTGGTGAAAAAGCCTTTGAATTGTATGATACCTTTGGGTTTCCAATAGATTTAACTGCTTTAATTCTTTCGGAACAAGGTTTAAAACTAGATGAGCAAGGTTTTAAAGAACATTTAGAAAAGCAAAAAAACCGTTCTAGAGCAGCTAGCGAAATGTCTACGGAAGATTGGACCATTTTAATTGAGGATGCCGAACAAGAATTTATTGGTTACGATACTTTAGAAACAAATGTCAAGATTACGCGTTACAGAAAAGTAACTTCCAAAAAAGATGGCGATATGTACCAGCTAGTTTTTAACTTAACGCCATTTTATGCTGAAGGAGGAGGGCAAGTAGGTGATAAAGGCTACTTAGAAGATGTAAATGGCGATGTGGTATATATTTTAGATACCAAGAGAGAAAATAATGTGGTGATTCATTTTACAAAAAACTTGCCAGACCATTTAAACGAAACGCATAAAGCTACTGTAGATGCTAAGCAACGTTATAGAACCGAATGTAACCATACAGCAACCCATTTATTACATCAAGCATTGCGTGAGGTTTTAGGAAATCATGTAGAGCAGAAAGGAAGCGCAGTGCATTCAAAATACTTACGTTTCGATTTTTCACATTTTTCAAAATTATCAATGGAAGAATTACGAGATGTTGAAAGTTTTGTAAATGCTAGAATTGCAGGAAAACTAGAACTTAAAGAGCAGCGTAATATTCCTATGGAAAAAGCTGTTGAAGAAGGTGCTATGGCTTTATTTGGTGAAAAATATGGAGATACAGTACGTACCATTCGTTTTGGACAATCTATCGAATTGTGTGGGGGAACCCATGTGAAAAATACAGGTGATATTTGGTACTTTAAAATTGTTTCTGAAGGAGCTGTTGCAGCAGGAATAAGACGTATTGAAGCTATTACAAACGATGCATTAAAGGACTATTTTGTTGATGTAAATAGAACGTTTAATGATATGAAAGTTTTATTAAACAATAACGAGCCAGTTAAAGCTCTTCAGAATTTACAGGAAGAAAATAGTAATCTTAAAAAGCAAGTGGAAGCTTTGTTAAAAGATAAAACAAAGAATTTAAAAGGGGATCTTAAAAACGAATTAACCGAAATAAATGGTATTCAATTTTTAGCAAAAAAAATAGATTTAGATGCAGGAGGTATTAAAGATTTATGCTTCGAGTTAGGAAGTCAATTTGATAATCTATTCTTATTATTTGGTGCAGAAAACGATGGTAAAGCTTTATTGTCTTGTTATATTTCTAAAGAATTAGTTTCAGAAAAAGGAATTAATGCCGGACAGATAGTTCGAGAGTTAGGAAAACACATTCAAGGTGGAGGTGGAGGACAACCTTTCTTTGCAACTGCCGGAGGTAAAAAACCTGAAGGTATAGAAGAAGCATTAAAGGCTGTCGAAGAATATCTAAAATAGAAAGTTGAAACTACAAACTACCATACCACTAAAAAAACAACCCTATAATCTAATAGATTATCATTCTAAGTTGTTACTATTTGGGTCCTGTTTTGTTGAGAATATGGGAGTGAAATTAGAGTATTTCAAATTTCAAAATCTTCAAAATCCTTTTGGTATTTTATTTCAACCATTAGCTATAGAAAACCTTATTACCAATGCAATTAACAAAAAAGTTTATACAGAGGAAGATGTTTTTTATTTTAATGAACAATGGTATAGTTTTGAAACACATTCAAAGTTTAGTTCCTTTTCTAAAGAGGATTTATTACACCATTTGAACGAGCAAATTAAAGCAACAAATAAACATATAAAAGCTGCTTCTCACATAATAATTACTTTAGGAACTGCTTGGGTTTACAGACAAATTGAAACAGACACAATTGTTGCAAACTGCCATAAAGTACCTCAAAAGAAGTTTTTAAAAGAACTGCTTTCTATAGAGGCAATTTCAGAATCTTTACAGTCTATTATTGCCCTAATTAAAAGTGTTAATGATACAGCAACTGTTATTGTTACAGTTTCACCTGTAAGGCATTTAAAAGATGGATTTGTAGAAAATACCAGAAGTAAAGCGCATTTAATTTCTGCTATTCATTCGTTATTTTCATCTCGAACAATGTCGAAAGGACTTTATTATTTTCCTTCTTATGAAATTATGATGGATGAACTTCGCGATTATCGTTTTTATGCAGAAGACATGATACATCCTAGTCAGACAGCCATTAGTTATATTTGGGAAAGGTTTCAAGAGGTTTGGATGTCTAACGAAGCATCAAAAACTATGGAAGAGGTAGATGCTATACAAAAAGGGTTTCAGCATAAGCCATTCCATCCAAATTCTGAAGCACATAAACTGTTTCTGCAAAAACTTTCAGATAGAAAAGTAAAACTACAATCACATTTTTCACATATTTCTTTTTAAAGAGTCTCTTCTTTTTTCTTGCATCACTTTTCGGTTTTTTAAATATACGTAATTCATCGTATTGATTATCTTTCTATTATATCGCAATTTTGGATTATTATAAACCCCTAAAATATTTCAAAATGAAAACTTTAAAACATGTCACACTATTATTAATGTGTGTTTCTTTAATAACATTTTCTTCTTGCTCTAAAGATGACGATGGAGGAGATGGAGGAGGAGATCAAGGTGCTGCTTCTGGAACCATTACTGCCCAAATTAATGGAGATTCTTTTACATCTTTAGAAATGACTTCTTTTGCAAGTTCTACTACAGGTGGAGGTCAAACAACTTTAATCTTGCAAGGCAACACGCAATCTCAGGCAATTAATATGATTATTAATGGATATGATGGTGTTGGAACTTACGAACTAAGCGACAGTAATGTCTTTATTTCAGCTTCTTACATGGAGCCCAATGTTAGTAATCCTACAAATTCACAAACTTGGTCTGCACCATATCAAGATTCTGGTATAGTTGGTGAAATAAAAATTTCTGAGGAAACAGATACACATGTAAAGGGAACCTTTCATTTTACAGGTAAAAACAGTAACGACGATTCTACTAAAAGTATCACAGAAGGTGCTTTTAACCTTAAAAAGCAGTAAATATTGAATATCTTGACAACTCAGGGCCTTTGTTGTTGAGATTAAACCTGATTAAGCGTAATACAGGTAGGTTATTGCGCTTAATCTTTTTAAAAGCTCGTTTTATCGAAAAATTATTTAGTATCTGCCATTAAATTGTATTTTCATCATGCTATTAATCAATTTTATAAATAAACATCAAGCAATATCTATCTTTTGAGGGATTGAGTTTGGTGTTTTTTTTATGTCTTAATTTGAACTTATAGCATGCTTTTATAATCTTAATAAAGCATTTAGTTATGGACTTTAACCTTGTTTTTTCAGTTGTTTTATACTCGCTTATAGGCCTATTATTATTATTTAGTTTTAGAACCTTTATTGTTACTAAATGGAATGTCAAAGTTTTTCAGGAAAACCATTTAAGGTTACAAAAACAATTAGTTATTGAAAAACAGAAACAGGAACTATGTGTTCAAAAAAATATGTATTTAGATAATTATAATGGATTGTTACTTAATAAACTATTTGAAATTACTAAAGAATTACTTTTAACAAAAAAGAGTATATTAGAAGCGTTTTATTATTAATGATATGTATTTAATAAAACCTTCAAAGCATATAGCTTTAAAATAAGATGTAACACTTCGATAATATGATAAAAAAAAATATTTTTTTCTGTTTTCTCTTTTTAAATATTGGGTTCGTTAATGCTCAGGATTTTGAGAAATCCATTGACAGCCTAAAACAAGTATATAGAACAGCCATCAAAATTGAAACTAAAATTGATGCATCAATAGGACTAGGAAAAATATATAATAGGTCTAATGTTGATTCTGCAATGACTTACTTTAAGAAAGCCGTCACGCTTTCCGAAAAAAATAATTTAACAGCCAAGAAAACGGAATCTTACAGTAGTTTGGCCACGTCATATATTATTAAAGGGAAATTTGATTCGTCACATTATTATTTTGATAAATCAGAAAAACTACTAGATCAAGCAACAAATTATAAACTAAAAACGTCTTTTTATGGAGACAAAGGGATTCTTCATTATTATGAAGGAAACATTGACAAAGCAGCTGAAAGTTTTCAGAGTGCATTAGTAATTGCAAAAGCCGAAAACGATAACGAAGAAGTTATTAGATATAGTAATAATACGGCTTTAGCTTATACGCAATTAGGAAAAAATGAAGAAGCTATTGAAATTTATTACGATGTTTTAAAATTAGCAGAAAGTGAAGGAGATAAAGACCATATTGGTAAAATTTTAAATAATATAGGTTTGATTTATGAAAATATGAATCAATTTGAAGAAGCCCTAGGTTTTTATAAAAAAGCATTTCAAGTAAAAAAAGCATCAGCCACACAAATAGATATTGCTAATGCTTATTATAATATGGCGAACATGCAACTCAAGCTAGGAGAAAACAAGAAGGATTCTTTATTAGTAAAAGAAGCAAAAACCAATTTTTTGAATACACTTTCTATTTCTGAAGAAAACGAGTATGGCAATGGGAAACTTTATGGTTTTGAGGGTCTTGGCCAAATTGCTTTAAATGAAAAAAAATATGATGAAGCAAAAGAGATTTACATTAAAATGGATAGCATAGCAAGTGCATTAAATAACCAACCAATTATGGGTGTTTCAAACCTAAAGTTAGGCGTTATTGCTATTGAACAAAATCATTTTGATGTCGCCAAACGCAGGCTAGAAAAAGCAAAAGAAATTATTGAAAAAACAGGAGCTCCTAAAGATAAAGCTCAGTTATACAGTAGTTTAAATGCGCTTTTTGCCAAAGAGCAAAATTATAAAGAGGCCTACCGTTATTTAAAACTTGAAAAAGAAATTGAAGAACAGCTGTCCTCAAAAAACTTACAGGATAAAATTTCTAATTATGAAGTAAAATATCAAACAGAAAAAAAAGAAAAAGAAATTCTTTCGCAACGTGCAGACTTAGCCGAAAAAGAACTGTCGCTTAATATCAAAAACACACAACTTATTGGGTTGGTTATTCTGGCTATAGTAATTAGTTTATTGGGTTATTTATTATTTAATCAACAAAAGTTAAAACACAAACAACTTAAAAAAGAGAGCGAATTGAAAGAGGCTTTAGTTGTCATTGAAACTCAAAACAAGCTACAAGACCAACGATTGCGAATTAGTAGAGATTTACACGATAATATTGGTGCACAATTAACATTTATCATTTCATCTTTAGATAATTTAAAATACGGCTTCAAATTACCAGACAATTTAAACGATAAATTAAAATATATTAGCGAGTTTACCACTTCAACCATCTATGAGTTAAGAGATACTATTTGGGCTATGAATAAAAGTGAAATTTCGTTTGAAGACCTGCAATCTAGGATTTCCAATTTTATTGAAAAAGCAAACAAATCGTCTGAAGCTGTCACTTTTAATTTTAATGTGGACCAGGAACTGAAAAACAATAAAATGTTTACCTCTGTTCAAGGCATGAATATGTATCGAATTATTCAAGAAGCCATCAATAATGCCCTAAAATATGCCAAGGCTTCTCAAATTGATGTTGATTTTTCTTTTAAAAATAGGATGTATGAAATGACGATTACAGATAATGGCATCGGTTTCGACATCAATCAGATTGCATTAGGAAACGGGCTCAATAATATGAAAAAACGCGCTCATGAATTAGATGCAGAATTTGAGGTGACATCCGTAATTAATAAAGGAACAATCATAAGAGTTTTTAAAACTAAGAATACGTAATTCTTCGTATGACGTCAAATGACTTAAATGGTTATTTTAGAAAAAATTAAATAACATGAATATTAAAATTGGCATAGTAGACGATAATTCCTTTCTAATTAATGCAGTAAAAGAAAAACTCTCGTTTTTTGAGGATTTAAATTTTAAATTTTCGGCAACAAATGGATCAGACTTATTAATAAAACTTGAAGACAATCATAATATAGATTTAATCCTTATGGATATTGAGATGCCCGTTTTAAATGGCATTGAAACCACAGAAATTGTCAAGCAAAAATATCCACACATTAAAATTATCATGCTTACCGTTTTCGATAACGATGAGAATATTTTTAAATCTATTAAAGCTGGAGCAGATGGGTATTTGCTAAAAGAAATTAATGCTGAAGATCTTCATAACGGTATAATTGAAACATTAAATGGTGGAGCAGCTATGAATCCTTCCATAGCTTTAAAAACCTTAAAATTGCTTCGAAACCCGTTAAATATTGAAAACCAACAAGAGCAAGAAGATATTAAATTAACAACAAGAGAAATTGAGGTTTTAGAGCATTTGAGTAAAGGTTTAAGCTACAATGCTATAGCGTCCAATTTAATACTTTCTACAGGAACTGTTAGAAAACATATCGAGAACATTTATAATAAACTGCAGGTGCATAATAAAATTGAAGCCCTTCAAAAGGCCAAGAAGAATAATCTTATTTAAAACAAACCCGTTTCAAGTAATTAATTATTTTTTGTCTATTTTTAAATATGCGAAAAATTCTATTTGGTGTTATTATTACATTGGTTGTTCTTTTTACTTTCAAATACTGTGAAGATAAGCAGGAAGGTAAAATGGTGCTTAAGGAAAGCTCTGCTTTAATTCAAGAACAAATTAAAAACGTAGGCAAACTTATTGTTACCGAAGGGCATTTTAGTGAAGTGTTTACCTATAATAATTCTAAAGCCGTTTTTGCCGATTTGGTAAATGCTGAAAAAAAGGCATTGGTGGTTGTTAATGCTAATGTAACCATCGCTTACGATTTAAGTAAAATTGAATATCAAATAGATGAAGCATCAAAAACACTAACCATCTTAAGCATTCCAACTGAAGAAATTAAAATCAATCCAGATTTTGAATATTATGATGTACAAGCAGATTATCTAAATCCATTTGAAGCTAAAGATTATAATGCCATTAAAGAAACGGTAAACAAGTCTTTAATGAAAAAGGTAAATGCCTCAGAAATCAAATCCAATGCTCAAAATAGGCTAATAAGCGAATTGTCTAAATTTTATATCCTTACGAACTCTTTAGGATGGACACTACAATATAATGGGAATATTATTGGTTCTACAAATGAGTTTCAAAACATTGAAACCTTCAAAGATTAAAGTTCTCCTTGAAGAAGATAGTTGTAAGAGGTTTAAAGCTTTTTGCTTAAACTTACCCAACCACCACCATTAGTTGCCTCAATATTGTTAAGGTTTAAAAATTTTGCAGCTTTTGCAGAGCGCACACCACTTTGACAACAAACCACAAAAATGGTGTTCATTGCTTTTAACTCATCGACATGGTTTCTTAAATCATCTAAAGGAATATGTTTTGAGCCCTCAATATGTCCACTATCCCATTCTCGTTTCGTCCTCACGTCAAGAATTACAGCGCCATTTTCAAGAAAAAATTTTACCTGTCTTTTTTTTGCACCAAAAATAAAATCTAAAAACCCCATAGTCTATCTTTTTGCCTAAATTTACAATAAATTATTAAAATCTTCTATTGAAACCCGAAACACGAAAAGACGAAATTATAAAAACAGCAGCCAAACTTTTTAAAGAAAAAGGCTACAGCGCTGTCACCATGAGAGATATTGCGGCTGCAATGGGGATGAAAGCAGCTAGTTTGTATAACCACATAAATTCCAAACAAGAAATTCTTAAAGAAATCATTATTTCTCTAGCTGAAGAGTTTACCAATGAAATGGAGCTAATTAAAGAATCCAATAATTCTTGTATTGAAAAATTAAAACAAATTGTTGAGTTGCATATTACTATTACAAGTCAGAACACTTTCGGAATGGCTTCACTTAATAGTGATTGGATGCATCTGGAAGAACAATTAGATTATTATTTAAAATTGCGTATTAATTATGAAGAGAATTTTAGAAGTGTTTTAAGTTCAGGAATATTAAATAAAGAAATATCTAATAAAAATACAGAAGTCATATTATTTTCAATGCTTTCTACGCTACGTTCCTTATATATTTGGATTCCTAGTAAAGAGGATATTAATATTAAGAAACTAAGTGAACAATTAAGTGATATTCTCATTAACGGAATTAACAAATAGTTTAGAAATTATTTTGTAAATTTGTAACCCTAACTAACAAGTGTTAGTTGCATATTTAAAATTTCATATGGCAGATTTTTATAACTTAAAAGTTGCAGATATATATAAGGAAACTAAAGATACAGTGGTGATATCTTTTGATATTCCAGAGAACTTAAAAGAGAAGTTTAAGTTTAAACAAGGACAACATCTTACCCTTCGTAAAGAAATAAACGGACAAGATATTCGTCGTAACTACTCGTTATGTTCCAGCCCTTTTGATAATAAATGGAAAGTAGCAGTTAAGACCATTCGTCAAGGAGTGTTTTCTAATTATGCTTTTAACGAATTAAAAAGAGGAGACGAGTTACAGGTTATGCCTCCACATGGTGAATTTTATGTGGAATGTAATCCAGAATCTACTAATAATTATATAGCATTTGCAGCTGGTAGTGGTATAACACCTATGTTGTCCATTATTAAAACACACCTACATCAAGAGCCAAATAGTACGTTTAAGTTGTTTTACTTGAATCGTACTGTTAAATCCATTATCTTTAAAGAAGAGATAGAACAACTTAAAAATGAGTTTTTTGAGCGTTTTCAGGTTTTTTACTTTTTAACAAAGGAACAACGTGATATCCCATTTTTAAATGGTCGTTTTGATAAAGAAAAATTAGCTGTTTTAACCAAGACTTTTATCGATATTCCAGATACAAATCACGCGTTTATTTGCGGTCCACAAGACATGATTTTTCTAATTCGAGACGAATTGCAAGCGGCTGGATTAGATAAAGAAAAGATACATTACGAATTGTTTTTCTCTGGAAGCTCCGAAGAAGAAAATAAACACATTGCTGAAGTTCTTGAAGAAAAAGCAGATGGAACAGAAGTAACTATTATCGATGGTGGAAAAGAATTTCATTTCATCATGGACGACGATTTCGATAACATCTTAGATGGTGCCTTAGCAGCAGGAGCCGATTTGCCTTTTGCGTGTAAAGGTGGTGTTTGTAGTACCTGTAAATGTCAGGTGGTTGAGGGGTCAGTAAAAATGAAAGTAAATTATGCACTCGAAGAAAAAGAAGTAGCACAAAATTATGTGTTAAGCTGCCAGGCTGTACCAACGAGTAAAGTAGTTAAAGTAGATTTTGACGTATAAAATAAACTCAAAAATTATGAGTGAAGAACAAATAAAAAACTTAGAAGCTCAATTTGAAGCACGTATTGCTCGTGACGAAAAAATTGAAGCTAAAGATTGGATGCCTGAAAAGTATCGTAAGACGCATATCAGACAAATGTCTCAGCATGCACATTCTGAAATAGTAGGGATGCTTCCAGAAGGTAACTGGATCACTAGAGCACCTTCGTTACGAAGAAAAGTAGCTCTGTTAGCAAAAGTTCAAGATGAAGCAGGTCACGGATTATACCTGTATTCTGCATGCGAAACCTTAGGGATTTCACGTGATGAACTATATGAACAATTACATTCTGGTAAGGCGAAGTACTCAAGTATTTTTAACTATCCAACCGTAACTTGGGCAGATATGGGAGCCATTGGTTGGTTAGTAGATGGAGCAGCTATTATTAATCAAGTGCCTTTGTGTAACACCTCCTATGGACCTTACGCTAGAGCCATGGTTCGTGTGTGTAAAGAGGAAAGTTTTCACCAACGTCAAGGTTATGAAATCATGATTAAGTTAGCAAACGGAACTCCAGAGCAAAAAGAAATGGCTCAAGATGCTTTAAACCGTTGGTGGTGGCCAAGTTTAATGATGCTTGGTCCTACAGATGCTGAATCTATTCATACAGAACAATCCATGAAATGGAAATTAAAGCGAAAATCTAACGACGATTTACGTCAGCAATTTATAGATCAAACAGTGCCACAAGCAGATTTAATCGGTTTAACCATTCCTGATCCAGATTTAAAATGGAATGAAGAAAAGGGAAGTTACGATTTTGGAGATATCGATTGGGATGAATTTTGGCAAGTCGTTAAAGGTCATGGACCATGTAATAAAGAACGAATGAATGCCAGAGTTGGTGCATGGGAACGAGGAGAATGGGTTCGTGATGCAGCTATGGCACATGCCGAAAAACAACAACAAAGAAAAGAAAAACAAGCAGTATAGAAACTTTTGTCAGTTCGAGTGAAATTGTTTTTTAAGCAATTTTGTATCGACAACAAGATGAATAAATAAAATAATATCATGTCAACAAAAAACTGGCCACTTTGGGAAGTCTTCGTAAGAAGTAAAAACGGATTAGAACATCGACATTTTGGAAGTCTTCATGCAGCAGATGCAGACATGGCTTTAGAAAATGCACGTGATGTATATACAAGAAGAAATGAAGGTGTGAGTATTTGGGTTGTAGAATCTAAAAATATTACAGCATCAAACCCTCAGCACAATGGTGAGATGTTCGAGCCTGCTCAAGATAAAGTCTATCGTCACCCTACTTTTTACGAGTTACCTGACGAAGTAAAATATATGTGATACATCTTTGATTTGTCATCCTTAGCTTATTCAGGAACTCATCAATAATAAGAAAGCCATTCAGAGTGCAACGAAGAATTTCTTCACACAAAGATTAAACATGAAAAACGAAAATTTATATAATTACATTCTAGGCATCGCAGATAATTCTTTAATTCTTGGACAAAGATTAGGAGAGTTAACTGGTCATGGACCAAGTTTGGAAACCGATATTGCCTGCACAAATATTTCATTAGATTTATTCGGTCAGGTACGTAGTTATTATCAATATGCCGCTAAAATAGCTGGAGATAACAGAACGGAAGATGATATTGCCATGCTTCGTAAAGAACGCGAGTACGTTAATGTGTTGCTTGTAGAGCAGCCAAATACAGATTTTGCATACACAATGACACGTCAGTTTTTGTTTGATGTGTATCATTTGTTGTATTTACAGGAACTACAAAAAAGTACAGATTTAACCTTATCAGCAATAGCTACTAAGTCAATGAAAGAGGTGAGTTATCATCAACGATTTTCATCAGATTGGATGAAACGTTTAGGTGATGGTACCAAGGAAAGCAATCAAAAAATGCAAAACGCTATTGATGATTTATGGAGATACACAGATGAATTATTTCATCAAACCGAAGCTGATATAGCGATGGTTAAAGAAGGAATAGGTGTAGATGTAACCGCTTTAAAAGAAAAATATCATCAAATTGTAACGAGTATTCTTGAAGAGTCAACCTTAACAATTCCTGAGTCTAAATATTTTCAAAAGGGAGGAAAGCTAGGGATTCATACAGAACATATGGGTTATATATTAACGGAATTACAGTACATGCAACGTACCTATCCAAATATGGAATGGTAAAAATAAAATGAAATCGAACCTGAATTTGAAATCGAAGCTGAAAAATACATATTAAGTCTTTCAAATTCATTTTCATCTTCAAGTTCAGTTTCAAATAAATATGATAGCAGAAAAACAACATATCGATCAAATTCTAATTCCAATTCTGGAGCAAGTTTCAGATCCGGAAATTCCAGTATTGTCTATTATGGATATGGGAGTTGTACGTTCGGCTGTTATTGAAAATAATT
The DNA here is from genome assembly GCF_045363175.1 of Xanthomarina sp. GH4-25. Classification (NCBI taxonomy): domain Bacteria; kingdom Pseudomonadati; phylum Bacteroidota; class Flavobacteriia; order Flavobacteriales; family Flavobacteriaceae; genus Xanthomarina; species Xanthomarina sp. GH4-25. The sequence continues at coordinate 121,038 of NZ_JBJFLO010000001.1, forward strand.
ATGTAAAAGTTCAAATTACACCAACATATAGTGGTTGTCCCGCAATGGATGTCATTGGTGATGATATTAAAGCGGCCTTAAAAGAAGCAGGATACAGTTCAGAAATTGAATTAATTCTAGCTCCAGCTTGGACAACCGATTGGATTACGCCAAGAGGTAGAAAAGCTCTGGAAGATTATGGTATTGCAGCCCCTTTAGATGCAGAAGCTGATAAAGAGGCACTTTTAGGGAATAAGAAATTAGTGAAATGTACCAATTGTGGTTCAACAAACACACGATTAGTAAGTCAGTTTGGTTCAACAGCATGTAAAGCACAATTTCAGTGTAATGATTGTCAAGAACCCTTTGATTATTTTAAATGTCTTAAATAATGTTAGGATTAAGAACAACCATATATAAAGTCAATAATTTATCAGAAGCAAAAGCTTGGTATGTAAAAGCATTCAAAATCGAGCCTTATTTTGATGAATCTTTTTATGTTGGGTTTAATATTCAAGGCTACGAATTAGGGTTGCTTCCTGAGGAAGAGCAAATTCAAAAAGGAGAAAATATACTATCATATTGGGGAGTTGAAGATATTCAAAAAACCTATGAACATCTATTAAATTTGGGAGCCACTAAACATGAAGAACCAAATAATGTAGGAGGCGAACTCATGGTTGCTAGTGTCTTCGACCCTTGGAATAACATCATTGGCATTATTTATAACCCTTATTTTAAATTACCAGAATAATATGAGTTCAATAGAACTAAAAATAGAAAATAAAGTTGCATATATCACACTTAACAGACCAGAAGTGTTTAATAGTTTTAATCGTGAAATGGCATTTTTACTTCACGATACATTAGATGCATGTGAAAAAAATGATGATGTTAGAGCCATAGTATTAACAGGAAATGGAAAAGCATTCTGTGCTGGTCAGGACTTAAAAGAAGTAACAGATCCAGAATTAAACCCAGGATTTAAAAAAATACTGGAAGAACATTATAATCCAATAATCACACGAATTAGAAATATTAAAAAACCAATTATTGGAGCCGTTAATGGTGTTGCTGCAGGAGCAGGAGCTAATATTGCTTTAGCATGCGATATTGTAGTTGCACATGAAAAAGTGAGCTTCATTCAAGCTTTTAGTTTAATAGGTTTAGTTCCAGATAGTGCAGGAACGTTCTTCTTGCCTAGACTTATCGGATTCCAAAAAGCATTAGCATTAGCCATGTTAGGAGATAAAATAGGTGCTGAAGAAGCCGAAAAAATGGGAATGATTTATAAGGTTATTCCATTAGAAAGTTTTGAAGAAGATGTCAATAAACTAGCTATAAAATTGGCAAACATGCCAACAAAAGCATTAGGAATGATTAAAGAGTTATTTAATCAATCCATGACAAATGATCTAGAAGCACAATTAGCTTTAGAATCTAAATTACAAATAGAAGCAGCACAAAGTGAAGATTATGCCGAAGGTGTAGCTGCATTTATAGAAAAACGTAAGCCAAATTTTAAAGGGAATTAAAAACGTCAGTTCGAGTGAAATTGCTTTTTAGCAATTTTGTATCGAGAACAAGATAATATAGAAACGTCATCCTGAACATGTTTCAGGATTTCATAACAATAGATTTAAAATATGAACGTAGGAATTATCGGTTCTGGAACCATGGGAAGTGGCATCGCACAAGTAGCTGCAACTTCTGGTTGCAAAGTGAAACTATACGACACCAATCAAGCAGCACTGGATAAAGCAAAAACAACTTTAGAAAAAATATTAGCACGTCTAGTTGAAAAAGGACGAATTGATGAGGTCGAAAAAGCAAGAATTCAAAGTAACATTTCTTATGTAGATACTTTAAAAGATTTAGCAGATTCAAATCTAACAATCGAAGCCATCATTGAAAATATTGAGATAAAGAAAAAAGTATTTTCAGAATTAGAAAGCTATGTAGCTGATGATTGTGTCATTGCATCAAACACCTCTAGTTTGTCAATAGCCTCTATTGCTTCTTCATTACAAAAACCAGAACGTTGTATCGGAATCCATTTTTTCAATCCAGCTCCTTTAATGAAGCTGGTTGAGGTTATTCCTGCGATTCAAACATCAAAAGAAGTTCTTGATAAATCAGTAAATATAATTTCAGATTGGAAGAAAGTGGTTGCTGTAGCAAAAGATACTCCTGGCTTTATTGTCAATCGTGTTGCTAGACCATTTTACGGAGAAGCTTTACGAATTTATGAAGAAGGTTTTGCCGATTTCGCAACGATTGATCATAGTTTAAAAACTTTAGGAGGTTTCAGAATGGGGCCATTCGAACTTATGGATTTTATAGGAAACGACGTCAATTACACAGTCACAGAAACGGTGTTTACGGCTTTCTATTTCGATCCAAGATATAAACCAGCATTTACTCAGAAACGTTTTGCTGAAGCAGGTTACTTAGGACGTAAATCTGGAAAAGGATATTATGATTATTCTGAAGGAGCAAAACTACTACAACCAAAGGAAGATAAAGATTTAGCTCAAAAAATATTTGATCGTGTTTTAGTGATGCTCATCAACGAAGCAGCAGATGCCTTATTTTTAAACATCGCATCAGCTGAAGATATCGACAATGCCATGACTAAAGGTGTTAACTATCCAAAAGGATTATTGGCTTGGGCAGACGAAAAAGGGATTGATTGGTGTGTTTCAAAATTAGACGAGTTATATAATGAATATCATGAAGATAGATATCGTTGTAGTCCATTATTGCGTAAAATGAATAGAGAAAATAAAACCTTTTTTTAAATGAAAGGCGAACAAATTCCATATAAGATGTTAAGTCAAGATGCTTACAGCACTTGGTTAGGTATTGAGATTCTTGAATGCGAAATTGGACGATGTAAAGTTGGATTGACCATTAGAAAGGAAATGCTAAACAGTATGAACAAAGCTCATGGAGGCATTAGCTATTCTTTAGCAGATACAGCTTTCGGTTTTGCTGCTAATACTCATGGCAAATATGCCGTTTCCATTGAAACTAGTATCAATCATATAGAAGCATTAAATGAAGGAGATTATATCGTGGCAGAATCAGTCATTGAAAATGTGAAAAACAAATTAGGCTTCAATATTATTGAAGTTAAAAGAGATGAAGAACTTGTCGCTTTATTTAAAGGCGTGGTTTATAGAACAAATAAAGATTGGCTAGAATAAAAAACATAAATAAAAAGTGTAATTATGAAATGGCAAGGTAGAAGAAAAAGCGATAATTTAGAAGATCGAAGAGGTATGGGCTCAAAAGGAAAGCTTGTAGCTGGTGGAGGTTTAATAGCAGTTGTAGTAATACTTTTACAACTTTTTGGAGGTGAAACTGGACAACAAATAGCGCCAATCATTGAGCAAATGAATCAAGGTCAGAGTACACAACAAGTTCAACAGAGGGAACTCTCAGATCAAGAAAAAGAAGTGGGAGACTTTGTGGCTACTGTTTTAGCAGATACTGAAGATGTTTGGAATCAGGTTTTTCGTGAAAATAACCTTGGAAATTACAAAGAGCCAACTATGGTGTTATTTACAAATGCAGTTTCTACGGCCTGTGGAAATGCTAGTTCCGCCTCAGGACCATTTTATTGTCCAGGAGATCAAAAATTATATATGGATTTAACGTTTTTTGAAGAGCTAAAAACACGTTTTGGTGCTCAAGGTGGCGATTTCGCAATCGCTTACGTAACAGCACACGAGATTGGCCATCACATTCAAACCATATTAGGAACCTCACAAAAAGTGAGGCAATTACAACAACAAACAAATAAAGTAGAAGCCAATAAACTTTCTGTAGCACAGGAGCTTCAGGCAGATTTTTATGCAGGTGTTTGGGCACATCATAATCAGAAGTATTTAGAAGCTGGTGACGTTGAAGAAGCCTTAAGTGCCGCTAATGCTGTTGGAGATGATGCCATTCAAAGACGCGTTCAAGGAGACGTTAGACCTGACAGTTTCACTCATGGAACTTCAGAGCAACGTATGGAGTGGTTTATGAAAGGGTATAACTCAGGAGATATCAGACAGGGAGATACGTTTTCTGCAATTTTAAATTAGAACAAGTTATCATGAAAGAAGCATATATTATTGATGGTGTTAGAACACCAATAGGAAATTATCAAGGCACATTGTCAGCTGTTAGAACAGATGATTTAGCAGCTTTAGTAATTAAAGAAATTGTAAAACGAAATCTAAATATCCCAAGCGATGCTTACGATGATGTAATTTTGGGATGTGCCAATCAAGCTGGTGAAGATAATCGGAACGTGGCTAGAATGGCTTCGCTTTTAGCTGGTTTGCCTTTTAGTGTTCCAGGAGAAACCGTTAATCGCTTATGTAGCTCGGGATTATCGGCAATTATTCATGCCAATAGAGCTATAAAAGCTGGAGATGGAGACGTGTTTATTTCAGGCGGTGTAGAAAATATGACACGTGGGCCATACGTAATTGCGAAACCTTCAAAAGGATTTGGAACGGATGCTAAAATGTACGATTCAAGTTTTGGATGGCGATTTATCAATCCGAAAATGGAAAAAATGTATGGTACAGATGGGATGGGACAAACAGCTGAAAATCTCGTTGAGAAATACAATATCTCTCGTGAAGATCAAGATAAATTTGCCTATTGGAGCCAAATGAAAGCTGCCAAAGCACAAGAAAATGGTCGTTTAGCAAAAGAAATTATTACGGTTGAGATTCCCCAACGTAAAAAAGACCCAATACAATTTTCAAAAGATGAGTTTGTAAAACCTACAACATCGTTAGAGGTTCTTGCTAAATTAAGAGGTGCCTTTAAAGCAGAAGGTGGAAGCGTGACTGCAGGTAACTCTTCAGGATTAAACGATGGAGCAGCAGTAACCATTATTGCTTCTGAAGATGCTGTAAAAAAATACAATCTAAAACCCTTAGCTAGAATAGTAAGTTCAGCTGTTGTTGGTGTCGAGCCAAGAATTATGGGGATTGGTCCTGTAGAAGCCTCAAATAAAGCTTTAGAAAAAGCAGGTTTGACCATGGACGATATGGATGTTATCGAATTAAATGAAGCTTTTGCGGCACAAGCTTTGGCTTGCACAAGAGCTTGGGGTTTGGAAGATAACGACCCGAGATTAAACCCTAATGGAGGTGCCATCGCTATTGGTCATCCACTTGGCGTTACAGGTGCTAGAACTACATATTCTGCAGCTTTAGAACTGAAAGAACAAAATAAACGTTATGCTTTGGTTACCATGTGTATTGGAGTCGGTCAAGGTTATGCTGCAATAATTGAAAGAGTTTAATTATGAATAAATTACAAAATTACGTTACAGGACATTGGTTAGAGGGGCAAGGAGAAGGCGTTCCTATGTTCGATGCCATTACCGGAGAAATTGTAGGGCTTTCTGATACAGAAGGATTAGACTTTGGAGAAATCCTTCAATATGGAAGAACTAAAGGAGGAGACAAACTGCGTAAAATGACTTTTCAGGAACGTGGTAACATGCTGAAGAGTCTGGCTTTATATTTGACTAAAAGGAAAGCAGCTTTTTACGAATTAAGTTATAGAACTGGAGCAACTAAAATAGATAGTTGGATTGATATTGAAGGAGGTTTTGGAAATTTGTTTGCGAATGCATCTTTAAGAAAGTTGTTTCCTAATCAGTCTTATCATGTAGAAGGAGATGCTATCGACTTGTCTCGTGGTGGTCGTTTTATGGCTCATCATATTATGGTGCCAAAACGAGGAGTTGCTATTCATATCAACGCGTTTAATTTCCCTGTTTGGGGCATGTTAGAAAAATGTGCTACGAATTGGATGGCAGGTGTTCCTGCTGTTGTCAAACCTGCAACTAACACGTCGTTTTTAACAGAAGCAGTGGTTCGAGAAATTATTGCCTCAGGTATTTTGCCTGAAGGCGCATTACAATTAATTACAGGCTCAGCAAGAAGTATTTTAGATACAGTAGAATCACAGGATGTCGTAACCTTTACAGGTTCGGCAACAACAGGTAGATTATTAAAATCTCATAAACGTATCATTGAAGAATCTGTGCCATTTAATATGGAAGCAGATTCCTTAAATGCATCCGTTTTGGGTGAAGATGCCGTTCCTGGAACACCAGAATTTGACTTGTTTATCAAAGAAGTCAGAAATGAAATGACTGTAAAATGTGGTCAAAAATGTACAGCGATTCGTAGAATTATTGTGCCCCAAGATCGTGTTGAAGATGTTCAAATAGCTTTAGGAAAAGCATTAGATAAAATCACTATTGGAGACCCTCGTCTTAAAGAAGTAAGAATGGGAGCTTTAGTAAGCAAAGACCAAGTAACAGAAGTAAGAGATCGTGTTCAGGAATTAGCAAAAACAGCAAGTATTGTTTATGGCGATTTAGATAAAATTGAAACCCTTGGAGCCGATGCTAAAAAAGGTGCTTTTTTAGCACCAATATTACTTCGTGAAGATCATCCATTTACAAATTTAGCCGTTCACGAGACGGAAGCTTTTGGTCCAGTAAGTACTATCATGCCTTATAAAAATTTAGACGAAGCAATTACCTTAGCTCAAATGGGTAAAGGGTCATTAGTGTCTTCCATTGCAACAAATGACGATAAGATTGCTAAAGATTATGTTATTAATGCTGCTAGTCATCATGGACGAATTTTAGTGATTAATCGTGATATGGCTAAGGAAAGTACGGGTCATGGTTCGCCATTGCCAAACTTAGTCCATGGTGGTCCCGGACGTGCTGGAGGTGGAGAAGAAATGGGAGGTATGCGTGGCATTAAGCATTATTTACAGCGTACTGCCATTCAAGGTTCGCCTACAACTTTAACTGAAATTACAGGGATTTATCAGCAAAATGCTGAGTATAAAGAAGCTGAACAACATCCTTTTAAATACCATTGGGAAGACATTCAGCCAGGTATGTCGCTTAAAACGCATAACCGAACTTTTACTGATACAGACATCATCAACTTTGCCAATCTGACCTGGGATCATTTTTATGCACATACAGATATCACGTCGTTAGACGGAAGTATTTTTGAAAAAAGGACAGCTCATGGATATTTCATTATTTCGGCAGCAGCAGGATTATTTGTGTACCCAAATAAAGGACCTGTAGCAGCGAATTACGGGTTGGAAGAATGTCGTTTCCTTCGTCCCTTATATCATAATGACACCGTTTATGTAAGACTCACTTGTAAACAAAAAGTCGATCGTGATGTCGCTTCTGCAGAACATCCAAGTGGGATTGTGAAATGGTATGTTGAGGTGTTTGATGCTTTAAATGACGAACTAGTGGCTTTTGCAACCATCTTAACAATGGTACAGAAAAAGCAAGAGGTTTTTATTGAAATGACTGAAGATAAAATCAATGAATGTCTTTCAAAATTAACTGAAGATATAAAACCAAAATGGGGAATTATGACGCCTCAGCACATGATTGAGCATCTAGAATATACTTATAAAATTGCTTCAGGAGAGATTCAGGATTTTGAAATTGCAACGCCAGAAAAGATTTTAGAGAAAGTGCATAATAGTTTATGGAATTATGATAAGTTTCCTAAAAACTCTCAATTTCCTCAATTAGAGAAAAACACATTAGATGCTTTGAAGCATTCAGATTTAGCAACAGCTATTGAAAAGTTTAAAGCTCAAAGAGAAACATATTTAGAATATTTTACAGAACACCCTGATGCAAAATTGAAGAATCTCGTTTTTGGAGAATTAAATAGGTATGAGTCCTATTTATTGGAAAGAAAACATCTAAATCATCATTTTGAGCAATTCGGATTAATATAAATAATTAAGAAATTAAATAGAATATGAGTGACCCATATGTTAAGTTGAAAATAAATAATGAAGTGGGATATATTGAGTTTTTTCATCCTGCTCATAATTCCTTGCCTGGAGATTTATTAGCAAAATTAGCGCAAACTATTACAGATGCTGGAAAAAACAATGCTATTAAAGTCATTGTTCTTAAAAGTGGTAAAGACAGAACGTTTTGTGCTGGAGCCAGTTTTAAAGAATTGATTAATATTAATGATGAAGCTACTGGAAAAGTGTTCTTTTCTGGTTTTGCAAATGTTATTAATGCCATGCGTAAATGTCCGAAATTCATTATTGGACGCATTCAAGGAAAGACCGTTGGAGGAGGTGTTGGTTTAGCTGCTTCAACCGATTATTGTATGGCAACAAAATTTGCTGCCATCAAGTTAAGCGAATTAAATGTTGGAATTGGACCTTTTGTAGTTGGCCCTGCCATAGAACGTAAAATTGGATTGACAGGTATGTCACAAATAGCTATCGATGCGAATACGTTTTATTCAGCAGAATGGGCAAAACAAAAAGGGTTGTTTACACAAGTTTACGACACAACTGAAGCATTAGATGAAGCAGTAAAAGAGTTTGCTGAAAACTTATGCTCATATAATGTTGAAGCCATGAAAGAAATGAAAGCCATTTTTTGGCAAGGAACAGAAGACTGGGGCTCATTACTAGCCGAACGTGCAGCTATAAGTGGTCGCTTGGTGTTAAGTGAGTTTACAAAGGAAAAATTAAAGGGTTTTAAATAATGATTTACCGTTTTAAAAGCTACACACCAGTGGTTCACGAGTCTAGTTTTGTGCACCCCTTGGCAGCAGTAACAGGAAATGTCATCATAGGCAAAAACTGTTACATTGGCCCAGGTGCTGCTATTCGTGGCGATTGGGGACAAATCATTTTAGAAGATGGCGTTAATGTCCAAGAAAATTGTACGGTACATATGTTTCCAGGAAAATCCATCACGCTTAAAGAAAGCGCTCATGTTGGCCATGGAGCGATTATTCATGGTGCAAATCTGGGTAGAAATTGCCTGATTGGAATGAATACAGTTATCATGGACGATGCTGAAATTGGTGATGAAAGTATTGTAGGAGCCATGGCATTTGTGAAAGCAGAAACTAAAATTCCTAAAAGAAGTTTAGTCGTTGGGAATCCGGCAAAGATTATTAAAGAAGTAAGTGATGACATGATTGCATGGAAAACAAAAGGCACACAATTGTACCAACAATTACCAGCTGATTGTCATGAGAGTTTAAAAGAAGTTGAACCTTTAAGAGAGGTTCCAGAGAATATGAAAATACAAGAAGATGTTTATAAAACACTTCGTGATTTTATGAAAAAATAATTTTAACGTCACTTCGAGTGATCTCGATTTTTTTCGAGATTGTATCGAGAAGTAAAAAAGTTCTCGATACAAAATTGCAAAATGCAATTTCACTCGAACCGACGAAATTGAAATATAAAAATGTCGAAATTCGAATTAAGAATGCCCAAAATGGGTGAAAGTATTACAGAGGGAACAATTATCAATTGGTTGATTTCTGAAGGAGATTCTTTTGAAGAAGGAGATATCATCCTAGAAGTCGCAACCGATAAAGTAGATAATGAAGTTCCTGCACCAGCTTCAGGAACATTGGTAAAAACCATGTTCCAGGCTAAAGATGTTGTACCTGTAGGTGAAGTAATTGCAGTACTTGAGATTTCAGAAGAATTAAAATCTTCAAAAAAAGACACTGTCATTCAGAGCGAAAGCGAAGAATCTCAACGAAAGAAGAAGGTATCAAAAAGATTGAAACCAGCCTCAGAATCTTTAACCTCGAATTCATTTTCGGTTTCAAATTCCAACACTTTCTTTTCACCATTAATCATCAAAATAGCAAAAGAGTACCATATTAGTTTTGAAGAATTAGCCCGAATTCCTGCAACAGGTAATGAAGGCCGATTACGTAAAAGTGATGTGTTTAATTATATTGAAGAAGGCAGACCGTTTAAATTCGCACAACCAGTAACACAAGATCCAACAGCTTATAGAATTCCACAATTAAGTTTCGATAAAGGCAAGGGGAAGGTGATTGAGATGGACAGAATGCGTCAAATGATTGCTGATCATATGGTGTATTCAAAACACACATCACCTCATGTGACTGCCTATGTGGAAGCTGATCTTACAAATATGGTAAACTGGCGAAATGCCAATAAAAAAGCCTTTCAGGAAAAACATGGAGAGCGTTTAACATTCACACCTTTATTTGTAGAAGCGGTTGCAAAAGCCGTTAAGGATTTTCCTAATATCAATGCCTCTGTTGATGGTAATAACATTATTGTAAAAGAAGATATAAATATAGGTATGGCAACAGCTTTACCTAGTGGTAACTTAATCGTTCCTGTTGTGAGAAATGCAGATGCCAAAGATTTGAAATCTTTAGCAGCAAATGTTAATGAATTAGCTAATAAAGCCAGAGAGAATAAACTGGGAGGTGACGATATAAAAGGAAGCACCTTCACAATATCAAATGTAGGAACCTTTGGAAGCGTTATGGGAACACCCATCATCAATCAACCAGAAGTAGCCATTTTAGCTTTGGGAATTATTAAAAAAAGACCTGAAGTAATTACAACTGAAAAAGGAGATGAAATTGCTATTAGAAGTATGATGTATTTATCCTTGTCCTTTGACCACCGAGTGGTTGATGGCTTTTTAGGAGGAAGTTTTGTGAGACGTGTAGCTGATTATTTCGAGCAGTTTGATATCAATAGAAAAATATAACGTCACTTAGGGTGATTTATGAAGCACGAACAAATTGTATCGAGAAGTATCTAAGGTTCTCGATACGAAATTGTAAAAAGCAAATTCACACGAACTGACGTAAAGATAAAATTATGAAGCAAAACATTTTAATTACCAAAGTAGAAAAATCAAAAGTTGAAAACATCGATTTCAACAACATTCCATTAGGAACCACATTTACAGACCACATGTTTATTTGCGATTATGAACATGGTCAATGGACAAATCCAAGAATAGAACCATTAGCATTCATTCCTACACATCCAGCAGCTATGGCTTTACATTATGGACAAGCCATTTTTGAAGGGATGAAAGCGACTGTAGATGCCAATGGGAACCCGATGTTATTTAGAGCAAATAAAAATGCAGCACGATTAAATTTCAGTGCAGATAGAATGGGAATGCCTCATTTTCCTGAAGATTTATTTGTAGTAGGTTTGAAGCAGTTAGTAGATTTAGAACGAAGTTGGATTCCTCCAACAGATGGAAGCGCATTGTATTTAAGACCTTTTATGTATGCAGATGAACCTTTTATTGGGATGCGAGCAGCAACCCATTATAAGTTTATTATTATGGCATCGCCAGCTGGTCCTTTTTTTAGTAAACGTATCAAGCTTTGGGCAGAAAAGCAATATATACGAGCAGCTAATGGAGGTACAGGAGAAGCAAAAGCAGCTGGAAATTATGCAGCAGCAATTCGTCCTACTGAATTAGCAAAAGCTAAAGGTTATGATCAGGTTTTATGGTTAGATGCTGTAGAACATAAGTATATCCAAGAAGTTGGAACTATGAATATTTTCTTTAAAATAGATGGTAAATTTATCACACCAAAACGCGATGGTTCTATTTTAGATGGTATCACACGAATGAGTGTTATTGATATTTTAAAAGATAAAGGATATGAAGTTATTGAACGTGCCATCACAATCGATGAGGTTATTGAAGCTTCAAAAAACAACACTTTAGAAGAAGCCTTTGGAACTGGAACGGCTGTTGGGATTGCTTATATTCAAAATATTGGATTAGAAGGAGAAACCATTCATGTATCTGATGAAAGTCCTGTTGGATTAGAAGTGAATAATACTTTAAATGATATTAAAACAGGTAGAGTTGAGGACACATTCAATTGGATGACTAAGGTTAAAAAAGAGTTAGTTTAATGAAAAAAGATATATTAGAAAAAGGATTTTTAAAACTCTGTACAGCGAAAGCAATGGCAGAATTATACGAAGCTAATTTTAAGCAGGTTTCAAAATATGTGCATGCCACTTCAAGAGGTCATGAGGCTATTCAGATTGCATTAGGGATGCAATTATTACCTCAGGATTATGCGTTTCCATATTATCGAGACGATGCTATGTTACTTTCATTTGGTTTAGAGCCTTATGATTTAATGTTGCAATTATTAGCCAAAAAAAATGATCCGTTTTCTGGTGGTAGAACTTATTATTGTCATCCAAGTTTGAAGGATGCCGATAAGCCAAAAATTCCACATCAATCATCTGCAACCGGTATGCAAGCCATTCCTGCTACAGGTGTTGCGATGGGCATGCAATACAAAGAACTACAAGGTTTAGATGATAAAACATTAAAGGATTTACCTTTAGTGGTTTGTTCCTTAGGGGATGCTTCTGTCACTGAAGGTGAGGTCTCCGAAGCTTTCCAAATGGCAGCTTTAAAGCAAATGCCAATTATATTCTTGGTACAGGATAATGGTTGGGATATTTCTGCTAATGCAGCTGAAACCAGAGCACAAGATGCTTTTGAGTATGCTAGAGGATTCAATGGTTTAGAAGCGATTTCTATAGATGGTGCCAACTTTACTGAAAGTTATGAAGCTGTTCAAAAAGTAATAGAAACCATAAGAAAAGAACGTCGTCCATTTTTAGTACACGCTAAAGTACCCTTATTAAATCACCACACTTCTGGAGTTAGAATGGAGTGGTATCGTGACGATTTAGAAGAAGCTAAATCAAGAGATCCTTACCCAGTTTTAAAGAAACAGTTATTAGATTATGGGTTTACTGAAAAAGAAGTTGAAAATATAGAAAAATCCGCAAGAGCTAAAGTGAAATCAGATTTTGAAAAGGCTCTAAAAGCTGAAGATCCAAAACCTGAAGATTTATTTACAAACGATTTTGTTCCAACACCTATCACAGAAGAGCTAGGAGTTCGTTCTCCGGAAGGAGCAGAAAAAGTAGTCATGGTAGATTGTGCCTTGTTTGCTGTTGAAGAGCTCATGAAAAAGCACAAAGAGTGTTTGCTTTACGGACAAGATGTAGGAGGAAGACTTGGAGGCGTGTTTAGAGAAGCGGCCACTTTAGCACAAAAGTTTGGAGACGACAGAGTGTTTAATACACCCATCCAGGAAGCATTTATTGTTGGCTCTACCGTTGGTATGAGTGCTGTTGGATTAAAACCCATTGTTGAGGTTCAGTTTGCAGATTATATATGGCCTGGATTAAATCAATTGTTTACTGAAGTTAGTAGAAGTTGTTATTTAAGTAATGGAAAGTGGCCAGTTAGTATGATACTTCGTGTTCCAATCGGAGCTTACGGAAGTGGAGGGCCTTATCATTCGTCGTCTGTAGAAAGTGTGATTACCAATATTCGAGGGATTAAAATAGCGTATCCAAGTAATGGAGCCGATTTAAAAGGCCTGATGAAAGCTGCTTATTATGATCCTAATCCAGTTGTCATTCTAGAACATAAAGGTCTTTATTGGTCTAAAGTTCCTGGAACGCAAGGAGCAACTTCGGTTGAACCAGGAGAAGATTATGTATTGCCTTTTGGTAAAGCATGGGTGTTACAAGAGATTTGGAAACAAGAAGATGTTGAGACCATTACTATAATTTCTTATGGAATGGGAGTGCATTGGGCTATGAATGCTTCAGAAGAACTCGGAATGAAAGATCAAATTGAAGTGATTGATTTACGAACCTTATGTCCTTTAGATGAAGAAACGATTATGAAATCGGTTAAGAAAACTGGAAAATGTTTAGTGGTAACAGAAGAGCCAAGCAACAATAGTTTTGCTAGAGCTTTGGCAGGAAAAATTCAAGAAGTATGCTTTAAATATTTGGATGCCCCAGTAACGACAATTGGTAGTGAAAATATGCCAGCAATTCCATTAAATGCCACTTTAGAACAAACGATGATACCTTCAACAGAAAAAGTAAAATCAAAGATTGAAATGGTTCTAAAGTATTAAAAGTGAAGGAATAGAGGGTTCTTTACTTTGATTTAGCATATCAGTTAGTATTATTTGATTTAGAGTTAATATGATTTATAGGTTTTTATAATTTTGAGTATTATTAATTTAAAAACATTAAATCATGAAAACTTTATTTTATAGAATAATCTTTCTATTACTTATAACTGTTGCATTTACATCTTGTAGAGATGAAAATAAAACTCAAAAGGAAGAATTAATAGAAGAAATGCAAGCTAACGATGCAGATATTGAAGTAAAAGATCGCGTCAATGATACCAAAATAAAAATGGAAACTGAAGATAAAAAGGTGAAAATTAAAGAAGGTGATGATGGCGATACAAAAATAAAAGTCAAAGAAGACGCCGATTCTGAAATGGAATAATTAAAAAACTATTTATTTTTAATAGTAATAAAAGCAAAGAGCCTATCATATTTATGATAGGCTCTTTTTAAAAGTTTAAAAGTAAATCTTCTTAGATTACTTTTACGTTTATTGCGTTTAGGCCTTTTTTACCTTCTGTTAAATCGAATTCAACTGTGTCACCTTCTCTAACCTCATCGATTAGACCTGAAATGTGCACGAAATGCTCTTTGTTGTTTCCTTCTTCTGTTATGAATCCAAAACCTTTAGAGTCATTAAAAAATTTTACTGTACCAGTACTCATAATAATAATTTATTTAATTAAGTTGCAAAGGTAACTTAATATTCTGATTTTTAAAGCTTTTTTACTTTTAGTTTATAAATAGAGTAAAAAAATATTATTGAAGGGCTAAAAATTTTAAGAGAGATATCATTAAATGAATAAGTGTATATTGATAATTTTTGTATATTTATTTTTTTAATAACTAACATAACGAACATTATCATGAAAAAATACATTTCATTTTTAAGCATTTTAGCTTTATTTTTTATTGGGACACAATTTTCTTCAGCACAATCTGCAGAAAAACAACAAAGTCCTGAAGCTATTGCAAAACAGCAAACTTACCAATTACACGAACTTGTTAGTTTAACAGGAGAGCAACAAAGTGCTATTTTTAAAGTATTAGTAGATGCTCAACAAAATAGACAAGAATTAAACAAAAGGCCAGACGCAGATAAACTTAGACAGGAAGGTAATAGAACTGTTAATGAAAGAGTAGAAGAGAGTTTTAAAAAGATTTTAACTCCAGAACAATTTAGAACATATCAATCTTCTTTAGTGAAAGATAAAAAGTAATTATACTTTATATTAAAAAAAAGCGACTCTATGAGTCGCTTTTTTTATTTATTTATCCTCAGAACCTGGAGGATATTTCGCCATAATTGCAGCAACAAATTCCTTTATACGCTCTTCTTTTTTATTGATGTTCTTACTTAAATAACCTGTACCAACACCTTGCCACACCAATTCTTTTTTATTAGCATCAATTAAGTCTACATATAAGATGCCTTCCGTTGAAGTGGTTACAGTGTTGTAATTTCCCCAATAATAAGGACTCCAACCCCAACCATAACCATAAGGATAAAAGCCAGAATTTTGAACATTCACTTTTTCTCTTGATTTGGTAAAGATGCTCACCAACAAATCTGGAGTTTCAGATTTAGTAAAGCCTTTTGCGAGCATTTCAGATTCGATAGCTCTTAAAATTCGACGTTTATCAAGATCGTTTATTTCGGCTTTGTCTATGCCATTTTTATAAAAAGCAAAGGTTTTGAATTCAGAAAAATTTGCTTGTCTGTCATAATCTGAAGCCACATTTACTGAAACACAGGAAAATAAGCTTACAGTAAATATTGTTAGAATAGCATATTTAGACATGTTTTTAAAATTCGCAATAAATAGATTATATACTTGATTGCGAGGTTTTTTTATTTTTTTCATAGTAACATTTTTTAAGTTAAAACGAGTTTAGTAAACTTTCATCAACTAAGTTAGGGAGTGTTACTTTTAAGTTTGGTTCTACTTCCATAGCTCTTTTAATGGCAAAAATAGCTTCATTATTTCTAGCCCAACTTCGTCTAGAGATGCCATTGTTTACATCCCAGAAGAGCATCGATTTTAAGCGTCTTTCCGCATCTTTACTACCATCAAGAACCATACCAAATCCACCATTTACAACTTCTCCCCAGCCAACGCCACCACCGTTATGGATGCTTACCCAAGTGGCTCCTCTAAAGCTATCTCCAATGACATTTTGAATAGCCATATCTGCAGTAAAACGTGAACCATCATAAATATTACTTGTTTCTCTATAGGGTGAATCTGTACCAGAAACATCATGATGATCACGGCCTAACACAACGTAACCAATGTCTCCTTTTGCAATAGCATTATTAAATGCTTCGGCAATTTTCATTCGACCCTCAGCATCAGCATATAGAATCCTAGCTTGAGAGCCTACCACTAATTTGTTTTCTTGAGCACCTTTTATCCACTGGATATTATCAGACATTTGCTGTTGGATTTCTTGTGGCGAATGTTTTTTAATATTTTCTAAAACGGCGCAGGCAATCGCATCTGTTTTGGCTAGGTCTTCTGGTTTTCCAGAGGTACAGACCCAACGGAAAGGACCAAAGCCATAATCGAAACACATTGGTCCCATAATGTCCTGTACATAACTTGGGTATTTAAATTCTCTGCCTATACTTGGGTTTTCAGACATGACATCTGCCCCAGCTCTTGAAGCTTCTAATAAAAACGCATTGCCATAATCGAAAAAATAGGTACCTCTTGCCGTATGTTTATTAATAGCTTTTGCATGACGACGTAGAGTTTCCTGCACTTTCTCTTTAAAAAGTGTTGGATTATTGGCCATCATGTCGTTGGCTTCTTCAAAAGAAATACCAACAGGATAATAACCACCAGCCCAAGGGTTGTGAAGAGATGTTTGGTCGCTTCCTAAATCGATAAAGAGATTTTCTTGATCGAATTTTTCCCAGACGTCAACTATATTTCCTAAATAAGCGATAGAAACTGTTTCTTTTTCAATTTTGGCTTTATTAACTCTAGCGACTAATGCATCTAAATCAGATATTTTTTCGTCAATCCAACCTTGATCTAATCTTACTTGAGTAATCTTCGGATTTACTTCGGCACAAACCGTAATACAACCAGCAATATTTCCGGCTTTTGGTTGTGCACCACTCATACCACCTAAGCCTGATGTTACAAATAGATTGCCTTTAGGTGTTTTTTTTATTTTTCTGAAACCATTTAAAACCGTGATGGTGGTGCCATGAACAATACCTTGAGGTCCAATATACATATAGCTTCCTGCTGTCATTTGCCCATACTGTGTGACTCCTAATGCATTGAATTTTTCCCAATCGTCTGGTTTGGTGTAGTTAGGAATCATCATACCGTTTGTAACTACAACACGAGGTGCATCTTTGTGAGAAGGAAATAAGCCCATTGGATGTCCAGAGTAGATGGCTAATGTCTGTTCATCGTTCATTTCGGCAAGATACTTCATGGTTAATCTATATTGCGCCCAATTTGAAAACACAGCACCATTGCCACCATAAGTAATCAATTCGTGAGGATGTTGCGCTACTGCATGATCTAAGTTATTTTGAATCATGAGCATGATGGCAGCAGCTTGTTTAGATTTTGCAGGATATGCTTCTATAGGTCTTGCATATATTTTATAATCTGGACGAAAGCGATACATATAGATTCTTCCATAAGTTTCTAATTCACTTTTAAATTCTGGGAGTAACGTTTTATGATGCTTTGCATCGAAATAGCGAAGAGCATTTTGGATAGCTAATTTCTTTTCTTCAACGGTTAAAATATCCTTTCGTTTAGGTGCATGATTGATTGATGCGTCGTATGTTTTTACTTGTGGTAAGTTAGATGGAATGCCTTCTAATATTTGCTCTTGAAATGTCATAAACTCAGTATTGTTTTTTATTGTCGAACCCATAAGGACAGTGTCTGCATCCACTTTCGCAGCAATAGCCTCTTTTAATAAGATATTGTTCAGTGAAACAGCGATAACCTTCTGGTGTAAGATAGAAATCGCCTTCTTCTATGGGAACTAGTTTTTTCATAAAACAAAGATATGAAAATAGATTTTTGGATGGCCAGTCTATTTAATTGGTTTCTGTTTATTACCGTAACAGTGCCTCTTTTAATATGTAGGAAAATACTCTTGCATCCATAGGGTATCTATAAGATATCAATAGCCAGCCGATACGGTATTCTGTTTGTGTAACACACACTAAAATAACTATACATTTTTTAATAAAGAAAGACTTCAACTTGCTAAATTTTTAAAACTTAATGCTTGTAGATTTCATTATTAATTTTAATTTCAAATTTTGAAATAAATTAATTGGATTGATTATTGAGAGCTTGTAATTATGATTGTCATTTCAAAATATTTGGTTCCAAAGGGGTATTTGGGAATTACTATTTTTCCCTTTGTGATTTTAAAGACTGCGACTTTAAAATGTGATGCTGTTTTAATGAACCATGAACGCATACATCTAAGACAGCAATTAGAATTATTAATTCTACCCTTTTTTTTAATTTATGGTATTGAGTTTGTTATTCGATTATTTCAATTTAAATCTTGGCAGGCTGCCTATAAACAGATTTCTTTTGAACGAGAAGCTTATACCAATGAAAAAGACCTTAACTATTTAAAGTCAAGGTCTTTTTGGAATTTTATAAGCTATTTTTAATTGTTATTTTAAAATGATTTTTTGAGTTTTCTGAAGTCCATTTGCTAGTGTCACTTTAACAATATAAGCTCCTGAAGGATTTTTAATCTCGTTAAAGATCATTTCAGATTTAAGAATGTTTTTATTGTCAATAATCACCCTTCCTAATACATCATACACAACAACATCTTTTATAACATCTTTAGCAGAGGTTATTTTAATGTAATTGTTTTTAGGTGCAGTGATGCTTAAATCTTTAATATCATTAAATTCCTCTGTACTTAGAATACTATTATTATAACGTAATACAAAGCGGTTATCTAATACGCCAGTTTCAGCATTAAAGCTGTACGGTTGGTTACGTAAATTATGTATGATATTTAATTCTAAGTCTTCAAGAAAAATATCTTGAGATTCATCTTCAAATAAACCATCTACACTATGGATCGCGATGGTATAGTTACCAGCTACTGGAATTACTGCACCAATTGGCACTTGGTCTTCTGTATTGAATGGTAAAGGACGTCCTTGAATAAGCATACGGTCTTCATCTATTAAGGAAAACAAATTCATAGCATTGTTTTCTAATCCATACGCATCAAACATACGGTCTTTGGCAAGTGTAGCGCCTTCAATGTAACCAATTAGGCTAGTAGCCGTTTGATTGGTTGGTGAAATGATACTTAACCAAATTCTATGTCTTTCAATCTCATTTTCAGTTCTTGTTTGAGTGGTTCTGTAAAATTCACCATTATCATAAGATTTATGTCTCATGGTATTGTTGAAATTAACATCTGCATCTGCAGCACCATGATTCATCATGACGAAAAACCCTTGTCCGGAAGCAATGTTTCCACCATAGGTACCAGCTCCCGAAGAGGAACCAGAAGAATTATAAGTAACGTAATCATTCACATTATAACTATATTCATAATCCTCATAGAACGGTGGTAAATTTGTTGTGTTGATTTGTGTGCCATGCGTCCAAATATGGACTGCTCCTTCAATATTTGGATTAGCACTTAAAAAGGCTATAGCATCTATGGCTGATGGATAAGGGTTCCCAATAAGGTTCCAGTTGTCATCGTTTCTTGTAACCAAAGTAGCTGAAGGCCCCGTGTAGTCACCACCATTATAGGTGCCGCTTGCAATAGGTGTATTAATATTACCATTGTTAAATACCCCTCTAAACGTTGTATTTACAGGTGTATCTGCTGTGCTATCGCTATTATTAGTTCCAGCACGAACAATATAACCTTTACCAAGAGTCATGTTTCCAGAGGCATAGGTCCAATCTCCAAAGCCATTTGTGTTACTTCCAACCGTAGGGATCCATTGCCACCTGTAATAATAAGGAGTTCCAGAAGAAATTCCTGAAAGATCAAACGCGTCTACAGGTGAGGTCCAGTAAATATAATCTGTATCTCGAACATTGGCAGAATTTCTTTTAACATCACCAATACCGGTATTTATTACAGGATCTATTTGGATTAAACTACCACCGCTTTCGATTTCAAAAAGCCCTCCTGTTCTAATATCGGAAAAATTAACAATGGTTAAGGTGCCATTTGGTTGAATAAACAATTCTCCGCCATTTTTAACTGTGACGTTTCTAGCGTCTCCATCTGTTGTACCATTAATAATACTTCTGTAAGTATCTGGTATAATGACACAATTATCAGAGCTTGGCACCCCATTTGGGAACCAGTTATCAGGATCGTTCCAGTTGTTATTTGTTCCTTTAAAATATTTTGTTTTGTTGTTAATTGGTACTACTGTAGAAACCGAACATCCGTTATTTAAAATGGCAGAAGCTGTAAATGAAAAGTTTTGATTCTCTAATTGTGCTGGTGTTGGTTTTACATAAATAGTTGCTAGTGGTGCACTTGTTCCAGAAATATAAGGAATAGTTGCAGCCGCATCAGAGTATGCATCTGCCGTAGTCGTCCAATCGAAAGCTGAATCTAACGGTTTTTCACCATATATTTTGATGTTATCGATGGCAACACCATCAGTCCATCCTTCGGAATGGTAATAAAACGATACACGTATTGTGTTAAATGAAGGACCCACATGAGCCGATAAATCAACTGTTTTTGTTTCAAAATCTGTTCCCACACCAATATCTGCATCGTCATATTGCTCTACTTGAGTCCAAGCACCTCCATCCACAGATACTCTAATTCTTACATAATCATCATCTACTGCTCCATCTCCATTAGTTACCTCATAATAATCAGAATAATACATGTCAAATTCTAAAAATAAATTTAAAAAATCTGTGGTCGTTACCGTAGGGGATCTTAAATCGTTATCTAGATTGATACCTACTCCAGTATAAAAATCTGAATTAGACATAACAAAGTGATTGACACCTAAACCAGAGGCAATGGCAGGATACCAAGTTCTTCCAACAGGGATATAAGTGTTTGCGCGTTGTGTCCATTCTGTTCTAGCATCCGTAACATTTGGCTGTACCTGAGTAAATGTACTTAAGCCAGTACCTTCAAAATCTTCATCTAATAGAATGATACTTTCTTTATCTCCCGAAGCTGCTATTTCAACAATGGTATCTTCTCCACAAAGGGTTGGCGTATTTGGTGTAAACGTTAAGGTGGCTACCGGATTTATTTTAGCCACAATTTCTTTACGTGCTAAAGATTCGCAACCATTAACAGCAGTAACCCAATAACTAGTTGTTGTACTGATGCTTGGTGTTGTCCAATTGCCTGTTGGCGTGCCTCCAGGAGTTGAAAACGTAGGGGCAGGAGATAATGGGGAGCCACCTGTTTTATTAGCATACACCCTAAAAGACGTTACACCAGCAGAACCTTCAAATTCTAAATCTACCGTTTGGTTGCTGCCACAAGCCTCGCCATTGGCAATATCTGTAATGATGTTCGTGCAATTAGGGACTACTTCGAATAAATAATCTTCGGTTTCACCATTATAATTTAGATTACCGCATGGTCCAAAAGTAGATGTTCCTCCATAGGCACTTCCTCGAATGCGTACTCTGTAATTTCCTAGAGCTTGTCCAGATGGGATAATAAAACCAAAGGTTGTATTTATTACTGCACTACTACCTGGGTTGTATATCTCTTCGGCAGCTGTGTTTCCAAAAACACCATTTCTATCCCAGTCTACCCATGCTTTAATATGCATGTTAGTAGCTCCTTCAAATTCTACATATATATTCACACCTTCTCCTTGTGCTTGTTGACTAACATCTGTTAATCCTGTAAAATCCTGATAACCTCTAGGAGAGTTAGAATAGGTAGATGTATTTGTGGTATTGTTTAATGTACCTACAAAACTGACTTCCTGTAAGTATGAACTACTTTGATTACCACTACCAACAGAAGGTGTGCAATACGTTACTGCGCTTGTTGCTTGGTTTCCAGTTAAAGGCGATGATGTTAAATAATCTGGTCCGCCAGAACAGGCACTATTAAAACTATAAATAAAGAAATAATAAGTGGTTGATGCAGCAAGACCAGTCGCATTAAAGTTGGTGTTACCATCGTTATCTACAACCGTGGCTCCACTTACGGTATTACCAACTGCATAGGTGTTTCCATCTACAGGACCTGGTGAAGGTGTTGTGCCAGACGTGTTCATTAAAATTAAATAGTTATCTGGAGCAGGCGATGCTGCTGAAAAGCTTCCAGCTATTGTGTTTGCTGTTACCGAACCAAATGTTAAGCCTGTAGCTTGAGCTGTTGGTTGGGAGCAAGCTACTGCTGCTGTCCCTTTTACTACAATATCATCAACTATAAAACTAGGGTAATTCCTTACAGAGCCATCATTTTGCCAATAAAATCCTAAATAAAATTGTTGACCATCCACTTCTGAGATGTCTAAGTTTGTAATGGTTTGCGTTGTGTTTTGTCCTACATACGCACCTGAGTTAGCAAATATAGTCCAATTAGTACCATCAAGAGAATAAGCAATTTGACCATAATCATATCCGGTTTCACCTTGGCAAATCCATCTAAAATCTAAAGTAATAGCATTATAACCCGTAGCATTAATTAGGGGAGAGCTTGCAATATTTTCTTGATCATTATTATTATATTGAGGTCTAGGTGAAGCTGTAGTTGGTGTGTTTTGGCTAATTGCCATGGAGTAATTGCCACCAATAATAGCACTATATGTATTATTAAGTACCCACCATTTATTATCATCTGAACCTCCGAATTCAATATTATCCCAGCCTAAATACCCGCCATCAATAGGATTCTGACTACCTGAAGCTCCTTCAAAATTTTCTGAGAAAATAGTGGTTTGTGTAAACCCATTAATTGAGAATAATAGAAATAAAATTAAGAATAAAGTTTTAACATTTGCACTTATGGCATGCGCAATCCCTGAATGAATGTACAGTTGTTTCATAATATTTGGGGTCTTATAATTGACTAAATGTTTAATTAACGACACTTATTGTTAGGTTGCATCTTGTTAATTAATAGACAAATATAAATAAAAAATACATTTAAACTAATAAATCGAACACTTTATCGATAAAATACTTTATTTGTATTCTGTCTAAATAATAAAATTTCAAAAATAAGCGTAAAAAAAGCCCAATAATTTTTAATTATTGGGCTTTGATGTTTTATGTTATTATAATTCTTTACTGTTTCATGACGACTTTTTGTGTTTTCTGTAAGCCATTATTTAATGTAGCTTTTACAAACAGAACGCCATCGGAATGATTTATATTGTTTATTATTAATTCCATTTCATTTATGTTGTGGTTGTTGTATAAAAGCCTTCCTAAGACATCGTAAATAGTGACAGATTTAATAGTTTCTGTTCCAGAAGTTACTTTGATATAATTATTATTGGGTGCAGAAATAACGAAACCATCTAACATGCTTACTTCCTCAATATTTAAATAATTATTGGTATAGCGTAAAATAAAGCGATCGTTAAAGGTGCCTTCTTCTGTATTGAAGCTATAAGGCGCGACTCTTAAATTGTGAATGATTCCAAGATAGGTGTCTTCTAAATAAATATCTTGAGCATCTGTTTCAAATAAACCATCTAACGAATTAATAGCTATGGTGTAATTTCCTGTTTCAGGAACAACAAGACCTAGAGGTACCATATCTGTTTCTTCAAAAGGAAGTGCTCTTCCTTGAATAGACATTTTTTCCTCATTGATTAATGAATAAAAGCTAATTGCGGAACCTGCAAATTCATAGCCATCATAAAGTCGGTCGTTATCATTTGTAGCACCTTCCACATAACCAACCAAGATTGATGTTCCTATTTCATTAGGATCTATGAGGTCTAACCAAATTCTATGTCGTTCCATGTTTGTAGAACTACTATTAGAGTTATTGGTTCTATAAAACTGACCATTGTCATATGTTGGATGACGCATGGTGTTATTGAAGATAACATCCTCAGAAACTCCAGTGCCGTCTACATCATCTAACATCAGGACAAAAAAGGCTTGTCCAGCTGCAATATCACCATTAAACCCTGGAGGATTAGATCCTGTGTAATTGTTATCGATATAATCATCACTATAATTATATAGGAAATCGTAATAGAATGGACTATTAGGATTGACTGGAGCAGATTGATGTGTCCAAAAGTAAATAGTTCCATCAATATGAATATTAGCACTCAAAAAGTCAGTATATGAAATTGCTGAAGGATACGGATTACCAATTAGATTCCAGTTGTCGTCTTCGTTAGTCGCCTGAACATCACCAGGAGCTGTATAAGGTCCAGTAATATGTGTGCCTCTAGTAATGGGAGTAGTTATAGCACCATTTTGAGGTTTTCCAGAAAACTGAGTGGTGTTTGCAGGGATAGGACTTGTAGACTGGAGTCCTCTAACGATATATCCTTTACCATTTTCCATTAAACCAGAAGCAGGAATCCAATCGCCATGGGTGATACCATTTAATGTGGGATTCCACACGTAAATAAGTTCGCCTGTTGCATCTGAAATATCTGTCACACTAAAGTCGTTATCTGTTGGTGACGACCAATAGATGTAATCGTAACCATTTACACCACCTGGAACGGTTCGTTGCATATTAATAACACCATTACCAGTATTGTTATTCACGTTTGGAGCCCCATCCGTAACTTGAATTAAGCTGCCAGAATCTCTAATATCAATAGTTCCATCTAGATGGATCCAATCGGTTACTACTAGTTCTGTATCTGAAGCTATTTCTAGTCTTGCAGTTGGTGCCACAGTTAAGTTTAGAGCGAATCCAATAATGGAAGGTGGAAGAGGAATTGTAGTTAAACCAACAGCTTCATCTACTATTGGAAAATCTACATTTGAAACGGCTATATCTGGTATTAATACGCAGTCACTAGCTGTTGGAATTCCGTTTGGTTCCCAGTTGCCATCCACATACCAGTTGTTATCAATATAGCCCATCCATGTTTTACTTGATTGGGTAACAACAACATCGTCGGTTAATGTTACAGGAGCGCCACAAATAGTATAAGTTGCAACAGCTGTATAGGTGTCTGGGGTTGTAACGGTTAATGTTGGGCCTGTGCCTATAGATGTTCCTCCAACACCACCATTACTGTCAGAATACCAAGTAATACTATTATGATTAATTACAGCTCCATCTGGTGTAAAACGCCATGCTTCATTAAAAGTTTCCCAGTTAGGGTCTATACCATTTCTGCAAGGTGCAACTGCAAATTCATTCGCTGGATTGCCTGGGTTATTATCCACATTGTTCCCTTGAATCCCTACTGTAGCATTACCATCATTCCATATTGAAGTGCCATTATTTTCAAGACGTTTTTCTTCAATAAAGACCTCTATAATATTTGTTGTTTCATGTAGAATTATCATGCCCGTGTAAAAAGTAGAACTATCACCAAACATAGGTATGTTATTCCAAGATACTTGAAGCTGTCTACATGGTTCTGTACCAATAACTCTACTTTTAATTGGTGTGCCTGTCATGCCCGTTGGGTCGATATCATGATAAACTCCATAGATGGTGTGTTCGAATAGACTATTTACTGTGCTAGGTAAGTTGTTACTATATTGCCATCCAGAACCTTGCCCTGGAGATGGAAGAGCTGTTCCTGTATTGTTGTCAAAATCGAATGTAATCAACCCATTGGCACCAACTAAAGTTTCATCGTAGCATTGGTTATAAAAGTTAAAATTAAATGGGATAGGGGTTGCAGCATCTGCCCATACGTCATCTGTAGTAATTACCTGAGGGACACCATTACCGAAAATCGGAAAATCATATTCTGGTACTGGATTCGGATAGGTTATTTTTTCTACTATATAACTGGTTGTTTGTTTTAAGTTAGAGTGAGCCTCTAATGTAATTGTAGGGTTCGAGCAGTCTAGACCAAAGCTTGGATCAGGATTAAACGGATCTGCAGTAAATGGATCGACCCCAACTTCGCCTACAATAATAGGGCATACTGTTGGAGTGTTAACAGTATCTGAACAGCCTGTTGTGAAGGTTGTTGTAATCCAGACGCCATTATCTACAGCATTACAGACACCTCTTACAAATACATAATAAGTGGTTCCGGCTAGTAATCCTGTTAAATTTACACTGTTTCCTGCAGTAGTACCAGTAATATCTCCTGCTGGAGTAGAAGTAGAATTGTCAGTTGAAATAATATATTCATAACCATTACCAGGTAAAGGTGAAGCGTGTGTCCAATTAATGGTAGCTGTGGTTGTTGTGCTTGAGACAGCTGTTAATGCTTGTGGGTTTGCAGTACAATTTAAAGGAGTGATGGTAATTAGATAATCTTCAGCTTCTCCATAGGATATATTGCCACAAGCTGGGGGGCTTGTATCGAATTCACTTGACCTTATGCGCATAACATGAGTACCTGCAGTTCCTCCAGGAATTGTAAAACTACCCGTAGCAGCTGTAACATATGCGCCACTAGCATAAACGAGTTCTGCTGCTGTAAAGTTTGAATCATCATCCCAATCTACCCAAATATTAAAGCCATAAGTCCAAATTGTTGGAGCCATATTTACAGTAAAATTGACTATACCTCCTTCAGATTGACTGACTGTTAATGGGCCACCTGGAGCTTGAGAATAGTTACTATACCCTGAAGCTGTGATTCCTCCACCTGTACCTAGATTATTTATATTTGATGCTCCATCGCCAGTAGCAGTGAAATTATTAATGTATTCTGAATTATAAGTTGAAGTAGGAGAGCATGTTGTTGTGGTTGCAGTTGTAGTTGGGGTAGAATTACCATAAGCAGGACCTGCACATGCTGCCGTGTTATTAAAAGAATACACCCAAAAGTAATATTGTGTATTAGAGTTTAATCCATTAGCTATAAAGTTTGTGTTTCCATCTGTATCTATTACAGTAGCACCTAAAGCGGTGTTTCCAATTCCATATACTGTACCATCAACAGGAGCTGATGGTGGCGTGCCAGTTGTGTTCATTAATACTAGATAGTTGTTTGCTCCAGATCCTGTAAAGGTTCCTGCAATAGAGTTGTCTGTTACAGTGCCTATTGTTAGGTTTGTTGGAGAATTAGGCATAGTACATGGTGGAGGTGTGTATACACAAATATCGAAGGTCCCATTATTGTCATTTCCATATTCCCAGACTCTAATATAAATAGTATCTCCTGGATTTAGTCCAGATCTGTTTATATAAGACATAGCACCATTAGTACTTCCATCATCATCACACTCAATAGAATTAAGAGTTAAACTACCAGGACAAGATCCAGTTGCAGAATAGATTTCCATTCCGGAATCCGTAATAACACCAGTATCAGTATCGATAATTAGTGTTCCGTTAGCTGGAACAACAGCTGTAAACCACACATCGCCACCCGAATAAAAACTACAAGTAGGAGCTGGAACGCCAGCTGTAGCTGTAGCATATTCATTGGTGTAAGTTGCAAATGAGCATGAGCTACCTACTGTTAATGGGATGGCATTACAAGGCTCGTCGTTTCCTGGTACTGTTATTGGATCTGTTGTAAATATTATAGGACCATTGATAGTGCTGAAATTACCTGAATTACAAATACTTCTTATAAATACATAATAGGTAGTATTTGGTGTTAATCCTACAATATTTGCAGTTGTTATTCCAGCTCCAGTTGTTCCAATAATATCATTGCCTGGAGTTGTACCAGAATTATCCAGAGAAACAGCGTATTGATATCCTGTAGATGGTGCAGGAACTGCTGCATTCCAGTTAATAGTTGCAGTCGAGGTTAATACATTTGTTGCAGCTGTTAATGTAGGTTCATTACAAGGTGCTGGAATACCACAAACAGAAGCCTCCCATCCGGGACGGGTGTTGGAGCCATCACTATCAAATTCAAATGTTAAGGTTTGCGTAGCATGAGTTGATGTAAATGGTCCTATAGATCCTAAATTACCTGAAAATGGCGATCCTGCTACTTGAGGGGATCCAGCATTTGGCCCATCATAAACATATAAAAAATCCCAGCCATTTTCTAAATTAAAAGCAGTAAACGTTGCTGTAACTGGTCCTCCATCTGGGTAAAATGTCCATGTTTCCAGTTCATTATTGCTATAATTGTTACCTGGGCCACCAGTGTCGTAGAAGTTAGTAGTTGTTCCTGCGCAAGATACTGTAGAATCGTAAACGCATATGGTTCCAGTTGTGCTATTCGTTCCTGCGTTATTACTTCTCATTATTCGGAGGTAATAGGTTGTACTTGGAGTAACCGCAATATTTACTAATGAAGGCTCTCCTGCAGTAACTGTATCTTGAGCGCAATACTCTTCAGTTAATCCAGTACAAACACCACTATATAAAGCAATAGAAATTCTTCTGTTTCCAACACAATTTATTGTAATATTTGTTGTTGAAGTGCCAGTAGTAAAAGAAAACCAGCCATCTCTATAAGAAGTAGCGCAAGAAGGGCTAGCCATAGAGTTTGAAAGCCCGGTAATATTATAAGGTGTTGTTGTACAACTTGTTTCTATTGTTAGTGTTGTAGACCCACTGCAAATGTCTCCTTGCCCAAATCCACTAAAGGAAATTAAAAAACATAATAGGGTAAAGACATGTAATGTGTTTGTTTTTAGACTGAAGTATTTTTTTTTCATATGCTATTCTATTAGTTTATTAACAAGGTTGATCTTGTTTGTAATAATTTTTAGGGAAAATTCAGCAACAATTACGGTCGCTATTTATAACTAATAGATGAGCTTCTGTAGATTTTGGGGGAATCTTGAAAAAAAATATAAAATTTTTAATGTTTTAATTTATAAACAGATAATAATGCATGAATTTAACACTTCTTTTAAATGATATGTCGATTAATCTGTAATTTTATTAAACATTTGTTAACATAAAAATGAGCTTTTTTTTCGACTAGTTATTTATGCTATTAAATTTTTCGATAAACGGTATAGTAATCAAGTTAATATGTAAGAATGAAGTTTCAATATTTTCTTTTTCTATTTGGTAAGTTGCAATTAGCTATGACTATCTTTGTGATGCAGATGTGAAAAGTTATGATTAGTATAAAAAATAAATCGAATATTTTTTTAAATGAAACTCTTACTATAAAACCAGATTACTTAAACCATCCTTTTGTTTCTGGAAATAAATTACGAAAATTAAAATATAACCTTCTTATTGCTAAACAATTAAATTATTCTGTATTGCTAACTTTTGGAGGCGCTTATTCCAATCATATTGCAGCAGTTGCAGCTGCAGGGCATGAATTTGGTTTTAAAACCATTGGTGTTATTAGAGGAGATGAGTTATCGGCTAAAATTTCAGAAAATCCAACTTTAACTTTTGCGAAAAATCAAGGCATGGAATTTTACTTTATTTCTAGAGAGACTTATAAAGAAAAGACGACTGAAACTTTTATAGATGCGTTGAAAATTAAGTTTGGAGATTTCTATTTAATACCAGAAGGAGGCACTAATAATTTAGCAGTAAAAGGCTGTGAAGAGATTTTAACACGTGACGATAATTCCTTCGATTATATATGTTGTCCAGTAGGCACTGGTGGTACGATTAGCGGCTTAATTAATTCAAGCAACAATTCGCAAAAAATTCTAGGTTTTCCATCGTTAAAAGGTGACTTTTTACGAGAAGAAATTGGTAAATTTGCACAGAATAAACATTGGGATTTAATCCAAGATTATCATTTGGGGGGTTATGCTAAAATAAATACCGATTTAATTAGTTTTATTAATTGGTTTAAAGCCACCTATCATATTCCATTAGATCCAATATATACTGGAAAGATGATGTTTGGAATTTTTGATTTATTGAAACAAGGTTATTTTCCAAAGGGTTCTAAAATTCTTGCTATTCATACAGGTGGATTGCAAGGAATTGAAGGAATGAATAAAATATTGAGACGTAAAAATTCACCAATAATTAATTTAGATTAATGAGAAAACTCATCCTTATTTTTGTGTTAAGTGTTTTTGCTTTTAGTTGTGGTACCAGCAAAAAAACAAGTTCAAAACGTTCAAAAAGCAAAACAAAGACCGAACGTGTAGTAAAAGATACTAGAACGCAGCCCACTGTTTCAAAAGAAACAGAACCTGTTATTGTGGTTGAGGAAACTCCTGTAAAAATTCCTAATTCTACGAATGAATATATCGCTTTGTTTAGTGATATTGCTCAAGAAGAAATGCGCTTATATAAAATTCCAGCAAGTATAACCTTAGCCCAAGGTATTTTAGAATCAGCTTCAGGTAAAGGCCGTTTGGCAGTTGAAGCTAATAATCATTTTGGGATAAAATGTCACGGATGGACTGGTGCTAAAATTTATCATGATGATGATGCTTCTCAGGAGTGTTTCAGGAAATACAATGATGCTAAATACTCTTATAGAGATCATTCTTTATTTTTAACAGGACGATCTCGTTATCAAAAACTATTTCAATTAGATATTGACGATTATAAATCTTGGGCAAAAGAATTACGAGCTGCAGGTTATGCTACAGATAGAAAATATCCTGATAAATTAATTAGTTTGATAGAACGATATCAGTTATATACCTATGATGATGCTGTTTTAGGAGATAAGAAAACAAATAGAACAACTGTAAAAGCTGAAAACACTCACTTGATCAATAAAGGAGATACTTTGTATTCATTGTCTAAAAGATATAATACGACAGTTGAGGAGTTAAAAAAAATAAATAATCTACGTACTAATGATTTAACTATAGGAAATGTGCTAATAGTTAAATCGAATTAATATCAAAGAATTTTCATGTTATATAAAAGAAGTAGTGCTTTGTTTGCAGAGGCAGAGACGGTTATTCCTGGTGGTGTTAATTCGCCAGTAAGAGCATTTAAAGCTGTTGGAGGAACTCCTATTTTTATTAAAAAAGCCAAAGGCGCTTATTTAATAGATGAAGATGATAATCAATACATTGACTATATTAATTCTTGGGGACCTATGATACTTGGACATGCACATAAACCTGTGGTTGATGCTGTAATTGAAAAAACAAAATTAGGGACCTCATTTGGTACACCTACTGAAATTGAAACAAAAATAGCTCAATTGGCAGTTTCTATGGTTCCAAATATTGATAAAATTAGGTTTGTGAATTCGGGTACCGAAGCTTGTATGAGTGCTGTTAGACTAGCTAGAGGATACACAGGAAAAGATAAGATTATAAAATTTGCAGGTTGCTACCATGGCCATAGCGATTCGTTCTTAATTCAGGCAGGAAGTGGCGCAGTAACTTTTGGAAGCCCTAATAGCCCTGGAGTTACAAAAGGAACGGCACAAGATACTTTGTTGGCAAGATTTAACGATTATAAACATGTAGAATCTATTGTTGAATCTAATAAAGGTGAAATTGCTTGTATTATCTTAGAGCCTGTTGCAGGTAATATGGGTTGTATTCCTCCAGGCGAAATGTTTTTGCAAAAGTTAAGAAACTTATGTACTGCCAATGATATTTTATTGATTTTCGATGAGGTTATGACGGGCTTTAGATTGGCTAAAGGAGGTGCTCAAGAACTATTTGGTGTTGCAGCAGATTTAGTTTGTTTTGGAAAAGTTATAGGTGGTGGCTTGCCAGTAGGTGCATTTGCAGGAAGAGCAGAAATCATGAACCATTTAGCACCTCTTGGACCTGTTTATCAAGCAGGAACATTGAGTGGTAATCCATTAGCAATGGCTGCAGGATTAGCAATGTTGGCAGAATTGAATGAAGACAAAGCCATTTATAATCGATTAGCTGAAAAAACGGCTTATTTGCATAAAGGATGTGAAGAGGTATTAAATAAACATAAAATTGCACATACAATAAACAGAATTGGGTCGATGATTTCAATTCATTTTTCAGATACAGATGTGGTAGATTTTGAATCTGCTGCTAATGGAAATAATGATAGATTTAAATCTTTTTTCCACGGCATGTTAAACGAAGGTGTTTACATAGCCCCAAGTGCCTTTGAAACTTGGTTTATTACAGATGCTTTAAGTTATAAAGATTTAGACAGAACCATTGCGGCCTGTGATAAAGTTTGTAGTTCATTATAAAAAAAAAGCTGTTTAAGATGTCATTCTTAAACAGCTTTTTAATTTTGCTATTATTCTTTGTGTTTCATTTGCTTTTTTTGATGCACTCTAGTTTTTTTACTGTCTCTTCTTTCACTACTTATTTTTTCCCACTTGTCGTATTGCTGATCATTTAAAATGCTTTTCATTCTTTTCTTCATTTCAATCTGACGGTCTAATTGTTCATTTTTCATATTAAGACGGTCTTCTTTTGAAGGTTTTACTTTTTGTGAAGCTTCTGTAGCACTTTTTTTAGATTCATATTTAGCTTTACGTTCTTTAGCATTTTCTAGATTTAATTGCAGCACTTGTTTTTGTTGTGCTTCTGTTAGATCTAAATCTAAAGTCATTTGTTTTGTTTGAACTTGAGCTATTTCTTCAGGTGTGTAATCCTGCATTTTATTAGCTATTTCTTTTTTTTGTTGTGCATTCGCTAAAAAACTTAGCGAAATGAATGCGATTGCCATTACTTTTTTCATCTTGTATTTTTTTAGAATTATAACTATAAGACCTAATAAATGGCAAAAGGTTTAAAATGAGTGCTTACAGAGAATCTAAGTACTGACTAACTAAATCATAACCTTCTGGGTGTAATATGGTAGTTCCAATTAAAGGCATGGTAAATCCTTGGTAATAAAAAGACATTCTGGCATCAATATTTATCCTATCTTCAAAAATATAAGAATCAGCTAAAGGTGTTTCATAAGTTAACCTTAAGTAAGATTGATCTTGACAGAATCCACCATCAGAATGACAATGTGCACAATTCATATCGAAATAAGCTCTAGCACGTTCTTCTAAAGAATAATTTACTGCATCTTCCCAATTTGGCAACACGCCAACTTGAGAGGCATCTGTTAGATTTGTTAAATAGTTATTAGAAATCCAATCTTCTAATTGGTGGTTGCTGTTAATTGATCTTAGTTTTGGTCCAATAGGTTTTATTATATTATTGCTATTGTGGCAATCGATACATTGTTGAGCAGAAGGTATTACATAATCTAAATTGACAGTTTCTCCATTTGTGTTTAAGTAACTTAATGGAACAGTACTGGTTGTGTTATCTAATACTGCATCTGTTTGTTCGGCATTCCATTTATAGTTTCCTAGTTCCCAAACACCATTTTGTTTAATTAAGATTCTGGTTTCAACTAATATTTTTCCTTCAGATTCGTCTCTTTCATTATTAAAATAATAAAAGGTTTTAGCGATTACGGTATTATCAGGAAAATTAGGAAAGCCATCATCAACATATTCCATAGATGTGCCTTCAGGTAATGCTATAAGACGTTGTTTGTGTGCGTAATCTGTAAAAAGAGGTGTGTTTAAGTCGTAAATAAAAGCACGATCACTTGGTGTTAAATCGGTTAAATTCTCTGTAAACAAATTGAGTTCAGATAGGTTTGGCAAAAACTCAGGAACTACTTCAGGTGTTGGTTCTGGTGGAATAGGCGAATAATACGTGTCGTCTGCATCTTCTGAGCAGGAAATAAAAAGGAAGCAAAGAGCTATCGAATAGATTAAATTTTTCATTGTAAGATTTGATATTTGGAAAAGTGAAAGTAATAAAAATGTTTTATCATCGATAAAAATTTCGATAAAAATCTGATTTATACTTTATAAGCTTCATTTTAGATGCCTTTATTTAATTTTTAAACATATAAACAAGACCAAAATATTAGCGTTTTTTAATTAAATAAAATCTTATTTTTGCTTTATGCCGAACACCCTACAACCTTTTCTCACAGACAAAGCATATCTTCAAGTACTAGCACTTTTACAAGACGATAACTTGTCGGTTAAAGTAAAAAAAGAAAGAAAAACAAGACATGGAGATTATAAACAATTACCAGACGGCACACATCAAATTACAGTAAATTCTAACTTAAATGTCTATCGGTTTTTAATTACATTAATTCACGAAATTGCTCATTTTGAAGCTTATAAAAGCTATGGAAGGTTTATAAAACCTCATGGGAAAGAGTGGAAATATACCTTTCAAAGACTTATGTTGCCATTTTTAAATCCAGATATTTTTCCAAATAACTTATTGCCTCTTTTAGCAAAACATTTTAAAAACCCAAAAGCAAGTAGTGATACAGATATTGCTTTGGCTTTGGCCTTAAAGCAGTTTGATGAACCTAATAATAAAACATATGTTTTTCAAATTCCTGTTGGAGCATCATTTAAACTTTATAATGGAAAAGTTTTTAAAAAAGGACAAACTCGTACAAAACGGATAGAATGTGTTGAAATAAGGTCAGGAAAATTGTATCTTTTCAACCCAAATGCAGAAGTAGAGTTGATAGAAGACTAATTCAAAATATATTATAAGCTTTCACTTTGGTGAAATGAAAATAACATTTTTAATGAATAAAAATTATTATGCCATACTAATGGCTGGAGGCGTAGGGTCTAGATTTTGGCCAGTAAGTACCCAAGATTTTCCTAAACAGTTTCACGACATGCTAGGGACTGGAGATACGTTAATCCAAAAAACGTTTCAAAGACTTTCTAAGCTTATTCCAAAAGAGAATATTTTTATTTTAACCAACGAGCGTTATAACGATTTGGTTTTCGAGCAATTGCCCGAAATTACTAATCGTCAGGTGGTTCTTGAGCCTGCTATGCGTAATACAGCACCTTGTATTTTATATGCTTCTTTAAAAATTCAGAAGGAAAACCCAGATGCTGTGATGATAGTTGCTCCAAGTGATCATTGGATTGAAGATGAAGACGCTTTTACAGATAATGTTCAGCAAGCTTTTGATTATTGTTCGGAAAATGATGCCTTAATGACTTTAGGTATCAAGCCTACTTTCCCAAATACGGGTTATGGCTATATTGAATACAATACCTCTTTTGAAACAGATATCAAACAAGTCGAACAGTTTAGAGAGAAACCAGATTATCAAACTGCAAAACAGTTTTTAGATCAAGGAAATTTTTTGTGGAATGCAGGGATTTTTATGTGGCATGTAAAGCATGTTGTTGCAGCTTTTAAAAAGAATCAAAAACAATTATTTCAACTTTTTGAAAAAGGAATTCCGGTTTATAATACAGATGGAGAAAGCGATTTTATAAATGAAAACTATGGATTAGCCGAAAACATTTCAGTGGATTATGCCATTATGGAATCTTCAAGAAATGTGTATGTTATTCCAGCAACATTCGATTGGAACGACCTAGGAACTTGGGGCAGCTTATACGATAAGCTAGATAAAGACCAGAATAAAAATGCAGTAGTAAACGCGAGAACGTTACTTGAAGATGCTACAGGGAATATGATTCGTACTCAAACAGATAAAGTTGTGGTTGTGGATGGGCTGAAAGACTTTATTATTGTTGATAAAGACGACGTTTTATTAATCTATCCAAAAGCGAAAGAGCAGGATATTAAAATGGTGCTTAATAAAGTAAAAGATGCCTTTGGCAATAATTTGGGCTAAGAACTAAAAGATATTCTATAAGTTACTATTACAATAAAATAATGAATCGGATTTTTATATATATTCGCTTGTTGTTATAAAACTAAAATTACATGGAAGAAAGTAAATTCAATTTTTCTGAAGAGGAAGCTAAAAAAGATCAAGCAGCCCAAGACGCTAAGAAAGATCAAGCTGTTGAAGAATCTAAAAATGCCGTAACGAAAGATGCTAAAGGCTTGTTTCAAAACATAAAAAAGTTTTTACAAGAGCTGCTAGATTTTAGAGAAGATACTGATAGAGACGAAACAATTGAAGCGATAAAAAAAGATATTTCTTTTAAAGGAGCTACAGCCTGGATTTTAGTTTGTTCCATTTTTGTAGCTTCCATTGGGTTGAATGCCAACTCTACAGCTGTTGTTATAGGAGCCATGTTAATTTCTCCCTTAATGGGGCCAATTTTAGGGATTGGATTATCGGTAGCTGTTAATGATATTGATACCATGAAGAGATCGTTAATTAATTTAGCAACCATGATTGTGCTAAGTTTATTAACAGCCTTTCTGTTTTTCTGGTTATTTCCATTAAGTGAAGATACCTCGGAACTTTTAGGAAGAGTGAAACCAGATATTAGAGATGTTTTAATTGCCTTTTTTGGTGGCTCGGCATTAATGATTGCACGTACCAAAAAAGGAACCATAGCCTCAGTTATTTTCGGTGTAGCCATTGCAACAGCATTAATGCCACCTTTATGTACTGCTGGATACGGATTAGCAAAAGCCAATTGGCCCTATTTTTTTGGTGCCATGTATTTGTTCACCATTAACACCATATTTATTGCCTTAGCTGGATTTATTGTTTTAAAAGTGTTGCGTTTTCCAATGCTTAAATATGCGAACTCTAAAAAACGAAAATTAATAGCTAGAATAGCTTCGTTGTTAGCTATAATTGTTATGATTCCTGCTGTCTGGACATTTATAGAAGTATTAAAAGAAAGTAATTTTCATGCAGATGCAAGAAGTTATGTGGATAGAGAATTGAATGGTTTGCCTCAATTTGAATACATAAAAAAGAATGTTATTTATAAGTATGACGAAGCAGGATCTTATATAGAATTCAATACGTATGGATTAGGCGAAGTACCACAGTCCACAATAGATGTTTTAAAACAGAAAAAAAACGCTTATCCTGCTTTAAAAGATACAAGGATTATCTTTAATCAAAGTAGAGCAGAACAATACGATAACATGAAATATATGGAGCAATTACGCTTTAGAGACTCTGTAGATCTCATATCTCAAACCCAAAAAATTGAATTTTTGGAAAATCGTGTAAAATCGCTTACAGCTTTAGAAAAAAACACCATTCCTTTTGATGATGTGGTTAAAGAAGTTCAAATTAATTATGAAAATTTATCGGCTTTTAGTTATGCCAATCTTATTAAAACTAATTTTAAAACGATTGATACAATACCCGAATTTCTAGTGACTTGGGATAAGGCAAAGGTGAAGGAACAGGATATTTCCAAAGAACAAGACAAATTAGAACGTTGGTTAAAAGTAAAATTGAAGTTAGATACTTTGGTTGTAAGACGCCAGAATTAATGGTATCATTATTTAGAAAAATCCGTCAAAAACTGATAACCGAAAATTAGTTCAATAAATACCTTTTGTATGCTATAGGTGAAATTGTTTTGTTGGTTATTGGAATTCTAATTGCGTTGTAAATTAATACCTGGAATAATGAACAGCAGAAACAGGAGTTAGAAGTCAAGATATTAAAAGAGATAGGTGCTAACCTTCATTTAGATTTAAGTGAAATCCGTGAAGATATTGGAGTCATAGATTCTATTGGTTTGGCATGTAAATTGGTCATTACATATATTAATACCAATAACGAACCATCAGCCGATTTTAATTATAATGCATCTAAGCTTAAAGTGGTGTCACATTTTAATCCAAACAAAAGCGGTTACGAATTATATGTTTCTAAAGGGATGGAATTGATTAGAAAAGATAGTTTACGTGCTGCTATAGTCGTCTTACCCTTACTATGAGAAATATGAAAAAGAGCGTATTCATTTCGAGGCAACTCATATTCAGTCCATGTTGTTAAAGTATTATACATGGTTACAAAATGAAGATTGTGCTTACTTTTCGAATATGAATACAACTCTGAAAGATTTTACTGAATTAAAAGAAAATGGTGATTTCTTGAAAGTAGTAAATGCTGCTTCATTTGAAAGCTGGTTTGTTCAATTTCGAGTTAAAGGTATTGAGAAGCAAATTGTAAGTCTGATAACATTTATAGAAAATGAATTAGAAACAGATTAGACTGGCAAAAATTAATTTATTGCCTTTCTTCCAAGTACATTTGGCGTACTTTCTTGAACAACTCAGACGAGTAAACAAAATCGGTAACCACCTCGTTATCGGTTTTAAAAATAGTTTCTTTAGAACCTTCCCAAGCTTTTAAACCATCTTTTAAGAATACAATTTTTTCACCTATTTGCATAACCGAATTCATGTCGTGCGAATTAATAATAGTTGTAATATTATACTCGTCTGTAATTTCATGAATTAAATCGTCGATAACAATAGCCGTTTTAGGGTCTAGACCAGAATTAGGTTCATCGCAAAATAAGTATTTGGGTTTGTTAACAATAGCTCGAGCAATGGCAACTCTTTTCTGCATACCTCCAGAAGCTTCACTAGGCATTTTGTTATGAGCATCTTCAAGCTTTACACGCTTTAAAACAAAGTCAGCTCGGTCTTCCATTTCACTTTTACTTTGTTTTGTAAACATGCGCAATGGAAACATAACGTTTTCCATTATAGTCATAGAATCAAATAAGGCACTGCCTTGAAATACCATGCCCATTTCGGAGCGAAGGTTTCTTTTTTGGTCACTATTTAATTCAGAATAAATTTTACCATCGTAAGATATGGATCCTTCTTCTGGATGAAATAAACCTAGTAAGCATTTTAAAAAAACAGTTTTTCCGGAACCACTTTGTCCAATTACCAAACTCGTTTTGCCTTTTTCGAACGTCGTAGATATGCCTTTTAAAATATGCGCGTCTCCAAAAGATTTATGTATATTTTTTACGTCTATCATTAGCTTAGTAGGAGTTGAGTTAGAATGTAGTTTAAAAGTATAATGGTTACACTAGTCCAAACAAAGGAGGTTGTACTAGCTTTACCAACTTCTAAGGCTCCACCTTTCATAAAATAACCATGAAAGGATGGAATGGTCGCTAAAACAAAAGCAAATACAAATGTTTTTATAAAGGCATACGTAATATGAAATGGAATAAAATCCATTTGAATTCCAATAATATAATCGTCAAGCGTACTAAATCCGCCATAAATACAAGCTGCCATGCCTCCCATAATTCCTAAAAACATCGCTATAGAAATAACAAAAGGGTAGAGCATTAAGGCTATAAATTTTGGAAATACTAAGTAATTAATGG
Source organism: Xanthomarina sp. GH4-25 (assembly GCF_045363175.1). NCBI lineage: Bacteria > Pseudomonadati > Bacteroidota > Flavobacteriia > Flavobacteriales > Flavobacteriaceae > Xanthomarina > Xanthomarina sp. GH4-25. Next base: position 159,957 of record NZ_JBJFLO010000001.1, read on the forward strand.
CATTAATTCCCATAACCTCAAGCGCATCAATTTGTTCGGTAACACGCATGGTTCCTATGCTTGAAGTAATAAAAGAGCCTACTTTTCCAGCCATAACTATGGAAATAAAAGTAGGAGCAAACTCCAGAATAATTGACTGTCTTGTAGCAAAACCAACCAAATATTTAGGAATTAAAGGGCTGGTAATGTTTAATGCCGTTTGTATGGTTACAACACCACCAACGAAAAAAGAGATAAAAGCTACAATGCCAAGCGAGCCTATTATTAAATCGTCTATGTCTTTAAAGATTAGAATTCGCATCACAGACCATTTAGTAGGTTTGCGAAACATATCTTTAATCATTATAAAATAAGCACCAATATTATGAAGGTATGTCATAAAATAATTTGTTACTGCTAAAGTATAAAAAACTAAGCCTTTTTTAACCTTAATTTTAAATTATGATGTTTTAAAATGTCTATTTTTGGAGTTTAAATTTAATTCTGAAAATGAAAAAACTTGTTCTAGTCTTAAGTCTTTTAATATTAAGTGTTTCTTGTAAGTCTCAAAACGAAACAGTTAATGCTAATCCAAAAGTGTTTACCCCTCAAAATAATCCAAAACTAGTTGTAGGGATTGTAGTGGACCAGATGCGATATGATTATTTATCGAGATTTTATAATAAATATAGTGAAGGTGGCTTTAAACGTATGATGAATGAAGGGTTTAACTGTAAAAACAATCATTATAATTACATACCAACCAAAACAGGACCTGGCCATGCATCTATTTTTACAGGAACTACTCCTAAATATCATGGTATTATTGGAAACGATTGGTTTGACAAAAAAATAAACGATAAAGTAAATTGTGTTGAAGATAATTCTGTTCAACCCATTGGCACAAATAGTAAAGATGGCATAAAATCTCCTCAAAGAATGCTAACTACAACATTTGCAGATGAAAATAGATTGTTTACTCAATTACGTGGTAAAACTATTGGAGTTTCACTAAAACACCGTGGAGCTATTTTGCCAGCAGGACATACTGCTAATGCCGCTTTTTGGTTAGATTACGAACATGAAGGAACCGGAAATTGGATTACAAGTTCGTTTTATATGAATCGTTTACCAAAATGGGTAGAAGATTTTAATACGTCCAACATTACAGAGTCTTATTTTAAAGAATGGAATACACTTTACCCAATAGAATCGTATACTGAAAGTGGAAGCGATTTAAATACGTTTGAGAGAATACTTAAAGGACGAGAAACGGCAACATTTCCATATGATTTAGAGGAATTAAGAACTCTAAACGGGAATTTTAAAATAATTGCTGAATCTCCTTATGGGAACAGTTTAACTACAGATTTTGCTATAGCAGCAGTTGATGGTGAGCAATTAGGTCAAGATGAATATACTGATGTATTAACCATAAGTTATTCGAGTACAGATAAAATAGGTCATGATTATGGTGTCAATGCTAAAGAAACAGAAGACACCTATTTGCGTTTAGATTTGGATTTAGAAAGATTATTCAAGGTATTGGATAAAAAAGTAGGAATAGGTGAGTACACCGTTTTTTTAACTTCAGATCATGGTGCGCCAGATGTTCCAGCATATTTGTACTCTGAACAAATTCCAGCAGGTCTTTTTAACGAAAGTGCTATGTTTGATGATATTAACATGCTATTGAATGACACATATGGCATAACAGGTTTGTTGTTAAGCAGAATTAATAATCAATTGTTTTTTGACCATGCGTTAATTGAGAAAAACAACTTAAACCTTCAGCAGATAAAACAAACTGCTGCAAATGGGTTGTTGAAATATGATTTAATAGATAAGGTGTTTATTACTTCAGAGATAAATATTTTAGAAAATACTCATGGTTATGTAGAAAACATGTTGGCTAATGGGCATAACCAAAAAAGATCTGGTGAGGTTTTATTTGTTTACAAACCAGCTGTTTTTAAAGATACACCTTGGAATAGAACAGGAACCGATCATCATACAGGGTTTAATTATGATACACATGTACCCTTATTATTTTTTGGAAAAGGGATTGAAAATGGCTCTACGTTAAAAAGAACAGAGATTGTGGACATTGCACCTACAATATCAGCCTTATTAGGTATTAGTTTCCCTAATGGATCTATTGGTACGCCATTAGAGTTTGTGTTAGAGGAATAAATTGAGAATAGATTAAATAAATAAGCTCTTAATTTAATTGGTGTTTAATGCTGAATTTTAACACTTGATACTTAAGTTACTTTCGATACAGAAAATAATTGTTAACAAGATTAATATAGGTTTCTTTAGCTTCGTCTTGTGTAATATTCTGAATTTGGAACAACGCATTTGTTTTAAATGCAGTAATTAAAGGCTTACTACTGCTAGGTCTATTGTAATCGTTTGTTGCTTTTTTGTAATAGGCATACAAACGCAATAAGAAATCTGCTGGGAATGGCTCTGTGTAATCGTTTATTCGATCTACAGCTTCTTTAAATGCGATATCTAATTCTTCAGAAGTCATTATTTTTCAGCAATAACAGTTTCACCACCTCGTACTTTTTGATTGAGTTCAACTTTAATTTTGGTATCTAAAGGTAGAAACAAATCTACTCTCGAGCCAAATTTAATAAATCCAGAATCTTCGCCTTGTAACACAGTCTGGTCTACTTTTGCATAGTTTACAATACGTTTTGCTAATGCTCCAGCAATTTGTCTGTAAAGTACTTTGCCGTAAGTTTCATTTTCAACGACCACTGTCGTTCGTTCATTCTCTTCGCTAGCTTTTGGATGCCATGCAACTAAATATTTCCCCTTATGGTATTTGCTAAAAAGCACCTGCCCACCAATGGGATGTCTTGTTACATGCACATTTATAGGAGACATAAAGATGCTTACTTGTAGCCGTTTTTCGTTAAAGTATTCTTTTTCAAAAACCTCTTCTATAACCACCACTTTTCCATCGACAGGAGAAACAACGGTATCTATATTTCTGTGAGTAAATCGTTTTGGGTTTCGGAAAAACTGTAATATTAAGATTAAGAAAATTAAATACGAAATCATTAATATTTTGCTTAACCAAGCAATTGTAACAAAGTTATCAGTTAGCAGAAATAATGCAACGACTATAATAAGAGTTACAAAAATAATTTTATGGCCTTCTTTATGAAACATAATTCAAAATACGTAAAAACAAATAAATAAAAGGTGCAGCAAATATAATGCTGTCAAACCTGTCTAACAATCCACCATGTCCTGGCATAATAATACCACTATCTTTAACATTGGCTTGGCGTTTAAACTTCGATTCTATTAAATCGCCAAGTGTCCCAAAAACACTAATAATGATACTTAAAATTAACCAATTTGAAAAACTTAAATTAGTTTCTGTAAAGGTAGCAATAAAATAACTTGCAACGGAAGCAAAAAATAAACCTCCTAAAAATCCTTCAACCGTTTTCTTTGGTGAAATGCTTGGAAATAATTTTTGTTTTCCAAAATTCTTACCAACAAGGTAAGCAAAAGTATCATTCGTCCATACTAAAATAAACGACCCAAATAAAATTATAGGATTAAAGGTGTGGTTGTGACTTGCAATTAAAACTAAGAATATAAACCCACTGGAAAGGTAAAATGTTGTTGTAATTATTTTTTTTGAAATAAAGAGAGGTATATTTTTTTCTGTAAATAAGTCCTTAATTAAAAACAATTGAACAAATATGGTAATAACTTGTAGTATTTGCGTGATTTCATTTAAACCATCGGTTGAGTCGACAACAAATTGCCAATAGCCAAAAATTGCATATAAAATAGTGAAGACTATAAACGGAATAAATGATTTGTATTGAATAAGTTTTTTAAATTCAGCTAAACAGATAATTCCGAACACAAAAAATAAGATTAAAAAGGCATGTTCATTGGTTAATGAAAGAAGTAGTAATGCTACATACAAAAGGCCAGAAAAGGATCTTACTAGAGTTTCTTTCATACTATAGGTCTTCTAATAGTAGTAAATATAAATTTTTTGAACTACTACCGTATGTCATAAAGTCTTTTTCTTCTAAAGATTTAAAATGCTTTATGGTTGTAATGTTTGTTGGAATCTGTTTTTTGTTTCTTGATTTTATCACTCTTAGTCCTTCGCCTATATTCTCAACTATTTGACTAGTAGTTGCAAATACTATAAAGTTATCTGGAAGCTCTTTTAGTTTTTTTTCTGCAATTTGTCTAGATGAAATAAGTAAAGAACCATCATCTGCAATTAGATTTTCGCAAGTTGTAAGAAAAAAAGTAGCATTTTCTGCTGTTTTTGATTTGGGTAAATTAAAGTCGTTAAATCTGTCTTCCATATTACTGTCAAGAAATAAGACTTTTTTTTCTTGCCAACTATTCTCTTCAATAATGTTATTTAGAGAGTTAAAAATTTCATCTAAATTTTCGCAATACAGAAATTTTCCACCATTAGCTTTAAAGTTTATTGTAAACCTTTCATCTACTGGCAGTTTAATTTCTGGCATGTATTTGCCTCTCTCATTTGATTTTAATTCTTCTTCTGATTTTTCAGATTTGGAACCAAAAAGTTTTCTAAAAAGACTCATTTAAGTTATTGCTATTAATCTAAGTATAGTAGGCTTTTTTTCAAATATAAAAAATCTTAAACTAACCAATGGGTTAATTTAAGATTTTTGCTAAACCTTAACAAATATATTTAAGTAATTTATTCTTCTTCAGATTTGTCAAGTTCTTCTTTCTGGTCTTTAATTTCTACCTTTTCAGCAACAAGTTCTTGTTTTTCAAAAGGGCGCTTACCAAATATTTTTTCTAAATTATCTTTAAAAATAACTTCTTTTTCAAGTAATACTTCGGCAAGTAAGGTTAATTTATCTCTGTTTTCTTCTAGGAGTTTTACGGCTCTTTCGTATTGCTCTTCTATGATATCTGAGATTTCTTTATCAATTAATTCGGCTGTTTTCTCGCTATAAGGTTTCGTAAAGCCATATTCGTTTTGTCCAGAAGAATCGTAATACGTTAAGTTTCCAACTTTTTCGCTTAGGCCATAAATGGTCACCATAGCTCTAGCTTGTTTGGTTACTTTCTCTAAATCACTTAAAGCACCTGTAGAGATTCTATTAAAAATCACTTTTTCAGCAGCACGACCACCAAGAGCAGCACACATTTCGTCCAGCATTTGTTCTGGATGAACAATAAGCCTTTCTTCAGGTAAGTACCAGGCAGCACCTAAAGAGCGTCCACGAGGTACAATGGTTACTTTTACTAGTGGCGCAGCATGTTCTAACATCCAACTTACTGTAGCATGACCAGCTTCATGAAAAGCAATGGCTTTCTTTTCAGCAACCGTCATGATTTTATTTTTCTTTTCTAAACCACCAACAATTCTATCTACAGCATCTAAAAAGTCTTGTTTATCAACAGCTTTTTTACCTTGTCTGGCAGCTATTAATGCTGCTTCGTTACAAACATTGGCTATATCTGCACCAGAGAATCCAGGGGTTTGTTTTGCAAGGAAATCAATATCTAATCCTTCAGCTTTTTTAAGAGGTCTTAAATGAACTTCGAAGATCTCTTTACGCTCTCTTACATCTGGTAGATCTACAAAAATTTGTCTGTCAAAACGACCAGCACGCATTAAAGCTTTATCTAAAATATCGGCTCTGTTAGTTGCAGCAAGCACAATAACATTTGTATTGGTACCAAAACCATCCATTTCTGTTAATAGTTGGTTTAAGGTGTTTTCTCGCTCATCGTTACTTCCAGACATGGCATTTTTACCTCTTGCTCGACCAATAGCATCAATCTCATCAATAAATATAATGGCTGGAGATTTTTCTTTAGCTTGTTTAAAGAGGTCTCTAACTCTAGAAGCACCTACACCTACAAACATTTCAACAAAATCTGAACCAGATAAAGAGAAGAAAGGGACTTTGGCTTCTCCGGCTACAGCTTTTGCTAATAAGGTTTTACCTGTACCAGGAGAACCAACTAATAATGCTCCTTTTGGTATTTTACCTCCTAATGAGGTGTATTTTTCTGGGTTTTTAAGGAAATCTACAATTTCTTGAACTTCTTCTTTCGCGCCTTCTAATCCAGCAACATCTTTAAAAGTCGTTTTTACCTCTGTGTTTTCATCAAAAAGCTTAGCTTTAGATTTACCAATATTAAATATTTGGCTACCACCACCTCCAGCTCCACCACCAGACATACGACGCATGATAAAAATCCAAACACCAATTAATAAGATAAAAGGCAGTAACCCTATTAGGAAATCTCCCCATAGATTTTGTTCGGTTTTATACTCTACTTTTGGCTGTGGATCTAAATGTTCTTCATTGATAACTTTAGATATGTCATCTTCAAAATTCTGAAGATCTCCAAATTCAAATTTATAATTTGGAAGCTTTGTTGCAGAAGGCAATAAAGAAGATGGTTTCGATTTTTTATGTATTTCCTTTTGTTCAGCTTCAGCAGTTAAATATACTTTTGCTTCACGTCTGTTTACTATTTCTACTTTTTCAACATCCCCATTTCTTAAATAGGTCATGAATTGTGATGGTGTAGTAGGACTTGCATCCTGAAAATTACTACCACTGAACAATTGCATGGTTAAAAATATAACTATAATAATACCGTAAATCCAGTAAGGACTGAATTTAGGTTTTTTAGGATTAATTTTTTTCTTATTTGTCATTAATTCTCTTAATAATTTGTTTCAACTACGGTTGTTTTTGCGTCTCCCCAAAGGCTTTCAATATCATAATATTCTCTAATATGTTTTTGAAACACATGAACAACAATATTTACATAATCCATTAAAATCCACTCAGCATTATCTTCACCTTCAATATGCCAAGGCTTGTCTTTTAATTCCTTACTTACTTTTTTCTGAATGGAATTTACAATGGCATTCACTTGCGTATTCGAAGTTCCTTCGCAAATAATAAAGTAGTCGCAAACCGTGTTTTCTATGTCTCGTAAATCTAGAATATTGATGTCTTTTCCTTTAACATCTTCAATACCACTTATTATGGTTGTTATTAGTAAGTCTGCGTTAGATTCTTTTTTCGCCATTAATTATTTTTAATTTGTGCAAAGTTATTATTTTTTAAGTTCTTTATACTCTAAAATTTTCATAAGATTTTATAGTACGAATATAACTATTTATTATGCGTATAATCAAACTTAATGCCATCGATTCCACTAACAGCTATTTAAAGCAACTAAGTATGGATGAACTTGTTGAAGATAACACGATTGTTGTAGCAAATTATCAAACTCAGGGTAGAGGGCAAATGGGAACCACTTGGGTTTCTGCAGATTCTAAAAACCTTATGTTTAGTGTGTTTAAAGATGTTTCGTATCTTCCAATAGAACAAAACTTCTTTATAAGTATGGCGGTTTCACTATCTATTATTAAGTCTCTTGAACAATTTTTAATCCCGAAATTACACATTAAATGGCCTAACGACATTTTGTCAGAAAGCCAAAAAATATGCGGGATTTTAATTGAAAATGTCATAAAACAAAATTCTTTGAAAGCAAGCATCATAGGAGTTGGTCTAAATGTCAATCAAACCAATTTTGAAGAATTACCGAAAGCCTCCTCAATGTATCTGTTAACTGGTGTTGTTTTTAATTTAGAAGAAGTGTTATTTGCGATTACAAAAAACACTGAAATTTATTTTAACTTATTAAATGCAGGAAAGCACCAACAAATAAAAGATAGTTATGAAAGTTATTTGTTTAGAAAAGATAAACCTTCAACTTTTAAAAATGCTGAAGGTTCTTTGTTTTCTGGTTTTATAAAATCTGTATCAAATTCCGGCAATCTTCAAATCATGCTTGAAGACCAAGTTATTAAAGAATTCGATTTAAAGGAAATAAGCTTGCTCTATTAAATAGCACTAGGTATATTGCTTGCTAAGGTCTCAATAAATTTAGTAATTGGGCCTTTAATCATCATAGCCATCATGGCATTAAATTTACCATCAAAAACTAATTGTACTTCACTTTTATGAGATTCTAGTTCTGTAATATGTCCTGTTAAAGAAAAATCTATTTTCCCACCAGCAGCTCCTAAAACAACTTTATTAGGAGAAATTAATTCTTTTTTCTTTAAAATAATTTCAGGCATACCTTTTAAAGCAAATAAGAATTTATCCTCATTTAACACCTCAAATTTACTAATGTTTTCTGGCATTAATTTTTCAAAGTTTTTTATTTCAGATAGAAAATTAAACACTTCTTCAGGTGATTTATCTACTGTTACTGTTGGTGATTCTAAATTCATGTTATTCTTGTTTAGTTGAAAGTTGTTCTGTTGTTTTAAGCTTTAATAAAATAGATCTTACATTAATACTTTGCCTCTTCGTGTTTTATTATCAATTATTATTCCATTCGCTTGGATTTGCATTCCACTTGGATAAAGTTCCTAATTCTTTTTGTGTAATATAATTTGTTTCTAAAGCTTGATCTAATAGACTTTGATAATTACTTAAAGTATGAAGCGTAATGTTTTCTTTCTCAAAATTAGCATTTGCTATTTCAAAGCCATAAGAAAAAATAGCGATCATTCCTTTTACATTTAGATTGGCTTCTTTTAACGCTTTTACAGCGTTTAAGCTGCTATTTCCTGTGCTTATTAAATCTTCAACTACAACAATGTTTTGACCGCTTTCTACATGACCTTCAATTTGGTTTTTTCTACCATGAGATTTTGCTTCAGGTCTTACATAAATAAAAGGTACACCTAAATATTCGGCAACCAACATGCCAATTCCTATAGCTCCAGTAGCAACTCCCGCTATAACATCTGGCTTCCCATATTGTTTCTCAATTTGTTTCGCCATGGTTTCGCGAATATAATTTCGAATGGTTGGATAAGATAATATAATTCTATTATCACAATAAATGGGAGACTTCCATCCTGAGGCCCAGGTAAAAGGATCTTTAGGGCTTAATTTTATAGCATTTATTTGTAATAAAACTTCTGCCGTTTTTCTTGCTGTATGTTTATTGAAAATCATAAGCGCAAAATTACACTTTTTTAATTAAAATTTTAATTTGAAAATGTATTTATAATTACTTATGAAAACTATTGTTATGAAATAAAAATTGATATTTTTACAGAACAAAACAACTTTAAAACACATTATGCATAAAGTTTTTGTTAATGATAAACCAATTGTTTTAACAACCAAAGTTGAAAAAGAAAAAGGATTTAAGAATTTCCCCTTAAAAACAGTCAATCTTAAAAAGATTATAAGAGAGCTTAACTCTACGTCGTTAAAAGAAGTTCGGTTAATTCATAAAAACGAAGAAAAACTTTTAAAAAAATTCCTAAAGAAGCTGCCTAATGTGATTGCAGGTGGAGGTAAAGCCTATAATGATAAAGGAGAGATTCTATTTATTTTTAGAAATAATAAATGGGATCTACCTAAAGGGAAAACAGAAAAAAAAGAAGCTATTGAAGAAACTGCAATAAGAGAAGTTGAAGAGGAAACAGGTGTTAATGGTCTTGAAATTGTTAAACCACTTGAAACAACCTATCATATTTTTAAGCGAAACGGCAGGAATAAAATCAAAATAACTTATTGGTTTGAAATGAAAACCAACTATAATGGTAAGTTGGAACCTCAAGAAAATGAAGGCATAACCAAGGTGGCTTGGTTGGATAAAGAGCAAGTAGAAAAAGCTCTAGAAAATTCTTATGCAAATATAAAATCACTTATTTAAAATAAAGTTTCATCAAACTTTAAATAATATTTGTTGTTAATAGTATGTTTTATTGATGCATACTACTTAGTTTTTTTGATTGATATGAAATCTTTTCGCAATTAGTTATTATATTTATAACATAAAATTTTCTTGTGTTTAGAACCAATTCTTTTCCATTTCTTAAAAATGCACTTTTTGTTTCTGTTTTGGGAATCTTTCTTCATAGTTGTTCCTTGTTGAAAATAGAAAGTGCACAAGAACCTCTGTCAAAACAAGATTTAAATATGCGTTTGTTAACGCAATCTTTGGTCAACGAAGCAACCAATCGTGTTGAATTTGCTGCAGATAGTATTATAACAAATTCCACAAATACTAATTTGCAGAAACATGCTTATCGTTGGAAAATAGAGACCTTAAATACGTTTAAAAGCACCGCTTTTCAAAGTTCGCCTAAATTATCCTTAATGGATACGTGGACGTATATGTTGCAAGTCCGTAATTTTATGGAAACAGACAAAGCCCTAGATTATTTTGGTGTTTACAGATCTTATGTTGCGCAAGTAGCTCAAGACAATGTAAACGATATCGAGAAAAAAGCCCAACAATTTTTTACATCAGATAACTTTAAAAAGCATCAAAGTTTTGCCAATCAATATGCTAAAGAACATCCACTTTCCAGTAGTAATTTAAAACATAATTCTATAAGAAGCAGCTATGTTGAATTCTTAGAAGTGCCAGATAGTTTGGCTTTTACAACAGTTGGTTCTTTATCTGAAGTGATGTCAAATTTTTCAGACAAACTTTCCTATTCCACCGATGCGGCTGGCAAACAGTTTAAATGGAATACCGAATTAATGCTGAAAGAAAAAGGTTTTGACTCTGTTCAAGTTAAAGATATGATGACGACTATTGAGATAAAAGTAGACCGGTTAAGTGATATTGCTGAAAATACACCAGATAAATTAAATGATGCCTTAAAATCATTTTCAAACGATATGCGTTATTTGTTTTATAGTCTCAACGAAGAAATAGCATTCGTTAGTGATCGAATGGCATTAGAACGTCAAGCCATCGATACCATTATTAGAAGAGAGCGAATTGCCCTAGACAGTATTATTTTACGAGAAAGAAAAGCTGTTGCAGCAGAAGCTGGTGATATTTCTGTGCGTGTTGTAGATGAAGCCATGATTCATGTCAAGGAGTTAACGGGAACACTTTTATTTTACTTTGTATTATTGTTTGCACTCTTATTATTTTTGCCTTTTGCTTTAGGTTATTTTGCTGGTAAAATACATCAGAAGAATAAACATCATAAAAATAAGGATTGATTTTTTAAAAGGACACCCGAAACGATACATTTGGTGTGATGCCTAGAGCCACATTTTTTACTTCAAGAATGTCGTTATTTTCATCCATTAAGTAGTAACTATTGATAATGTTTTCTGTATCAAAAATATTCCAAACCGAAGCACATACTTGTGCTTTAATATGTTTTGAAAATTCAAAATCGTAAATTGCAGAAAAGTCTGTTCGCCAATAATCGGGTAAACTATTGGCATTGGGTTCTCCATAAACTAAGGTGTTTGTAGCTTTAGATTCTGTGCTATTTATTAAAGTTGTAGGTCTTCCAGAATGCCAATTCATACCTAACGCTAATTTTAAACGGTTAAGAGTATAGGTTCCAGATAGGTTTAATTGATGTCTAATATCTACATTGTTGGGGAAAGAGTTGCCATTTTGTAATTCAGCAAAGGTATAATCGTTTTTACTGTAAGAATAACTCATCCAGGTGCTAAAATCTTTAAATTGTTTATTGATTAAAAAGTCTAAACCAGTAACAAAATAATCACCAATGGTGTTGGTATATTGAAACTGATTTTGAAATCCTTGACTTCTAGAAGTTATCCCTTCAACATGTTTAATGTACCCTTCTAAACTAATTAACAACTGTTTTTTATTATAATGAATGCCAGTTGATACTTGTTGACTTTTAATGATTGGAATATCTTCGTCATTTGCTAAAATCCAACGTTTTTTTTCAATACCTAAAAAATCATTTTGCAAATCTATAATTTGTGAGGTAGTCTGACTTTTTAGCTCGGCTAAAACTTCAACACGAAAATTCTTAGCAATTATTTGATTGAAACTTAAACGAGGTTCAAAATAGAAATCAGAAAATTTCTCAATGTAATTTGTTCGAAACCCAAAACGAGCACGTGTGTTTCCTGATTTCGATTTAAATGTTAGCTCGTTAAAAAATCCATGAGTACGCAAGACCTCTTTAATATAACGTCTGTAATCTGGATTGGATACATCTTCTAGGTTTCCAATGCCAGTTTCAGAGTATTGATAACCACCAAAATAGTTTAATTGATCGTCCACATTATAAAGTATGTGTGCTTTAAAGTTGCCTTCTGAAACCTTGTTTTCTTGAATAAGTTTTTGATTATTACTTACATCAACTTGATTGGCATTAAGGTCATAATTTGAAAAATAACCTTGGAAGCTAGTTTGTAATTTAGGATTCCAATTACGTGTGTATTTGGCATTAATAGACAAACTGCCTTGTGAAAGCTGACTGTTTGAAATGGTATTGGAATTGTTTATAGTAGCAGTTTCTTCATAATCCAACGCATTGTCAATGGTTAAAAAACTAACTTCTAGTTTGTCGTTTTTAGAAATGTCATAAATCAGTTTAGCTGATACATCATAAAAATAAAAATTCTCATTATTGGTTAAAACGGTTTCTGTAGGATTTGTTAAATCGGAATCCTGAAAAATGCGCTTAAAATATTGTTTGTACGTTGGTGTGTCAATACCATCTGTAAGAGAGCGTCTTCCGGCAATTTGTAATCCAATTTTTTCAGAAATAGGAATGATGGCAAACGCATCTGCAGCTAGCATATTTGCTCCAATACCTCCATTAAATTTTGTAGAAATAGTATTGCTACTTCTCATATCAATAATACCTGAAACCCCATCTCCAAATTGGGTGCTTGACCCATTTTTTGAAATTGATACTTGATCGATTAGAGAAGGATTAAAAGCAGAAATAAGTCCGAAAAAATGTCCAGATTGATACATTTTTACGCCATCCCATAGAATTAAGTTTTGATCGTTTGTACCTCCACGAATGTTTAAATTAGAAACCCTTTCATCAACACTTGTAATACCTGGTAATGACTGAACGGTTTGTAAAACATCAGGTTCAATCAAACCAGGTAAAATACCAAAAGCCTTTAAGTGAATACGCGATGTCCCATCGGCTTGTAACGAGATGCCTTCGGTTAGGTAGTTGGTAAGTAATATTTCGTTTAGATATTGAGTTTTGGTAATATCAGAAAACAGAATAGATCTTATAACAAAAGCATTTTCAGATAATGCTTCAAAAACTAAATGAGTTTCAGTTTCTAAATAGTCTATGAGTTTGGCTTGTGATAAATTTTTTGCTGGAGGATAAATTTGCTTGTCTGTTATAGTTTCATCTGCATAAGAAAACGATAGGTTATATTCCTTTTCGACAGTTTTTAAAATATTAGTTAAATACTGTTTTGTGTTAGTATTTTTCTGTGCTTGAAGAACACCAAAGACACTAAAAAAGCAGCAATAAAAGAAAAGAATGTGTTTACTTTTCATGTAATACTATCATATCATTTTTAGACGTATAACTAATATTTAATGGTAGCGTAATGGCTTTTAAGGCCATGTCTTTGTTGTTGTGAACAAAATGCCCAGTAAATAAAATGTTTGTGTCAATATTTTTAGCATCAATAGTTACTTTATATTGACGTTTAAATTCATTTAAAACAAATTTATAAGGCATGCTTTTAAAGGTGCTTTTGTTTTGTAACCAAGCAGGCTCTGTGGCGTCTTCTTTTTCTTTAACAATTAATTTCCCATCAAGAATTAAAAATTGATCTCCAGGTTTTAAGATGGTGTTTGCGTCTTCTATGGAAACTTTTACAGAGCCTTCATAACAAACAACCTCAAAAATATGGTCGCGATTTTCAACTAAAAATTGAGTGCCTAAAACAGTAACTGTTCCAGATTGGGTTTGGACTCTAAATTGGGAACCTTTTTCAACTTTAAAATAGGCTTCACCATCTAAGGTTAAAGTACGACTGTCTTTCCATTTCTTTTTGTTGTATGTGATTTTTGATAGTGCATTTAATGTCACTTGCGATTGATCTGGTAAACTAATAGCTGTTTTTTCAGCTGTTAAGGTTGAAATGTTTGTGTCTAAATTTGTTGTGTAATAATACACACTAAAAAGTATGGCTAATAAAGCAGCAATGCGTAGCACAGGTTTTAACCAAGTTGTTTTTACAGCAGATTTTTTTGAAATAGCCTTGGAAATATTTGCTAAAGCAAGCTGTTCATCAAATTCTGAAGCTTTAAAATGTTTTAAACCTTCAGATAATTTCATGAGTGCCTCATAATCATCCAATGCCTTGAAAGCCTCATGTTCTTGAGGATTCAGGTTGTTGGATAACCATTTTTGTATGAGTTCGTCTTTTGTCATAATTTAGCTCTTCATATATAAAACAAGTTGGATGTTGTTTTTCCTACCTACTTTTTTAAATTCCTTCTATGTCTTTTCGTAATTGTTTTAAAGCACCATAGATCCGTTTTTCAACAGCCTTAGTTGAAATGTCTAACATATTAGCAATTTCTTTGTGTTTTTTTCCTTCTATTCGGTTTAGTAAAAACGCCACGCGTTGCGCTTCTGTTAAGTTTGCAATTGCCTTTTGAAGTTTGTGCATGTATTCACTTTCTTCTAAAAGAAATTGTGGGTTCTCATTTGTGGATGATTTGGGTTTGTTTTTTTGAAAATTCAACACGACTTTGTGATGCGCAACAGCATTTAGCATTAAATTATTAGCGACTGTAAACAAATAAGATTTTGCTTTAGAAGGTTCGACGTTCTTACAATTTTTCCATAACTTTATAAAAGCTTCCTGAACCTGATCTTGCGGATTTAAATGATTTCCAAATTTGTAATATAAAAAATCATGCAAGTTTTTGGCATGCGCTTTAAATAGCTTAGAAAAAAGCTGTTCGTTACAAATATGGTTGTTTAAATCTTTAGACATTTTTGATTTTCTGACTGTAAATGTATAAAAAAACTTATGGCATGGTAGGAGTTTTTAAATTTAAACTGTTCTATAAGAAATGAGTTAAATTAAAGTACATATCATGAAAACAACAATCAAATTTATATTTCTATTTGTAAGTATAATGCTTATAACTTTTACATCTTGTCAAGATGAAGTTATTGAAGAAACTCCACCAAATGAACAAGAAGTTATTCAGCCAAATTCCAATCTGGCTAATTTAATGCGTAATACGTCTGCTAATGATGGAAGTGTAGACGATATCTTGGATAACAGCGATTGTTTTACAGTAAATTTACCAGTGACTATTATCGCAAATGGCATTATATTAACTATAGAAACTATAGATGATTTAAGTTTGTTAGAAGCTATTTTTGATGCGAGTAACACAGATGATGACGATGTGGAATTTTTATTCCCAGTTACTATTATTTTAAATGATTATACAGAAGTAAATATCGACTCCATTGATGCATTAAACGATTTTATTGATTCCTGCATAGCTAATGAGGATGTAATAGAATGCGTTGATTTTGTATACCCAATTTCGTTTTCAATTTATAATACAGATTTTCAAGTTATCGAAACAGTTATTGTTGATAATGATTACGAATTATATATCTTCCTAGAAGGCTTGGATGATGGTAATAATGGTGTGGTTTTAGCTAGTTTAAACTTTCCAGTTATTTTAGAATACACTAATGGAGAAACTATTGAAGTGACAAACAATCAAGAATTGGAAGAGGCAATCAATGCAGCTAACGAAAATTGTGATGCAGAATGTGAAATCAATGATGTTATAGAAGATTTAAAAGAGTGTAAATGGACAATTGCGGATTATAATGTAAATAATGAATATATAGGATTTGATATTTATTTTAACGAAAATAATTATTTACAAATAATTTTTGGAACTGGAGGTCTAACTGTTGGTGGAAATTGGATAGTTTCAGAATTAAATGATGATACAATAATTACTATAAGTGAGCTAACCGGCTTTAATGATTTAGAAGGGGATTGGTTAGTAGTGAATTGTAATGATGGTAGATTTGTTTTAACACAACAAGTAAATTCTGAAACGATTGAATTGGTTTTAGAGCAAGATTGTGGACAGAATCCGTTTAATTGTTTTGATGATGTTACAGTTACTACTTGTGATTTTGACAATGATGGTTTTGGCGTTTTTGAACTAGAAGCTTTAGTTTTGGGCAATATTATTTGTAACATTGATTATACCCCTTCTTTCCACGAAACTCTAATGGATGCTGAAAATAATGTAAATGCTATTGCTCAGCCAAATGCATTTACAAATACCACAAATCCACAAACGATATATTTAAGAATTGAAGCTGTAAATGGAAATTCTCAAGTTTTCGAAATAACATTAGTTCTTGAAGATTGTAGTGCAAATTGCTCAGAGACAGAGATCGATAATTTTTTGCAAACTTGTGTATGGAATGTTGTCGATATTGACGGAAATAATGAGTTAATAATTTATGATTTTGACTTTATATCAAATTCAACAGTGGTTATAACTGGTAACGGTGAAGTTATAAATGCAAATTGGTCAACTTCACAATCAGGCTCTGGTACTATCGTGGAATTCAGTAATGTTAATGGCGGCTTAATACAAATCATTACAGGAAATTGGTTGGTTGTTGAATGTGCTGAAGATCGATTAGTCTTGAATTCCATTAATGATGCCTACATCATGGTAATGGAGCAAGATTGCACAAATAATTGTAATAATCCTGGAACGCTAACTAACGATTTAATAATCTACATGCCTTTTGGTAATGAGGTTCGAGATTTAATTGGTGGAACAGTTATTAACGATTTAAACTTAGTAGAAGATCGTTCAGGTAACGCAACTTGTGCAGTATCATTTAATGGAACTGAAAGTTTCTCAATTCCAGTTACAACTCAAAACCAATTGGTGCAAGGAGATAGTTTCTCTATAAGTCTTTGGTTTAAAATGCAAAATGATGATTTATCAAATTTAGAAATTTTCTTTAGGTCACCTGGTAATGCAACTCAAGGTTTTCAATTAGGAGTATATGATTTGAATACCCCATTGTTTTTTGATAATTTAAACACGTCTATTTGGGATAACGATTGGAATCAAGAAGTAGATGTTAGTTGGGATAATACAGATTGGCATCATTTAGTTGTAACATTAGATTCAAATAACACTGTTAGATTGTTTAGAGATGGTGTCCTTAGGAATGTTATTGAAAACTCTAATTTTAGTGTTGGAACACAACCTGCTAATGAATATATTTTAGGTGAAGGCTTTCAAGGACATTTAGATGATTTGAGAGTTTATAAAAGAACATTGAGTACTAATGATATAAATGATTTATATAATCTTGAAGCAGATTGTTATCAATGCCTTTAAGATTTAGAATTTTGGTTTTAGTTTAGGTTAGAAAGAGTTGCCAATAAAGGCAGCTCTTTTTTATGCAATTAAAATAAGGTCATCTCTTTAATAATAACAATCAAATCCTTAAATTTGCATCTTTAAAATTCAAAGAAGATTATGTTTAATAATTTAAGCGAAAAGTTAGATAAAGCCTTACACGTATTAAAAGGTCACGGAAGTATTACAGAAGTAAACGTTGCCGAAACCTTAAAAGAAGTTCGTAGAGCGCTTTTAGATGCCGATGTTAACTTTAAAATAGCTAAAGAATTTACCGTTCGAGTAAAAGAAAAAGCACTAGGACAAAACGTATTAACAACACTTCAGCCTGGACAGTTAATGGTTAAAATCGTTAAAGACGAATTAACCGAATTAATGGGAGGAGATGCCGAAGGACTTAATTTATCTGCAAATCCAAGCATTATTTTAATGTCTGGTTTACAAGGTTCAGGTAAAACAACCTTTTCTGGAAAGCTAGCAAATTTTCTTAAAAACAAGAAAACAAAAAAACCATTATTAGTAGCTTGTGATGTGTATCGTCCTGCTGCAATAGACCAATTACATGTTGTTGGAGAACAAATTAACGTGGAGGTTTTTAGCGATAAAGGCAATACAGATCCAGTTGCCATTGCAAAAGCTGGTGTAGCACATGCCAAAGCAAATGGGTTTAACGTAGTGATTATAGATACTGCTGGTCGTTTAGCTGTAGATGAAGCTATGATGACCGAAATTTCTAACATCCATAAAGCCATTGAACCACAGGAAACGTTATTTGTCGTGGATTCTATGACTGGGCAGGATGCTGTAAACACAGCAAAAGCCTTTAACGACGTCCTAAATTTTGATGGTGTTATTCTTACTAAATTAGATGGGGATACTCGTGGTGGTGCTGCTATTTCTATTAAATCTGTCGTTAATAAACCAATAAAGTTTATTGGTACAGGTGAAAAAATGGAAGCGATTGATATTTTCTATCCTTCTCGTATGGCAGAAAGAATTCTTGGAATGGGAGATGTGGTATCTCTTGTGGAAAGAGCTCAAGAGCAATATGATGAAGAGGAGGCTAGAAAAATTCAAAAGAAAATAGCCAAAAACCAATTTGGCTTTGACGATTTCTTAAAGCAAATTCAGCAAATCAAGAAAATGGGGAATATGAAAGACCTCATAGGAATGATTCCTGGAGCTGGAAAAATGATGAAAGATATTGATGTTGATGACGATGCTTTTAAAGGGATTGAAGCTATTATTCATTCTATGACGCCTTTAGAACGTACTAACCCATCTGTTATAAATGCCAGTAGAAAAAAACGAATTGGTAAAGGTTCAGGAACGTCAGTTCAAGAGGTCAATCAGTTACTAAAACAGTTTGATCAAATGAGCAAGATGATGAAGATGATGCAAGGAGGAAAAGGAAAAGCGATGATGCAAGCTATGAAAAGGATGAAATAGTTTTCAGCTTTCAGTCTCAGTTTGCAGTCACAGTGTTCAGTTTCTAAATTATTATTTATAGTTAAAAAATAAAAATGGATTTTAAGAAATTAATAGCATACCAAAAAGCATTTGATCTGGCTATGTCTATTTTTGAAATTTCAAAATCCTTTCTAAACGAAGAAACCTATTCACTTACAGATCAAATAAGAAGAAGCTCACGATCAGTAAATGCTAACTTAGCTGATGCTTATAGAAAAAGAGTCTTTCCAAAACATTTCAATAGCAAACTAACAGATGCTGATGCCGAAAATTCTGAAACAAATACTTGGTTAGATTTTGCATTTGCTTGTAAATATAAATCGAAAGAACAACACACAGATTTATCAAATAAAGGAATTGAAGTTGGTAAATTAATAAATTACATGATAAATAATCCTGAGAAATTTGGAGTAAAATTAGATTGATTATTTATTGAATAAAACTTTAAACTACCACTGAAACTGAAAACTATAATCGCAAGAGTAAAACCTGAAAACTGTGACTGCGAATGAAAACTAATATTTATGACAATACTAGACGGAAAAAAAGTAAGCAACGACATTAAAAATGAAATTGCTGATGAAGTTAGAAAAATGAAAGCTAATGGAGAAAAAGTACCTCATTTAGCAGCTATAATAGTTGGTAACGATGGCGCAAGTTTAACCTATGTAGCCAGTAAAGTAAAGGCTTGCGAACGTGTTGGTTTTGAATCTACAATGGTTAGAATGTCTAACACGACTAGTGAAATCGAGTTATTAGATAAGATTGAAGAATTGAATAACAATCCTGAAATAGATGGTTTTATTATTCAATTACCACTTCCAAAACAAATTGATACCCAAAAAGTATTAATGTCTGTAGACCCTGAAAAGGATGTGGATGGATTTCATCCAATGAATTTTGGTAAAATGGCATTAGATATGTCCACATTTATTCCTGCAACACCATTTGGAATTCTTGAATTGCTAGACAGATATAATGTAGAAACGAAAGGGAAGCATACCGTTGTTATTGGTCGTTCTCATATTGTTGGAAGACCTATGAGTATCTTAATGGGAAGAAAAGGATTTCCTGGAAATTCTACTGTTACCATTACACATAGTCACACAAAAAACATCACGCAAATAACGTCTCAGGCAGATATTATTATTTCAGCATTAGGGGTTCCTAATTTTTTAAAGGCAGAAATGGTAAAAGACGATGTGGTTATTATAGATGTTGGTATTACTCGTGTTGTAGATGAAAATTCACCAAAGGGTTATGTCATTACAGGTGATGTCGATTTTGAAAACGTTAGTAAAAAAGCTAGTTTTATAACTCCAGTACCTGGAGGTGTTGGACCAATGACCATAGCCATGTTGTTAAAAAACACGTTATTGGCTAGGGAGTTACGTCATTAAACTTTAATAGCACATTAATTAATGCAATATGTAAATTTTTTATTACAAATAGAAATAGGGAGTTTTTTGCATAAACTTCCAATTATTATAGCTTTTGTCTTTGGCACAAGTATCATTTTATTTGCAAAAAAAGTTTTAAATAATAAACAGCAGATAGGCTTACTCACCTTTTTGTCTTTGTGTTTGGCTGTCTTTATTATAGGGGTTGTTGTATTTGAATTAGTGACTAATAATTTTAATGTTAAACAGGATTTACCACTCTATTTAAGTAGTTTTTCAGCCTTGATTTTTCCTGTTGTTTTATTTTTAAACAAACCATTACTTTTTAGAATTTTATTTTTTTGGTGTATGTCTTGGGGTGTACAAGCTGTCATCACTCCCGATATATTAGATAGTCATTACTCATTAGATTATGTGCGTTATTGGGTTGTACATTTAGGGACTATAATACTTGTGCTTTATGTTGTATTTGTTTTAAAAATCCACCCAAATTTTAAAAGTATATTTTTGTCCATTTTAGTGTTACAAGGATACATATTAATTATTTTAGTTATAAACCAAATATTAGATGCTAATTATATGTATTTAAATGTAAAGCCAGATTCTGTAACAGTTTTAGATTATTTAGGCCCTTGGCCTTATTATATTTTAGGTATGCAATTCCTTCTTATTCCATATTTCGTGTTATTTTATTTGCCCTTTTATTTTTATAATAAAAGATCGATTACAGCCAGTTAAAATAGGTGTTCATTTGTATCGCTTATTAAATATAACTTGCTTAAAAAGTTGATTTTGTTTTTAATTTAAAATACGTAACTTTTCATGAAATAACCAACCTTATGAATTCCGTTTCAAAATTTGCATTTTTGTTTTCAATTTTTATTGTTGCTTGTCAGTCAAAATCACCAGATGTTTCTTCTAAAACTTCAGAAAATCACATTTCTGTATCTTATTCAGACGATCTGAATTTCGAGAACTTAGATGGACGATTGCTATTGGTATTGTCAGACAATAATAACGAAGAACCTCGATTTCAAGTTACAAACAATTTAAAAGCTCAACCCATTTTTGGAAAAAATGTCAATCAGTTAAAACCAAATGAACATGTGGTGTTTACTGAAGATGATTTCGGTTTTCCTTATGAATCGTTATCAGATGTAAAACCAGGCACGTATTATGCTCAAGCTGTTCTTCATGTATACGAAACTTTTAATTTATCTACTGGTCAAATGGTAAAATTACCTATGGATAATGGCGAAGGACAACAGTGGAATAAGTCTCCAGGCAATTTATACAGTAAGCCTGTAAAAATTGAAATCTCTAAAAATTCGGTTCCAAATATTGATCTCGTTATGGATCAAGTGATTTCTGAAATTGTTGAACCAGAAGATACCGAATGGATAAAGCACATTAAAATGAAATCGGAATTGTTATCAAAATTTTGGGGACGTGATATGTATTTAGGAGCTCATGTATTATTACCTAAAGGGTTTAACGAACATCCTGAAGCCAAATATCCATTGATGGTCTTTCAAGGTCATTTTCCAAGTGATTTTGGAGGATTTAGAACCACACCTCCAGACCCAAACCTAAAACCAGAATATTCAGACCGTTTTGGTATTGATGGATATAATATCATCCAACAAGAAGAAGCTTACAATTTTTATAAACGATGGAATGAACCAGATTTTCCTAGATTTCTAATTATTGAAATACAACACCCAACCCCTTATTACGATGATTCCTATGCCGTAAATTCTGCAAGTCAAGGACCTTATGGAGATGCGCTTACTTATGAATTAATTCCATATATCGAAAAGATGTTTAGAGGTCAAGGTGAAGGTTGGTCTCGATTTTTATATGGTGGTTCCACAGGTGGTTGGGAAGCTTTAGCAGTTCAAGTAAAATATCCTGAAGAATACAATGGCTGTTTTGCAGCTTGTCCAGATCCAATAGATTTTAGAGCCTATTGTTTAAATAATATTTATGAAGATGACAATGCGTATTTTGCAAGGTCCAATCATAAAATTTTAGAAATCCCAAGTCATAGAGATTATTTAGGAAATGTTAGTGCAACTGTGAAAGATGATAATTATTTAGAATTAGTACTTGGTGATAAGTCACGCTCTGGTGGACAATACGATATTTGGGAAGCAACGTATTCACCTCAAGGTGAAGATGGTTATCCTCAACGTATTTGGGATAAGTATACAGGCGAGATCAATCATGAAGTTGCAGCGTATTGGAAAGAAAATTACGATTTAAGACATATTTTAGAACGCGATTGGGATAAACTAGGTGAAAATTTAAAAGGAAAAATTCATATTTATTGTGGCGATATGGATAATTATTATTTGAATAATGCCGTTTACCTCATGGAAGATTTTCTAGAAAGTACTACAGATCCTTATTATGATGGCGAAGTAGATTATGGCAATCGGGCAGAACATTGTTGGAATGGAGATCAAGAAAACCCGAACTACATTTCCAGATTGCGATATAATAGTATGTATGTGCCAAAAATAATGAAACGTATTATGGCTTCTGCTCCAGAGGGAGCCGACTTAACAAGTTGGCGTTATAAGTAATGTTTATTTAGCAAAAAGTTGACTTATGTCTTTAAAGGATTTAAACTCTAAAGCATTACCTGCAGGATCCAAGAAAAACATAGTTGCTTGTTCGCCAACCAAACCTTCAAAACGGATGTAAGGTTCTATGATAAAGTTAATACCTTTTTGTTTTAAATCTTCAGCAAAAGTTTGAAACGTATCCCAAGGCAAAACCACACCATAATGTGGAATTGGAACTGCTTTTCCATCCACCGAATTGGTTTGCGATTCCTCTTTAGATTTTGGTTTGTAATGTATCACCAATTGATGTCCGAAAAAGTTGAAATCAACCC
This sequence comes from Xanthomarina sp. GH4-25, assembly GCF_045363175.1. NCBI lineage: Bacteria > Pseudomonadati > Bacteroidota > Flavobacteriia > Flavobacteriales > Flavobacteriaceae > Xanthomarina > Xanthomarina sp. GH4-25. Next base: position 182,985 of record NZ_JBJFLO010000001.1, read on the forward strand.
AGTGGTCGCTACTTCTACCTTCTTCGCAATTAAGAATATCTCGATAGAAGGTTCTACAAGTGTCTAGATTATGAACAGGGATGGCAATGTGAAATGGAGAAATTGTTGTCATCTTTAAATATATAATTAATTTTCTTCTCTTATACAATCTATCTTCCAAGTAGGAAAAACGACAGATTCAGTTTTATCAACCCATTCGCCTACCCATTTATAACCAGACTGACTTATATCGTAAAAAGTTAATCTAAAATAACCATCCGTACCATTTGGAGCTTTTTGTTCTTTATAATGAACAATATTTCCATTGTCCTTTTTCTTCCCTTCCCAAGTAGGTAATTCTGTAGTAGGTGTTTTAGATGAATACCAATGTACGTACCATCGGCTACTATCTGCTATATATTGACGGATGCTTCCAGAATGTGAACCATCAGATTTTAAGGTTTCATCTTGAACTGCCATGCCATTCAAAATGTATTTCCAAGTCCATGTCATGTCTTCTGGTTCTGTCCACGTACCATCTTGGTTTTTTCTTGTTGAGGTGCAATTGCAACGACCAATCATGGCTTCGTAATCTGTAATTTGTTTTGGTGCTTCTGGATTGGCTTGCCCGAATGGAAATGCTTCAGATGCGTCGTAATTATACTGAGAAAACACAGTAAGTGAAACTAAAAATAGGAGGTTGGTTAAAGGTTTCATAAGATAACTTTATTTTAAAGTTACCAATCGGTTATTTAGTTTGAGTGACTTTTAATACTTTTTTAACAGAATTTGAAATTAGTCTTCGTCCGTTTTAAGTTTCTTTTTTGAATGAAACACTTTATCTGAATCTTCTAACAAATGGTTTAATTCTGAAAATTCTAATGCTGTTAATTCTCTGTATTCTCCCAAAGGAATATCTAATTTGATATTCATTATTCGAATACGTTTCAATGTTTCAACTTCATAGGTTAAATATTCGCACATGCGACGAATTTGTCTATTCAGACCTTGAGTTAAAATAATTTTAAATTCGAAAGTGCCCAGTTTTTCAACAACACATGGTTTAGTCGTTTTTCCTAATTCTTCTAAAGGAATGCCACTAGACATTCGTTGAATAAACGTTTGTGAAATAGGTTTGTCTACCGTTACAATATATTCTTTTTCATGGTTATTACTGGCACGAAGTATCTTGTTTACAATGTCTCCATCATCAGTTAATAAAATTAACCCTTCACTTGGTTTATCTAAACGGCCAATAGGAAAAATACGTTTCGGATAATTTATAAAATCGATGATGTTGTCCTTTTCAACACGTGTGTCTGTTGTGCAGACAATCCCTAAAGGTTTATTAAAAGCTAAATAAACAAATTTCTCTTTGGTGTTTTTAATCAATTTTCCGTCAACATGTACCACATCATTTGGACCTATTTTTGTTCCCATTTCTGGAACTTCATCATTAATCGTCACTCGTCCTGCATCAATAAGCTTATCTGCTTCTCGACGCGAACAATAACCAACTTCACTTAAAAATTTATTGATTCGTTTTAAATTTTCTTCCATAATGCAAAGATAGCAACTTTAGTTGTCTATAAAGTCAAAAATGTAATTTGAAACTTCGTCTGAAACCAGAGAATGACCAAAACCTTCTGTAGAAACTAACTGACTGTTTTTGTATTTGGCTTTAATTTGAACCGCATCGTTATAAGGTATGATACGATCTTTTTTATCATGTATTATTAATCCTGCTGAAGAAATATGTTCTGAAAAATTAGCTGTAGAATATGCCTTAGGGAAATCTCCAAAACGCTCTTTAATAAGCAAATTAATATGATTAGTAACGCGATTCGAATAACTCATCATATTAGCATAACGGTTTATAACATCTGCATATTCTGAAGGTGCACCAAGCAAAATCATTTTTAGTACATGTTCTTTTTGATACTTAGATTGAAATAAAACCGACGCCATACCACCAACCGAATGGCCAATAATAATTTTAGGCTCAAAGCGTTCTGAAGCTACTTTAATAAATTCTGCATACAGAATGGCGTTAAATCTATTGCTTCCAGAACGACCGTGAGCAGGAGCATCTATGGCAACAATACCAAACCCTCTTTTTCTTAAATGAGTAATTAAATCTTGCCATCTAGCCGAATTGCTTTCCCAACCATGAGCTAATAATATGGTTTCTTTTTTCCCAAGCCATCTATAAGTCATAAACGGCGTATCGTTGAATTTTAATTCTTCTCTAAAGGCAGTGTCTAAAAAATCTGATTGTTTCTCATTAACTTTTCCTTTAAAGGGTTTCGAAAATAAAAACAAAGCGATTCTGCCAGCTAATCTTGGAGAAAACAAGCTAATCAGGTTTATTAAAAGGCCAATTATTTTTTGCAGCAAGGTCATCATAAACCTTCTCTATTTACTAAATCCATTGAAAAAGCAGGTAAACATATGGCAAGATAGGTACAAGGTTCAGTAAACGGATTTGAATATTGTACTCTTGTGTTTTTTTCTATTTTGATAGATTGACCTGCTTCCAAAATAATTTCTTCACCATCAATAATAAATTGTTTTTTTCCCTTTATGATGAACGTGTATTCGTCGAATTCTGGAGTTTGATACGGTTCACTCCAACCAGCAGGAGCTATCATATGTGCTATGCTAATATTGGAATCCTTGTTTGTGGCATTCCCAAAATGTTCGGTTATTATTTTACCATCTGACGTAGGAACAACAAAAGGGTTGTTTTGAACGGTGTATTTTTTATTTTTTTGCATTTTTTAATTGCTTATTACGGTTGTATGCTTAATTCCAGCCAATCATGAAATATTTAATTTTAGCTTTTTCAGGTATTTGAATGGCCTCAATTTTCGCATTCATATCGAATTGTAATTCCGCAGGCAGCTCGCTTTTAGCAATGGTAAAAAAGGCATTGATTTCGTTTACAAAAACTACGACATTTTTTAAGGTATTTTGAATGCTAGATATCTTATAATTGTTTTTTATATCTCCAAAAGTACTTTTTGTATTTAGACCTTTGTCTGTTTTAAATCTAGAATCCAATATTTTAATAGTTTCTATAGTTGAAGTTGGATCTTGAATTTTACTAGGTGTTAACGTAAGTAACTTGTTGCCTGATTTATCAAAAACATCAATATCTGTTCGATTAAAAGTAAATTCATTGTCTAGAAGTCTTTCCACAACAGAGTCGTTTGCAAAAACAGCTTTTAAGTCTTTTACCTGGGTTGAATCTGTTAGCAATCCAATATTTTGTTTGCTAATTTGGAAGGGATTTTGTTCTTTTTTACAACCAACAAATAAAAGGGTTGCAAGGGCTAAGCTGAAAATAGTTTTTTTCATATAAATTAAGGGTAAATATTAAATTATTTTAAAGTTAAGTAAGATTTTATTTTTTCATGACTTTGGTTAAAATACCAAAAACACTTCTAATAAAAGTGGCACTTGTAAGTACTTTTACTATTGGGTTCATTCTGGTGCTCTTTCTTGTTGATGTACTTCTGCTTTTAGATTCAGCTTTTTCTAATGCAGCTTTTTCTTTTTTTGCTTTTTCTTTTAATTCTTGGGCTTCGGCTTGTTCAATTTTTTCATTGAGCATTTCGTATGCACTTTCTCTATCAACTTCTTCGTTGTATTTCTTTACTAATTTCGAATTGTTTAATAATTCTTTCAATTCAGAATCTGTTAGAATATCCATACGGCTCATTGGAGCACGCATCATTGTTGCAGCTAAAGGTGTTGGTCTGCCTTTTTCATTTAGAGCAGATACTAGAGCTTCACCAGTTCCTAAAGAAGTAAGAACGCTGGCTGTATCATAATATTCTGTGTCTGGATAATTTTGTGCTGTTAGTTTAATCGCTTTTCTATCTTTTGCTGTAAAAGCTCTTAAAGCATGTTGTACTTTTAAACCTAACTGACTTAAAACAGCTTCAGGAACATCCGTTGGATTTTGGGTAACAAAATACAGGCCAACTCCTTTACTTCTTATCAGTTTGACAATGCTTTCAATTTGATTTAATAAGGCTTTAGAAGCTTCGTTAAATATTAAATGAGCCTCATCAATAAACATGATAAGTTCTGGCCTTCCAGTATCTCCTTGTTCCGGAAATGTAGAATATATTTCAGCTAAAAGGCTCAACATAAACGTTGAAAATAATTTTGGCTTGTCTTGAATATCTGTTAATCGAATAATATTGATATAGCCTTTACCATTTTCATCTATTCTTAATAAATCCTGAGGGTCAAACGATTTCTCGCCAAAAAACAAATCACCTCCTTGTTGTTCGATTTCTACGATTTTTCTTAAAATAGCCCCAGTAGAAGCTGTTGAAATACGTCCATAAGCTTCTTCAAACTCTTCTTTTCCTTCATTTGTTGCGAACTGAAGTATTTTTTTAAAATCTTTTAAGTCGAGTAGTGGTAACTTATTGTCATCACAATATTTAAAAATGACAGAGATAATGCCAGCTTGAGTCTCGGAAACATCTAGAATTCTAGAGATTAAAACAGGTCCGAATTCGCTTATTGTTGCACGAAGCCTCACACCATTTTGAGCTGAAAGCGTTAAAATTTCAACAGGAAAAGCCTTAGGTTCGAATGGCAAGCCAATAGCTTCATGACGTTCGTCAATTTTTACATGCCCAGGACTTGGTTGGGCCAAACCACTTAAATCTCCTTTAATATCCATCATGATAACAGGAACACCTTTTTCAGAAAGGTTTTCAGCAAGCACCTGTAAGGTTTTTGTTTTTCCAGTTCCAGTAGCTCCTGCAATTAGTCCATGTCTGTTCATGGTTTTTAAAGGCACATTAACAAAAGCATTTTTAACGGTTTTACCATCTAACATGGCAGATCCTAAAGTAATAAATTCGCCTTTGTTAGTGTTTCCTTCAGTGATATGATTAAAGAATGCTTCTTGTTTACTCATGTTTTTTGAAATTTTGTATAAAAATACTAATCTTGAACCAATCTGAAGGAAAATGTTTTCAACAAAAAAGTAGAAGTTGTTATTATAACTCTATTACATTTTGAAGAAGTTCCTTAGAATGAAAAACTAATGTTAATCATTTCTAAAAAACTGTTTCCTGTTTCCTATCTTTGCAAGCTATGACAAGAAGTGAAAGACAAGAGCTAATAGATAAAGGATTATTGTTGCCTTTAATGGAGGAGTTTTATACCATTCAAGGTGAAGGTTTCCATAAAGGAACAGCTGCTTATTTTGTTCGAATAGGTGGTTGCGATGTTGGTTGCCATTGGTGTGATGTTAAAGAAAGCTGGTTGGCAGAATTGCATCCACCAACGGAAACAGAAAAAATTGTTGATAACGCAGTGAAGTATAGCAACACTATTGTGGTTACTGGAGGAGAACCATTAACATGGGACATGGGACCATTAACTACACAGTTGAAAGCAAAAGGTCTTCAAACACATATAGAAACCTCTGGGGCTTATAAGCTTACAGGTACTTGGGATTGGATTTGTCTCTCTCCCAAAAAACTCAAATTACCTACCGAAGAAATTTATAATAAGGCACATGAATTAAAATGCATCATTTATAATAAAAGCGATTTTAAATTTGCAGAAGAACAAGCTGCTAAAGTAAATGAAGATTGTATATTGTATTTGCAGCCAGAGTGGAGTAAACGCGATAAAGTGGTTCCTGAAATTGTGGACTATGTGATGGCTAACCCTAAGTGGAAAGTATCTCTACAAACACATAAATATTTAAATATTCCATGAAAAAAACACCTTGAATTTCAAGGTGTTTTTTTCATGATGAATTGTTTTTTTACTTAACTGGAACTGAAACACGTAATGTGTCCCAACCCATATGCATGGTTCCATCGTCATCAAAAGCAATAGAAAACGCTTCTAAAGATTCTTTACCTTCTGTAACAGGTGCTGTTACTCTAGCAACATCATTTTCTTCTTTGTAAAAGTAAGATCCCCAAACATTTAAATCTGAGCTTAAAATAACCGTCCACTCTTTTTCTCCAGGTATGGTATACATGGTGTAAGTTCCTGCTGCCACTTTTTTATCGCCAAACATTTTTTCTTGATAAAAAGTTATTTCAACAGCTTCGTTAGCGCCAGTTCTCCATACTTCTCCGTTTTTTGCTAGAGTGCTAACATCTCTTCCTTTTAATTGTGGTCTGCTGTAAACCACTTTTACTTGTTTGTCTGATACTTTGTAGTCGCTAGGGAATGATGCTGCATCCATCGGACTTTTGTCAAGTCCACTAAAATCTTGCGCAGACAAATTTGTTGAAAATAGCATGACAAGTGAAAATGCTAAAGCTGAAATTAAAATTGATTTTTTCATAGAATGTGTTTTTTAAAACCATAAATTAATCTGAAATAGTTTCAGGATTATGGAATTTTGTTTTTGTTAAAGTTTAAAAATATTAGAAACGTCTTAATAATTGTCGAAAGGATATGTTAAAATTTACAATTTCAATGAAAAATATGTTTATTCAGAAGTTATTAGTTTCATTTATGCGTAAAAACAAAGATTATATTTGTAATATGTAACTATTTCTTTGTTTTATGTTTCATAGTTGTTATAATAATCTCATTTTTGCTTAACTATTAGAATAATAATAAATAAAAAATTAGAGTTATGTGTGGCATTGTATGTGCATTCGATTTAAAAAGAAAAGCTGAAGATTTAAGACCTCAAATATTAGAAATGGCCAAAACCATTCGTCATAGAGGTCCAGATTGGAGTGGGATTTATAGCGATGATAAAGTGATTATGGCTCATGAACGTTTGGCTATTGTAGATCCAGCTTCAGGTAAACAGCCTTTGTTAAGTGATGATAAAAAACTCATATTAGCTGCCAATGGCGAAATATACAATCATAGAGAATTGCGTAAGCAATTAAAAACAGCTTATAATTTTCAAACTGAAAGCGATTGCGAAGTCATTTTAGCTTTATACAAAGAAAAAGGTGTTGATTTTGTTGATGATATGAACGGTATCTTTGGATTTGCCATTTACGATGTTGAAGAAGATAGCTATTTTATTGCAAGAGACCATATGGGAATTATTCCGTTATATATTGGTTGGGATGAATACGGGACGTTCTATGTGGCATCTGAATTAAAAGCACTTGAAGGTGTTTGTACTAAAATAGAGTTGTTTCCTCCAGGACATTATATGTCTAGTAAAGATGGTGAATTTGTGAAATGGTATAAACGTGAATGGACAGAATTTGATGCTGTAAAAGACAATGAAACAAGTATTAAAGTTTTAAAAGAAGCCTTAGAAGCTGCAGTTCACAGACAATTAATGAGCGATGTTCCTTATGGAGTCCTGTTGTCTGGTGGATTGGATTCTTCTATAACTTCAGCAATTGCAAAAAAATATTCACAAAAACGTATTGAGAGCAATGATATCTCTGAAGCCTGGTGGCCACAATTGCATAGTTTTTCCGTTGGATTGGAAGGTTCTCCCGATTTGGCTGCAGCTAGAAAAGTAGCAGATCATATTGGAACGGTTCATCATGAGATTAAGTTTACCATACAAGAAGGATTAGATGCTATAAAAGATGTTATTTATCAATTGGAAACATACGATGTAACCACTATTAGAGCCAGTACACCTATGTATTTAATGGCACGCGTTATTAAATCAATGGGAATAAAAATGGTATTATCTGGAGAAGGAGCAGACGAACTTTTTGGAGGTTATTTATATTTTCATAAAGCGCCAAATGCACAAGAGTTTCACGAAGAAACTGTTAGAAAATTAAGCAAGCTACATCAGTACGATTGCTTGCGTGCAAACAAAAGTTTAGCTGCATGGGGTATTGAAGGTCGTGTGCCATTTTTAGATAAAGAATTTATGGATGTGGCTATGCAAATTAATCCACAAGATAAAATGATCCATGGGGAACGCATGGAAAAATGGGTTTTGAGAAAAGCCTTTGAAGATATGATTCCAGAATCTGTAGCATGGAGACAGAAAGAACAATTTAGCGATGGTGTTGGTTATAGTTGGATAGACACCTTGAAAGAAGTAGTAGCAGCAGAAGTGTCTGATGAGCAACTAGCTAACGCTAAATATAAATTCCCAATACAAACACCAACTAGTAAAGAGGAATTTTATTATCGCACAATTTTTGCAGCCCATTTTCCAAGTGATGCTGCAGCTCTAAGTGTGCCTCAAGAAGCAAGTGTAGCTTGTAGTACCCAAATAGCTTTAGAGTGGGATGATGCTTTTAAAAACATGAATGATCCTAGTGGTAGAGCCGTAGCCAAAGTACATGCCGATGCTTATTAATAGGAGATTTTAATAAATAATTGAAAACCAGCTTTAAAGCTGGTTTTTTTTATTTAAAAAATAGTTACCTTTAAAAGGTTAACCAACTAACAAGATTCCGGCTTCCTCAGGAAAAAAGTATGATTAAATTCTTTAGACACTATTCGAACACAATTTTTCAATCGAAAAATCAAAGGTCTAGCAGACCTTTGGTGAGGATACAATCGACATCTAAAACTCTGAAGCTATGATAAAGTTTTTCAGAAAAATAAGATACGATCTTATGGAAACAGGAAAAACATCCAGATATTTTAAATACGCCTTTGGTGAAATTATCCTTGTGGTTATTGGTATTCTTATAGCGCTTTCAATTAATAACTGGAATGAAAATCGCAAGTTAGAAAATGATAAATTCAAATTAATACATGTGTTCAAACAAGAATTTTTGAGTAATAAAAAAGAATTAAAAAATCATTATAATGGGTTAAAAACAAGTAATGTTTTTTTAAATAAACTACTTCATTTTTCTGCAGATTCTACTGTAAGCCTTCCTGTAGATTCTTTACGGCTCTATTCAAGCAAAATGGTATATCTATATCAATTATCATTGTTAAACTCGGTTCAGGAAGAAGCCATTTCGTCTAGAAAGTTTGAGTTGTTGAATGATAGTTTAAAAGCCATGCTTTCAAAATATATAGATTATACTAATGCCTTAAATTCTCTTAAAGAAGATTCAATGGGCACGAAGTCTGATGATGATAGAATATTCGAATTAACTATCACCCTCTCGACATTCCAATCTATGTTTGATTTAACGTTCCAAATAGAACAATTCCCATACACAAAGCATTCAAAAAAAACGATACCGATTTTGTTACTTACCTTAAATTGCCAAAAACGTATAAATTGCTATATACCATCTATTATCAAAATATGTTGATTGATCTATGGGTGAAACAAGGGGGTACTAAATTTAAACAATATTATTCTTGAACAACTTAATGAGTAATTAAAACAATGATAAAATTTTTTAAGCGAATTAGATATAACCTTATGGAACAAAACAATACAGCTAAGTACTTTAAGTACGCTATTGGCGAAATAACACTTGTCATGATTGGGATTCTACTTGCTCTACAAGTGAATAATTGGAACGAAAACAGGAAAAACAGACAATTTGAATCGGAAATCATTGCACTTATTGATAATAATCTACTTAAAGATTCCATGTCGTTGGCAGTCGAACTTAAAAGAGCAAAATTGGCAATATCAACTACAGAACATTTACTCCATGAGATCGATCAAGGTATTTATAGTGATAGTTTGAATTATATGATGGGTAAAATTATAAATTTTCAACGATTTAAATCTCAGTCAAGTGCTTTTGAAGTTTTAAAATCAAAAGGCATAGAAAACATTAGAAATAAACAATTACAATTAGAGTTAATAACGTATTACGACGAAATCCTTTTCAGTGTATATGAAAGTTGTTTAGATGTGGAAAAATCTTTTAATACAGATTGGATTCCGCTTATAAAACATGAATTTTCAGATTTTAAATGGTTAGAGTTCTGCGTGCCAATCGATTCTAAAAGCTTTTTTGAGAAACCCTCTACCATCGTGCTTTTTAAACTTTTTAAAGATAACAGAGTAGGTCAAGTGGATATAATGGAAAAAGCAATAGCGAAAATTACAGAAATCAGAAATCTTATTAAGAGTGATACAATATGATTAAATTCTTCCGAAAAATCCGACAAAACCTAATTGTGGAAAACAAAACATCCAAATACTTTAAATACGCCATTGGCGAAATAATTTTAGTGGTTATTGGGATTTTAATTGCTTTACAAATTAACAATTGGAATGAATTAAGAAAAGCAAATGTGGTAGAACAAAATGCGTTGCATAATATTCATCGCGACTTTATAAAAAACAAAGCCATATTAGAAGAAGTAAAAACTAACACTTTAACAATTGTAAGTTCTGGAATACAAATTCTTAATCATACAGGAGTCAAAAGTAAACCAGATTCCGAAACCAACTTTAACCAATTATTAAACAAACTATACAACAGTTCGCCTTATTATCCTCAAAATGGATTTTTAGACGATCTATTAAGTTCTGGAAAACTAGGTATATTTAAGAATGAAGAACTGCGAAACCTGTTGTCCTCTTGGAAACCTGAAGTTGATATTCTAGAAGAACGGTTTAGCTCTCTAGATTATGCTGAAGATATATTAAATACCTTTATCCTAGAACACGGTAGTTGGTTAAATGCCGATCAAATACCTGATCAAGGTAGAAATGTGGAATTTCCTAAATCAGGTTTTACGGTCGATAATAGAGGTATGCTAGATGCGCTACTTTTCGAAAATTTAATAGAGAATTTAACGATAGCAGCAGATAATTATTATACAGCACAACAGAAAGCAGAAAAATTACTAGTTGAAATTACTAAACTTTTGGAAAATGAAATAGAAAAAAGTATTGATTAAATTCTTCGGTATATCCGGAAACCAATTCAGAATTAGAAAATAACCAATGAAATTAAAACTAGAAGCAAGCCCTTTTCAGCTTATTTTAAAACATCCATTTACAATTTCTAGGTCAACAAGAACCTCTCAAAACACAGTAATTGTATCTATATCTAATGGTGTATGTACTGGATATGGCGAAGCTATTCCGTATCCATATTACAACATTACAGAAGAAAAGATACAACAATCCATTTTGAAAACTCAATCAATTATTGAAAATGCTTTTGGGATGCTACCTGACGATCTATGGCATTTGCTAGAGCCTAAATTAGGAGACGATTATTTTACGCTTTGCGCACTTAATTGTGCTTATTGGGATTTTTATGCGAAATCACAAAACAGAACGGTTAGAAGTTATTTTATCGATGATGCTAAAAATTCTCCACTATCAGATTATACCATAGGAATTGATAGAATCGAAATCATGAAACAGAAAATTCTAGAAACACCTTGGCCAATTTATAAAATCAAATTAGGAACAGAACATGATGTGGAAATAGTCTCTGAACTTAGAAAAATAACAGATGCTATTTTTAGAATTGATGCTAATTGCTCTTGGACTGTTCAAGAAACACTTGATAATGCAATACAACTAAAAGCATTAGGTGTGGAGTTTATAGAGCAACCTTTAAAAGCAGACGATTGGGAAGGTGTGAAACAATTAAAAAAAACATGCGTATTACCATTAATAGCAGATGAGAGCTGTCAGCGTTTTGAAGATGTTCAAAAATGCGCTGAAGGTTTTCATGGTATCAATATCAAGCTCATGAAATGTGGCGGACTTACACCAGCTCTAAAAATGATAAAGAAGGCACGAGAGCTCAATTTAAAAGTCATGGCTGGTTGTATGGCAGAATCTACTGTTGGTGTTTCTAATCTGGCTCAAATAGCACCACTTTTAGATTATTTAGATGCCGATGGTGCTATGTTATTAAAAAATGATACTGCTAAAGGGATCAAACTTGAACAAGGAAAAATTATTTTTGCAAAAGAAAATGGTTCAGGAATACGTTTGCTTTAATACAAGAAGAATAAGCAGAAATCTTGTTAAAAAGCCTAATACAAAAATTCAAAAAATCGCTTTAGAGCAGCGATAACTATTTTTCTGTTTTTAAGGTTGTTTAAAAATCATCAAAATTCATTTTAAGGTCAATTTAAAGCGTTTTAAGACACTTTTAAGTAATTAACAATTGTTGATAATTTCGAGTCAAACTCGTTAAAATGCTTTTTAAAAGCGTTTTAAATTCGTATCTTTGTTTGTATTCAAAAGGATGCTAAAAGCATCTTTTTTTGTGAAGTCACTTGATGGCTCAACAGTCAATTAATAACAAACAAGAAACGTTTTATATGAGCGAGAAAAGAGAAGAATTTAATAAGGATAATTATTCAGCAGATAGTATTCAAGCCCTGGAAGGTATGGAGCATGTACGTATGCGTCCTTCTATGTATATTGGAGATACTGGTACCAGAGGATTACATCATTTGGTTTATGAGGTGGTTGATAACTCCATTGACGAAGCTTTAGCTGGACATTGCGATAATATTAGTGTCATTATTAATGAAGATAATTCCATAACTACCGAAGATGATGGTCGTGGTATTCCTGTGGATTTGCACAAAAAGGAAGGAGTTTCAGCTTTAGAAGTTGTTATGACTAAAATTGGTGCTGGAGGAAAATTCGATAAAGATTCCTACAAAGTTTCTGGTGGATTACACGGAGTAGGTGTTAGTTGTGTGAATGCGTTATCTATTCATTTAAAAGCAACCGTTTATAGAAAAGGTGAAATCTGGGAACAAGAATACGAAAAAGGGAAACCTATGTATCCAGTTAAGAAAGTTGGAGAAACTGAAAAAAGAGGAACCATCGTTACTTTTAAACCAGACCCAACCATTTTTACCCAAACATTAGAATATAACTACGATACTTTAGCGAGCAGAATGCGTGAGTTGGCTTACCTTAATAAAGGTATCACCATTCATTTAATTGATAAACGTCATAAAAAAGATGATGGCGAATTTGAAGGAGAAACATTTCATTCTGAAGAAGGATTAAAAGAATTTATAAAATTCTTAGATGGAAACAGAGAGCCGTTAATTAATGAAGTTATAGCGTTTGAAGGCGAAAAAAATGGCGTTCCTGTAGAGGTTGCTATGGTTTATAATACCTCTTATGCTGAAAATCTACATTCCTATGTAAATAATATTAATACACACGAAGGTGGAACACACTTGTCTGGGTTTCGTCGTGGATTAACACATACACTTAAAAAGTATGCAGATGAATCTGGTTTGCTTAAAAACTTAAAATTCGATATTGCTGGGGATGATTTCCGTGAAGGCTTAACTGCTATTATTTCGGTAAAAGTTCAAGAGCCACAATTCGAAGGGCAAACAAAAACCAAATTAGGTAACCGTGAGGTTTCTGCTTCGGTAAGTCAAGCAGTTTCTGAGATGTTAACCGACTACTTAGAAGAACATCCAGACGATGCTAAAACCATTGTACAAAAAGTGATTTTGGCAGCACAAGCACGTCATGCAGCACAAAAAGCACGAGAAATGGTGCAACGTAAAACCGTCATGAGTATTGGTGGTTTGCCAGGAAAACTATCAGACTGTTCAGAGCAAGATCCAGCAAAATGCGAAGTGTTTCTAGTTGAGGGAGATTCGGCAGGTGGAACGGCTAAACAAGGTCGTGACAGAGCATTTCAAGCTATTTTGCCTTTACGTGGTAAAATCTTGAATGTAGAGAAAGCCATGGTTCATAAAGTGTTTGAAAACGAAGAGATAAAAAACATCTTCACAGCACTAGGTGTTACTATTGGAACCGAAGAAGATAGTAAAGCTCTTAATTTATCAAAATTACGCTACCATAAAGTTGTGATTATGTGTGATGCCGATATCGATGGATCACATATTGCAACATTAATTTTAACCTTCTTCTTTAGATATATGAAGGAATTGATAGAAAATGGACATATTTATATAGCAACTCCACCTTTATATTTAGTTAAAAAAGGTGCTAAAAAGGAATATGCCTGGTCTGATAAAGAACGAGATGAAATTTTAAAAGAGTTTGGTGATAGCGCTAAAATTCAACGTTATAAAGGTCTTGGTGAGATGAATGCAGAACAGCTTTGGGATACCACCATGAATCCAGAATTTAGAACCATGCGTTTGGTTCAAATAGACAATGGAACAGAAGCAGACAGAATATTCTCTATGCTTATGGGAGACGAAGTACCACCTCGAAGAGAGTTTATTGAGAAAAATGCCATTTATGCGAATATTGATGCATAAACCAGTTTAATAAATACCGTTAAAGCAGAAGATAATACTTCTGCTTTTTCATTTGCACTATTTTTATTTGTAATTTTGCAGTCTTAAAAATCAACACATTAAAAAACACATAATTTTATGAAAGTAACAGTAGTTGGAGCAGGAGCAGTTGGTGCCAGTTGTGCAGAATATATTGCTATTAAAGATTTCGCTTCAGAAGTCGTTTTGTTAGATATTAAAGAAGGTTTTGCTGAAGGTAAAGCTATGGACTTAATGCAAACAGCTTCATTAAACGGATTTGACACTAAAATAACTGGAATTACTAACGATTATTCCGTAACTGCAAATAGTGATATTTGTGTGATTACTTCTGGAATACCTAGGAAGCCAGGTATGACTCGTGAAGAATTAATTGGAATCAACGCAGGTATTGTTAGAGCTGTATCTTCAAGTTTAGTGAAACATTCTCCAAATACTATTTTAATTGTTGTTAGTAATCCTATGGATACCATGACTTACTTGGCTGCAAAAGCAACAGGTTTGCCAAAACATAGAATTATAGGCATGGGTGGCGCTTTAGATTCGGCTCGTTTTAAGTACAGGTTGGCTGAGGCATTAGGCGCTCCAATTAGCGATGTAGATGGTATGGTACTTGGTGGACATAGCGACACTGGAATGATTCCATTAACCAGATTAGCTACAAGAAACTCGGTTCCAGTATCTGAATTTTTAACTACAGAACGTTTAGAACAAGTTAAAGAAGATACCAAAGTTGGTGGTGCGACTCTTACTAAACTATTAGGTACTTCGGCTTGGTATGCTCCAGGAGCAGCTGTAAGTGGATTAGTTCAAGCCATTGCTTGCGACCAAAAGAAACTATTTCCTTGTTCGGTATTTTTAGAAGGTGAATATGGAATGAATGACATCTGTATAGGTGTTCCTGTAATTCTTGGAAGAAATGGTATTGAAAAAATTGTTGAAATGAATTTAACAGATGCCGAAAAAGAAAACATGCTTAATAGTGCAGAAGCAGTTAGAAAAACAAACGGATTATTAGAACTGTAACACACTCTTAAAACTTAAAACAATAAAAATGAAAAAAATACTATTATTAGTACTAGTCGCGATTACAACAGTTAGTTTTTCGCAAGAAAGCATGACCGAAGGAGTTGTTTATTCTAAGCAAACCATGTCTACAGATAATGCACAAATGCAAAGTCAATTAGCCATGATTGGAGACATCTTAACAACTACCTACTTTAAAGAGGGTAAAACACGTTCAGAAACATCTAATATCATGACAGGTTCTTCATATTCCATTATGGATAGTGAAAACAATGAAATGTTAATGGCAATGAATAATCAAATGACAGGTAAAAAATATGTTGTAAAAAGCATGGAGCCTTCAGAAGAAGATTTAAAGAATGTAACGATTACCAAAGGAGATGAAACAAAAACAGTACTAGGCTACGAGTGTCAAGAGTATAATGTTGAGGTAAACAAAGATGGTGTTGTAGTAACTATGGATGTGTATACCACAGATAAATTAACGGCTATTTCTCAACAATCTACCATGATGGGAGCAGATTTGAATGGTTTTCCATTATATATGACCATGAACATGAGTCAAATGGGAATGAATTTAACCATTACAAATGAAGTTACCGAGATTAAGAAAGAATCTGTGTCAGATGATAAGTTCGATATGACACCTCCAGAAGGTTACGAAAAAACAGACAAGTTACAAGGCATGTAAGCCTTCAAATTTATGTTAACAAAAAAAACAGCTTTTTATAGCTGTTTTTTTTGTTATATATCTCAAACCTTTTGTTAAATAAGTATAGAAGATATATATTTGCTCGTTTTTAAAAATATCAACAAAGAACTAATTAATTTAATAAATAATGCAGAATAAAGGATTAGTAAAACTATTTGCAATTTTATTTGGTCTGGTAAGTATTTACCAATTGTCTTTTACATTTAAAGCAAACAGTATAGACGATGATGCCATTGTATATTCAAAAGGTGATGCCGTAAAAGAACGTCAATATCTAGATTCACTTTCTAACGAAAAAGTTTATAATATAGGTATAGCAGATTACACGTATAACGAAGTAAAGGAAAATGCCATGAATCTTGGCCTTGACCTTAAAGGTGGTGTTAGTGTTATCTTACAAGTATCTGTAAAAGATATCTTAAAAGGATTGTCTAATTATAGTAAAGACCCTGTTTTTAACAAGGCTTTAGATGATGCTTCAGAGCTTCAAAATAACAGTCAGAACACGTATTTAGAAGATTTCTTTGTAGCGTTCGATAAAATTAAAGGAGATACAAAATTAGCATCTCCAGATATTTTTGCAAACAGAACCTTAAGCGAAGAAATAACTTTCGATATGTCTGATAGTGAAGTAAAACCTATCATCGAAAGAAAAATTGACGAATCGATTGTGTCTGCATTCGAAGTATTACGTAAACGTATTGATGAGTTTGGTGTTACCTCTCCAAGCATCCAGCGTTTAGGAAACTCTGGACGTATTTTAGTAGAACTACCAGGAGTTAAAGATAAAGAAAGAGCACTTAAATTACTTCAAAGTACAGCCCAACTAGAATTTTGGGATTGTTATAAAGGAGAGCAATTTATGGGCTTCTTAAACCAAGCTAACGAATTACTTAAAGAAATTGAAGCTGCTCAAGACGACACTACAACAGAAGATGTTGTAGAAGAATCTCAAGATTCTGAAGACGATAAAATTGCCGATTTATTAGGAGACGATCCAGATTCTTTAGCTGTAGAAAACAACCCATTAGGGAAATTAATTAGAGGTTTTGGGTATCAAGGTGGTCCAATAGTAGCACAATTTGCTATTAAAGATAAAGACCAAGTTCTAGAGTATTTAAACATGCCTCAAGTAAGAGCTTTAATTCCTGCAGAAATGCGTGATGTAAAATTCTTATTTGGAAAACCAGAAAAAGATAGTGAAATAGTAGATTTATATGCTTTAATAGGAAATAGAGACAATCTACCACCTTTAAGTGGTGCTGTGGTTACAGATGCTCGTCAGGATTATGGACCAACAAGCAAGCCTGTAGTTTCTATGCAAATGAATGCAAAAGGAGCTAAGATCTGGGAAGAAATGACTGGAAAAGCTTATTCTCAAGGAAGCCAAATTGCTATTGTACTTGATAATGTGGTGTATTCTGCACCAGGAGTTACAACAGGAGCTATTTCTGGAGGAAACTCTCAAATTTCAGGAGACTTTAGTTTAAATGAAGCAACCGATTTAGCAAACGTATTACGTGCAGGTAAATTACCAGCTTCAGCAGATATTATTCAAGGTGAAGTTGTTGGACCGTCTTTAGGTCAAGAAGCAATCGATAGTGGTAAAATGTCTTTCATGATTGCACTTGCATTAGTGTTATTATGGATGGTTTTCTATTATGGTAAAGCGGGACTATTTGCAGATATAGCTATGGCGTTCAATATCTTGTTAATCTTTGGTGTGTTATCTGGCTTAGGAGCCGTTTTAACACTTCCAGGTATTGCTGGTATTGTATTAACCATTGGTATGTCGGTCGATGCTAACGTACTTATCTTTGAGCGTATTCGAGAGGAATTAGCGAAAGGGAAAGGACAGAAAGAGTCTATCCAGGATGGATTTGCTAATGCCTTATCATCCATTTTAGATGCTAATATTACAACAGGTTTAACGGCCTTAATCCTATTTATATTTGGAACAGGACCTATTAAAGGATTTGCAACTACTTTAATAATTGGTATTGCTACGTCTTTATTTACTGCTATTTTTATTACTAGATTAATCATCGATTGGTATGTAGCAAGAGGAGGAAGCTTAGATTTCTCAACAAGTTTAACTAAAAACTTATTTAGAAATATCAATATCGATTTCTTAAAGAAACATAAAACAGCATATATTGTCTCTGGAATTGCAATCGCTATTAGTTTAGGATCCTTATTTACAAATGGTTTAGACCAAGGTGTCGATTTCGTTGGAGGTAGAACCTACCAAGTGCGTTTTGATCAACCTGTAAGTTCTTCAGAAATTACAAGCTTATTATCTTCACCAGAAGTTTTTGGGTCTGCTGATGCGAAAACATTTGGAAATTCAAACCAATTAAAAATTACAACCAAGTTTAAAGTTGATGAAACTGGAACGGGTGTAGATGAAGAGTTAAGAAAAAGCTTATACACTGCTTTACAACCTCATTTAGATGGCATTTCTTATGAAGAGTTTATTAGCGACGATGAGCATAAAACTCATGGGTTAATGAAATACTATAAAGTTAGTCCAACGATTGCAGATGATATTAAAAAAGCATCATTCTGGGCAATTTTAGGCTCTTTAATCGTAGTATTCCTTTATATTCTATTCCGTTTTAAAAGATGGCAATTCTCTCTTGGTGCAGTAGCTGCTGTATTCCACGATGTACTTATTGTATTAGGAGTTTTCTCTTTAACATACAAGTTTATGCCATTTACAATGGAAATAGATCAAGCCTTTATTGCTGCTATCTTAACCGTAATTGGTTACTCATTAAACGATACGGTTGTCGTGTTCGATAGAATTCGTGAATTCTTTAACGAGCATACCAATTGGCATTTCGATAAAGTAATTAACGCGTCTTTAAGTAGTACTTTAAGTAGAACGTTAAATACCTCTTTAACAACATTAGTCGTGTTATTAGCGATCTTTATTTTTGGTGGAGATTCTATTAGAGGCTTTATGTTTGCTTTAATAGTAGGGGTTATTGTAGGTACGTATTCATCATTATTTATTGCAACACCAATCATGTATGATTCTGTTAAGAAAAGTGATGCTACCGACGCTTTAAAAGATAAAGTAAAAGAAGAAATAGAAGAAGCGAAAGCTTAATCGTTCTTTCAATAATATAAAAAAGCCTTTCAGTTTTATTCTGAAAGGCTTTTTTTGTTTTAGTTGTTTGTTAGAGTTTATAACCAAATACTAAAAATTAATTCCTAGAAAACTCAATCCAATCACCAGTTTCTAACTGCCATTTACTCACTAATCCAGCATTTACTTCAAGCACATATTTTGCAGGAGCATTAGATGGTAAGGAGCTTTCGTCTAATGGCTGTGCATTTTCTTGAAAACTGACAATTGTTTTGTTAGCGTTTAAATAAATAAGATCAAGAGCAAACTGCGTATTTTTCATATAAAAAGAACGAGGTCTTTCATCTTCAAAAACAAACAACATGCCTTGATTTTCTTTCATGGAAGTTCTGTACATTAATCCTGTTTGTGTTTTATATTCGTTATCTGCTATTTCAATATCTATTTTTGAAATTATGGAATCTGTTACAGATTTATAGAGCGTTAATTCACCTTCTTTTGTAAAAGAAACTTCAACTTTTTTAATAATTTTCTTTTCGTTTTTACAAGAAGAAAAAACGCAAAGAGAAACAGAGATATATAGAATGTAAACTAAAGAGATTGGTTTTAATTTCATAACAAATGTTTGGTCTAATGCAGTGGAGACCTATTTTAATATAAGTTGCTTAAGTAAGATCCACCCAACTGCACTCGAGTGGACACCTGAAGTTTTAAACGCTCACACGATTCTTAAATTTTAAAGAGACTGAAGCTAGCTATACCGTTTTATTTTTCTGTTTGAAACCAAACATAAAATAGAGCCCAATAATAATAAAAGGAATACTTAGCATTTGCCCTGTATTTAATCCCATTAATGTAATGTATTCTTCACCTTGAGGTTCTTTTACAAACTCAACAAATAAACGAATTGTCCATAATAACACTAAAAATAAACCAAATAAGAATCCTGATTGATTGCCTTTATTGGTTTTAGAATAGAAATACCATAAAATTAAAAACACAAAAACATAACAGAATGCTTCGTATAATTGTGCAGGATGTCTAAAAGGTACAGCTTGTAATAACTCTTGAAATTGCGGATTTGTAGCAATGGCATCATAGGCAGCTTTAGGTGTTTTCATACCTGTTAATTGCATGGCCTCTCCTTGGCTATATTGATCTTGAATAAAACGAACACCAAAAGCAGAATCGGTTACTTTTCCGATGATTTCTGAATTAATAAAATTTCCAATTCTTATAAAAACAGCTCCCGATGCAACAGGAATAACAACCCTGTCTAGTATCCACATTAAGGATTTGTATTTGTATTTTCTTCTATAAAGATACATGCCTATAATAATCCCAATAGCAGCACCATGACTTGCTAAACCTTGAAATCCTGTAAATTCAAATTCTGGATGAAAACGGAAGGGCAAAAAGATGCTAAAAAAGTCTTGAGAAATTAATTCAGATTGGTAAAATAGCACATGTCCCAAACGAGCACCAAGCATGGTTGCAAAAACGGTGTAAATAAAAAGTGGGTCTAAATAGTCTAGTTTTACTTTTTCTTTAATAAAAATCCGTTTCATAATATACCAACCTAATAGGAAGGCAATTATCCACATCATACTATAAAAATGAAGTTTGAAATTTCCAATAATATCTATTCCAGAAACAGGATTCCAATCGAACTTAAGTAAAAACATAGGGTTTATTTTATGTTTGTAAATATAGACAAATGAAAATGGATTAAAAAGGAAAGGTTTATAAGGAAATGTTATTTTTTTTTCTAATTTTTCTGGAACAGGATCGTAACCACTTCGTCCCCATGGCGATGGAGCGTAGAAGAAAATGTACAGTGTACATTTTTAGCGAACATGCGAGTTGGCACTATGGTAATTTTTAGTTGTCATCCTTTTCTGGAACAGGATCGTAACCACTTCGTCCCCATGGCGATGGAGCGTAGAAGAAAATGTACAGTGTACATTTTTAGCGAACATGCGAGTTGGCGCGATGGCAATTTTTAGTTGTCATCCTTTTCTGGAACAGGATCGTAACCACTTCGTCCCCATGGATGACAACTAAAAATCCTTTTTAGAGCTAATTTTCCACCCTTAAAAAAACCATGCTTTTCCAAAGCTTCTTTAGCGTAATGGGAACAAGTTGGTTGAAACCTGCAAGTGGCTGGTGTAAAAGGGGAAATAACTGTTTGATAAACTTTTATAAGGAATAAAAAAGGGGCAACTAGTATTTTTTTCATGATTAATTAGTCGAGAACGTTGTCCCATCCTTCCCATCTTTCAATTGAATGCCAAGTGTATCGAGTTCGTTTCTAATTTGATCCGACAAGGCAAAATCTTTATTAGCTCTAGCTTCTTGACGTAATTTTATTAATAATTCAACTGTTCCTGAAAGCTTATTGGTGTTACCACTAGAATCAGTTGAAGTCAAATCTTCAAGACCCATAATATCAAATACAAAGTTGTGTATGGTTTCTTTTAAAAGCTCTAAATCTTCTTTAGTTATGGACGCTTTGTTATCGTTAACTTGATTGATATATTTAGCTGCTTCAAATAAATGCGCAATTAAGATAGGTGTATTAAAATCGTCGTTCATGGCATCATAACATGTTTGCATCCATTCAGAAACATTCATTGTCGATGTCGTAGAAGTTGATAAACCATCTAAAAGATGCATGGCATCCATCAATCTGTTAAATCCTTTTTCGCTAGCTAGCAAGCCATCATTTGTAAAATCTAATACAGATCTGTAATGTGCTTGTAGCATAAAAAATCTGGCAACAGAAGGAGAAAATCCTTTGGTGATATGTGGATTATCACCCGAGAAAATTTCACTTGGTAAAATGAAATTCCCAGTAGATTTTGCCATTTTCTTACCATTCATAATCAGCATGTTGGCATGCATCCAGTAATTTACTGGCGTTTGACCTTTGGCTGCTTGGTTTTGTGCAATTTCACATTCGTGATGTGGGAATTTTAAATCCATACCACCACCATGAATATCAAAATGCTCCCCTAGATATTTGGTGCTCATAGCTGTACATTCTAAGTGCCATCCAGGAAATCCATCGCTCCAAGGAGAAGGCCAACGCATGATGTGCTGTGGTTCGGCTTTTTTCCAAAGCGCAAAATCTTGAGGATTTTTCTTATCGCTTTGTCCATCAAGTTCGCGTGTGTTATGGATTAAATCTTCTACTTTACGCTTGCTTAGAATACCGTAATTATTGGTTTCATTATATTTTAATACATCAAAATAAACAGAACCATTAACTTCGTAAGCAAAGCCATTGTTAATAATGGTTTTAATGAGTTCTATCTGTTCAATAATATGGCCTGTTGCTGTAGGTTCTATGCTAGGAGGTAGGAAATTAAAAGCATTTAATATGTTATGGAAATCAACAGTATATCTCTGAACCACTTCCATAGGTTCAATTTCTTCCAGACGTGCTTTTTTTGCAATTCGGTCTTCGCCAACATCAGCATCGTTTTCTAAATGACCAGCATCTGTAATATTTCTAACATAACGTACTTTAAAACCTAAATGTAATAAGTAACGATAAATAACATCAAAAGACATGAAGGTTCTAACATTTCCTAAGTGCACATTACTATAAACAGTAGGACCACATACGTACATGCCAACATAGCCTTCGTGAATGGATTTAAAAACGTCTTTTTCACCTGAAAGTGAATTGTATATTTTTATTTCTTGTTGTTTGTATAAATGCATGTTGTTTTTTGTGTGTTGTTAAATCGTTAAGCTTTAAAGGTGTTTGTTGTTGAGTTAAATATTCAAAAACTAAATTACAAAAAGTTGTTAAATCAAAATTCGGTTATTTTTTTAAAAGAATAAAAAAAATCATTTAAGCTGTTAGCTCACCAAAGTCAATTAAAAAGTCATCGACTTAACAACAAGCGACTAAACGAGAAACATTAAAAAGAAGTGTCCAATTTAATGTAATCCAAAAATTCTCTTTTGGTTTCTTTGTCTTTAAACTTTCCACCAAATTCTGATGTAATAGTGCTGCTTTCAGTGTCTCTAATCCCACGTGAGTTTACACATAAATGTTTGGCATCTATCACACAAGCTACATCTTGGGTGTTTAATACCTCTTGTAATTCTTTAACAATTTGAATGGTTAATCGCTCTTGCACTTGTGGACGTTTTGCAAAATAATCTACAATTCTATTCATTTTTGATAGTCCAACCACTGTGCCATTAGAAATATAAGCCACATGAGCCTTGCCCACTATAGGTAGTAAATGGTGTTCGCAAGTAGAATAAAGAGTAATGTTCTTTTCTACTAACATTTCACCGTATTTATATTTGTTATCAAAGGTAGATGCCGTAGGTTTTTTTTCAGGATCTAACCCTCCAAAAAGTTCTTTTACAAACATTTTGGCAACGCGATTTGGTGTGCCTTTTAAGCTGTCGTCTGTTAAATCAAGCCCTAAAGTTTCCATGATATGTTGAACATCGTCTTTAATAATGTCAATCTTTTCTTCGTTAGTAAGTTTAAAAGCATCTTCACGCATGGGTGTGTTTGAAGAGGTTCCTATATGGTTTTCACCTAAAGACTCAAATTCTTCTAACTTTTCGTCAAATTTCATCCGATAAATTAAATATATGTTTAATCTGCAAAGATAAGAAATTCCATATTTATAGACCTTTTATTAACATAGAATTAATTTAGCAATAAAATTAACGGCATTTTTCATAAAATTTCCTTAATTTTCAGCTTTATTTTTTAATGATTAGTAGCTAATTAATTGATAATCTTTTTGTTATCTTAATTAATTCATTTTTATATTTTCCCTATGAAAAAGATAATTACGTTATGTTGTTTTTTGTTTGTTAATATCTCTTTTGCGCAACTTATTGCAATAGATGATGTTCTGGTTGGTAGAGCCGATAATCCAAACGCATCCACCTCAAGTGGAGATCGTGTTTTTTTAAACGATTATTTTAATGGAACTGCACTTAATTTTGGAACTTATGGCAACTTTACCTTTACAGAAACGGTTCCAGATCCAACTGGATTTATAACTTTTAACCCATTAGGTTTTGTAAATATTGCAGCTAATACACCTCAAGGTATTTATTACATTACCTATGAAGTATGCGAAAATGCTGCACCAACTAATTGCGATACAGCTGTTATTGAAATTAGAGTTTTTCCAGGAACAATTAGTTCTGGTTCAGGATCTTCTGAAATGACAATTTCTGCAAGCAGTGGATCTGTTAATTGTGGTAATAATGTGTGTATTACAGACGCTTTTTGTATCGATTTAAATACAGGAACCATTCCTCCTTTAACACTAACTGCAGATTATACAGTCGTAGGAGAATCTAATAGTTATGGTGTTAGATCTATTCCTATGAATCCTCCTTTTTCGTTTGGAGATACAGCAGGAGATACAGCAATAAATACTGACGATGTTTGGAGTCCTATTTTAAACTTTGCTTTCGATTTTGAGTTTTATCAAACAGATTACTCCCAGTGTGTGTTATCTACGAATGGAGCCGTGAGCTTTAATACAGCAAAAGCCAATACTTTTCATGAATGGTCATTTAATGCAGCAAATCAAATTCCAAATAATGCAGCTGCATTTACTGGTGCAAATATTTTTGGTGCAATGCATGATATTTATCCTGGAGCAGGAGGAGTACCTGCTTCAAGTTATAATATAACATATGGGGTAAAAGGAGAAGCACCTTTTAGAGTGTTTGTGTTTAGTTTCTATAATCCACCACAATTTGGATGCACATCATTAAGAACATCACAAATGATCATGTTTTATGAAACTACCAATGTCATTGAAACCTATATATTTCAAAAGCCTGTCTGTTCTTGGAATGGAGGTAATGCAGTTATAGGAATACAAAATCCAGCAGGGACACAGGGAATTGCACCTCCAGGAAGAAATACTGGAACTTGGGATATCCCATTTACAGCTCCAGAGGCTTGGCAGTTTTACCCAAATGGCACACCTATTACAAGCTTTGAATGGTTAGACGAAACAGGAACGGTTATTGGAACCGATCCAACAAACCTAACAGTAACCCCAAGCGTAACCACCACTTATATAGCCCAAGTAACCTATACAGATGCTTTGCCTCCTTATACAGAACGTGTGGCTTATAGACCTATTACTGTTGTAGTAGCACCAACGCCAGCTGTAACTGTAACAAGTAGTGCCGATCTTTGTGATACTGGTGATGCTGTGTTTACTATTACAGGGTCTGAAAACGATGTGGTAGAATACAACATCAATGGAGGTGCTACTCAGTCTATTACTTTAGATGCTAGTGGAGTTCATGTTATTACACTTACAGGAGTTGCTACCACACAAACTATAAACTTATTATCGGCTAATAATTATAATTCTGTTTGTGGTGGTCCCATGTCTGTTTCAGAAACAGTGATTGTAAATGTAACACCAACTGTTGA
The DNA here is from genome assembly GCF_045363175.1 of Xanthomarina sp. GH4-25. Taxonomy (NCBI): domain Bacteria; kingdom Pseudomonadati; phylum Bacteroidota; class Flavobacteriia; order Flavobacteriales; family Flavobacteriaceae; genus Xanthomarina; species Xanthomarina sp. GH4-25. Next base: position 208,380 of record NZ_JBJFLO010000001.1, read on the forward strand.
TGCACCAGCAGATGTGACAGCTTGTAATGATTATACCTTACCCGCATTAACAGTTGGAGACTACTATACTGCCACAGGTGGACCGGGAGGTACCGGAACCATGTTAAATGCAGGAGATGTTATTACCACTACTCAGACTATTTATGTGTATGGGGAATCGGGTACCACACCAAATTGTTTTGATGAAAATAGTTTTGTAGTCACTATTGATACTTGTACATTATCCGTATCGGCAACAGCCGATATGCCTTCTATCTGTCATGATGCTGGATTAGATGTTACTTTAACAGCAACTCCTTCACCAGCAGTAGCTGTAGGGGTTTATAGTTATAGTTGGACTGTACAAGGAAATGCAACCGTTGTTGGTACGAACCCAACCTTACTTTTATCACCACCACCAGCTGCAACCATTACCTACGAAGTAACGTTAACAGACAGTGGATTAACTCCACCAAACGATACAACAACCAATACAGTTACGGTAACGGTTAATACTACGCCTACAGTTGATAATCCTGCTGATGTGACTGAATGCGATAGTTATACATTATTACCTTTAGGAAGTGGCACGTACTACACTGGCGCTGGAGGAACCGGAACGGTCTTAAATGCAGGAGACTCTATAACCAGTACACAAACTATTTATGTGTATGAAGAAACAGGTACGACTCCTAATTGTTTTGATGAAAACAGTTTTGTAGTTACGATTAATCCTACCCCAGTTATTGATAACCCAACAGATGTCACTGCTTGTGACAGTTATGTGTTACCAGCCTTAACGGGTGGACAATATTATAACGGTCCAGGAGGTACAGGGGGGCTAATTACAGCTGGGACATCTATAAATAGTTCGCAAACTATTTATGTTTATGAAGAAACAGGAACGACACCCAATTGTTTTGCTGAAAATAGCTTTGTAGTTACTATTAATACTACGCCAGTTGTTGATAACCCAGCTGATGTTACGATATGTAATGAATATGCATTACCAGCTTTAACAAATGGGACCTATTATACAGGAGCAGGAGGAACAGGAACTGTTTTAAATGCAGGAGATTTAATTACAACTTCGCAAACCATTTATGTGTACGCTGAAACAGGAACCACACCAAATTGTTCAGATGAGAACAGTTTTGTAGTCACCATTGATGTTTGTACCATTTCTGTAACGGCAACAGCCGACATGCCTTCTATATGTCATGATGCAGGTGCTGATGTGACTTTAACAGCAAACCCATCACCTGGTGTAGCCGTAGGAACTTATAGCTATAGTTGGACAGTTCAAGGAAATGCAACTGTTGTTGGTACGAATCCAACCTTGCTTTTATCGCCACCACCTGCTGCAACCATCACTTACGAAGTGACTTTAACAGATAGTGGATTAACACCACCTAACGATTCGGCAACAAATACAGTAACCGTTGTTGTAAATACAACGCCAACGGTAGATGCACCAATGGATGTGACAGCATGTGATAGTTATATTTTACCAGCTTTAGTTAGTGGTAATTATTACACTGGAACAGGAGGAACTGGAACAGCGTTAAATGCTGGAGATGCTATCACGACTACTCAAACTATTTATATATATGGTGAAACAGGAACGACGCCTAATTGTACAGATGAAAACAGTTTTGTAGTCACCATTAATAACACACCAACCGTTGATGCGCCAGTAGATGTATCTGCATGTGATACTTATATCCTGCCTGCTTTAACAGGGGGAACATATTATACAGCAACAGGAGGTACTGGAACTGTTTTAAACCCAGGAGATGCCATCACGGCTACACAAACTATTTATGTGTATGCCGAAACAGGAACGACACCCAATTGTTTTGCTGAAAATAATTTTGTAGTCACTATTAATACAACACCAACTGTAGACGCACCAGTAGATGTCACCATGTGTGATAGTTATACTTTGCCAGCACTAACAAATGGTACTTATTATACAGGAATAGGGGGAACGGGAACGGTGTTAAATGCAGGGGATGCCATCACGTCTACACAAACTATTTATGTGTATGAAGAAACAGGAACCACACCAAATTGTTCAGATGAGAATAGTTTTGTGGTTACCATTAATGCAACTCCTGTAGCCGATGCGCCAACAGATGTAACAGCATGTGATAGTTATACCTTACCAGCCTTAACGGTAGGAGCTTATTATACAGGAGCAGGAGGAGCAGGAACGATGTTAAACGCAGGAGATGCTATAACGACCACTCAAACTATTTATGTGTATGCTGAAACTGGTACCACACCAAATTGTTCAGACGAAAACAATTTTGTTGTTACCATTAATGCGACACCTTTAGTAGATGCACCTTCAGATGTAACTGAATGTGTTACTTATACCTTACCAGTATTAACAAATGGGACTTATTATACAGGAACAGGGGGAACAGGAACGGTTTTAAATGCCGGAGATGCTATTACAAGTACACAAACTATTTATGTGTATGCTGAAACAGGCACAACTCCAAATTGTTCAGATGAAAATAGCTTTGTTGTTGCCATTAATTCATTACCAACAGTTGTTGCGCCAACACCATTAATTGTATGCGATGATAACATTCCTGATGGAATGACTGAAATGGATTTAACAATTAAAAACAATGAAATATCTGGAGGGAATACTAATTATATAATAACCTATTACAATACTTTATTAGCAGCTCAAAATGGTACGCCTCAAGTAATGCCTTCTGATATAGCTTATATTGGTACAGATGGGGAAATACTTCATGTTAGAGTGGAAGATGTAACTACGGGTTGTCATGATTTCACGACATTAACACTTGGTGTAGTAAATGCTCCAGCAGCAAATACACCACCAGATTTACATTATTGTGATCCTGATAACGATGGTTTTGGAACTTTCGATTTAGATAGTAATATTGCATTAATAACTACGGATCCTGCATTGGAAGTTACTTTTCACCAAACCTATCAAAATGCCTTGGACGATGATTTACCATTAAGCAGTCCGTATGATAATGTATACGAAGATTTTCAAACAATTTATGTACGTGTAGATTATGTTGGTGCCACTACAGACTGTCCAACAATTGTGCAGTTTGAATTAATTGTAGATGAAACTCCAGAAATTGAAATGAATCCAGAACCTATAGTGTTGTGTGATGATGATGGTGTGGCAGATGGTATGACACAATTTGATTTAACTATAAGAAACACCGAAATTTTAAATGGATTAAGTCCTTTAGATTATACGGTTACTTATTATGGAGATATAGCAGATGCTGAAGTTGGACCAACAGCACCAACTTATATTGCGGCACCTGCTACCTATACAAATACAGTAGCTCCTAATCAGATTATAGGTGTGAGAGTTGAAAATATAGCAACAACATGCTATACGGTTACAACTTTAGAGTTGATAGTAAATCCGTTGCCAGTACCAGTAACTACAACTCAAGCTTTACAATATGAAATTTGTGACGATACAGTTAATAATGATGGCTATGCTATTTTTGATTTAACGGTTCAAGACGATCTTATTACTGGAGGAAATTCAAGTTGGACTGTTAATTATTTTGAAACCATGGCAGATGTTACTGCAAATAATCCTATTCCAGATTATACGGCTTATGCAAATACATCTATTGGAGGTTTACCACACAATCCACAAACCATATTTGTAACGGTATCCTCCACAGCAAATGGGGTAGATTGTTATGCGTTATCTACATTAACTTTAGTTGTAAACTCGGTTCCAACTCCTAATCCAGTATTACAAAATTTAGAATTATGTGATGATAATAATCCTGGAGATTTAGAAGAGATTTTCGATATCACTGCTAATGAAGCTGCTATGTTAAATGCTCTTGATGAATCGGTAACTTATCATACATCCATGGCAGATGCAGAAACTGGAAATAGCCCAATTCCAAACCCAACAGCATATCCAAATACAGATCCAACACAAACGATATATGTACGTGTTACAAATACTGGCGATCCTGCAAACCCATTGGATACTGGAACCGGATGTTATACAATTGTATCTTTCGATATTATTGTAAACCCACTACCAGATACGGTTCCTGTTGATGATATTCTTGCTTGTGAATTGAATACAGATGGTTTTTATACTTTTGATTTAACGGTTAGAAATGATGATATTTTAAACGGACAACCAGAACCAGAATTTGCTGTAACGTATTATACAAGTTTAGCTGCTGCGCAATCAGGCATTGGATTTATAGCAAATCCATCTGCTTATACCAATATGATGGATCCTGCAAATCCTGGTCAGCCTCTTAATCCACAAGAAATTTTTGTAAACATCACCAATACTATTACAGGGTGTGATGTGGCAACTGTTAGTTTCTTTATTGAAGTTCAGGAAGCAGCTGAGGTGAATCCGAATTACAACACCTATGCTTTATGTGATGATAATATGGAGTTTGATAACGATACATCAAACGATACCATCGAATTCGATTTATTATCTCAAAATACCCTTTTATTAAATGGTCAAGATCCGGTTGATTTTATCGTTTCATATTATGAAAGTGAAGCTGATGCGGAAGTGCCTACAAATGCTATCGACACTTCTTCACCTTATGTAAACCAGTCTAACCCTCAAATTATTTGGGTGCGAATAGATAATAATACCAATGCAAACTCTATTTGTTATGATGTAAAACCATTAACATTAAGAGTGGATCCAATTCCGGCATTCGATTTAGATGATTTATATACCATATGTGTTAATCTTAATGGAACTGAAGTAATTGGTAACCCAATTATGGATACAGGTTTAAGTCCAGCTTTATTTACTTTTGAGTGGGTTGAAGATGGTGATCCAACAACAATTTTAAGTGTCGCATCTTCTTACATGCCAACGGTTGCAGGTAATTATACTGTAACTGTAACAGATATTAATAATGGATGTACAAGTTCAGATTCTGCAATTGTTCAATTAAGTTCGCCTCCTATCGTTACAGCAACCGTAGCTACAGAAGCTTTTGCTAGTAATCATGTTGTAGTAGTAACTGCAACAGGAGATGGTGCAGCTTTATTTGAGTTTAGCATCGATAATGGACCTTGGGTGAGTAATGAGCCAAATTCTAATACTTATACGTTCTATAATGTCCCTTTTGGAGAACATGTTGTCCAAGCAAGAGATTTAAATGGTTGTGGTATTGCTAGCGATGTTGTTCTGTTAATGGATTATCCATTGTTCTTTACACCTAACAATGATGGACATAATGATACTTGGCAGATAGTTGGTATTGAAAATCAATATGATGCTAAAATATTTATTTACGATCGTTATGGGAAACTACTGAAGCAATTAAGTCCAAATGGTCCAGGATGGGATGGCACTTATAATGGAGAATTACTGCCTTCAAGTGACTATTGGTTTACTATTGACTATAGAGAATTAGGTGAAAGTGAAGGTGCACAAAAACAATTTAAAGCACACTTTAGTTTAAAGAGATAGTTCTTTACATATTTAATTAATAAAAAAAACTCAGACTGGTTAGTCTGAGTTTTTTTATGTTTAATCGTTTCTAATTTTAATTAGATTTAATAAGGCTTAGTTAAAATTAAATGGACACCTATAGTTTATAAAATCTAACGAATTAATGGGTTATAAATTAAAACCAACTGTAAGAGTTACATTGGTAAGTCTTGAATCTATAGAAGCTGTATTTAAGAACCCTGAATTATTATACAGTCTATATTCAGAAGATTGCTTGGCTTGATCGAAAGCCATATCTAATTTAAAATTACCAAAGCTATAGCCTAAACCTACAGAATAACCTGTTAGATCACCTAAAGTGTTTCCGTTTTTATACGGACTTTCTTCAAATCTATAACCACCTCTCAAACTTAGTTGTTTTAATCTTACTTCGCCACCAACTCTATAAGTTGAAGCAGTAGTTAATTGATTGTTTATAGCATTGTTTTGTTTTGCAAAATAAGAGTCAGATGTAGGTTTAAACTTCGTGTTTCCGTAATCTTTAAGAGAGTAATCAAAACTAATTAGTCCGAATTCTCCAAAAACATAAGCTAAACTACCAGTAAATTTACCTGGAGACTGGAGGTTATATGCAGGATAAATGTTTATAATGTCTGAAATATATCCAATGTCTGGGTCTGCAATGTTAGAATCGATTCCTTGAATTAATTCTTCTTCTATACGGTACCATGTTGGAGAATTGTATGATAAACCTAGTCTTAAATCATTAGTCACCTTAGCTATGGCGCCTAATTGAAAAGAAAAACCAGATCCAATAGTAGAAAGCCAGTTTTCGAAAACAATATTTCTTGTTAAAGAATCTGGGTCATTATTAGTTTCATAAAAACTCGTAAACTTATCATAGTTTATAAAATGGGTGTTTAAATTAACTCCTAAATACAGTCTGTCTTTAAAAGCTGTCGAAAAGTTCAATGAAAATTTACCATTATAACCAGAAGAAGCATAGCTGTATTCTTGGTAAAAAGACTCTGCAGGTGCTGTATTAGAAAAGTAATTAGTTTCATCATTATTAGTGTCATTATCTAAATTTACGGGATCAATAATACCAGACCAATAACCAAGAAAAACTTGTTGAACAGGATAACCATAATTTGCACTAGAACCTATATCAGCATAAGCTTCTTCAAGATATTCGCCTGGTTGAAGTTTTAATACGCCAAAAGGAACGGCTTGATTTTCGGTAATACCAAGAAAATATCTATCTATAGAAGTTGGACTATTTCCATAGGCTAACCAATCGGTATTATAATTTTTTGCTTTATCATAAGTTGCACTAAATGCAAATTTAGACCAATCTGAATTACTGTTAGGGTTTCTAAACACAAAAGAAGCCCCTGTTTGGTTTAAGTCAATATTAGAATCTTTAGAAGTGTTAACTCCGTTAAAATACTGAACATCATTTTTAGTGTTGTTATTCGATAAGGATAATGAAATATGACTCCCATTAAAAACTGCAGAACCAGCTGGATTGATACTTATAGCACTTAAATCGCCACCCAGTGCACCAAAAGCACCACTTAAGGCTCTATATCTAGCTGTGCCCTGAACATCGTCTTGCGTGTATCTTAGAGCATCTGTAACATCTTGGGCATAAAAATTTGCCATAGACATAACACCTACGAATAGTAATATTAACTTTTTCATATTTTTCTTTTTCTTTTAAACAATTTTATCTTCTTCCTCTTGAGCCACCAGAGCTTCTGCTACCACCTCCAGATGAAAATGAAGGAGAGCTACCCGAAGATCTACTTGGGGAATAGTTTCTTGTCGAACTACTTCTAGGTCTAGAATTTGTTCTTGTTTTAGTAGTTGTCGATCTCGTTGGCTTCGTGGTTGTTGTACTTGGTCTCGTTGGAGAAACTACCCCTGAATTAGGTCTAGTAGTAGTTCTCGTTCTTGTTCTAGAAGTTGTTGTGCTTTGACTTGGTCTGGTAGTTGTTCTTGAACGAACAGTTGAATTTGGCCTAACAGTTGTTGAAGAATTTCTAGTTCTTGCATTTGTATAACCTAAACTAGAACGTGTAGTTCTTGCTCGTGAACCGTAATAATTAGAATTTCTATTATAATAACCGCTTCCTCCATAATAACTGCCACGTCTTCCGTGATTATAGGCTAAGCTTCTTCCTCCATAGCCATAATAATATCCACCTCCATAATATCCACCATAGTAGCCACCACCATAATAAGGATACCAAGGATTGTAATAGCCCCAGCCGTAGCTATAATAAGGATAAAAACCACCATAGTAATATGGCGTATACCAAGGATTATAACCCCAGCCATAATTAAAACCTGTATTTATAGTAATTGAAACTTCACTATTGTCTTCTCCCCAACCTGCATAACTATTGTATTCCGTTTCTAAGGAGTCTTGTACTTCAGTATATTCACCTTCATAGCCATCAACATCTGTGAAAATTTCATCTTCTTCAGGGATTTGGTATTCTAAAGACTTTTCTTTGAAGTAATTTTTATAATAAGCTTGGCTTTCGGAAACCGACTTAGTTTCTGCTACCGAATTTTCTTGATATTCAACACTTGTGTCTGAACCGTAAATACCATCATTGTCTTGTGAAGCATATTGTGAAGATCCACAAGATGCCAAAACAGCAAACAAGCTAAATACAGCTACATATGGTGTTTTAGTTAAAAAGGAGTTATTAATTTGCATATCTCTTGAATTTTATTGTTGAACATAACAAAAATAGTTAGTTTTGCGCAACTATTTCTATTTTTAACATAATCACAATATTTGTGCCAAAAACCTGGATATGAGCAAAAAACTTACAAGTAGAGCAGAAGACTACTCTAAATGGTATAACGAACTTGTTGTAAAAGCAGACCTAGCTGAAAACTCTGCAGTAAGAGGTTGTATGGTAATTAAACCTTATGGTTATGCTATTTGGGAAAAAATGCAAGCAGAATTAGATCGCATGTTTAAAGAAACAGGGCATCAAAATGCATATTTCCCTTTATTTGTACCAAAAAGTTTATTTGAGGCTGAGGAGAAAAATGCTGAAGGATTTGCCAAAGAATGTGCTATAGTGACACATTATAGATTACAAAACGATCCTGATAACCCAGGGAAATTGCGGGTTGATCCAGAAGCTAAATTAGAAGAAGAACTTATTGTTAGACCAACTAGTGAAGCCATTATTTGGAATACTTATAAAGGATGGATTCAATCTTATAGAGATTTACCATTATTAATTAACCAATGGGCTAATGTGGTGCGTTGGGAAATGAGAACACGATTATTTTTAAGAACAGCAGAATTTTTATGGCAAGAAGGACATACGGCTCACGAAACAAAAGCTGAAGCAATTCAAGAGGCAGAGTTAATGAATAATGTGTATGCTACATTTGCTGAAAATTTTATGGCAATTCCAGTTATTAAAGGTTTAAAAACAGAAAGCGAACGTTTTGCTGGAGCTGTTGAAACTTATTGTATTGAAGCATTAATGCAAGATGGAAAAGCATTACAAGCTGGAACATCTCATTTTTTAGGACAGAATTTTGCCAAAGCTTTTGATGTCAAGTTTACTTCTAAAGAAGGAAAACAAGATTATGTTTGGGCAACGTCTTGGGGAGTTTCAACCAGACTTATGGGAGCATTAATTATGACGCATAGTGATGACCATGGTTTAGTATTACCACCAAATTTAGCACCAAATCAAGTTGTTATTGTGCCAATTTATAAAACGGATGAACAATTAGAAGAGATTTCTAAAATTGCCAATTTAATGATGAGCGATTTAAGAGCTAAGCACGTTTCTGTGAAATTTGATAATAGAACGACATTAAGACCTGGAGCAAAGTTTGCGCAGCACGAATTGCAAGGGGTGCCCTTAAGAATTGCTATTGGACCAAAAGATTTGGAAAATGGTACCGTAGAATTGGCAAGAAGAGATACCCTAACTAAAGAAGTTATAGCATTAGATAATGTAACGTCTAAAGTTGAAACCTTAATGGTTGAGATTCAGAATTCACTTTATAAAAAAGCATTAGATTATAGAGACTCTCATATAACCTTGGTAGACGATTTTGATAAGTTTCAAACGGTTCTAGAAACAAAAGGAGGTTTTATTTCAGCGCATTGGGATGGCACAGAAGAGACCGAATCTAAAATAAAAGAGTTGACAAAAGCAACTATTAGATGTATTCCAACGGATGAAAAGGAAGTAATTGGCAAATGTGTCTATACTGGAAAGCCTTCAAAACGTAGAGTATTGTTTGCAAAAGCGTATTAATACAAAAATTTTTAAAAAAAAATTATATTGGAGTTGCAACATTTAAAAATAGTTGTATTTTTGCATCCGCAATGGGAACATTGTTAGTTATTTTGAAATGTATTGCAAGTTTAAATATATAGTTATATATTTGCGCACTCAAAACAAAATGGCCCGTTCGTCTATCGGCTAGGACGCCAGGTTTTCATCCTGGTAAGAGGGGTTCGATTCCCCTACGGGCTACAATTTTTATAAAAGAAAGATAATAAAATGGCAAATCATAAGTCAGCATTAAAGAGAATTAGAAGTAACGAAGCTAAACGTCTAAGAAACAAGTATCAACATAAAACAACGCGTAATGCTATTAAGAGATTACGTGAATTAGAATCTAAAAAAGAAGCTGAGACAATGTTTCCTACTATAGTTTCTATGATTGATAAATTAGCTAAGAAAAATATTATTCATGCAAACAAAGCATCGAATTTAAAATCTAACTTAACTAAGCATGTAGCTTCTTTATAAGGAATTTACTTTTATTAAGTAAAAAAAAGCCTTTCAATTTTAAATTGAAGGGCTTTTTTTGTTCTAGGTTTTTAATTGAATACCATCTAGATAAAAAAATGCCTTGATAATTTATCAAGGCATTTTTTAGTATATATTCGGTTTTAAATTATCCGTTCATTGATATTAAAAACTCTTCATTGTTTCTAGTTTGCTTAAACCTTTCATTAATAAACTCCATAGCTTCTACAGGGTTCATATCTGCTAAATATTTACGCATTACCCACATTCTTTGAATAGTCGTTTCATCTAATAAGATATCATCTCGTCTAGTGCTTGATGAGGTTAGGTCGATAGCAGGGAAAATTCTACGATTAGATATTTTTCTATCTAATTGTAATTCCATATTACCAGTACCTTTAAATTCTTCAAAGATTACTTCATCCATTTTAGAACCAGTTTCAGTTAAAGCAGTTGCTATAATGGTTAAAGAACCCCCATTTTCAATATTTCTAGCTGCTCCAAAGAATCGTTTTGGTTTGTGTAATGCATTGGCATCTACACCACCACTTAATATTTTACCTGAAGCAGGTTGCACCGTATTATAAGCTCTAGCCAGACGTGTAATAGAATCAAGTAGAATAACAACATCGTGTCCACATTCTACTAATCGTTTTGCTTTTTCTAAAACAATGTCTGCAATTTTTACGTGTTCGTGAGCTTCTTTATCAAAAGTAGAAGCAATAACTTCTCCACGTACATTACGTTGCATATCTGTTACTTCCTCTGGACGTTCGTCTATTAGTAATATCATTTGATATACTTCAGGATGGTTAGCTGCTATTGCATTAGCCACATCCTTTAATAACATGGTCTTACCAGTTTTTGGTTGCGAGACTATCATACCACGTTGTCCTTTTCCAATTGGAGAAAACAAGTCCATAATTCTAGTAGAAATAGTACTTTGCCTTTCAGCTATATTAAATTTTTCTTGAGGAAAAAGAGGCGTTAAATGTTCAAAAGAAACTCTATCTCTTACCACTTCTGGGTTTTGACCGTTAATCTTGTTTACCTTTATTAAAGGAAAATATTTTTCTCCTTCTTTTGGAGGTCTCACATTTCCAAGAACAGTGTCTCCTTTTTTTAATCCAAATAATCTTATTTGAGATTGAGATACATAAATATCATCAGGAGAAGACAAATAATTATAATCAGATGAACGTAAAAATCCGTAACCGTCTTGCATCACATCTAAAACACCTTCACTTTCAATAATGGCATCAAACTCAAAATCTGGTTCACGATACCTGTTTCTAGTGTCTTTATTACCATTTGAATTTCCTTGATTTTGCTTTTTATTTTGATTCGGGTTTTTATTTTCTCTTTTTGGACGATTTTGATTATCGTTCTTCGAATGAGGTTTTTGAGCTTCTTTACTTTCATTCTTACCTTTACTTTCTGCGTCTTGAGTATTAGTAGTAGGTTTTGAAGGTTTTGAATGTTGAGGAGCTTTGTTTTCTGCTTTTGGAGTTTCAGCTTTTACACTTTGAACAGGTTTCTGATCGACCTTTTGTTCGGTCTTTTGTTGATCTTTAACTGGTCTTTGGACTCTCTGTCTAGGTTTTTTATCTTGCTGTTTTGGAGTTGCCTTTTTAGGTTCTTCTCCTACAACCTCTTTAACTGCTTTTGGATTTGCAGCTTGTTGGTCTAGTATCTGGTATACTAAATCTAATTTTTTTAATGAACGATACTTAGAAACGTTCAACTTTTTAGCTATATCCTGTAACTCAGGAAGCTTCATTTCTTTTAATTGTGATATTTCAAACATGGATGTTGAATTGAATATTTGTGTTAAATATTAAATTTGAATTTTTCTGAAAAAAATTGATTTTATTCTGAAGAATTAATAGCTTACTACTGTGATAGTTGTAACTTATTATTGCAATTATACAACTTTATTTTATTTATTTAAGTTAATTTTTAAAAAGAAACTGTTATTTTTGTGCCTTCAAATAGTATAAATAATGCTTCAAAGAATTCAAACTATCTATCTATTAATCGCTGCTGGAGTTTCCGGTGGATTTATTTTTGTGTTTGAATTATGGACATCTCCTGAGAACGTAAAAGTGTATGCAGATGATGTTAATTACATTTTTGCCATATTTTTAGTGTCAGCATTTTTCTCAATACTAGCTATTTCAAGATTTAAACATAGGAAATCTCAATTTATGTTGGGACGACTAAATATATTATTAAACTTTTTTTTACTAGGATTATTTGTATATCAATCACTAAACTTATCTGGAGAAACTGTAGTTTCAGAGAAAGGTATTGGGATTTTTCTTCCTATTATTTCTATCGTGTTTTTGGCATTAGCCAATAAGGCCATTAAGAAGGATGAAGATCTCGTAAAATCTGTAGATCGATTAAGATAAGCCTATCATCTTAGTAGTATTAGTGCGTGAACCCAAGGTGAAGACCTTGGGTTTTTTTTATCACCTATTCTCAAACTCTATGACTTCTAAATCTTTTATATTGCTGCCATCTATTACAAAACGAAGCATGGTTCTTACTTTATGAAATCCATACTTTCCAACTGCTCCAGGATTCATGTGTAATAAGTTTAACTTTTTATCTGGTATGACTTTTAAGATGTGAGAATGTCCACAAATAAATAAATCTGGAGGATTTTTTTTAATGGCTTCTCTTATTCTAACATCATACCTATTTGGATAACCTCCAATATGCGTGATCCAAACATCAACACTTTCGCACATAAACCTGTTGTTTTCTGGGAATTCTGCTCTAACTTCATGTCCATCAATATTTCCAAAAACGGCTTTTAACGGTTTTAGTTTTTTTATTTGATTGGTGACATTTAAATCGCCAATATCTCCAGCATGCCAAACTTCATCAGCTTGTTTTACATGTTTTAAAATAGCTTCGTCTATATAGCTATGTGTGTCGGAAAGCAAAAGGATTTTTTTCATATTTATTTTTCGCCAAAGTAGAAAGTACTTTTTTTATTTAACTTTTATTTGAAATTTCAAGAAGGATTAAAATTCTATCTTTGCCTTTTACAAAAATAGCATAATCCATTGAGATATTTTTTAGAGCTTACATATAACGGTAAAGATTATCATGGTTGGCAAAATCAGCCCAATGCGATATCTGTTCAAGAAGTTATTGAACAATCTATGTCTACACTTTTAAACGACACCATAGCCATTGTTGGAGCAGGAAGAACAGATGCTGGTGTACATGCCAAACAAATGTTTGCTCACTTTGACACAGAGGTTCATTTTAAAGCTCAAGATTTAATTTATAAACTCAATTCCTTTTTGCCAAAAGATATTGCTATTCTTGATGTTTTTAAAGTTAATTCTGATGCTCATGCTAGATTTCATGCTTTGAGCCGAGGGTATTTATACAGAATCTCTTTAAATAAAGATGTTTTTAATAATGATGAATCTTATTACTTAAAGCAAGTTTTAGATCTAAATAAAATGAAACAAGCCACGAACATACTATTTGAATATAAAGACTTTCAATGCTTTTCTAAAAGTCAGACAGATGTAAATACGTATCATTGTAACATTATGCAGGCTGAGTGGCATTTGGTTGATAACGAATTACAGTTTACTATAAAAGCAGACCGGTTTTTAAGGAATATGGTTCGAGCAATAGTTGGCACTTTAATAAATATAGGATTAGGGAAACTGGAAGTAGAAGATATGCACACAATAATTAAATCTAAAAACAGGAGTAAAGCAGGTTTTTCTGTACCAGCTCATGGCTTGTATTTAATAGAAGTTGCATATCCAGAAACTATTAAAACACACAATTAAAAAACATTCCATGGTTGGAAGTATATGAGTAAAATAGACGACATATTAGAAATTGAATTGTTTAAAAAGCTTTTAAAGTTTATTAAACCCTATAAACATGTCTTTATTGGCGTTTTAACTGCCGTAATTTTACTGGCTGTTTTTGGAGCTTTAAGACCCTATATTTTACAACAAGCAATAGATAAAAATATTGCTACTAAAACCTTGGAAGGTTTTATGCCTTATATATTAACCATGGCAGCACTTCTTATTGCTGAAGTTATATGTCAATTGTTGTTTATTTATTATTCAGGATTTCTTGGTCAAAGTGTGGTAAAAGATATTCGTGTGAAACTTTTTGATCATATGATTCGGTTTAGAATGAAATACTTCGATAACTCTTCTGTTGGGGTTTTAATAACCAGAGCAGTTACAGATATGGAGCGTATTGCAGATGTTTTTGGAGAAGGTTTATTTATGATTTTTAGGGATTTACTAACTATGTTGGTGGTTTCAATTGTCATGCTTTATATGAATTGGGAACTAAGTTTTATTGTATTCTTGATGTTGCCTTTAGTGTTGTATGCGACACGTATTTTTCAGAAGTATATGAAACGTGCTTTTGAAGAGGTAAGAACAGAAGTCTCAAACTTAAACTCTTTTGTCCAAGAACGCCTTACCGGAATGAAAATTCTTCAATTGTTTACAAGAGAAGAAACAGAGTATAAGAAATTTCAAGTAATTAATGCGCGTCATAAAAAAGGTTGGTTAAAAACCGTTTGGTATAACTCTATTTTCTTTCCTATTGCAGAATTATCATCGTCTATTACTATTGGTCTTATTGCTTGGTATGGAGGTTTAAATACAGTTGTGGATCAAACAGCATCGCTTGGTGATTTAACAGCATTTATCATGATGATTCCTATGTTGTTTAGGCCACTTCGACAAATTGCCGATAAGTTTAATACGCTTCAAATGGGAATGGTTGCAGCCAAAAGAGTTTTTAAAGTTCTTGAAACGACTTCGCAAATTGATGATACAGGAACTCGAGAAGCTTCTCATTTTCAAGGAAATATTTCATTTAAAGATGTGCATTTTAGTTATGTTGAAGAAGAGGAAGTGTTAAAAGGTATTTCTTTAGATGTCAAGGCAGGCGAAACGGTAGCGATTGTTGGAGCAACTGGAGCAGGTAAATCCACCATTATTAATTTGTTAAATAGGTTTTACGACATTAACAAAGGCACCATTTGTATAGATGCAATCAACATCAAAGAATTAACGTTAAAGTCGCTTCGAGCCCAAATTGCAGTTGTACTTCAAGATGTGTTTCTGTTCGCAGATACTATTTTAACAAACATTACTTTAAATAATCCAGACATAACAAAAGAAGATGTCGAGCAGGCAGCCAAAGATATAGGTATTCACGATTTTATTATGAGTTTGCCTAATGGTTATCTCTATAATGTTAAAGAACGTGGCGCTATGCTATCTTCTGGGCAACGCCAATTAATCTCGTTTTTAAGAGCTTATGTTACTAACCCAAGTATATTGATTTTAGATGAAGCCACATCCTCAGTAGATTCTTATTCAGAGCAACTTATTCAAAATGCAACGGCTAAAATAACCAAAGGTAGAACCTCTATTGTAATTGCACATAGATTAGCAACCATTAAAAAGGCAGATAAAATTATTGTTATGGATGCTGGACTAATTGTTGAAGTTGGTACACATAAAGAACTCCTTAAAAAAGCAAACGGTTACTACAAAAACCTTTACGAAGTGCAATTTTTAAATGAAGAAGTTGCTTAGGACAACTAGATCTTTAGATTAATAATATTGTTTTATTATTAACACCACTATAAGCGTAAGTATGATGCATACTACAATGAGTAAAATTAAAATCAATAAGAATAAAATGAATTTTAATAAAATGCTTTTAAAATTTAATTGATATAATTTTTTAAAACTATAAGCCGAATAAAGAGCTTGAAGTGGTAATAAAATAAAGGTTATAACTAAAATATTTAGATTAGTTAAGGCGCTAATTAATATAATAATGGTGCTTACAATGGCTGCTTGTGCAGATATATACATGTTAATTACCACATGCTCTGTATAGTTGTATGTTTTGTAATTAAAAAAAGTGATTCTAGAAATAATAGCATAAAGAGGAACTAATGCCATATAAATCAAGCCTTGGTATTCTGACAAGAAGTCCATGTTTTTTTGTTGAAAACCCTCCATGCCTTTTGGATCTGGAGCATCCATATTCATTAATTCCGGAAAAAATTTATTTATAAAAAACATTTGAAACCCTGAAAGTGTCAATGCAATAGCAAAATAGCTAATAACATTTACATATTTTTTTCTAACACCTTTAATATATCCATCAATTACATCAACCGGATCTGTAAATAGTTTGATTAATGTCTGAATAAAACGGTTATCGTAATTTAAAAATTGTTCGCTAAAATGTGAAAATAGATTAGCAATTGTAAGTCTGTTTTTAATTATTTTTCCCCCACAGACACTGCAAAATAAATCCGTTTCTTTTAGTAAAGTTTCACAATTTTTGCAATTCATATTTTATTAAACTAAATCTTGTTTTATTAATTGAGAGAGTTCTTGTGTGTCTTTAAACATAATAAACTCCCCATCTTTAAAAAAAGAAATCTGCCCCGTTTCTTCACTAACAACAAGCGCTAAAGCATCTGTTTTTTCTGTAATTCCTACTGCTGCTCGATGTCTTAAACCAAAACGTTGAGGCAAGGTTTTTTCGTTGTTTACTGGAAGAATGACTCTAGTAGCTTTAACAATATTGTCTGCAATTATTATTGCGCCATCATGTAACGGGCTGTTTTTAAAAAAGATACTTTCAATAATGGGTTGCGTGACTTTTATTCGCATATCATCGCCAGTATTAGCAAGAAAATCGAGATTGTTGTTGCATTCAAAAACGATAAGAGCTCCTGTTTTAGAAGATGCCATTTTATTGCAAGCAGCTAATATTGAATCTACATCAGTTTTATTATCCGCTTCTGTTTTTAAGAATTTAAATTGTTTGAAAAATTTTCGTCTTTTACTGAAATTTGTAGAGCCTACCATTAATAAAAACTTTCTAATTTCTTGTTGAAAAACGACAATCAAAGCAATTAAACCAACGCTCATAAAACCACCAAGAATTTTACTAAGCATCTTCATTTGAAGCGCATCTGTTAATAAGTAAATAAAATAAATAATAACAATGCCTATAAAAATGTTGATTGCAACAGTGCCTTTTACTAATTTATAGACATAATAGAGTAGAAGTGCTACTAGAATAACATCTATAATGTCTATAACTGTAAATTTTAAAAGGTCATCAAAAATTTCCAAGCGTAAGGTGTTTTGGTAAATTTAACAAAATATAGTTAATTAAAAATAAACTCTTCATTGGCAATAATAAGTTGTTTGTTTTTAAGCTTGTTTAAAAGAGATTTAAATGTGATATAATTTTGAAAACTTAAGTTTTTACTAAAAAATAAATGTAATGTTATTGGTTCATCATTTTCTAATAACAGTTTATTTAGGTCTTGTAATAATGTCTCTTCTGAAGATTTTAAATCCTCTATATTAAAAGTAGAAATTTCGATATTTGAAGGGTTATTAAATACTACACGATATTCATTTAACTTTAATTTTATTGTATTTGGTTGTTTTTCAATATAGTAAACATGAGTAAATTCAATGAAGCCTAAGTTTTTTTTAGAGGTATCGTTACAAGTAAAATAGTTTTTTGCAGCATCATTTTTATGCAATTCGGCATTTCTTTTTTTGTTTTGTAGAAATGTAATTTTTGGGATAGCTTGTTTTAAGGTTAATCGTTTATCTACATTCACTAGCCAGTTTGTTGTACTAATAAGTGTTCTTCTGTTAAGTTCTATGCTGTCTTCTTTAGTTTCATCGTAAAATAAATAAGCAGCAGAAACATCTAATATTTCAGTAATGTCCGAATGTGCTATTTCTGGAAGTTGCACCACTTTTTCATTGTTGCAAGACATTAATAATAAAAAGAGGGCTATTTGAAAGTATTTCATGGTCAAGATTTTAATTGTTCTATAAGTTTAACACATTCAACAGCCTCTTTTACATCGTGAACCCGTAGAATGGTAGCTCCTTTCTGCAAAGCCACTGTGTTTAAGACACTTGTGCCATTTAATGCTTCTTTAGCAGAGTTTCCTAAAGTCTTATAAATCATAGATTTTCTGGAAAAGCCAGTTAAAATGGGTTTATCTAGTATCTTAAAAAGTTCTAATTGATTTAAAAGCTCAAAATTCTGTTCAAGTGTTTTTGCAAATCCAAAACCTGGATCAACAATAACATCTAAAATTCCAAGAGCTTTTGCTTTAGCAATTCTTTCAGAGAAATAGAACAAGATGTCTTTTGTCAAATTCTCGTAATTGGTTTGTTGCTGCATGGTTTGTGGTGTCCCTTTCATGTGCATCATGATATAAGGGACTTTAAGTTTTGCAACAGTTTCTAACATGTGTTCATCTAATTTTCCAGCTGAAATATCATTTATTAAAGTAGCTCCAGCTTCTACACCTTCTTTAGCTACTTGACTTCTAAAGGTGTCAATAGACATGAATACTTCTGGAAACTCCTTCAGAATTAAAGTAATTATAGGTAGAAGTCGTTTTAACTCCTCTTCTTCAGAAATATGATTAGCATCTGGTCGAGAACTGTAGGCTCCAATATCAATAAAGGTGGCGCCAAATTTTAACATCATATAAACCTGAGACAAAATGTCGCTTTCGTTTTTGTATTTACCACCATCGTAAAAAGAATCTGGTGTTAGATTTAATATTCCCATGACCTTTGGAGTCGATAAATCAATGAGGTTGCCTTTGCAGTTTATAGCCATAAAAAGGTTTAAAATTTAAGATTTCATGGTCAAAGTTCGATAAAGAAATGAAACTTTGAATACAGAACTTTGAACTCTTAATTATTTAAGCGAAATTTACGCAAAATTCATTTTAATTCATGCAAGATACTTCAAAACAATACGACGCAGTTATAAAAACATGTAGAGATTTATTTTTAAAAAAAATGTCCGATTATGGAAGTGCTTGGCGCATTTTACGCTTGCCTTCACTTACAGATCAAATTTTTATAAAAGCACAACGTATTCGTGGATTGCAACAAAATGAAGTTCAAAAAGTAAATGAAGGACAAGAAAGTGAATTTATAGGCATCATAAACTATTGTGTAATGGCTTTAGTTCAAATTGAAAGAGGTGTCGTAGAACAACCAGATTTATCTGTTAATGACGCTACGAAACTTTATGACGAAAAAGTGGCTACTACCAAACAGCTTATGATGGATAAAAATCATGATTATGGTGAGGCTTGGAGAGATATGCGAGTAAGTAGTCTAACCGATTTGATTTTACAAAAACTATTACGTGTTAAACAAATTGAAGATAATCAAGGAAAAACATTAGTAAGCGAAGGTATAGATGC
This sequence comes from Xanthomarina sp. GH4-25, assembly GCF_045363175.1. Classification (NCBI taxonomy): domain Bacteria; kingdom Pseudomonadati; phylum Bacteroidota; class Flavobacteriia; order Flavobacteriales; family Flavobacteriaceae; genus Xanthomarina; species Xanthomarina sp. GH4-25. The sequence goes on from NZ_JBJFLO010000001.1 coordinate 227,956, forward strand.
TAATTATCAAGATATGATTAATTATGCAGTTTTTGCTTTGATACATTTAAACGATAAATAAAAATTAGATTTTATGAAATATATAGTACAGTTAAGTAGAATACTTGTTGGAGTTTTATTTATTATCTCGGGATTAATAAAATTAAACGACCCTCTTGGGTTTTCGTATAAATTACAAGAATATTTTAGTGCAGATGTACTTAATATCACATTTTTAGAACCATATGCGCTAGCCATTTCCATTTTTGTAGTCATTTTTGAAGTCATCTTGGGTGTCTTTTTACTTATAGGTTACAAGCCTAAATTTACAGTTTGGAGTTTGTTGGGAATGATCGTGTTTTTTACCTTCCTAACATTTTATTCTGCATACTTTGAAAAAGTGAAAGATTGCGGTTGTTTTGGAGATGCCATTCCATTAACTCCTTGGGAAAGTTTTTATAAAGATGTTATTTTATCAGTACTTATTTTAATTCTATTTTTTGGTGTAAAGCACATTAAACCTATATTTAGTAAATTAGGATTAACTGTAGTTGCTTTATTCAGTTTTATTGCTTGTCTAGGGTTTGGATACCATGTTTTAATGCATTTACCATCTATAGATTTTAGAGCTTATGCGGTAGGTAAAAACATCATGGAAGGCATGATAATTCCTGAAGATGCGCCAAAACCTGTTCAAGAATTTACTTGGACTTTAAAAGTGAATGGCGAAGACAAAGAATTTGTAACCGATGGAAGTTATCCTGAAGTCGATGGGGAATACGTTGGTGTTGAAACAAAAATTATAGAAGAAGGTTATGATCCTCCTGTAAAAGATTTTTCCATTGAAACGATGGATGAAGATTTTACCGAATATTATTTAAACAAAGACAATTTAATCATGATTGTGATGTATAATTTGGACACAGCTGAAAAAGAAGGTGTGGTAAAATTGAAAACATTTTCAGACGAAGCCATTAAAAAAGGTTACACAGTTATTGGTTTAACAGCTTCTGGTGAAGAAGCAAAGCAACAAATGAAATCACAGTACAAATTGAATTTCGATTTTTTCCTTTCAGATGAAAAAGCTTTAAAAACAGTTGTTCGTGCGAGCCCTGGTATTTTAAAATTAAAAAAAGGAACCGTTATCCAAAAAGTACATTGGAACGATTTGGAAGATATAAGTTTACCAGATGTAGAACGTAAACCTGAGCCTGAGCTTGAAATTGTTGTTGAAGAGAAATTACTATATATCATTGATGGAGTTCAATACGAAAAATCTTATGTAGATCAAATTGATCCCGAAACAATAGAGTCGTTAAATGTTATTAAAGATTCAACAATTATTAGAGAAATGGGAATTGTAGATTTGGATTCAATCGTTGAAATTATATTAAAGAAAGAATAATCTGATAAACTATCTATTAAATAAAATTTTTTACGCATTACTCACTTTATTTGGAGTAGTCACTGTCATATTCTTTTTATTTAATGTACTTCCCGGAGATCCTGCACAAATGATGCTTGGCCAGAATGAAGACAGTGCACAATTAGCATTAGTTAAACAAAAATATGGTTTCGATAAACCTATAAGTACGCAGTATTTCTATTACTTAAACGATTTGTCTCCTATATCATTTCACTCAAAAACTGAAACAGAGTACACCTATTTAAGAGATGGCAAATATACAGCTGTTCCGTTGTTCTCTTTAGGTAATTCTACAACCGTTTTAAAGTTTCCATATTTAAGAGAATCTTTTACCAAACAAGGAAAAAAAGTGAGTCAGGTGTTGGCAGAAACCTTGCCTAACACCTTTGTATTAGCCGTAAGTGCTATTTGTATAGCTCTATTAATTGGCTTGACTTTAGGAGTTGTATCAGCGTTGTATAAAGATACTTGGTTGGATAAACTCATTCAAATTGTAAGCACTATTGGAATGAGTGTACCTTCTTTTTTTAGTGCTATTTTATTTGCTTGGTTGTTTGGATACGTACTTCATGCATTTACCAATCTGGAAATGACAGGTAGTTTATACGAATTAGACGATTATGGTGAAGCCATGCACATTCAATGGAAAAATTTAATCTTGCCAGCTATTGTGTTAGGCATCCGTCCTTTGGCAGTTGTAATTCAGCTCATGAGAAATTCGTTATTGGAAGTTTTTAATCAAGATTTTATCCGAACTGCCAGAGCTAAAGGTTTAACTGAGTTTCAAATTATTAGAAAACATGCTGTTAAAAATGCTTTAAATCCAGTAGTTACAGCTATATCTGGTTGGTTTGCTTCTATGTTGGCTGGGGCTGTTTTTGTAGAGTATATTTTTGGTTGGAATGGTTTAGGTAAAGAAATTGTAAATGCTTTAAACACATTAGATTTACCCGTTATTATGGGTTCTGTGTTAATTATAGCGTTACTCTTTATAATAATTAATATTTTTGTAGATATTATTTACGCTTGGTTAGATCCAAAAGTAACATTAGAATAAAAGAATTATGAGAAAACATATCGTTGCAGGAAACTGGAAAATGAATAATGATTTAGCAATGACGCAATCATTAATTACCGAATTAAAAAAACAATCACAAACTTCTAATGCTGAAGTAATGATTGCTCCAACGTTTACAAACCTTTGGTCTGCTTTCGAGACTTTAAAAAACTCAAAAATTGAAGTCATTGCACAGAACATGCACTTTGCAGAATCTGGCGCATATACAGGAGAGATAAGTGCAGAGATGCTTAAAAGTGTTGGCGTACAAACGGTGATTCTAGGGCATAGTGAACGTCGAGCTTATTTTAATGAAACCGATGAGTTGCTTGCAAAAAAAGTTGATACAGCTTTGAACAATAAAATGCGAGTTATTTTTTGTTTTGGGGAGGAACTTGTAGATAGAAAATCAGGAAACCACGAAACTATTGTTGAAAATCAGATAAAAAAGGCATTATTTCATTTAGAAGCAGATAACTTTAAGAATATCGTTTTAGCTTACGAGCCTGTTTGGGCTATTGGAACAGGAGAAACAGCAAGTCCTGAACAAGCTCAAGACATGCATGGGTTTATTAGAAAAACCTTAGCAAAAAAATATGGTCAAGAAACAGCAAACTCTGTGTCTATTTTATATGGAGGATCGGTGAAGCCAACTAATGCCAAGGAAATATTTTCAAAACCAGATGTCGATGGCGGTTTAATTGGTGGTGCTGCGCTTAAAGCTGATGATTTTTACGCTATTGTAAACGCTTTTTAAAGATGTCGAATATTATTTATATTGGTTACGATTTTAAGGTATCTCCTTTACAGCCAGCTACCGAAATTTTAATTGCAGAATTAGGTTATGCAGGTTTTGAAAGTTTTGTAGAAACAGAAGAAGGTGTTACGGCTTATATTCAAAAAGACGACTGGCACGATGCCGTTTTAGAAGATATTCAAATTTTAAGTTCAGGAGAGTTTGAAATTCATTATTCGTTTAACGAAATTGAACAAGTTAACTGGAATCAGGAATGGGAAAAGAATTTTAATCCCATCATTGTTGATAATGTTTGTTCCGTACGAGCACCTTTTCATGAGAAGCCAGACACAAAATATGATATCATTATCGAACCTAAAATGAGTTTTGGAACAGGGCATCATGAAACCACTCATATGATGATTCAGCATATTTTAAAAACTAATTTTGAAGGAAAATCAGTTTTAGATATGGGTTGTGGTACTGGTGTTTTAGCAATACTTGCAGAAATGAAAGGTGCTAAACCAATTGATGCTATAGATTATGATAATTGGTGTTATATTAATAGTTTAGAAAACGTTGAGCGTAATCATTGCAAACATATAACCGTGTTAGAAGGTGATGCTAATTTGTTAAAAGGAAATAAATATGATATTATTATTGCAAACATCAATCGAAATATTTTGCTAAACGATATGGAGACGTATACAAAATGTTTAAACTCAAATGGCGTACTTTTCTTAAGTGGGTTTTACAAAGATGACATTTCAGTAATAGAAGAATCATGCAATAAGCATCAATTAAAACTTGTAGAGACTATCGAAAAAAATCAATGGGTAGCATTAAAATTTTTAAATTAGATAATAATTTTTTTTTAAATGGGTACTAAAGAAAAAATACAGGAGCAAAATAGTGTTGACACTTTAGAGCAAAACAACAATGAAATTGTATTGTATAACGACGATGTAAATACGTTCGATCATGTTATAAATACACTTATATACGCTTGCGAACACACTGCAGAACAAGCAGAACAATGCTCAATAATTGTTCACTATAAAGGAAAATGTACTGTAAAAACTGGTTCTTATAAAGAATTAGAACCAAGATGTTCGATGTTGTTAGAAGCTGGCTTAAGCGCAGAAATAGTTTAAAACAAGTATAAGCATAGCAGTCAAATTATGCTGAGTTAAACAGGAGTTACATGTCACATAAATTTTGTTTTAAACAATAATAAACCAAAAAAATCAACAAAAAATATAGTTACACATCTTGTATTAATTTTTCAAGAGTTATTTTTTATAACTAAAAACAATTACTATAATAGTTTAAGAAATTATAGACTAGATTGATATATTTTTTTAATTTAGATTTTGGATAAAGAAAACCACTATTTAGGATGGCTTCTTTTTAACATGATAATTAATTTACTTTATGAAAGTTCGTGAATATTTTATAATTATTTCAATTGTTTTAACGGTGTCCATAGCTTTACTTGCACTTCTTTGGCCACCAATTTTATGGGCTTACTTCGTTGTAATTCCGCTTATTCTTTTAGGTGTTTTTGATTTGCTTCAAAAAAAACGTAGTATAAGAAGAAACTTTCCACTTATTGGTCGTATCAGGTATATGTTGGAGTCTATTAGACCTGAAATTATGCAATACTTTGTAGAAACAGATACGCAAGGACGACCAATAAACCGTATCTTAAGATCTTTAGTTTATCAAAGAGCTAAGGGACAAAATGATACAGAACCATTTGGAACTCAAATGGATATTTATCATTCAGGTTACGAATGGATGGAGCACTCCATGTATGCAAAAAATAATCCTAAAGATATTGGTGAGTTTCCAAGATTATTAATTGGAGGAAAAGATTGTAAGCAACCTTATTCTTCAAGTCTGCTTAATATTTCAGCTATGAGTTTTGGTTCTTTAAGTGATAATGCAATTATGGCATTGAATAAAGGAGCTAAAATGGGAAATTTTGCTCATAATACTGGTGAAGGTGGGATTAGTGATTACCATTTAAAGTATGGTGGAGATCTAATTTGGCAAATAGGAACAGGTTATTTTTGTTGTAGACATGATGATGGTACTTTTAATGAGGTTACTTTTAGAGAAAATGCAATCCTGCCTGAAGTAAAGATGATTGAAATAAAATTATCTCAAGGAGCAAAACCAGGTCATGGTGGAATTTTGCCAGCGTCTAAGAATACTGAAGAAATTGCAAGAATTAGGCATATCAAACCACATATCGCAGTGCATTCACCACCTTCCCATTCTGCATTTTCTGATCCTATTGAGTTTATGTATTTTATTAAAAAACTAAGGGATCTATCTGATGGGAAACCAATTGGCTTTAAATTGTGTTTGGGTAGAAAACAAGAATTTATGGATTTTTGTGAAGCCATGATTTATACAGGAATTCAACCAGATTTTATTACAGTTGATGGTGGAGAAGGAGGTACAGGTGCTGCTCCAGTTGAATTTTCAAATTCAATGGGTATGCCTCTGAGAGAAGGACTTATTTTTGTTCACGACACCTTAGTAGGATTTGGATTAAGAGATGATATTAAAGTCATAGTTGCTGGGAAAATAATAACAGGTTTTCATATGGCTAGAGCCATGGCATTAGGTGCAGATGGTTGCAACAGTGCACGTGCTATGATGCTTTCTATTGGCTGTATACAAGCCTTACAATGTAATACAAATACCTGTCCTGTTGGTGTTGCAACTCAAAACCGTTCATTAATAAAAGGGTTGGTAGTTGACGATAAAGCACCAAGAGCAAAAAGATATCATGAAGCAACTATCCATAGTTTCTTAGAATTAGTAGCTGCTGCTGGACTTAATGGTCCAGAAGAACTAGACCGTAGCCATATAAGTAAAAGAGTAGGTTTGTACAATGTGCAAACGTATGAAGAGATTTACCCATATATGGTGCCAGGATCATTATTGGATATTTCCAACATTCCTGAAAGTTACAAGAAGTTCTTTAAGTTGACAAGAATGATGAAATAAATTCAATTGTGTATTTTACTAAAAAATTTAACTGTAAATGTCGTTGCAGAAACCATATTTTTTTAAGCATAAGCGAATTAAATTGTTGCAGTAATTATATAAAATGCTTTATGATAAAAGCGAGTTTAAATTAGACAATACAATAAATAGAACCTAGAGTAAGTGTCTAATATGGTTGCTTTAAAAAAATATGAATTTGGAAATTCTCTAAATTCAAAAAGTGTATTTTATTATTACTAAGGTTTGGGTTAGAAATTTATCTTTAATAATAACCTAAATTTTTTAAAAAGTTTTTTATGCGACCATTCTTCTTTCAGTTTAATATAAAAGTAATTTTTTTAATAATTATTTTTTGTTTCAAATTGCTTTTCGTTTCAGCTCAAACAAAACCTAATTCTTCTAAAGATAAAAATCAGAAATTTAGTTTAAAAGTATTAAAAGATTCATTGGATGGACAGCTGGACATGAGTGATGCTTTAATAGACTACAATGGTTTTATTCCCGTTCCACAGATTGTTACCGAGCCAGCATTAGGTGGTTTAGGACTTATGCTAGCTCCTGTTTTTATTAAACCTAATAAAGTGCAAGAAGAAGGAAAGTATATTCCACCAAATATAACTGCTGGATTTATTGGGTATACGGCAAATAAAACTTGGGGTTTTGGAGGTATGCGTATGGCATCTTTACCAAAGTATCATTTAAAGTATAGAGTTGGAGCTGTTTATGGTGATGTTAATATGGATTTCTATAGAAACCTACCTCTTGTTGGTGAGCAGGAATTTAATTTTAATTTTAGAATTATTGGTGCATTTGCTTCCGTTTTAAGAGAGATAAGCGATACAGGTTTGTTTTTAGGATTAGAATATTTTTACGGATTAAATAAAATAACTCCAGAATTCGAGCATTTTGAATTACCCGATTTTGTAAAAGAAAAAGATTTAAAAAGTAATATTAGTAGTTTGGGTGTTAATATGGAATACGACAAACGTGATAATGTTTTTACACCTGATTCTGGATGGTACATAACTTCAGAATATCGTGTAAATGCAGACTGGACAGGAAGTGATTATAATTTTCAAAATTTTAACCTGGCAATCATTAAGTATTTTCAAGTATCTCCAAAATGGGTTAGTGGCTTACGTTTAGACACGCAGTTTCAATTTGGTGATGCACCATTTTATTTAGAACCTAGTGTTTCATTACGTGGAGTGCCAATGGCAAGATATCAGGGAAATCAGGTCTATGTGTTAGAAACTGAACAAAGGTACGATTTTGCGTTTAGATGGAGCGCTATTGGTTTTGCTGGTTTAGCAAAAGCGCCAACAGAAAAAGTGTCATTTAATGATTCACTACTAGTATATAATTATGGAGGTGGTTTCCGGTATTTAATTGCACGTAAATTTAAAATAAGAACTGGTATTGATGTGGCCTGGTCTAATGGTGATTTTGGATGGTATGTAGTTTTTGGATGTGCATGGAATAATAGGAATTGATATGAATCTAATAGTATGGTTAAATAGCTTTTTTAATGTGACCATGAATTTTATCAATAATCCTAATTTAGATAGTTAATATTGAAGTTTCGTTAGATAAAAAACCAAACAAAATTGTAAAATAAACAAACAATAGATTCATAGTCAAGGAGGCTCTAATTATGATAGCTTAATAGACCATCAATTATTTTTGCTGGTTTGGTATATGGGTGTTCCGTTTGTTTATTAAGATTCATAATATGATAAACTTGCCATCCTTTAGATTTTAAAGCATCAGCAATCATAGAACGATGACAACTCCACCACACTGCTTCTGAGCACATAATGGCAGTCCTTTCATTAGTTGCGAATGCTTCAAGTTCTCTAAGGGCTTCCTTAAACTTTTCAGTTTCCATATAATCAGCATAAGCTCTAAAAGAAGGATGGTTCCAAACCGTATTTTTCGAATCGGGATTTACTTTTCTTCGACCTCCTAATGATAGGAAATGAAAATAATCGATTTGATGTTGTTTTAAAGTGGTTTTTAATGCCTCTTTATTGTATTGTGGAAATTTTTTAGAACCTGGAAATTGTCTAACATCTGCTAATTTTAGAATATTAAAAGATTGCAACATATCTATAAACTCTTCCTTTGTTCTGGTAGAGTGCCCAATAGTCCATATGGTCTTTTCAGTTTTCATTCTTCTACTTAACAAATTTATGAATTGTTTGCCTTGTTAAAGAGAATTTAAATCTAAAGTGTTGTTAAATGTTGGTTCTAAATAGAGGTGAATTAAACTTTAAAAAGGTTAAAAAAGAAATCTTGTTTTTTCTGAAAATAGTGTGCAAATGAAAAAACCAGTATTTACAAAAACGTTGTAAGATACTGGTTTTATTAGTGACCTCGACTGGATTCAAACCAGTAACCTCTTGAGCCGTAATCAAGTGCGCTATTCAGTTGCGCCACGAGGCCATTTTTGAGGATGCAAATATATTCCTTTTTAAATGAAATTTCAAAAAAAACTTGAATTAATCTAGGGCGTTTTTGGTAACATAAAGTTTCCAACCAAAAATAGCCATTTGAAATTTACTGGCTTTACTTAAGTCTAAACGTTGTTTTGTATAGCTTGGAAGTATTATTTTATTTAATTTAGCGAGTATTTTAAAGAATTTTTTTGTCATCTTATTGCAAAGATACATTCCTTTTTTTATTCATAAAGTGTTAAAATTAACTATTTAATAATTCAGAAACGAAATTAAGTCAAAGAGTTGATTACATTTGCTAAAATTCTCCCGAATGAAACAAATAATTACTTTAATAAGTTTCCTAATGCTAGGACAACTTTCTTATGCACAATTAGTAATAAACGAACTAGATTGTGATTCTCCAGGAATAGATGATAAAGAATTTGTAGAATTAAAATCCGATACTCCAAACGCCTTACTGGATGGCTATGTGTTGGTGTTTTTTAACGGTTCTTCATCTGGTGCAGATTCAAGCTATTTCACAATTGATTTAGATGGATTTACTACAGATAATAATGGTTTGCTTTTAATTGGAAGTGATGCTGTTGAGCCATTTCCTCAATTATTAATAGCAGCTAATGTGATTCAAAATGGAGCAGATGCTGTTGCTATATATTTAGGTGATGAAACGGATTTTCCTGAGGGCACTCTTGCAACTCAAACGAATTTAATTGATGCTTTAGTTTATGATACAAGTGATGCAGATGATACTGAATTAATGGCCCTTTTAGGGGTTACTGAGCAAATTAATGAAGGCTCAAGTAATAATACAAATTCTATTCAACGTAATAACGATGGAAGTTATACAGTAACAACTCCTACACCTAGATTATTGAATGATGGTAGTGGAGATATTTTTAATGCTATTTCTATTTCTACTTCGCAAACTCAATACAATGAAGGTGATGTTTTTGATATAGTCTTTACAGCACAACAAAATGTAACCTCCAATTTCGAATTTAGTTTTACATTAGATAATTATGGTTTTACAACAGACGATTTTACTGGAAATACTACAATTACAATTCCATCTGGTCAAAATACCATTTCTACAACCATTACTTTAATAGATGATACTTTAGATGAAGGAGACGAAGAGCCACTTGTAAAGTTTTCAAACCTACAATGGCCATACATACCTAATAATAATTTCTTAAAGCTCCGAGTGGTTGATAACGATTTTACAATGGCTGCTTTCGGTACACCAATAAATGCCACTTATGGTATAGTGTCTAGCACGCAACCTGATGGGTATTATAGCAGCTTGGATCAGTTGTCTGGTGTTGATTTACGTCAGGCTTTACAAGATATTATTGCGGATCCGAATGTGGTTAGAGCCCAAACATATACCGATGTTATTGATATTTTAAAAGAGGCAGACCAAAACCCTGAAAACAGCAATCAGGTTTGGTTGGTATACCAAGAACAAGGTCGTGCTAAATTAGATTTTCAACTATCTTCTGTAAATACTGGAAAATGGAACAGAGAACATACTTTCCCAAGATCAAGAGCAGGATATTATAGTATTGAAGAAGATGAAATTGCAGATGGTATAGATGTGTTTTGGACAACTAAAGCCGATTCTTTACGTCATGGAAACTCCGATGCTCATGGGTTAAGAGCTGTAGATGGTCCAGAAAATAGCAGTCGTGGCAATCAGTTTTATGGCGAATATAATGGACCAACTGGAACCTTAGGTGGTTTTAAAGGAGATGTTGCCAGAGGCGTTTTTTATTTAGCTGTAAGATATAACGGTTTAGAAATTGTTAATGGTTATCCAGATGGCATCCCTGGACAGTTAGGAGATTTACAAACCTTGTTAGAGTGGCATAGAAATGATCCTCCAGACGATTTTGAAATGAACAGAAATAACGTTATTTACAACTGGCAGTTTAATAGAAATCCCTTTATTGATCAGCCAGATTTAATAGAATATATCTGGGGAAATATGGTTGGTGAAACTTGGGAACAAAATTTAAGTATTGCTGAAGCTCAAGAATTAAAAGTGAGTTTATATCCTAACCCAACAAGTGGTAGGTTGTTTATAAACGGTATCACTTCCGAAACAAAAATCGATGTGTTCTCAGTAGATGGTAGACAATTGTTATCCCAAAAAATTAATAATAATACTTTTGTAGATTTAACTCTAAATTCTGGATTGTACCTGGTTAAATTAACTTCAGATGATAAATCAATTGAAAAAAAGATTTTGATTAAATAAGAACGATTTATATTGAAAAAACCCCACACTTATGTTGGGGTTTTTTTATAAAGTTACTTTGAGGTTTTATTTTTTAGTTATAATCTCTACAATGCCGTCTTTAGCTTTCTCACCATGCTTTTCAATAGCTTTCTCACCTTTTAATACATTGACACTAGCTATGATGTCTGGGTTAATTTTTTCCATCTCTTCTTTAGTAATTTCTTTTCCATCTATGAAAAAAAGTGGTGTTCCACCATTGTTTGTAATAACAGCCCCATCTTTAGCATTCATTTTCACAATTTTTACTTTTTGTTTTGTATGAGGGTCTTGAGTCGTAAAATGAAGGCCATCTTTATCAGGAGATATAATTTTTACTTCATAGTTTTTTTCTTCATGGTCACCCGATGTTTCTTCTTTTGTAAGCCATACTTTTTTAGACTTGCCGTGACTCTTAGTATCATAGACTAATGTTTCTCCATCTCCATCATCAGAAATTGTAATGATCTCGATAGTACCATCTCCATCTTTAATAGTTTGTATTTCGCCATCTTCGCTAGTAAAAACGATACCGCCATTAGATACAATTTCAAATTCTTTGTTAGAGTCCTTATCATCTGTAGATAAAACAAAAACATTTTCACTCTCATCACTAGAATTTATTTTATGTGCATGTCCATCTTTAGTTATAAAAGCCATTGTGTGTTTGCTGGATTGAATAGAAACGTTTCCAATAGAAATTTGATTTCCGTCTGTATTAAAACTAATTTTAATAGGAGCAATTGGTGCCATACCATTTGTGTTATAATTAGCACTAGACTCCTTAGATTTGACATCAATTTTAATGGCGATAATTTCATTAGCTGTATTTCGCTTAACGCCTTTAAATTTTAATGTCAATCCTTCCTGTAACAATTTGTTTTTAATTTTTTCTAATTCTGTATCTGTGAAATCTTTAGTGATAATCACAGTAGCTTTTTCTGATAAATTAGTGGTTAAGGTTTGATCTAAACCAGAAGTATTAATATAAACTTCTTTGGTGTTAAAGCTCATTAAAAAGAGCCCTAATAGTGGAAGAACTAAAAATAGCTTCCAAACATTTAATTTGTTTGATTTTGATTTGTGTAACATAACGATTCGTTTTTTGATTAATGAATTATAAAAATTATTTGTAACCATCAATTGATGGTTGGTTAAACTAGCTTTAACTAATAAACGTTGGTAACTTTTCTCACATTCGGAAATTTCTTGGGCTTTATTGTCTGCAATGAACTCTAAATTTTGTTGTAATTCTTTTTTGTATAGCCAACAAATTGGGTTTATCCAAAACACGATGCAACTTATTTGACACAGCATAACATCTATTGAATGAAATTGTTTAGCATGCACTTTTTCATGATTAATAATATGTAATAACTCGTTTTCATGAAAGTGACTAGGATTATATACAATCCAGTTAAAAAAAGAAAAAGGAGGTACATTGTTTGTTGTTTCAATAAATGTGAAACGGCCTACTTTCTTTTTTTTATTGTTTTTTATGAGTACAAACAAAGAGGCAAATTCGATAACTAACTTTCCAAAAAAGAAAGCAAAACCAAATAAATAGATCCAATTAATCAATTGAAAAAAAGTAATGGAATTCTCAACAGTATCGTTTAATGAGCTATCAGATACTAAACTGTTTGGCAATGTTAATTCTGTATATTCAACATAGATTGGAATAACTAATAAAGGAACTAAAGTTGACACTAATAAGCCTAAAAACAGGTACCATCTATTGGCATTATAAAATGTTTCTTTTTGTAGAAATAGTTTGTAACAGATGTAAAAAATGCCTAAAACGACTGATGCTTTAATAAAATATTCCATAATTACTCTTTGTTTTCAATTAAGGCTATGATTTCTTTTAAATCTTCGACACTTATTTTTTCTTCTTTAGCAAAAAAGGAAACCACATTCTTGTAAGAGCTATTAAAATAGTTGTCTATGGCTGTATTCATAAAACGTTCTTTATAAGCTTCTTTTGTTATAATAGGGAAATACTGATGTGTTTTGCCATAAGCATGATAGCCTACATAACCTTTCTCTTCTAAATTTCTTATAATAGTTGAAAGTGTATTATAATGTGGTTTGTCTTCTTTTATTTCAGCAAGCACATCTTTAACAAATGCTTTTTCTAGCACCCATAAAATATGCATAATTTCTTCTTCTTTATTTGTGAGTTTTTGCATGATGTTAATTTTATAATTCAAACATATAACTATTTTTCTAGTTATACAACTACCAATATAGTTATTTAACGAAATTTTTAGTTTTCATTAACTTATCTTAGGAAATGTTATCTTCGCCAAAAATTTTGTTTATGAGTTTAGTTTGGGTTGTATTAGGGTTAATTTTATTAGTTGTTGGTGGAGAGTTTTTAGTGAGAGCTTCGGTTGCTTTATCGTTTAAATTTAATATATCTAAGCTTGTAATTGGGATGACAGTAGTGTCTTTTGCAACTTCGGCTCCAGAATTATTAGTTAGTTTACAAGCCGCATTAGATGGTTCTCCAGACATTGCACTAGGAAATGTCATTGGTTCTAATATTGCTAACATAGGATTGGTTTTAGGTATCACAGCAATTATTTCGCCTTTAACAATTAGTCACGACTTCTATAAACTTAATTGGCCGATGATGATGCTCTTATCCATTGTCCTGTACTTTTTTTTAAAAAGTGGAAATGTCTTAGATTTTAATGAAGGTTTGATTTTATTTCTTTCACTAATTGTTTTTCTATATATATTAATTAAGAAATCAAAAAATAATAATTTAGAACCTGTTGAAGAAGTAAATGATGCCTTAAAAAAGACGTCTAATATTAAGTTGATTATTTGGCTGTTAATTGGTGGATTTGCTCTTTATTTTGGTAGTGAGTGGTTGGTTCAAGGAGCTAAAGAAATGGCCTTTAATTTTGGTGTTAGCGAACGTGTTATTTCTGTAACCATGGTAGCTATTGGGACGAGTGTTCCAGAATTAGCGGCATCGGTAATTGCAGCCTTAAAACAAGAAAAAGCCATTTCTTTAGGGAATTTAATTGGTTCTAATATTTTTAATATTGCGTCTGTTCTTGGAATAACTGCTATGATATCTCCTATAGGGCTAGATAACCCAAAAATTTTGACAAATGACATTTTCTGGATGTTGGGCTTTGCATTTATCTTAATCCCTTTTATGTTACTTCCAAAAAAGTTCGAAATTGGAAGGCTTAAGGGATTTGTTATTTTAACAGCCTATTCAATGTTTATAATTTTAGCATTTTTAAACGATAAATAGGGTAGTCTATCTTGTTTTTCGATATTTTTTACAAGTAACCCCTAAAAAAATAGGGGTTGCTTGTTTGTTTTTCGATATTTTTTATAAATTTGCCCCATATAACCACTTACAACTAACAAATAGATTATGTCAACTTTAAGATTTCACGCAATTAAAAAATCACTAAATAGAAAACCTATTAAGATTGAAGAAAAAGTTCGTAGATCCGAACTTTTTGGACAGAATGTTTTTAACGAAGATAAGATGCGTCAATATTTAACAAAAGAAGCATTTAATAGCGTTATGGATGCCATGCAAAATGGCACTAAAATCGATAGAGTTGTTGCAGATCATATCTCAACAGGAATGAAAGAATGGGCTATTTCTAAAGGAGCAACGCATTATACACACTGGTTTCAACCTTTAACAGGTTCTACTGCCGAAAAACACGATGCTTTTTTTGAGCCTATAGGTAATGGACGTGCCATTGAAAAATTTGGAGGAGGACAATTAGTTCAACAAGAACCAGATGCTTCTAGCTTTCCTAATGGAGGAATTAGAAACACCTTTGAAGCTCGTGGTTATACAGCTTGGGATCCAACATCTCCTGCTTTTATTTATGGTACAACCTTATGTATTCCTACAGTGTTTGTATCTTATACTGGTGAAGCTTTAGATTACAAAACGCCTCTATTAAGAGCTTTGCAAGCAATTGATAATGCTGCTGTAGACGTTTGTAAGTATTTTGATAAAAATGTTAAAAAAGTAAATGCTTCTTTAGGTTGGGAACAAGAATATTTTTTAATAGATAGGGGTCTCGCTGCTTCTAGACCAGATATTCAGTTAACTGGAAGGACGTTACTTGGTCATTCTTCTGCAAAGGGACAACAATTAGACGACCATTATTTTGGTACCATTCCAAACAGAGCTATGCAATATATGCGTGATCTTGAAACAGAATGCATGTTGCTTGGTATTCCCGTTAAAACCAGACATAACGAAGTAGCTCCAAATCAGTTCGAATTAGCTCCAGTTTTCGATGAAGCCAATTTAGCTGTAGACCATAATTCCTTATTAATGGATGTGATGGATAAAGTAGCTGAACGTCATGATTTTAAAGTCCTGTTTCACGAAAAACCTTTTAAAGGTGTTAATGGGTCTGGAAAACATAACAACTGGAGTTTAAGTACTAATACTGGAGTAAATTTATTAGGTCCAGGAAAAACACCTATGAGTAATCTTCAGTTCTTAACCTTTTTTGTAAATACTATTAAAGCTGTTTATGATAACGAAGAATTAGTAAGAGCATCTATAGCTTCTGCTAGTAATGATCATAGATTAGGTGCTAACGAAGCGCCTCCGGCTATTATTTCAGTATTTATAGGAGAACAGCTAACTAGTGTTTTAGATGAATTACAGAACGTTACAAATGGTAAGTTGTCTCCAGAAGAAAAAACAGACCTTAAATTAAATGTGGTTGGAAAAATTCCTGAAATTTTATTAGATAATACAGATAGAAACAGAACATCTCCTTTTGCTTTTACTGGAAATAAATTTGAGTTTAGAGCCGTTGGTTCAACAGCTAATTGTGCTAATCCAATGACTGTTTTAAATACCATAGTTGCTAATCAGTTAATTGAGTTTAAGAAAGAAGTCGACGCCCTAATTAAAAGTAGAGGTTTAAAGAAAGACGAGGCTATCTTTAATATATTAAGAGAGTATATTAAAAAATCTAAAAACATTTTATTTGAAGGAAATGGTTATGGTGAAGCATGGGAAAAAGAAGCCAAAAAACGTGGATTGAGTAATCATAAAACAACTCCTGAAGCCTTAAAAGCAAAAGTGTCTAAAAAGACTTTAAGTCTTTTTGAAGATTTAGGAGTTATGAATAAGGTTGAATCTATTTCTCGTTACGAAATTGAAATGGAAGAATATGTGTTGCATATTCAAATAGAAGGTCGTGTTTTAGGTGATGTTGCTAGAAATCACGTGGTTCCAATAGCAGTTAGATATCAAAATAGATTGATTAAAAACGTCAAGGGTTTAAAAGAAATTTATGGTACAGGATTTAAAAAACTAGCTAAGGAGCAAATGACTCTTATTGAAGAAATTTCTGGTCATATCGAATCTATTAATTCGAATGTTACCAAAATGACGAATGAAAGAAAAGTAGCTAATAACATTGAAAACTTAGAAGAAAAAGCTAGTGCTTATTGTAACAAAGTGAAACCAATTTTTGATGAAATTAGATATCATTGCGATAAGTTAGAACTGTTGGTGGATGATGAACTTTGGCCATTAACAAAATACAGAGAATTGTTATTTACCAAATAAACATTTTCTTTAAGTTAAAAAAAAATCCTGTGTAAAAACAGGTTTTTTTTTGGTCAAAAATCAAGTGAAATGTCGTTTGTCTGATTTAATTTGTAAATCAACGAAAAATTGATAAATGCAACTTCCTGTATGCTCTTTTTTAGTAATTTAGCACTGCTATTAATCAATTATTCTATTTAACATGAAAAGGCTCATTATAAGTGTACTTATGCTTATGGCAGCAACTTTAATATTTTCACAAAAAAATAATGAAAATACAAAAGTGAATGCACAACACGACCTGGTAGTTCACGAACAACCAGCTTTATAGATTTAATATTATTTATTTAATGGAAAATACCATTTAAATATTCTTTATTTTTAAAGATATAATTAAAACACTCTATAAGTTAAATTGCAAAATTTAACTTATAGAGTGTTTTTTTTTTATGTGTGCACTTTTTTTATTTACCAGGCAATATATTTGTTTTCAAGTCTAACTTATTGATTATTTGTTATATTGCACTGAATTATAGCGTGTTATTGAAAGAAAAATTCTTTTAAAATGAAAAAAAAGCAAAGGTGTTATAAATATTTAATTCTAATATTCCTTGGTTTAGCAGGTTTGAATGGAATGGCTCAAAAGAGTAGTAAATTAAAATTAGGGTTTAATACATTGAGAGGGGATAATGTGGTAGATATGGCTTTTGGGACTGCAGTCCCAAATGGAGATTATTCAAATCCCATGTTTGAAATTTACATGCATTTTGGTTATAAAAGATATGTAGTTCCTCATTTAAATATTAATTTCAGTTATAATAAGTTTAACATTGCTTTCAAGGATGCTTTTAATGAAGGGTATATGTCTTTCGATGTAAACTTGGAAGGGACTATCTTTCCAGACAAAAAATTCACACCTTATGTGTTTGTTGGAGGAGGCGTAAATGCCTCTAACTATTTTGAGCAATCGGAAGCAAAAGCACAAGGAGGATTAGGTGTTGAGTATCTTATTTCAGATAAAATAGGTATTAAATTATTTTCAGATTATAATTTGCTTTTTAGTGATGAGCTTGATGGTAGAATTTATGGAAATTCAGACGATGTTTATTGGAGAATGGCTTTGGGACTTAATTATTATTTTGGAGGTTCTAAAAGAAAAGTTAAAACTGATAGAAACGAGCCTACAATTATCAATTCCAATCCTATAATTAACAATTAAGTAAATAACAATTATTACTTTTGCATTTCAATAAAACGTCATGAGCGAAGAAATAAGCAAAAGGTATTCTCAAAGAGGTGTTTCTGCCTCAAAAGAAGATGTTCATAATGCCATAAAAGATATCGATAAGGGGCTTTTTCCTAAGGCTTTCTGTAAGATTGTGCCAGATTATTTAACAAATGATTCTGATTATTGCTTGGTTATGCATGCAGATGGAGCTGGTACAAAAAGTGCATTAGCTTATATGTATTGGAAAGAGACAGGAGATATTTCAGTTTGGAAAGGTATTGCTCAGGATGCACTTATCATGAATATTGACGATTTGCTGTGTGTTGGTGCAACAGATAATATCATGTTGTCGTCTACAATTGGAAGAAATAAGAACCTGATTCCTGGAGAAGTGATTGCTGCTATAATTAATGGAACAGAAGAACTTATTTCAGATCTTAAATCATTTGGTGTAACCATTCATTCAACAGGAGGAGAAACTGCAGATGTTGGAGATTTAGTACGAACTATTATTGTAGATTCTACAGTAACAGCTAGAATAAAACGTAAAGATGTTATAGATAATGCTAACATACAGGCAGGCGATGTGATTGTTGGTTTAGAATCGTTTGGCCAAGCATCCTATGAAAAAGAGTATAATGGAGGTATGGGGAGTAATGGCTTAACTTCTGCTAGACATGATGTGTTTCATAAATACCTTGCTACTAAGTACCCAGAGAGTTTTGATGCCACTGTTCCGGAAGATTTGGTTTATTCAGGGCAGGTTAAGCTAACTGATACTGTGGAAAATTCGCCTATTGATGCAGGGAAATTAGTGCTTTCTCCTACGAGAACTTATGCGCCAATTATTAAAAACATCTTATCCAAATATAATAGTAAAGATATCCATGGAATGATTCATTGTTCAGGTGGAGCTCAAACAAAAATTCTTCATTTTATCGATAATCTTCATATCATTAAAGATAATATGTTTCCAGTTCCTCCTTTGTTTAAGCTTATTCAAGAGCAATCTAAAACAGATTGGAAGGAAATGTATCAGGTGTTCAATTGCGGCCATCGTATGGAGCTGTATGTAGCGCCAGAAGTAGCTCAAGATATTATAAGTATTTCAAAATCGTTTCAAGTGGATGCTAAAATAATTGGTCGTGTTGAGGCTTCAGATGCAAAACAGTTAACCATATCAAGTCAATACGGAGAGTTCAATTATTAGTTTTTAAAAATTCGGGTTAATGAAGAAGTTTCTATTCATTTTATCTATCGTAAGTTTTCAGTGTATCATTGCTCAGCCAGATTCTTTATATTTTAAGACTGAAAACATCAATATTCCTAAATGGTCTCAAAACAACAAAGCTAGTGTGCTTCTAAGTGAAGTGGCTTTTGTTAATTGGAATGCAGGAGGTAGTAATTCTATATCAGCATTGTTCAACTTTGAAAGCGCTTTAAAATATAGGTATAGACATCTCGTGTGGCAAAGTATTTTAATTTCTCGTTATGGAATTAATAAGCAAGAAAATCAAGGCTTAAGAAAAACGGATGATATCCTGGATGTAAGCTCTACCTTAGGCTTTAGAAGGAACGAATTTACCAATTGGTTTTTTTCTTCCAGATTTCATTTTAAAACACAATTCACTAAAGGGTATAATTATCCAGACGATACAAATGTTTTGTCCAGATTTATGGCTCCAGGTTATTTGTTTGTTGGAGGAGGAATTGAATATGGAAAAAACATTGAAGAGTTTTCGTTTTACTTTTCACCCCTAACTGTTAAAACAACGTTTGTTTTAGACGATACGTTGGCTAATTCTGGTTCTTTTGGAGTTACTCCTGCAGTTTATGATGATCAAGGGAACATACTTGAAGAAGGAGAGCGCATTAGAAATGAATTTGGAATTTTATTAACAAGTATCTACGAAAAAGAAATTTTTCAGAATGTCTTACTTACTAATTATGTTAGTTTTTATACAGATTATATAAACGAGTTTGGAAATATTGATATCGATTGGCAAATTAATTTCGATTTTAAAGTTAATAACTTCATGAAAGCTAATTTTGGTTCCCACTTAAAGTATGATAACGATGTAAAAACTCTGGTTGAAACAGAAGAGATAGATGAGTATGAAACCAAAGGAGCAATGGTGCAATGGAAGCAAATCCTTGGTGTAGGCGTGGTTGTTGACTTTTAATAAAAAATAAAAAATTTGTGAACTTTTTATTGTTAATAAATTTTTACACTACTGATAAACAGGATTTTATGTAAATTTCTTGTAAACTTTATGATTTTAGTCATGTTTTAAGTGTAAAATTTTTACGTTCTTTATGTTTTCAAAAAAAGAATATAAATTTTTTAATTAATCCAAAACATGCCAACAAAAACCCAAGAGAAAGTACTTCCTCCTACTTATTCACAAGATGATGCCTTTCAGGCCTCAGTAAAATATTTTAAAGGCGATGATTTAGCTGCTCGCGTTTGGATCAATAAATATGCTTTGAAAGATTCTAAAGGTAATTTATACGAGTTAACACCAAACGATATGCACAAACGTATTGCTAAGGAAATAGCAAGAGTTGAGTCGCGATATCCAAATCCATTATCCGAAGAAACTATTTTCGATTTAATTAAAGATTTTAAATACATCGTGCCTCAAGGAAGCCCGATGGCTGGAATTGGTAATCCATACCAAATCGCATCGCTTTCAAATTGTTTCGTGATAGGAAATGAAGGTGATTCAGATTCCTATGGTGGTATCATGAAGATTGACCAAGAACAGGTGCAACTTATGAAACGCCGTGGAGGAGTTGGTCACGATTTATCTCACATTCGCCCTAAGGGCTCTCCTGTAAAAAATTCAGCGTTAACCTCTACAGGCATTGTACCTTTTATGGAGCGTTATTCTAATTCAACTCGCGAAGTGGCGCAAGACGGCCGTCGAGGAGCTTTAATGTTATCGGTTTCAATTAATCATCCAGATTCCGAAAACTTTATTGATGCTAAATTAGAGCAAGGTAAAGTGACTGGAGCTAATGTTTCGGTAAGAATTGATGACGAGTTTATGAAAGCTGTAAAAGCGAATTCAACCTATACTCAGAAATATCCAATTTTTAGTCAAAACCCAAAATTCTCAAAAACCATTGAAGCCAATAAAATTTGGAAAAAGATTGTTCATAACGCATGGAAATCAGCTGAACCAGGTATTTTATTTTGGGACACCATTATCAACGAATCGGTTCCAGATTGTTATGCAGATTTAGGTTATAAAACGGTGTCTACAAATCCGTGTGGCGAAATTCCGTTGTGTCCATATGATTCTTGCAGACTGTTAGCTATTAATTTATTTTCTTATGTAGAAAATCCGTTTACTGAGCAAGCATCTTTTAATTTCGAATTGTTTAAAAAACACATCCATGTCGCACAACGTATTATGGATGATATTATCGATCTTGAATTGGAAAAAATAGACGCTATTATAGCTAAAATTGATGCAGACCCAGAAGCCGATGAAGTAAAGGCAATTGAAAGAAATTTATGGTTAAATATTCAAACCAAAGCAAACGAAGGTCGTAGAACTGGAATAGGCATCACTGCTGAAGGTGATATGCTTGCTGCTTTAGGAATTAAATATGGAAGTAAAGAAGGAAATGCTTTTTCTGTTGAAGTACACAAAACATTAGGAATTGAAGCATATAGAGCTTCAGTTTATGCAGCAAAAGATAGAGGGGCTTTCGCCATTTTTGATGCTGAACGTGAAAAAAACAATCCATTTATCCAACGTTTAAAAGAAGCAGATGATAAGCTGTATTACGAAATGTTGGAACATGGACGTAGAAATATTGCTTTGTTAACCATTGCTCCTACAGGAACTACTAGTTTAATGACCCAGACATCTTCAGGAATTGAACCTGTTTTTATGCCAGTTTACAAACGTAGAAGAAAAGTAAACCCTAACGATAAAAATGTACGCGTAGATTTTGTGGATGAAGTAGGAGACTCTTGGGAGGAATATGTGGTATTCCATCACAGATTTAAACAATGGATGGAAGTGAATGGTTTTGAGGTTTCGAATAATTACGACCAAAAGGAACTAGATGCTATGGTTAAAAAGTCACCTTACTACAAAGCGACCTCTAACGATGTCGATTGGATGAGTAAAGTAAGCATGCAAGGTGCTGTACAAAAATGGGTAGACCATTCTATTAGTGTGACCATCAATTTACCAAATGATGCTACCGAAGAGTTGGTAGGGCAATTATATATGGAAGCATGGGAAGCAGGTTGTAAAGGAGTAACTGTTTATCGTGATGGTTCACGTTCTGGTGTTTTAATTTCAAACGAAGAAAAGAAAGAAGAAGAACAGGAAACCTTAACTCATTTTCCAACAAAAAGACCTCAAGTGTTAGAGGCAGATGTGGTTCGCTTTCAAAATAATAAAGAAAAATGGATTGCTTTTATAGGCTTAATTGACGGAAAACCTTATGAAGTGTTTACGGGTCTTGCTGATGATGAAGATGGTATTTTAATACCAAGATGGGCAAACAAAGGGCTTATAATTAAAAATAGAAATGAAGATGGTAGCTCTCGTTACGATTTTCAATATAAAAATATAAGAGGCTATAAAACGACAATTGAAGGTCTGTCTCATAAATTCAACCCAGAATATTGGAATTATGCGAAACTGATTTCAAGTACCTTGCGTCATGGGATGCCTATTGATAAAATTGTAGATTTAATAAATAGCTTACAATTGGATAGCGAATCTATAAATACATGGAAAAACGGTGTGGTTCGTGCCATAAAACGTTATGTGGAAGATGGAACTCATGCCAAAGGACAAATGTGTTCTAACTGTAGTTCTGAAAATTTAATTTATCAAGAGGGCTGCTTAACTTGTAAAGACTGTGGTTCATCTAAATGTGGATAGTCCATATAAATATGTAGAAAATAAGAAGCTATTTCAATGGAAATAGTTTCTTTTTTTAAAAGGTATTTTGACTGATGTATTTAAAATCTTCAAGCATTTTTAAGTCTGTGATTAATTTAGAGTTTCCATCTTTTATTAAATACAAATTATCGCTTGTGTCGATAATATCTCGATATAGATGATCGGTAATAATGATGATTTTTCGTTGCTTTTCTTCCGAAATTAGTTTTTTTATGGTTTGTATATACAAAGGGGCCACATGCGAAAAAGGTTCATCTAAAAGAATGATTTTTGTGGAACTTTTTAAAAGTAAATAGGTCTCTACTACTCGGCGTTCACCCCCAGAAAGCTGTCTGAGTCTATTATTTTTATAAATTGTAAAGGTTTCAAAATGCGACGTAAATTCCTCCCAATTTACTTGAAATAATTTGAAAGCAGTTTTTAGTTTCAAGCTATTAGGTGCTATAGGCAGTTGAGGTAGATACTTCACCAGTTTTGTTTGATAAAGTGGTTTTAAAATGGGCTTGTTGTCTAAACGAATCAGTTTGTATTTTGGTTTCAGTGTGCCAAAAATAATATTCAGTATGCAACTTTTACCACTGCCATTACTTCCTAGTATGCCAGTAACTTCGCCTGTTTGCGCTTTAAGATAGATGCCATTGAGAATGCGTTTTTCTTTAAAATAAAATTCGACATTATCTAATTCTAAAATCATATAAAAACACTAATCAATTTAAATAAAAGACTAGTTATAAAGATATCAATTAAATACATGATCCCGAAAAGTTTTAAAGAAGATATCCCAAGGTTTTTATAGAAAAGAAGTTTGCGTTTAGCAGTGGTTTCTGAAAGGAAATACCATAAAAAAGCAGTTAAAAAGAATTTTGCGATATAGATAACTACTAAATTGGATTTAAAAGCTATTAAAAAAAGGGTTATACCAAAAGACCAAAATATATAAGGTTTATAAAATATAAATATGGCTCCTAATCGCTGCATCATAGAATAAAAACGCCTTTTTAAGAAAAATATTTTCTAATAAATCTTTTAGCTAAAAATTGAAGAATCTAAAAAATTATAAAATCCATAAATTATCGTATTTTTGACACACAATTTAGAATAATACATGTTAGATAAATTACAAATAGTAAAACAACGTTTTGATGAGGTTAGCGATTTAATTATCCAACCAGATATAATGACAGATCAAAAGCGTTATGTAGAATTAAATAAAGAATATAAAGATTTACGTGTCTTAATGGACAAACGTGAACAGTATATAGCGTTGACGAATAACTTAAAAGAAGCAGAAGAAATTATTGCAGATGGAAGCGATCCTGAAATGGTGGATATGGCTAAATTGCAGTATGATGAAGCCAAAGAAGGGATTCCTAAATTAGAAGACGAAATAAAGGTGCTTCTAATACCTAAAGACCCTGAAGACACTAAAAATGCTGTCGTTGAATTACGAGCAGGAACAGGAGGTGATGAGGCCAGTATTTTTGCTGGGGATTTGTTTAGAATGTATTCCAAATATTGTGAAAGCAAGGGTTGGAAAATCGACACTGTAGATTACAGCGAAGGTACCAATGGAGGTTTCAAAGAAATTCAATTTGAAGTAACTGGTGATGATGTATATGGAACTTTAAAATTTGAAGCTGGCGTGCATCGTGTGCAACGTGTGCCACAAACAGAAACTCAAGGACGTGTTCATACTAGTGCAGCAACAGTTATGGTATTTCCAGAAGCTGAAGAGTTTGATGTGGAAATTAACCCAAAAGACGTACGTATCGATTTTTTCTGTTCGTCTGGTCCAGGAGGTCAATCTGTAAACACTACCTATTCTGCTGTACGTTTAACACATATTCCAACAGGTTTGGTAGCACAATGCCAGGACCAAAAATCGCAACATAAGAATAAAGAGAAAGCCTTTAAGGTGTTACGTTCTAGATTGTACGATATGGAGTTGGCAAAGAAAAATGCTGAAGATGCTGAAAAACGTGGCTCTATGGTTAGTTCTGGAGATAGGTCAGCTAAAATTAGAACCTATAATTATTCTCAAGGTCGTGTAACAGATCATAGAATTGGACTGACTTTATACGATTTAAGTAATATTGTAAATGGCGATATTCAACGTATTATTGACGAACTTCAGTTGGCTGAAAACACCGAAAAGTTAAAAGCAAGCACTGATGTAATTTAAAACCTAGCCTCTTTTTTGAGGCTTTTTTTATAAAATGACAACAAAACAACTAACAGAACAAATCAAAAAAAAGAAATCCTTTCTATGTATTGGATTGGATGTTGATTTAAATAAAATCCCACAACATTTATTAAAAGAAGAAGATCCCATTTTCGCATTTAATAAAGCTATTATCGACGCAACACATCACTTATGTGTTGCTTATAAACCAAACACTGCTTTTTATGAAGCTTATGGATTAAAAGGATGGGAATCTTTAGAGAAAACCATTAAATATTTAAATTATAACCATCCTGAAATATTCACTATTGCAGATGCTAAACGTGGTGATATTGGAAATACAAGTAGCATGTATGCCAAAGCTTTTTTTGATGATTTAGGGTTTGATAGCGTTACTGTTGCTCCATATATGGGAAAAGATTCTATAGAACCTTTTTTGGCTTTTGAAAACAAACATACCATCATGTTGGCTTTAACTTCAAATCAAGGTGCTTTCGATTTTCAAACGAAAACGGTTGAAGGAAAAGAATTATACAAACAGGTTCTGGAAACGTCTAAATCTTGGGAGAACTCTAAAAACTTAATGTATGTGGTTGGAGCCACCAAAGCAGAATATTTTGCAGATATTAGAAACATCGTTCCAGATAGCTTTTTACTAGTTCCTGGTGTTGGAGCACAAGGTGGAAACTTACAAGATGTTTGTACATTTGGTTTAAACAAAAATGTAGGCTTACTTATCAATTCTTCAAGAGGTATTATTTATGCTTCAAATAAAAAAGATTTTGCTGAAGCTGCTGCTATAAAAGCAAAAGATCTTCAAAAGGAAATGGAAAAGATTATTAAAAGTCAATTATCTGATTGAAAATTAGCTAGCATTGAGCGTAGTCGAAATGTGGTAATCTTACAAATGAAAGACCAACTAAATAGAACCATTCAAATAAAACGTACTCCTAAACGGATAGTTTCCTTAGTACCTTCACAAACGGAGTTACTGTATGATTTAGATTTGGAACCTTCCATAGTTGGTATTACTAAATTCTGTGTTCATCCACGACATCTCATTTCTAATATTGATGTTGTTGGAGGAACCAAGCACGTGCATTTCGATAAAATAAAAGCGCTTCAGCCAGACATTATTTTGTGTAATAAAGAGGAAAATACGCAAGAGATGATTTTGGAACTAGAAAAAATAGCTCCAGTGCATATTAGCGATATTTATAATATTGAAGACTGTTTGGAGTTAATTCGTATGTATGGAGCATTATTTTCAGTCGAAGAGAATGCTAAAGAAATTATTGCTACCATTAAAAAAGAACAAGAAGAATTTCAAGACTTTATAAAAGACCAACCAAAATTAAAAACAGCCTATTTTATTTGGAAAAATCCGTGGATGGTTGCAGCACAGAATAATTTTATAAATGCTTTAATGGCTGTTGGTAAATTTGAAAACCACTTTAGAGCTTTAGAAAGATATCCAGAAATCGATTTAGAAAAAGATCTTGGAACAGATGTAGAGGTTATTATGCTTTCAACTGAGCCCTTTCCGTTTAAGAAAGTACACATTGAGAGTATGAAACTACAATTCCCTCATGCTAAAGTGTTATTGGTAGATGGAGAATTATTTTCGTGGTATGGCTCTAGATTGGCTAAGTCTTTTCAATATTTTAAGTCATTAAGACTTGAATCTTTATAGAAAAAGAAACCCATTAAATTGCAAAAATTAATTACTTATAAGTGCTGTTGTTTTACAGGTTCTCTGCTTAAATAGTTTAATCTATTTAATTTGTTTAAGAGTTTGATAGCTTTAAACTCCGATATATCACTCAATGCACAATCGGTTTCTCGAAGATTATAAGCTTTTTCAATAAGGCGTTTGTAGCGTTTTTGTAACTTGACTTGGTTTTCTTTTATTTTGTTTGAATTTTCCATTGCTTACACCTTTGAGAATTAAATATATCTAAAATAATAGAATTCAGCAAGTTAAATGTTTGGTTTTTTTATAAAAAAAAATCGATCCGTTGCGAATCGATTTTAATTTAATAACTAACTAACTTAATTCAAATGAATCACAAGGGATGTGAAATTAACTTTTTGAAATAAAATCAGTACAAAGATGACGTTTTTGTACTTGGTCTATGTTAGCTTAATGTCAATTTAAGTTAAAGTTTTAATGAACTGAGTTTTATATATTAATCTTGTAGCGCAAATACCTGTTTTAATAAATCGGTAGTTCTAGAAGTATATTTGGTTCTAATGTCTTTTTCTTCAACCGCAATCATTTTATAAACTCCTTTTAGTGCTTCTTCAGTAACATAGTCTGTTAAATCAGGATTTACATTAGATGTAAATGGTATGTTGTTGTATTTATTAATTAAATTAGACCAAATTTGATCTGCTCCAACTTTTTTGAAAGAGTTGTTTATTACGGGATGAAATTCAGTGTAAAGTGCAGATTCAGTTCTTCCAGCTAAATACCGTGTTGCAGCATCATCATTTCCTAAAAGAATGTTTTTCGCGTCTGCAAATGTTATGCCTTTAACAGCATTTATAAAGATTGGTGTTGCTGTGCTTACCGCATCTTCAGCTGCACGATTTAAAACTTTTAAACCTTCATCAGCTAATGAACTTAAACCAATATCTCTAAGCGCTTTGTCTACTTTCTGTAATTCCTCAGGAAGCAATATTTTTACCAAATCGTTTTTATAAAATCCATCTGTTTGTGTCAACTTTGTTACTTGCTTATCAATACCTTGGTCTAAAGCTGCTCTTAAGCCTTCAGCGATTTGGGTGTTACTAATTCCAGTTGTGCTTTCAGGTAGTTGATTGACTACTTCTTGCAATTCGGCACAAGACATAAAGTTGATAACTAATAAAAAGAGAAAATATTTTTTAATCATGAGGTGTTTTTTTTTACAAAGATAAGGCACTCAAATTTAATTCTGAATGGGATTAAATAAAAGTAATAAGGTAGATTTATTGAATATTGCGTAAATTTGTGCCACAAAAATTAAGATCTATACATGAAAGCCATAACACCTTATAAACCCAAACATAAAGTACGAATTGTTACAGCAGCCTCTCTATTTGATGGGCACGATGCATCTATTAATATCATGAGACGAATTATTCAGTCTACTGGTGTTGAAGTGATTCATTTAGGACATGATAGAAGTGTGGAAGAGGTTGTTAATACAGCCATTCAAGAAGATGCTAATGCTATTTGTTTAACGTCTTATCAAGGTGGACACAACGAGTACTTTAAGTATATGTACGATTTGTTGAAAGAGAGAGGTGCCGAACACATTAAGATTTTTGGTGGAGGTGGTGGAGTCATTCTTCCTTCGGAAATTAAAGAATTAATGGATTACGGAATTGCTCGCATCTATTCTCCAGACGATGGAAGAGCTCTTGGTCTTCAGGGAATGATTAACGATTTGGTTGAACAAGCAGATTTTGCTATTGGTGATGTATTAGATGTTGACGTTAATTTACTCTCTAAGAAAAATGCTAAATCTATTGCAAGAGTTATTTCTTCAGCAGAGAATTTTCCTGAAGTAGCAAAAGACACTTTAGATAAAATACATACTAAGAACAAGACATCTAAAACGCCTGTTTTGGGAATTACAGGAACTGGAGGCGCTGGAAAATCGTCATTAGTAGACGAGCTGGTGCGCCGATTTTTAATAGACTTTCCTAAAAAAACAGTAGGTCTAATTTCTGTCGATCCTTCAAAAAGAAAAACAGGAGGTGCGCTTTTAGGAGATAGAATTCGTATGAATGCCATTAATAATTCTCGGGTTTATATGCGAAGCTTGGCCACGCGACAATCGAACTTGGCGCTTTCTAAATATGTTCATGAAGCTATTGAAGTGCTAAAAGCAGCTGAATACGATTTAATTATTCTTGAAACCTCTGGTATTGGACAGTCTGATACTGAAATTATTGAACATTCAGATGTATCTTTATATGTAATGACTCCAGAATTTGGAGCTGCCACCCAATTGGAGAAAATTGATATGCTTGATTTTGCCGATTTGGTAGCCATTAATAAATTTGATAAACGTGGAGCTTTAGATGCTTTACGAGATGTTAAAAAGCAATATGTACGCAACCATTTGCTATGGGATGCCAAGCCTGAAGATTTACCAGTTTTTGGAACCATTGCATCACAATTTAACGATCCTGGAATGAATACGCTTTATAAAGCTATTATGGATGAGTTGGTTGAGAAAACAAATGTAAAATTAAAATCAGATTTTAAAATTACAGAAGAAATGAGCGAAAAGGTGTTTGTTATTCCACCTGCAAGAACTCGCTATTTATCTGAAATCTCTGAAAACAATCGCGCTTACGATAAAACAGCAAATGAGCAAGTTGAGGTAGCTCAAAAACTCTATGGTATTTATAAAACCATAGAGTCCATTTCTGGAATCACACCCGAATTGGACAAAGCTGGTATAGATTCAAAATCTATAGAATCTAAAGAACAGAAAGACTTTATTAAATTACTCGTAGGCGAATTCGACCGAGTAAAACTAAACCTAGATCCTTACAACTGGGAAGTGATTACAGGTTGGAGCGAAAAAGTCAATACATATAAAAACCCTATTTATTCCTTTAAAGTAAGAGATAAAGAAATAAAAATAGAGACACATACAGAGTCGCTTTCTCATTTACAAATACCAAGAGTCGCTTTGCCTAAGTATCAAGCTTGGGGAGATATTCTAAAATGGTGTTTGCAAGAAAATGTGCCAGGAGAATTTCCTTATACCTCTGGATTGTATCCGTTTAAAAGAACAGGAGAAGACCCAGCAAGAATGTTTGCTGGTGAAGGTGGTCCAGAGCGTACCAACCGTCGTTTTCATTATGTAAGTGCTGGATTACCTGCAAAGCGTTTATCTACAGCATTTGATAGTGTGACGCTTTACGGAAACGATCCAGATTTACGTCCAGATATTTATGGAAAAATAGGAAATGCTGGAGTATCTATCTGTTGTTTAGACGATGCTAAGAAACTGTATTCTGGTTTCGACTTAGCAAATGTCATGACATCTGTAAGTATGACAATTAATGGCCCAGCACCTATGTTGCTAGGATTTTTTATGAATGCAGCCATTGACCAGCAATGTGAATTTTACATTAAAGAAAATGGACTAGAAAAAGAAGTTGAAGCAAAAATTGCTGAAATTTATAAAGAAAAAGGTGTAGAAAGACCTAAATATCTTGGTGAACTCCCAGAAGGAAATAATGGTTTAGGTTTAATGCTTTTAGGTGTTACTGGTGATCAGGTTTTACCAGCCGATGTCTATTTAGATATTAAAACAAAAACCATTGCTCAAGTTCGTGGAACGGTTCAAGCCGATATTTTAAAAGAAGATCAAGCACAAAACACCTGTATTTTCTCTACGGAATTTGCTTTGCGATTAATGGGTGACGTTCAAGAATATTTTATAGAGAATAATGTGCGTAATTTTTATTCGGTGTCTATTTCAGGTTACCATATTGCCGAGGCAGGAGCGAACCCAATTACCCAATTGGCGCTAACGCTTTCTAACGGATTTACCTATGTAGAGTATTATTTATCTCGTGGTATGGACATCAATAAATTTGGTCCAAACCTATCGTTTTTCTTCTCGAATGGTATCGATCCAGAATATGCTGTAATTGGTCGTGTAGCCAGAAAAATTTGGGCAAAAGCCATGAAACATAAATATGGAGCTAATGCTAGAGCTCAAATGTTGAAATACCACATTCAGACATCAGGGCGTAGTTTACATGCTCAGGAAATTGATTTTAATGATATTAGAACCACACTTCAAGCTTTATATGCTATTTATGATAACTGTAACTCGTTACATACAAATGCCTACGATGAAGCTATAACCACGCCAACTGAAGAATCTGTACGTCGAGCCATGGCTATTCAGTTAATCATCAACAAAGAATTAGGATTAGCTAAGAATGAAAACCCGATTCAAGGGTCATTTATTATAGAAGAATTAACCGACTTAGTAGAAGAAGCTGTTTTAGTAGAATTTGATAGAATTACTGAAAGAGGAGGCGTTCTTGGTGCTATGGAAACTATGTACCAACGTTCTAAGATTCAAGAAGAGAGTTTGTATTATGAAACCTTGAAGCATAATGGAGAATTCCCTATTATAGGTGTAAACACCTTCTTAAGTTCAAAAGGTTCTCCAACGGTTCAGCCTGCTGAAGTTATTAGGGCTACAGAAGAAGAAAAACAATCTCAAATAAAAACTTTAGAGAATTTGCATAAAGCAAATGATACTACAGACCTTTTAAAAGACCTTCAAACCAGAGCTATTCACAACGAGAATATATTTGAAGCCTTGATGGAGGTTTGTAAAGTGTGTTCTTTAGGTGAAATAACTTCTGCTTTATTTGAAGTAGGAGGTCAGTATAGACGGAATATGTAGGTAAGAACCACTTTTCGTTTTTTTTACGAAGAGTGAGTGAATCACTTATGCTGAGCGCAGTCGAAGTGTCTTTTTGAAATAACAAAAGTATGAGAATTACTTAAGTTTATAGAACCTTAAACCTCACAAGTCCCATTCGATTTGTGAGGTTTTTTTTTTTTTTTTTTGAAACTTTTGCATCTTTTTTAATACTTCAACGTCTATTATATGAATTTTAAAAACATCATTTAAATGAAAAATAACGAATGTACTTGCAACTGCTCAGGTTGTAAAGATGGAAATTGTAAAAACTGTACTTGTCAAAATTGCACTTGTGCTAACTGCAACTGTTAAGGAATGCTAATTAACAGAGAAACAGCAACTATTTTAGTAATTTTATACTAAAGAAGTTGCTGTTTTTTAATTTTAAAAAAAAATGACTACCCAAACGATATGGAATTTGTATGCAGAAGATGTTAAATACTTTATATTGAGTAAAGTAAAAGACAGCTCTATTGCAGACGATTTACTTCAAGACACTTTTATTAAAGTACATACCAAAAAAGACACTTTAAAAGATGAAGCGAAATTAAAAGCGTGGTTATTTTCTGTAGCTAGATTTACGGTATTGGATTACTTTAGGCAACATAAAATAACGACTGACGAAACAAATATCGATGTTCCTTTTTTGGAAAACGACAACAAACATACGGAGCATGATTGTTTGCATGGGATTATAAAAAGCTTACCAAAAAAATATCGAGATCCTTTATTTCTAGCAGATATAAAAGGATTAAAACAAGATGAGGTTGCCAAACAATTAAAATTACCTCTTCCAACTGTTAAGTCGCAAATACAAAGAGCTAGAAAACAAATTGCTCAAGGATTTATGGAATGTTGCGATTTTAAAATGAATACGAATGGCTATTTAGTAGGAGAGATTAAAGAGAAAAAAGACTGCAAAGTTTGTAATTAATTTAATTATTTTGAATGTGTACATCGTCTTTACTTAAAGACGATGTATTTTGTCTTAATTATTTGTAACTGTATGTTTTTTAAAGCAATAAATTTGCGCTTCGGCTAAAATATTATTATTACATTTATTCTATCTGTAACTTTAAGTTAGTTCAATTTTAAACTCTATTATTATGGAAGCGACTTTAAACTACAGTTTTAACAGAAAATCTGAAAATCATTTTGATTGGTTATTAAATGTTATTAAATCTGAAAAATACTACGAAGCAGATAGTTCTATTATTCCATTAAACAAGGCTTCTTAATTCATGTAGTAGTTAATTAAAATCTCAATTTATTATATAAAAAAAAGTCCAAACCTGAGTTTGGACTTTAGAAATTGAATTTATTCTATATATTGTATTCTTATAAAAAGTTAATCTCTTAAGACTCCTCTTGAGATTACAATTTTTTGTATCTCAGAAGTACCTTCATAAATCTGAGTGATTTTTGCATCACGCATTAAACGTTCTACATGATATTCTTTAACAAAACCATTTCCACCATGTATTTGCACGGCTTCTACTGTATGTGTCATGGCTACTTGCGATGCGTAAAGTTTTGCCATTGCGCTAGACATGTCGTAGTTGTTTCCTTGGTCTTTATCCCAGGCAGCTTTCATTACTAGCATTCTTGCAGCTTCAATTTCGGTTGCCATATCTGCTATTTTAAAAGCAATGGCTTGATGGTTGCAAATTTCTGTTCCAAAAGCTTTACGTTCTTTAGAATATTTTAAAGCTAATTCGTATGCCCCAGAAGCAATACCTAAGGCTTGAGCAGCAATTCCTATACGACCACCAGAAAGTGTTTTCATGGCGAATTTAAATCCAAAGCCATCTTCCCCAATTCTATTTTCTTTAGGAACTTTTACATCGTTAAATTGTAGCGTATGTGTATCACTACCTCTAATGCCTAATTTATCTTCTTTTGGACCAACATCGAATCCTGGCATGCCTTTTTCTACAATAAATGCATTGATTCCTTTGTGACCTTTGTCTTTATCTGTTTGGGCAATAACCAAGTAAACTTCTGCACGACCACCATTGGTAATCCAGTTTTTTGTTCCGTTTAAAACATAATGGTCTCCCATGTCTATAGCCGTAGTTTTTTGCGAAGTGGCATCACTACCAGCTTCAGGCTCACTTAAACAAAAGGCACCAATAACTTCGCCTGTAGCTAATTTGGTAAGGTATTTTTGTTTTTGAGCTTCGTTTCCATAAGCTTCTAAACCATAACAAACCAAAGAGTTATTTACAGAAACCATAACAGAAGCTGAGGCGTCTATTTTAGATAGTTCTTCCATTATTAACACATAAGAAATGGCATCCATGCCAGAACCTCCATATTTTGGATCGACCATGATTCCCATAAAACCAAGCTGTCCCATTTTGCGTACAATGCTTTCTGGGAAGGTTTGTGCGTTATCACGTTCTATAACTCCAGGAAGTAATTCGGTTTGAGCAAAATCGCGAGCTGCATCGCGAATCATTATGTGTTCTTCTGTAAGATTAAAATCCATAGTTTCTTATGATTGTAGTATTATTTAAAAGTGCACAAAGATACTTTTTTATTAGCATTTTTTCAAAACGGATTGTTATTTTTACAGGATATGAATAAAACTGAATATCGTATTGTTGGTGTTATGTCTGGAACGTCTTTAGATGGTGTGGATTTGGTTTTTGCTACTTTTAATATTATTCAAGGCAATTGGAGTTTTAAAATTCACACTTCTAAAACCTTAGCTTATACAAATGAATGGTTTAATACTCTTAAACATTTAGTTTTAAAACCTCTTGAGGAACTCCAAGAAATAGATATTAAGTATACAGAATATTTAGCAGGAATTATTCAAAATTTTATCCATGAAAATAAGATTACACATTTAGATGCTATTTGTTCTCATGGTCACACAGCTTTACATCAACCAGAAGAAGGGATGACCTATCAAATTGGTAACTTGCCAAGTTTATTTCAAATATTACAGCGTACGATTGTTTGTAATTTTAGAGTTCAAGATGTAACTTTAGGTGGTCAAGGAGCTCCGTTAGTTCCTATAGGTGATAAGTTGTTATTCTCTAAATATGATTTTTGTTTAAATTTAGGAGGTTTTGCAAATATTTCATTTGAAAAAAACAATCAAAGAGTTGCTTACGATATTTGTCCTGTAAACATAGTTTTAAATCATTATGTGTCTAAGTTAGGATTTGATTTTGATGATAAAGGAACCATCGCTTCAAGAGGAAGTGTCCATCAAAAACTTTTAGATCAATTAAATGAATTAGAGTTTTATAAGCAAGAACCCCCAAAATCTTTGGGATTAGAATGGGTGAATAAAAACACGATACCACTAATAGATGGTTATAAACTGCCAATTGAAACTATTTTAAGAACGTTTGTAGAACATATTGCTATTCAGATTTCGAATAACATCAATCATCAAGAAAAGGCTTGTGTTTTAATAACGGGTGGAGGTGCATATCATCAGCTTTTAATACAAAACATTCAAAAAAAGACAGCAAACACATTGGAAATTCCTGAAAACGCCTTAGTTGAATTTAAAGAGGCATTGGTTTTCGGGTTCTTAGGGGTTTTAAAATTACGGAACGAAATCAATTGTTTGCAAAGTGTAACAGGAGCAAATTACAATCATAGTTCAGGTGTTATTTTTAATAATTAAATTTATTGTAATTTTAATAAAGTAGCCTATTAGTTTTTTATATTTGTTTTTACATTTACACATTAATCATCCGAATGAAATGTCAGCATATTGATAATTCTCTTTTATGGAGTTTTTAATATTTCATTTCTTTCAATTTGTTTTAAAATGAACCTCACCTAATGAAAGAATTACTTCAGAAGTACGAAAACAAAGAACCAGAAATAATATTTAATTGGAAAGATCCAGAAACAGATGCCGAAGGTTGGACTGTTATCAACTCGCTTAGAGGAGGTGCAGCAGGAGGTGGAACTAGAATGCGAAAAGGCTTAGACATGAACGAAGTTTTGTCTTTAGCTAAAACCATGGAAGTGAAGTTTACTGTCTCTGGTCCTGCTATTGGTGGCGCAAAATCTGGTATTAATTTTGACCCTAAAGACCCAAGAAAAAAAGGGGTTTTACAGCGCTGGTTTCAGGCTGTTTCTCCTTTACTAAAAAGCTATTATGGAACTGGTGGCGATTTAAATGTTGATGAAATTCATGAAGTTATTCCTATTACCGAAGAAAGTGGTGTCTGGCATCCACAAGAAGGTGTTTTTAATGGCCATTTTAAACCAACAGAGGCAGATAAAATTAATAGAATTGGTCAATTAAGACAAGGCGTAATTAAAGTGATAGAAAATCCAAATTACTCTCCAAGTGTTAAAAGAAAATATACAATTGCAGATATGATTACGGGTTTTGGAGTTGCCGAAGCAGTAAAACAATATTATAGCATTTATGGAGGAAGCGTTGCTGGTAAAAAAGCCGTTGTTCAAGGTTTTGGAAATGTAGGAGCAGCAGCCGCTTTTTATTTAACTCAAATGGGAGCTAAGGTTGTTGGGATTATTGATATTTCTGGCGGATTGATTAATGAAGATGGCTTTACTTTTGAAGAAATAACCAATTTATTTTTAGCTAAAACTGGCAACACACTTGTGGCCGAAAATGTGATTCCTTTCGAAGAAATCAATGAAAAAATTTGGTCTCTGCAAACAGAAGTCTTTGCACCTTGTGCTGCATCTAGATTAATTACAAAAAATCAAATAGATCAAATGATTGACAGTGGTTTGGAAGTGATTTCTTGTGGTGCTAATGTGCCATTTGCCGACAAAGAAATCTTTTTTGGACCAATCATGGAACATACAGACAAACGAGTCAGTTTAATTCCTGATTTTATATCTAATTGTGGTATGGCTCGAGTTTTTGCTTATTTTATGGAAGCTCGCGTTCAAATGACTGATGAAGCTATTTTTAATGACACATCAAGTACCATTAGGAAAGCGATTCAAAATGTTTATAATCAAAATAAATCTAAAACCGATATTAGCGAAACTGCATTCGAAATTGCACTTAGTCAACTTATTTAATAGTTAATTTTATGGAAACAATTATCATATTAGTATTTGTATTAGGCTACTTAGCCATTACTTTAGAACACAATTTAAAAATTGATAAGCTTATTCCAGCCCTTGTCATGATGGCTATCTGCTGGGCTTTGATTGCATTAGGCTTAGATCACTTCACCCAATGGTTTGATTCTTCTAAACACTCTCTTTTAGAGAATTTTGGACTCTTGGCCCATGAGGAAAAGATGCATTTAATGGAGGAAACCTTATTGCATCATTTGGGTAAAACATCCGAAATTTTAGTATTCCTTTTAGGAGCCATGACCATTGTAGAGATTATAGACTATTTCGACGGTTTTGCAACAATAAAAAGCTTTGTTAAAACTAAAAGTAAAAAACGTATTTTATGGATTTTTGGCTTTTTAGCATTTTTCCTTTCTGCCATTATTGATAATTTAACAGCTACCATTGTCTTAATTTCTATTTTACAAAAATTAGTAAAAGATAGAGATGTAAGAATCTGGTATGTTGGTTTAATTGTGATAGCTGCAAATGCTGGAGGAGCATGGTCTCCAATTGGAGATGTTACAACAACCATGTTATGGATTGGCAAAAAGGTGACTACTGGTCATTTATTTGTGTATTTATTTTTACCTTCATTATTATGTATGTTGGTACCAACTTTTATCGCTTCATTTTTACCTGCTTTTAAAGGCAATTTGGAAAATAATGAGGAAGATAAAGATGATAAACCTAAAAGCAAATTTAGTGCAACCATGTTGTATTTAGGTTTGGGTGGTATTGTTTCCGTACCTATCTTTAAAACCATCACTCATTTACCTCCTTATGTAGGAATGATGTTGGCTTTAGGGGTTGTAGCAATCTTTGCCGAGTTGTACAGTAATTCAAAATTTGCTCTTTCATTTAATACAGATGAAAATGCAGACCATCAAGGGCATCATAGTCCTGTACATTCATCACTATCTAAAATTGAGCTACCAAGTATCCTATTCTTTTTAGGAATTTTAATGGCTGTTGCTGCACTTGAATCTTTAGGAATTTTATTCGGTTTTGCATCTAGTTTACAAGATAATATGCCAATGTTAGGAACGGAGCTACATCATGCTGGCGTTTCAGATTTGGTGGTGTTGCTTCTAGGTATTGGATCTGCAGTTATAGATAATGTGCCATTAGTAGCCGCAAGTTTGGGGATGTTTACAGAGCCTATTGATAACGAATTATGGCACTTTATAGCTTACTCAGCCGGAACAGGAGGAAGTATGTTAATTATTGGTTCAGCTGCTGGAGTTGTTGCTATGGGAATGGAGAAAATTGACTTTTTCTGGTACCTTAAAAAAATTGCTTGGTTAGCATTTGTTGGCTTTCTGGTTGGAGCAATTGCTTTCATGTTTACTAGAACCATCTTTTAATTATAATTTAATTAATAAACACACGTTATAAACGTAAATATATTATAGAATCTATGTTAAATTCAATTATGCAAGGCGCACAGGAAGGTACAGAGCTACTGAATGAAGGCGAATCTGTAGAAAAAACATTATCCATTATAGAATTAATAACTAGTGGAGGAACTGCTGGTATGGTTATAATCACTATTTTATTTGTGCTGTTAATTGTAGCCACATACATTTATTTCGAAAGATTATTTGCAATTAAAGCTGCTTCAAAAATGGATGCGAACTTTATGAATCAAATAAAAGACCACGTAACAAATGGAAAAATAGATTCGGCTCAAGTATTATGTGCTCAACAAAATTCACCAGTTTCAAGACTAATTGGAAAAGGGATTACGCGAATTGGTAAACCTTTAGAAGACATTAATACAGCTATTGAGAATGCCGGACGTTTAGAGATTTATGAACTTGAAAAAAATGTAAGTGTTCTTGCAACCATTTCAGGTGCAGCACCAATGATTGGGTTTCTTGGAACTGTTATTGGAATGATTCTTTCCATTTTTGAGATTGCTAATTCTGGAGGGCAAATAGATATTAAATTATTAGCCGATGGATTATATACAGCCATGACAACAACAGTTGGAGGTTTAATAGTTGGAATTGTAGGATACATTGCTTACAATCATTTGGTGGTAAAAACAGACAAAGTTGTTTATCAAATGGAGGCCAATTCGCTAGAATTTTTAGATCACTTAAACGAGCCTATTTAATGAATTTAAGAGGAAGAAATAAAGTAACACCAGAGTTCAATATGTCGTCTATGACAGATATTGTCTTTTTGTTACTTATCTTTTTTATGCTTGCGTCTACTTTAGTGACTACTAATGCTATCGATATATTACTCCCTAAAGCTAGTGGTAAAACTGAAAATAAGAAATCGGTTGCAGTAAGTATTAAAAAGGATTTGACTTACTATATAGACCAAAAGCGTGTTGGAGAAAGCGTCTTAGAATCTGAATTGATTGCGGCTTTATCTACCGAAGACAAGCCGACTTTAGTTTTAAGAGCTGAAAAATCAGTACCTGTAGAACATGTTGTTAAAGTCATGGATATAGCTAATAGAAACAAGTTTAAGGTTATTTTAGCAGTGAAACCTAATTAGATTCATGAAATATTTCGAGACCAAACACGAGCGTAATTCCGCAAAGATTACAACACTTATTGCAGTGTTAATTATTTTGTTGTTGTTTGTTGTTGGTACACAATATATGGATCCTCCAGAAGAATATGGAGTTGCTGTAAATTTTGGAACTACGGATTTTGGAAGTGGCGACGTGCAACCAACAAAGCCAATAAAATCTGAGCCAAGAGAAGTTGAAAAACAGCCACAAGAAACGGTTAAACAGCCTGAGCAGAAACAAGCCGAAGCCGCTTCAGCTAAGACAAAAGCCGAAGATGTTTTAACTGAAAATAACGATGAAGCTATAGCCATAAAAAAACAAAAAGAAGCAGAAGCGAAAGCAAAAAAGGTTGCTGATGCTAAAGCAAAGGCTCAAGCTGAAGCAGATGCTAAAGCTAAAGCAGAAGCAGACAAATTAGCAAAAGAGCAAGCTGAAAAAGAGGCTAAAAAGAAAAAATTAGATGCTTTAATTGGAGGTGTTAGTAAATCTGAAGGACAAGAAACTGGAGGAGAAGGAGACGATAATAAAGCAGGAGATAAAGGACAATTAGATGGAGATCCTTATGCAGCAAGTTATTTTGGAGAGCCAGGTTCTGGTAATGGAGGCGTAGGTTATGGTTTAAAGGGCAGAGGTGCTCCAACAAAAAAAGTATTTAAACAAGATTGTAATGAATCTGGAATGGTTATCGTGAAAATAGTAGTTAATAGAAATGGCGATGTTATTGAAGCGACTCCTGGTGTTAAAGGGACAACCAATACAGCTTCCTGTTTATTGGAACCAGCAAAAAAAATAGCCTTATCTCATAAATGGCGAGCAGATAGCAAGGCACCAACCAAGCAAGTTGGCTTTGTAAAAGTAAACTTCAATTTGGGTCAGTAACAACATGACATATCAAGATACAATTAATTGGATGTTCTTACAGCTCCCAATGTATCAAAGACAAGGGAAATCGGCATACAAGGCTAATTTAAACAATACACATTTATTAGCTAAGCATTTAAACCATCCAGAGCATAAAATTA
The DNA here is from genome assembly GCF_045363175.1 of Xanthomarina sp. GH4-25. Taxonomy (NCBI): domain Bacteria; kingdom Pseudomonadati; phylum Bacteroidota; class Flavobacteriia; order Flavobacteriales; family Flavobacteriaceae; genus Xanthomarina; species Xanthomarina sp. GH4-25. The sequence continues at coordinate 267,923 of NZ_JBJFLO010000001.1, forward strand.
AAACCATTCATGTAGCAGGAACCAATGGAAAAGGCTCTACAAGTCATATGTTAGCTTCAGTTTTACAAGAAGCTGGATATAAAGTCGGATTATTTACTTCACCACATTTAAAAGATTTTAGAGAGCGCATCAAAATTAATGGAGCCGTAATTAGTAAAGCTTTCGTAAATGGTTTTGTTAAACGTAATAAAGCATTTTTAGAAACACAAAATTTGTCGTTTTTCGAGATGACTTCTGGTATGGCATTCGATTATTTTTCAAAAAAAAAAGTAGATGTAGCTATTATTGAAGTTGGCTTAGGAGGCAGACTTGATTCTACAAATATTATTACCCCAGAAGTATCAGTAATTACAAATATTGGATTCGATCATACACAGTTTTTAGGAAATACCTTAGAAGCCATTGCTTTTGAAAAAGCTGGCATTATAAAACCACATATCCCTGTGGTTATAGGCGAAACACAAAAGGAAACAACAAATGTGTTTGTAGAAGTAGCGGAAAAGAAAGCGTCTGAAATATATTTTGCTGATTCATCTATTTCTGAAGTTTTTCTTAGCGATTTAAAAGGGAGTTATCAACAAAAAAATATTAAAACAGTCATACAAACCATTTACCTTTTAAAACAGAAGATTTTTAAAATTTCAGAAGAAGATATTAGAAAAGGATTATTACATGTTGTAAAAAACACAGGTTTACAAGGAAGATGGCAACAGCTTCAGGAAGAACCTAAAATTATTTGTGACACTGCTCATAACAAAGAAGGATTAAATTACGTTGTAAAACAACTAGAAAATGAAACATTTAATCATTTGCATATAGTGTTTGGAGTGGTAAAAGATAAAGATCTTAGCTCAATTTTAGATATCTTACCAAAAAATGCAACCTATTATTTCTGTAAACCTAATGTTCCAAGAGGTATGGAGGTTGATGAGTTACAAGAAATTTTTACTACCAAAGGATTTGTTGGAAGCAGCTATCTTGGTGTAAATGAAGCCTTAAAAGCTGCAATTAAAAATGCTTTGGATACAGATTTAATATATATTGGTGGTAGTACTTTTGTGGTTGCAGAAATAATTTAATTTTTTTTTCAAAAAAGCTTTTGCAGTATGGAAAACTAATTTATATTTGCAGTCCAATTACAAAGGGCGCGTAGCTCAGTTGGTTCAGAGCACCTGGTTTACACCCAGGGGGTCAGGGGTTCGAATCCCTTCGCGCCCACATTAAATAAACAATCCACACTTTTAAGTGTGGATTTTTTTATTTATTCTAAATTCAAGATCTTTTGAAGATTTAGAATAAATAAAAAAGAACAAAATCGCAGTAGCAATTTGGATTGTCAATTTGCAGAAGAGGTTTCGTTTGGGGATATTTAATCCCTTCGCGCCCACATTAAATAAACAATCCACACTTTTTAAGTGTGGATTTTTTTATTTCTACATGTTATGAGAGTTTTCGCTTTTATAGATTAAAGGGGTTAAGTGTTTTACTTTTTTAAACTGTCGATTAAAATTTGAAATGTTATTGAAACCTACTTTATAAGCTATATCAGAGATGGTAAGGTTCTTTTTTGATAGCAGAAGTTTACAGGCATGTTCGATGCGTAGTTCGTTTAAAAACTGTCCATAAGTTTTATTGGTGTATTTTTTAAAATACTTGCAAAAAGCATTCTTTGTCATGTTAGCGACATTTGCTATAGATTCTAAAGTAATATCTTTATTATAATTGGTCATGGTGTATTCAAAAACATCACGCATTCGTTCGCCTTCAATAACAGAAAATGTTTTTTCATATATAAAAGATGATAAACTTTTATACTCACTAATTGAGAAAAGGTTTAATAACTTTAAAAGTATTATAAATCGTTCTGATTTTGTTGCAGTTTTAATCCTTTTGAAAAGGGCTGTTATTTCAGTTTGATTGGATGTGATTTTAAATCCGTGTTTGGCTTTTTTAAAAAATGCTTTTGATTCTGCTAATTCATCTAGCTCAAAAAAATCGTTACCAAAACTGGTTTCTGTAAAAAATAAAGTGAGCATATGAGACTGTTTGTACTGTTCCTGGTCACTTTCAAAAACATGCGGTAACTGACTTCCTATTACAATTATATCTCCTGTTTTATAGTAATTTATGGTATCCCCAACAATTAAAGTGCCTTCTCCTTTTACAATATAACTTAATTGAATTTCTTCATGTTGATGGAGTTTGTCATAAAAAAAAGGTACTAAGTCTTCTTGGTATACTAATGCAGCCGACTCAGGTTTTGGTATTTTAAATGGAAGTACTTTCATTAGGAGGTTATTTTATATACAAAATTAAGCAATAATTAATGGTTTATGACATAATAAGATAATATAGTATTATAAGTGGATAACGAAAGGTTATTGATTGGTTTTTTTCTTAATTAATTTTGTACTAATTAAAACAAATATATTATGAGTATTCAATGGAAAGGCGTTATGCCTGCAGTTACAACAAAGTTCACAGATGCAGATGAACTTGATTTAAAAATGTTTGAAGTAAATATTAATGCGCAATTAGAAGCAGGAGTTCATGGTATTGTACTTGGTGGTACTTTGGGTGAAGCCAGTACTTTGTTGGACGAAGAAAAAAGAATGCTTACCCAAACAACAGTTGATATTGTAAAGGGAAAAGTTCCAGTGCTTATAAATATTGCAGAACAAACAACTAAAGCAGCTATACAAGCAGCTCAGAAAGCAGAAGATGATGGTGCCAGAGGACTTATGATGTTACCTCCTATGAGATATAAATCTGGAGATAGAGAAACAGTAGAATACTTTAAAGCTGTTGCAAACAATACATCATTACCTATTATGGTGTATAATAACCCTGTGGATTATAAAATTGAGGTTTCATTAGACATGTTCGAAGAGTTATTAAAATGTAACAATATTGAAGCTGTTAAAGAATCTACAAGAGATACAACAAATATTACACGAATAAAAAATCGTTTTGGAGACCGTTTAAAGATTATGACTGGTGTTGATACTATTGCACTTGAAAGTTTGTTATTAGGTGCCGATGGTTGGGTTGCAGGATTAGTTTGTGCTTTCCCTGCAGAAACAGTTGCTATTTACGAATTACAAAAAGCAGGAAGAATAAAAGAAGCTCTAGAAATTTACAGATGGTTTATGCCTTTGCTAGAGTTAGATATTAACGCTAAATTAGTACAAAATATTAAATTAGCAGAAGTTGCTACAGGGATTGGTACTGATAATGTTAGAGCACCACGATTACCACTAATAGGAGATGAGCGTAAACATGTATTAAAAGTGATAGAAGAAGGTTTAAAAAACAGACCAACACTTCCAAATTATAAGAACTTATAAGATGTTAGAAATAAGGCCTACATGTGAGCATTGTAACAAATCATTGCCTTTTGATTCTCAAGAAGCGATGATTTGCACCTTTGAATGCACCTTTTGTAAAGATTGCGTTCAAACAGTGCTACAGCATGTTTGTCCTAATTGTAATGGTGGTTTTGAAAAGCGTCCAATTAGACCAAAAGTATTATTAGAAAAATACCCAGTATCTACAAAAGTGGTTTATAAACCAGTCGATATTGAAAAACATTTAGAAAGAATAAATAAAAAATGATAACAGGAAAAAATTATATTGGTAATCAACTTTCAGCAAAAGGAACTAAAACGTATAAAACGTTTAATCCACAGTTAAATCTAGAAAATAATCCTATTTATACTGAAGCTACTAAAGAAGAAATAGATGAAGCAGTTGCTTTAGCTTCTAAAGCATTTAAATCTTTTAGACAAACATCAGGAAAGCGAAAAGCCGAATTTTTAAATACCATTGCAGACGAAATTTTAGCTTTAGATTCAGAATTGATAGAAACCTATTGCTCAGAGACTGGTTTACCAGAAGGAAGAGCTATGGGAGAAAGAGGTAGAACTGTTGGACAATTACGTGCCTTTGCTGAATTACTCCAAGAAGGTTCTTGGGTTGAAGCAGCCATTGATACTGCTCAACCAGACAGACAACCTATGCCGAAATCCGATATTAGAAAAATGTTGGTGCCTTTAGGACCAGTAGTTGTTTTTGGAGCAAGCAATTTTCCGTTAGCATATTCTACTGCAGGTGGAGATACTGCAGCAGCTTTAGCAGCTGGTTGTCCAGTAATCGTAAAATCGCATCCTATGCATGCTGGAACTGGTGAATTAGTTGCTTCGGCAATTATCAAAGCAGCTGAAAAAACAGGTATGCCAAATGGTGTGTTTTCAAATTTAAATAGTAGTGGCATAGAAGTAGGAACACAATTGGTGTCTCATCCTGGTGTAAAAGCTGTTGGTTTTACAGGTAGTATTCGTGGTGGTCGTGCTTTGTACGATTTAGCTGCTAAACGCGAAGAACCAATTCCAGTTTTTGCTGAAATGGGAAGTATTAATCCTGTGATTATATTGCCTAATGCTTTAAAAAATAGAGGAGAGGCTTTAGCTAAAACTTATGCTGGTTCCATTACTTTAGGAACAGGTCAGTTTTGTACCAATCCAGGTTTATTGTTAGGAATTAAAGGTGAAGAATTATCTAATTTCATTAAAAAGTTATCAAATGAAATTGTGAAGATTGAACCATCAAGCATGTTACATCCAAATATTATTGGAGCTTATGAAAACAACAAGCAAAAAGCACTGTCTCAACCTGAATTAACGGTTGTTGCAGATTTTAATTCTGACGTGAAACCTAATTATGCCAGACAAACGGTAACTACTGTTGAAGGAGCTACTTTTATAAAGAATACCACCTTACATCAAGAAGTTTTTGGACCCTATTCTATGGTTGTTCAGTGTGAAAATGCCGAACAATTAGAACAGATTATTTCAAAACTAGAAGGTCAATTAACAGGCACTTTAATAGCAGATAATGACGAAGCTTCACAATATTCTCAAGTTATAGATGCACTTCAAAATCGCGTAGGACGTATCATTTATAATGGCGTGCCAACAGGAGTTGAGGTTTGTCCATCCATGGTTCATGGTGGTCCTTATCCGGCTTCAACAGATAGTCGTTTTACAGCTGTAGGAATTCATTCAATTAAACGTTGGGTGAGACCTTTTAGCTATCAAGATTGGCCAAATAATTTGTTGCCAGATGCATTGAAAAATGAAAATCCATTAAAAATTTCACGTTTGGTGAATAACAACCAAACTACAGATACGATTTAATTCTATGAAAGTTTCAAAAGGTGTATTATTCTTTTTATTGGTTAGTTTAATGACTTGTAAAAATGACGAGGCTAGCAATACAATTGCTTCAGAAGATTTATTAGAAGATGTCATTAAAGCCTATGAAACTGAAAGAGAATACGATTTTGAACCATTTGAATCCGTAGAAAATACAATTGCATTTTATCAAAAAGAAGCAACTTTTGCAGAAGAACTTCAGCAGAAACTTTTAAAAGTTAATGAAGAAACTCTTACAGAGTCTGAGCAAATTTCTTTGGAATTATTACGTTTTGAACTTCAGGATAAAATAGATACAAATACATACAAAATGTATCTAAATACCATTACGTCAGAATCGGCTTTTCATTTGAATTTAAGTAATATGGCTGATGTTAATTTTGAAGACTATGATGATGTCAAGGCCTATTTAGATAAATTAAACAAATTGCCAAAAACGGTAGATTATAACTTGGCATTATTACGGGAAAGCATCAAAGAAGGCATGACGCAACCAAAAGTTGTTTTTGGAGACTATAGCTATACTTACAACAAACATCTGGTTGAAGATTATACACAAAGTGACTTTTACCAGCCTTTTAATACCTTACCAGAAAGTTTAACCAGTCAGCAAAAAGATAGTGTTTTAACTGTAGCAAAAGCTAGTGTTGAAAATAATGTCGTTGGGCAATATCAAAAAATTAAAGACTTTTTTGAAATCGAATATTTCCCAAACTCTCGTACAGAATTAGGTATTACTTCTATACCAAATGGGGAAGCCTTTTATCAAAATAGTATTAATTATTTTACAACGAGTGATCAATATACTGCAGAGAATATTCATCAAATAGGATTAAAGGAAGTCGCCAGAATAAGAGCTAAAATGCAAGTAATTATTGACGAGTTAGGCTTTGAAGGAAGCTTTGCAGATTTTCTAGCATTCTTAAGAACCGATTCGCAGTTTTATGCCAAAACGCCTAAAGAATTAATGATGTTTGCTAGAGATATTTCCAAACGGATTGATGGCGAACTTCCAAAATATTTTAAAACCTTGCCTAGAAAACCTTATGGTGTCGTTCCAGTTCCTGAAGCTATTGCACCAAAATATACCGGAGGAAGATATTCAGGATCTTACGATGATAAAACAGCTGGATTTTATTGGGTGAATACGTATAATTTGCCAAGTAGAACCTTATATACTATACCAGCTTTGACTGCTCACGAAGCTGTTCCAGGACATCACTTGCAAATTTCCTTAAACAATGAGCTTGGCGATTCTATTCCACAATTTAGAAGAGACTTATATCTTTCAGCTTATGGTGAAGGTTGGGGATTATACTCCGAATATCTAGCTGATGAAATGGGCATTTATACCACACCATATGAGAAATTTGGTCAGCTAACATACGAAATGTGGAGAGCCTGTAGATTGGTTGTCGATACTGGCGTGCATGCTCTAGGATGGACACGACAGGAGGTTCTAGATTATCTGGCATCGAATACTGCTTTGTCTATTCATGAAGTAACTACAGAAACGGATAGATATATTTCTTGGCCAGCGCAAGCCATTTCCTATAAAATTGGAGAGATAAAAATTAGGGAATTACGTGAAAAAGCAGAAACCGAATTACAAGATAAATTCGATATTCGCGAGTTTCATGAAGTCATTTTAGGCGAAGGCACAGTGACTTTGTCTATTATGGAAGATAGAGTAAATAGTTATATTGAAACTGTTAAAAATGAATAAGAGCACTTTTGTTTGCATCGATGCACATACTTGTGGAAATCCTGTAAGAGTGATAAAGCAAGGTGGTCCAGAATTGGTTGGAAATACCATGAGCGAAAAGCGTCAGCATTTTTTAAAAGAATACGATTGGATTCGAAAAGGTCTCATGTTCGAGCCTCGTGGTCACGACATGATGAGTGGCAGTATTTTATATCCACCGCATAACCCAGAAAACGATTTTGCCATTCTGTTTATAGAAACTTCCGGTTGTTTACCAATGTGTGGGCATGGCACTATTGGAACTATAACTATTGCTATTGAAGAAGGCTTAGTAACTCCAAAAGTTCCTGGAAAAATTAGAATGGAAGCTCCTGCTGGTTTGGTTGAAATTAAATACCAACAAACTGGAACAAAAGTCGATTGGGTAAAACTTACCAACGTAAAAAGTTATTTAGCAGCAGAAGGATTGACGGTTGATTGTCCAGAATTAGGAGAAATTAGGTTCGATGTGTCTTATGGTGGAAATTATTACGCCATTGTAGATCCACAACAGAATTTTTCTGGGGTTCAGGATTTTTCTGCTTCAAAAATCATTCAGTATTCGCAAGTGGTAAGACAACGAATTAACCAGAAATATCCTAATCTATTCATTCATCCAGAAAACGAAACTATTAAGGATGTGACACACATGCTTTGGACAGGAACTCCTATCGATCCAACATCTTCTGGTAGAAATGCGGTATTTTATGGAAATAAAGCCATCGATAGAAGTCCTTGTGGTACAGGAACTTCAGCAAGATTAGCACAATTATATGCTAAAGGAAAATTGAAAGTAGGGGAAGATTTTATTCATGAGAGTTTTATTGGAAGCAAATTTATTGGTCGTGTTGAAAAAGAAACTACTTTAGATGGTAAATTAGCTATTATTCCAAGCATACAAGGTTGGGCGAAAATTTATGGACATAATACCATTACTATAGATTCTGAAGACGATCCGTATGCGTTTGGTTTTCAGGTAATTTAATTTTCAATGAAATAATGAAACAATGATTTAATGAACTAATAAATAAAATCATGGATAAATCAGAATTTGTTGAGCAATTAAAGGATAGAACAAAGAAGTTAGCCGTAAATGTTATTTTGTTTTATGATGATATAAAAAAAACGGAAGCTACAAAAGTAATTGGCTATCAAATTATTAAATCTGTAACTTCAACTGCAGCAAATTATAGAGCCGCTTGTATAGCTCGTTCACAAAAAGAGTTTTTTGCCAAAATTTCCATAGTTGTTGAAGAAGCAGACGAAACCTTATTTTGGTTAGAAATATTAAAAGACACAAAATTAGCTTCAGAAAAAGATTTAAAACCTTTAATAAGCGAAGCTTTAGAAATCCTTAAGATTGTTTCAAAAGCTAGGAAGAATATATATCCAAACAATTAACTCATTAACTCATTTACTCATTAACTCATTAACTCATTTACTCATTTACTCATTAACTCATTAACTCATTAACTCATTATTTCATTAACACATAAATAAACTGACTCAATGTCAAAAAAAATAATCATCATAGGTGGCGGAATCATCGGTTTGTGTTCTGCTTACTATCTTCAAAAGGAAGGTCATCATGTGACAATAATTGACCAATCCAACATGGATGCAGGTGCATCTTATGTCAATGCTGGGTATTTATCGCCAAGTCATTTGGTACCATTATCTGCTCCTGGAGTCATGAAAAAAGGTTTGAAATGGATGTTGAATCCAGCAAGTCCTTTGTATATAAAACCTCGTTTGGATGCCGATTTTATTAAGTGGACACTCGCTTTTAATAAATCCTGTAATGCCAATCACGTTGAAAAAGCGATTCCTGTTATTAAAGAAATTACTTTATTAACTCAAGACTTATTCGATGATATAAAGCGTGATGAGAATTTCAGTTTTCAATATGAAAAGAAAGGCTTGCTTATGTTATGTCAGACAGATAAAATGCTTGAAGAAGAAATTGAAACAGCACATATCGCAAAACGAGAAGGGTTAGATGTCGATGAAATCAGTAAAGAAGAATTACAAGTTCTTGAACCCAATGCGACCTTCAATATTAAAGGTGCAGCTTATTATAGATGCGACTCCCATACTACGCCTCATGAGTTTATGACAGAAATGAAAGCCTATTTGAAAGCCGCTGGAGTTACGCTTTTTTCTAATGAGAGAGTTGAAAATTTAGTAATCAATAATGGAAAAATTGAAGCTGTTAAAACACAAAACCAAATTTTAAAAGCTGATGAATTTGTGCTTGCAGCTGGTTCGTGGAGTTCTTTATTAAGTAAGAAATTGGGTTTAAAATTATTGCTTCAAGCAGGAAAAGGCTATCGGATTAATACCACACAAAACACAGGAATTACTATTCCTTCCATTTTAGCAGAAGCCAAAGTAGCAGTTACACCAATGAATGGCTTTACACGTTTTGCTGGCACGATGGAAATAGCAGGTATTAACGATAAAATCAATAAAGTTCGTGTAGAAGCTATTGCAAAAGCTGCTAACAGTTTTTATCCAGATGTTACTCTAACACATGAAGAAAAAAACAATGTGGCTTCAGGTTTGCGCCCAGTGTCTCCAGATGGTTTGCCTTATATTGGGAAATCTTCAAAATGCGATAATCTAACCATTGCAACAGGTCACGCCATGATGGGTTGGAGTATGGGTCCAGCTACTGGAAAATTGGTTTCAGAAGTTATTTCAGATAAAAAAAGTACATTAAATTTAAATCCGTTTCATCCAGATAGAACCTTTTAGTTATGCGTTACAATCAGATTCCAAATAGTTTATTCATAAAAAACCGAAACAATTTTACTGCTAGAATGAAGGCTAATACGTTAGCTATTCTAACTTCAAATGATGTGAAGCATAACAATGCAGACGATGTCATGGGTTTTACCCAAAACAACGATTTGTTTTATCTGTGTGGGATTGATCAAGAGGAAACTCTTTTGGTACTTTATCCTGATGCTACTAAAAAGGAGAATCGTGAAATCTTGTTTGTTAAAGAAACCAATGAACAAATTAAAATTTGGGATGGTGACAAATTAACCAAAGAACAAGCGACCGAAATTTCAGGTATAAAACGTGTAGAATGGATTCAAGATTTTGAAAAAGTTTTGCAATTAATGGCTTTTGAAGCCGATGGAATTTATTTGGGACATAATGAACACATTAAACGTGTGACCCATAATCAACAAACGCAACAAGACCGAATGATTGCATGGTGTAAGGAAAAATATCCTTTACATGAGTATCATCGAGCAGCAAAAATTACTCGAGATTTAAGACTTATTAAATCTGAAGAAGAAATTGCTTTAATGCAACAAGCAGCAAATATTAGCGTGGAATCTTTTAAACGCGTCTTGAAAGCATGTAAACCAAACATGAAGGAATACGAGCTAGAAGCCGAATTATCTTATAATTTAATAAAATCTGGTGCCACACGTCATGCCTTTAAGCCTATTGTGGCTTCTGGGAAAAATGCCTGCGCACTTCATTATAACACCAATGATGCTGTTTGTAAATCTGGAGATATGATTCTATTGGATTTTGGCGTTTGTTATGCCAATTACAATAGTGATACAACCAGATGTTTTCCAGTAAACGGTAGGTTTACTGAAAGACAAAAAGAGGTTTACAGTTCCGTTTTACATTGTTTGAAAGAAGGAAGCAAATTGTTGAAACCTGGTGTTTTATCTTCAGATTATGAAACACAAATGGCAAAACTTGTTGAAACCGAACTTATAAAATTAGGTTTACTTAAGGCCGAAGATGTTGCCAATCAAAATTCAGAGAAACCTTTGTATAAAAAATATTTTATGCATGGCACAGCGCATCATATAGGATTGGATGTGCATGATGTAGGTTTGTATTCTCAAGTTTTAGAACCTGGAATGGTTTTAACCTGCGAACCAGGAATCTATATTCCTGAAGAAGGAATTGGTTGCCGTTTGGAAAACGATTATCTAATAACCAAAGACGGGAACATCAACTTAACAGAAGCTATGCCAATAGAAATCAATGAGATTGAAGCCTTAATGAATTCTTTATCTTAATATAAATCCATTTTTCATAGGATCATTAGGATCGATAACAAAAGTATGCATTCCTGTTATATGAGCTGTTCCTTCAACTTGTGGAATAACAGCTTTAAAAGGTCCATAATTTTCTTCAGATATAATGGAGCCTTTAAACACAGAGTCGGTAATACTTTCTATAGTCATTTCTTCTCCGTAAGTGATTTCATTTCTAGCTTTGTGTATTGCCATTCTTCCCGAAACACCAGAACCTGTTGGACATCTGTCGACTTCGCCTTCAGCAAAAATGCAGACATTACGACTATCTATTCCAGACTCTTGTTGTTTATTATCTATAAAAATTGTACCATAAAGGAAGCTTAAATCTTCTTCAAATGGATGAGTAATCTCTTTGTCATTTTTCATGACAGCATGTTTAATATCCATGCCTTTTGAAATTAATGAGCGATAGGATTCAGGTTTTAAATCAAAATCAAAATTATTTTTAGCCATATCCACGTATGCATAAAAAGCACCTCCATAAGCTAGGTCATAAGTTACTTCTCCTATGCCATCTACATGCACTTTATTATCTAAACTAACTACAAAACTTGGTACACAATGAAATTTAACACCAGTTACTTTTCCATTTTCAACATGAGTAAAAGAAGTGATTCTACCACAAGGTGCATCAATCTTTAAGATATTATTACCTTCTTTTACGTCTATCCAATTCATTTCTACAGCCAAAGTTGAAATAGCAATAATGGCATGACCACACATGGTGGAGTAGCCTTCGTTGTGTAAAAAAATAATCCCAAAATCGCCTTCATTATCGTTTGGAGGTGTTAAAATACAACCATACATGTCTGCATGACCACGAGGTTCAAACATTAAAGCAGTTCGTAAATGGTCGAAATTTTGTTGACAATATCTTCTATATTCTAATACAGAGTTCCCTTTTAGTTCTGGAAACCCATCTACAATGACACGTAGTGGCTCTCCACCTGTATGCATATCAATGGTTTTTATTTGAAGCCAATTGCTATCAGGTTTAAAATTGGTTTTATTAAGAATGTTTTGGTAGGTGTTAGTCATTTTTAAATTTGTTGTAATAATAAGTAGCAGCTGTTAAATCTTCAAGTGAATGACCCACGGACTTAAATAAAGTTATTTCTTCATTATTCTTTCTTCCCGATTTCTGATTTGAGCAAAGCTCAAACAAATCTGCTTTAATGTCTTCTTTTTTTAGAACACCACTTTGTAAAGGAATAAAAATATCACCACTTTCTTTTAATCCACCTTGATAGGTGTCGATAAATACAGATGTTTTTTTAATGGTATCATCATCTGCTTCTCTCATAGTAGGTCTGTAAGCGCCAACTAAGTCTATATGCTGTCCAGGTTTTAAATAAGCGCCTAATACTAAAGGTGTTTTAGACAAGGTGGCACAAGAAACAATATCAACTTCAGAAATCTTTTCTTCAATAGATTGAATAGGATAGACATTGAATTTTTCGTTTTTGAGTTCTGCTGCAATTGCTTCAGCTTTATTGAAGTTTCTTCCCCAGAGATACACATTTTCTATAGGTCTAACTGAAGCGTGTGCTTTAATTAGGTTTATGGATAAAGCACCAGTGCCAATCATTAACATGGATTTTGAATCTTTCCTTGATAGATAAGTTGAAGCCAAAGCTGATGCAGCAGCCGTACGTTTAACCGTGAGACTTTTAGCTTCTATTATGGCTTTAACACTTCCTTTTAGTGCGTCAAAATAAATATAGGTTCCTTGAATGGAGGGCAAATCGAATTGACTGTTTTCTGGACTAACAGTAACTATTTTTACACCTGCAATTTTACTTGGATTCCAGGCAGGCATTAACAGAAGTGTCGAATCTGAATTTACTTCAGGATTTGGAAAATCGTGATGATGACGTAGTGGAACAATAACATTGCTGTTAGAAAAACTCTGATTTAATTCTTGAATTAATTCTGAAAAAATCGTGTTTTGCTCAATAAATGAGTCTCCAATTTGTAAAATACTATCCATAATTTAAAGGTAGCCAAAATTTGAATTCTAATCACATTTTGGATATTAAACAGCTAAAATGGTATCAATATTGGATAAGATAGTATCTAAAATGAGAGGTTTGTTAACGCTCTTATTCTTTTAGCCAACCATCGATTATGTTGTAGATTTCTTTCTGACTTTCAGGGCTAAAACTTTTTATTCTAGTTGTATGGCTTCCTTGTGGTTGTACAAATTTATAAACATCTCTATCTGATGCATCCTTTTCTAATTCAACGGCAGTAGCACTCCAGGAATCGTATTCACCATATATAAAAAGCATATCTTCTGCTGAATTATCTAAAAACGTTTGAACCTCTTTCATTGGTATTGGATCAAAGGGTTTAGTAATCCCCTCTGGGAATGCCCAATCAAATTTATAAATTTCTTCAGTATTTAAATATTGTTTAAATGGCGCTGTTTCATAACCATATATACCTTGTTGCGTTAACGCAGCCCAGAAGTAAGGTTGTAAATTATCAACAGCTTTTTCTTCAAAAAAACCATAACCAACAACACTAATAAGATGGTTGTATATTTCTTTAGCTGAAGCACTTTCAGTTGGAATACTTTCAATGGGTGTTCCCCATTGCCAGAAAGCAAAAGAGTATTCTAATATGGTATAATCAATAGCTTTATCTACGCCAAACTCCCAAGACATATCTTTTTCTATGGCTGCTTCTTTCATCATTTCTAATAAGGCTGTTCTGTTTTCAAAGCATAAGTTTTGAAATGCTTTTACTTTATCTCTATTCTCTTGAGTGCTGACATTATTTAAAAATTCATACACCCTTGGATCTTCACGTTCAAAATTTAAAGGACCAACATAACATACACAAGCATCTACGTTCTCAGGAAAATATCTGCGATGTATCATGGTAGTTTGGCACCCTTTTGAAATTCCGGTAGAAATAAACTTAGCATTTGGATAGACTGCTTTTCTAATTGCATTTATTATCCTTGTTTGGTCTTTGGCAGCATTTTCAATTGTAAGGGTGTTCCAATCTATAGTTTTTGGTCGAGAATCGTTAAAGTAACGATGCTCAATGTTTAATTGGTTTGATTTGTAATGACTTGCCAATTCACCTGCTTTTTCTGTACCAATACCATAACCTTGAAGCTCTACAATAACAGGTTCTGTTGCATTTTCGAAACCAAGTAAAACACGTTGTCTGAAAGTGCCTTTGGATAAGTCGTTATAATCTATGGGTTGTTCAAACCAGATTTCATAATTTTCATCAAAATGACTAACGGGTTCTCTTTTTTCAATAGTGACCACATTTTCAATACTAGCTAATTTTTCAAAAGTTGAGAGTTCGTGTTCTTTTGTAACAGAATTTTGAGGTGTTTTACACCCTACTAATAATAGAAGGAAAATGGATATTGATAACGTGCGAATTAATTTCATGTTTTGTAGATTACGTGTTGTTTCTAAAAAGCTAAATATACAGATTTAAACTATAATAATTCTAATATCCGTTCTAAAGCCATGCCTCGAGACCCTTTAATAAGTAGTGTTGCATTATTTAGAGTTTTAAAATGAAATTGTTCTTTAAAATCGTTAAATGTTTTATAAGCTTCATTGGTTTTAGGAATGGCATCATAAAAATTTTCACCAATAAAAATTACTTTTGAAAGCGGTAACGAAGTTGCTAATTCTGCAATAGCTTCATGTTCTTTTTTAGCATCTTGACCTAATTCGAACATATCTCCAAGAATAGCTATTTTATTTTTAGATTCTAATTTCCCAAAATTCTGTAAAGCAACTGTCATACTAGATGGATTGGCATTGTATGCATCTAGAATTATTTTATTATTACCTTTTTCAACAATTTGTGACCTGTTGTTTTTTGGTGTGTAGTTTTCAATGGCTTCTTTAATTTGGCTTTCAGCTACCTTAAAATGAGCGCCAATGGCAATAGCTACAGAGATGTTGTTGAAATTGTATTCACCAATGAGTTGGCTGTGTATTTCGTTAATATTAAAAGTAACCGTCACATTTGGTTGTGCGCTTTTAAAATGAATTTCAAAATCGTCGGTTTTCTTTGAGCCAAAAGACAAAGTTTTTGCTCCTTGACTTTTCTCAAGCTGAATGGGATCGTTAGAGTTTATAAAAATAGTTTTATCATGAGATATTAGATGTTTATAGAGTTCAGATTTTGCTTCAATAACGCCTTCAACACTACCGAAGCCTTCTAAGTGTGCTTTTCCAAAATTAGTAATGAGTCCATAATCAGGAAAAGCGATGTTGCATAAAAATTCAATTTCTTTTTTATGATTGGCTCCCATTTCAACAATGCCCATTTCAGTTTCATGATTCATTTTTAATAGCGTCAATGGCACACCTATATGGTTGTTAAGGTTTCCAACAGTCGCTACAGTGTTATATTTTTTTGAAAGTACGGCATGTATTAATTCTTTGGTAGTTGTTTTTCCATTGCTTCCTGTTAAAGCAATAATGGGTAATTTTAAATATTTTCTATGGAAAGTAGCTAATTCCTGTAAGGTTTTTAAAACATCTTCAACCAGAATACATTGTTTATTTAAAGCTTGAGTTTCTTCATCAATAATGCAGTAAGAGGCCCCATTCTCTAAAGCTTGCTTGGTAAAAGTATTACCATTAAAGTTTTCGCCTTTAAGAGCGAAATAAATATCGTTTTTCGTAATTTTTCTGGTGTCTGTAGAAACAGAAGGATGGTTTAAAAAAAGCGTATGTAGTTGTTCAATATTCATAAAATAAAAGTATAAAAAAAGTCCTAACTAATTGTTAGGACTTTTTTAAAAGATTGAAATCTTATTAATTTTTTGTTTTGTTCTTGTTTTTAGATTTAGAACCTACACGAGACATTGCACATCTAAAGCCAATATAATCTGTAGCCATAGTTTGTGGGAAGTAACGTCTTTGTGCTGGATCTAACCAGTATTCTCTGTCTTTCCAAGAACCACCTTTATAAACACGAACTTCATCGTTAATTAAAGATGTTCTTTTATTAGATTTATCGTACTCTCTAATTAATGCACCAGTAGAATCATCTACATCTACATTGTGTTTTGGAGAGTTGTACATTTTTCCTGTCATAGAGGTTTCACTTGTAACACCTTCTTCGTCTCCAAAGCTTTCTCTGTATTGACGAGACGATTGTTTGTCTCCATCTCTAAAGTTTCTGTTGTCGCTTCTATCGAAATTTTGTCTTAAATAGGTTTCATCTTCATCAACAGCTACTTGCGAAATTTCACCAGGTAAATCTCTAGCAACAACTTTTCCATTAGGTAAAGTATCGAAAACAATTTCGTCTGTAGTAACAATTTTTACAGTACCATCTTCGTTGATTGCGTTTTTAGTATAAACGTTTCCACGATAGTAGTTAAAGTCGTTAAACTCATCATCTACTATTGGTCTGTAAACATCAGCTACCCATTCGGCAACATTTCCAGCCATATCGTATAAACCATAATCGTTTGGTTGGTATTGTTTTACTTCATTGGTAATATCTGCACCATCGTCAGACCATCCTGCAATTCCACCATAATCTCCATTTCCTTGTTTGAAATTGGCCATTTGATCTCCTCTAACTTTACGTTTTCCAGAACGTGTGTATTGTCCATCCCAAGGGTATTTTTTTCTACCTCTATAAATGTTATAATTACGTAATTCTGTTAAACCTAAAGCAGCATATTCCCATTCTGCTTCTGTTGGTAGTCTATAGCTAGGAGAAATAATACCTGTTTCTCTACCTGCGTAAACACCTATAGTGTCTCCTGAAGCAGTAGTAGTTACTCTTCTTCTAGTGTTTTCTGGGTTAGTAAGACTATCGTTTCCACCATATATTTGTGTAGGCGCATTAATATATGTGTCTGTGTTAAAAGTTTCACCAGCTTCTACACTAGTAATTTTAGCATCTCTAGTAATATAACCTGCATCTTCTAAATACATTTCGTTTACACGATCTGTTCTCCAGCTAGCAAATTCTACCGCTTGAATCCAACTAACACCTACAACAGGATATTCTCCATATCCTGGATGACGTAAATAGTTTTCTGTCATCACTTCATTATAACCTAATCTATTTCTCCAAACTAATGTGTCTGGAAGCGCACCATTGTATATAGCTTTGTAGTTTTCTTCTGATGGTGGATAAATTCTTTTTAACCAATCTAAGTATTCCATATACATTTTGTTGGTTACTTCAGTTTCATCCATATAGAATGACTGAATGTGTTGTTGATTTGGAGTATTGTTCCAATCGTGCATCACATCATCTTGAACTTGTCCCATTGTAAAAGTTCCTCCTTCTACAAAAACAAGGCCAGGAGCCGTTTCTTGCTCTTTAAATTGTGTGTTATATTGGAATCCTCCATCTCTGGAATTAATATCCCAACCGGTAGCTCTGGAGCTGTTTGAGCTAGATGATCTTTTACAACCAACTGTTGTTATACATATTGTTAATACTAACAATATCTTAAATGCCATTACTTTTTTCATATCCATACCTTTAAGTAAGCTTAATCATGTTTTTGGTGACGCAATATAAGCATTATAGCGAATATTACAAGATAAAATGTAAAATTTGATTAAAAAAATACGCATTTCATCCTATTTATTATACGTTACAACGATGTTTTTTACGCTTTTAATCGGTAATTTGTGTTTAAATAACGCACAATTTTATAAATTATTATTGTATTTTTGAATCGTTTTTTTAAAATTGTTTGTTTTTTAATAATATCAGGCAATTATTCACGTTATTTAGTCAATGAAAAAGAAATTTGTATTCCTATTATTTTTTGTCACTTTAATTGCTTTTTCCCAACAAAAACAATTTGAAATCAATTGGGAAGGATCTAAAGTATTGTCAACTGAAAGCTTTAAGTTATCGGTTCCTTCATTTAATAAGGCTAATTTTAATTTTAGTTTAACCGATGGGTTACAATTTGTTTCTCAATGGTCAATTTCGCAAATTATAGATGAAAACTCTGTCTCAATTAATAATGTACAGTATGCTACAATAACAAGAGCGGAATTAAAAGATCTAAATATTGAAACAATTCCTAATGAATTAACCTATAGCTTAAAAACATCCATTGCGAGAAATTCGTATAGTGCATATTTGGTTTTATCTCCAATTGTTAAAACGAGTGAAAATACTTATAAAAAAGTTGTTTCATTTTCTGTGTCTTATTCTAATGGAAGGTTTAATACTAATAATTCTCGCTTTCAAAATCGTGTCATTACTAATTCAGTATTGAGTACTGGACAATGGTATAAGTTTTATATAGATAAAACCGGTGTTTTTAAAATTACAAGAGATTTTCTTTCTAATTTAGGAATCAACATGGATAATGTTGATCCAAGAACTATAAAATTATACGGAAATGGTGGAAGAATGATTCCTTATGCTAATTCTGAACCTTATCCAATAGATGTGCAAGAAAATGCCATTAAAATTATTGGTGAAAGTGATGGCTATTTTAATGATAGCGATTATATGTTATTTTACGGTCAAGGGCCAAGAGGTTACGATCAAGTAAGTAATACCAATATAAACTGTTATTCGGATAAAACATATTATTATATTAATATAAGTTCAGGACATGGAAAAAGAATTCAACCTTTTGTTCAGCCCTCTGGTCCAGTGGATTTAATGATTGATACGTTTCAAGATTATAAATTTCATGAAGTAGACGAATATAACTTGGTAAGTGTAGGAAGACGCTGGTTTGGTGATAAATTTGATATAGAACACACAAAATCTTTCGATTTTAATTTCCCAGATTTAATTCAAACAGAACCCATTAATTTTAAAGTATATCTTGGCTCTACTTCTCAGATTCCTACAAGTATGCAAGTTGGTATAAACAGTAATACGATTGCAACTTTGCCATTGCCAGCTACAACAGATTCTAATTTAGCTACTGAAGCAAGTTATGATAACAACATACTTGTAAGCTCTTCAAACCTAACAGTAAATTTAAATTATAACAATGGAGGCAACCCTTCCTCTTTAGCTTATATAGATTATATTTCTATAGAAGCTACGCGAGCCTTAAATTTTTCGGGAAGTCAATTAGCTTTTAAAAACAAAGCGGTAACTCAATTATCTGGTATTGGACAATATAATGTTACCAACACTTCTCAAGTTTCAGAAATATGGAATGTTACAGATATATACAATGTCACCAATCTTATAAATTCAAATTCTAGTTCAAGCATTAGCTTTACATCTTCATTAGGAAGTTTAAAAACCTACGTACTTGTTGCTCCATCAAATTATTATGAACCTATGATAGGTTCTTATACAACGGTTAATAATCAAGATCTAAAAGGGACCATATTTCAAGATTCTCAAGGGCAATTTCAAGATGTAGATTATCTAATTGTTACTCCAAATAGTTTTAGAGATCAAGCAGAAAGGTTGGCTCAAATAAATAGAAATGAAAATCAATTAAATGTCAAAGTCGTTACTTTAGATCAAATATATACAGAGTTTAGTACAGGAAATCACGACATTGGAGCCATTAGGAATTTTGTAAAATACATTTATGATAATGCTAGTACACCAGATAAAAGAATTAAATATCTTTGTTTGTTTGGTGATGGTTCATTCGATTATAAAGACAGAATCTCTAATAATACGAATTTTGTACCTTCTTGGAATGCTTATAACAGTTTTAATTTAACGAACTCCTTTGTATCAGATGATTTTTTTGGTATGATGGATTTTAATGAAGGCAATTTAGAACCTTCAGATCATTTAGATATTGCCGTTGGTAGAATTCTTGCCGACTCCTATCAAAGAGCCAAAGACCTTGTAGATAAGGTAGAAAGATATTATATAGAAGCATCGTTTGGAAGTTGGAGAAATAATTTTGTGGTAATTTCAGATGATGTCGATGAAACTTGGGAACAAGCTATTCAGGCAACAACTGATGTAATTGGAGACGATGTAGCGGCAGAAAAACCTTTTATAAATGTTACTAAAATACATTCAGATGCTTTTCAGCAAGAATCTTCTGCAGGTGGAGAAAGATACCCAACAGTTAATACAGCTATAAAAAACGCATTAGAAACTGGTGCTTTGGTTGTTAATTATTTTGGACATGGAGGAGAAGATGGCTTGGCTCATGAACGTATTTTTGAAAAACCAGATGCACAAGGGTTAAATAATGTGTGCAAGCTTAATTGTTTTGTTACAGTAACTTGCGAGTTTACCAAATTCGATAACCCTATCCGTCCAACAGCAGGAGAATACACCTATTGGAATAAAGATGGAGGAGCTATAGCTTTAATTACAACAACAAGACAAGTTTTTGTGAATGTAGGAATTACTTTTAATACAGTTTTAGAACAATATTTATTTTCTTATAGTGATAATGATCCTTATCCCGATCATGAGTATCCAAGTATGGCGGAAGCTTTAAGGTTAACAAAAACAGACCCTGCAGTTTCTATTATTGGACAAAGAAGGTTGGTGTTTTTTATTGGAGACCCAGCCATGAAATTAGCATTTCCAAAACCTAATATTGTATTAACAAAAATAAACGATGCGCCAATTTCTGGAACAACCGATGTGCTACAAGCACTAGGTCATGTTAAACTATCTGGGGAAGTAGTTGATTTGAATGGAAATGTTAGAACCGATTTTAATGGTGTGCTTTCAACAACTATTTACGATAAAAATATTGAAAGACAAACCTTAGGAAATGATAATACAAGGGATAGTGGGCAACTTATTATTTTAGATTTTGAAACTTTAGGACCAATAATTTTTCGAGGGCAATCTACTGTTACTAATGGGCAATTCGAGATGGAATTTGTTGTTCCAAGAGATATTGGTATTCCAGTTGGTTATGGAAGGGTTAGTTTTTATGCCAAACAAGATGGACGACTTGTAGATCAAGCTGGCGCAAGTGTCAATCAGGTACAAATAGGTGGATTAAACGAAAACGCTGAAGAAGATAATATTGGACCTGTAATTCAGGCATTTATGAATGACGAAAGCTTTGTTTCTGGAGGTATTACAAATAAATCGCCAAGTTTAATTTTAAAGTTGCAGGACGATAATGGAATTAATACTGCTAGTGGTATTGGTCATGATATCGTTGGAATTCTTGATGGTGACGAAGCAAACCCATATGTGTTGAACGATTATTACCAAACGGAGTTAGACGATTATCAAAGAGGTGTTGTTAATTATCCATTAAGAGATTTAGAGCCAGGACTGCATACATTAACTGTAAAAGCTTGGGATGTTTATAACAATTCATCAACCACAGAAATTCAATTTGTGGTGTTTGACGAGAATCAAGAGTTGATTGTCGAAAATGTTTTAAATTATCCAAATCCCTTCGTTAATTACACAGAATTTTGGTTTAATCACAATAGTTCAGAACCTTTAGACGTTTTAGTACAAATCTTCACAGTTACAGGAAAAATTGTTAGAACCTTAAGTGGGCAAACAAACAGTGGAGAGTGTTGTAATCAAGGTGCTTCATCTTTATCTCGAGAAATTGTTTGGGATGGAAGGGATGATTTTGGAGATAAAATTGGAAAAGGAGTTTATATTTATAAACTAACCGTTCGATCTTCAACCTTTAATAAAACCGTAGAAAAAATAGAGAAACTTGTTATACTATAATAAAAATATATATTTGTTAAATAAATAAAATTTATGAAGAAATCAATTTTAATGTTATCCGCATTATTTTTTGCAACCCAAATACAATCACAAAATATTGTTGAAGAAATCACACCAAATCCTTACGATTCAAGAGTTATCACAACAGGAGTTCCTTTCTTATTAATAGCATCCGATGCTCGTTCGGCATCCATGGGAGACATGGGAGTTGCAACATCTGTGGATGGTTTTTCTCAGCAATGGAATTCTTCAAAATATGTATTTTCAGAAACCAAACAAGGTGTTGCCATTAGCTATACACCTTATTTAAGTAAGCTAGTAAACGATATCTTTTTAGGAAGTCTTACTTATTTTAATAGATTAAATGACAGAAGTTCTTTTGCAGCCAGCTTTAGATATTTTTCTTTAGGAGAAATTGAGTTTGTAGAAGACGAAAACCAAACACCTTTAATTCAAAGTCCTAACGAATTTACTTTTGATATTTCTTATGCCTTAAGATTAAGTGAACAATTCGGGATGTCAGTAGCTATGCGTTATTTGAATTCTGATTTAAAAATTCCAGACGGAAACGGTGATACCTCTGCTGCAAGCACTTTTGGTGTTGATATTTCTGGTTATTATCAAAGTGAAGAACAAGCATACAACAGTTTTAATGGGAGAACAAGATTTGGATTTGCTATTCAAAATATAGGACCTAAATTTAAGTATGATGAAGGAGGACAGGAAAATTTCCAACCAACAACCTTGCGATTAGGAGCAGGTTTCGATTTTATACTAGACGATTTTAATAAAGTATCATTAACTGGTGAAGTTACCAAATTATTGGTGCCAACACCTCCAATTACTGGAACCAAATTAGTGTATGACGATGTGAATGATGATGGCGAGTATAATCCAGCTGATGGAGATATAAAAATTAGCGAAGACAGTAATTATATTATAGAAGGTAAAGATCCAGACGTCAGTTTTGTTAAAGGGATGTTTCAATCTTTTAGTGATGCACCAGGAGGTTTTAGCGAAGAAATGCAGGAATGGACTTGGGCCTTAGGTGCCGAATACTCATACCAAGACTCTTTTGCGTTTAGAGCAGGATATTTTCACGAGAGCCCAGAAAAAGGTGCTAGACAGTTTTTTGCTATTGGAGCAGGATTTAAATATAATGTTATTGGTTTAGATTTATCTTATTTATTCTCAGCATCAAAAGTGCCAAGCCCATTAGAAAATACACTTCGTTTTTCTCTTACCTTTAATATAGATAGAGAAGCTTATAGTGAATATTAAAAATTATTTATAAGACTTGCGAATGAAGATTTTTTTAAATAGAATTAATAGACTCTTCGCATCTTTCAGAATAACTACAAAAAAACTATTGCAAACGCAATAGTTTTTTTGTCTAAAATAGTATCAGTAACTTTAGTAATATTTAAAATGTATGAAGGAAATAAAAATTGAATCTATATTAACAGTTTACGATAATATAGAAGAGCTTCCAACAGATGTTTCAAAACTAATGGATCAAGCTACTTTGGCTAGAAAAAACTCCTATTCGCCATATTCTAAGTTTAGTGTTGGAGCTGCCATATTATTAGATAATAATGAGGTTGTTTTAGGATCTAATCAAGAAAACGCGTCATATCCATCTGGATTATGTGCCGAGCGCACAGCTATCTACTATGCGGGATCGCAATATCCAGAAGCTAAAATATTAAAAATGGCGATTGTTGCAGGGTCTCGAATTCGTCAAACCATTACGCCAATTCCTCCTTGTGGAGCTTGTAGGCAAGCTATTGCAGAATATGAAGTAAAACAAGTTGCTCCTATAGAAATTTATTTTATGGGGGAAACTGGAAAAGTTGTAAAATCTCATTCTTTAGCTAATCTACTACCTTTGGTGTTCGATAAATCTGTACTTTAAATAATGTTATATGACAAATAATTAAGATCATATTAATTTTTTACGAATTACAGTTTTTTCATTAGTAACTAAAGTAGTATTTTTGTTAATCGTTTATCAAAGTAACGTAACCAATGCAAAAAATAACAAAAGAAGTTTACCTTAAATGGTACGAAGACATGTTGTTCTGGAGAAAGTTTGAAGACAAACTTGCTGCCGTTTACATTCAACAAAAAGTAAGAGGATTTCTTCACTTATATAATGGTCAAGAAGCTGTATTAGCAGGCGCTTTACATGCTATGGACTTAACAAAGGATAAAATGATAACGGCTTACCGTAATCACGTACAACCTATAGGTATGGGAGTCGATCCTAAACTTGTAATGGCTGAACTGTATGGCAAAGCCACAGGAACTTCTCAAGGTCTAGGTGGTTCCATGCATATTTTTTCGAAAGAACACCGTTTTTATGGAGGTCATGGAATTGTAGGTGGTCAAATCCCATTAGGTGCAGGTATTGCTTTTGGAGATAAATACCACAATGTAGATGCAGTAACACTCTGTTGTTTTGGAGATGGAGCTGCTAGGCAAGGATCGCTTCATGAAACCTTTAATATGGCCATGCTTTGGAAACTTCCAGTTGTTTTTGTTTGCGAAAACAATGGGTATGCTATGGGAACATCTGTATCCCGTACGGCAAACCATACAGATATTTGGAAATTAGGTTTAGGTTACGAAATGCCTTGCGGACCAGTAGATGGTATGAATCCTGTTAAAGTGGCCGAAGCTTTTGATGAAGCTATACAACGAGCAAGAAGAGGTGATGGGCCGACATTCTTAGAGTTAAAAACATACAGATATAGAGGGCACTCCATGAGTGATGCGCAACATTATAGAACAAAAGATGAAGTTGCAGAGTACAAGAAAATTGACCCTATTACGCAAGTAAAAGATGTTATTCTTGAAAAGAAATATGCATCTGAAGCAGACATCAAAAAAATTGATAAGCGTGTCAAAGATTTAGTTAATGAATGTGAAAAATTTGCAGACGAATCTCCTTATCCTGAATTAAATGTGATGTACGATGCTGTTTACGAGCAAAAAGATTATCCATTTATAGAACACAAAATATAAGCTATGGCAGAAATTATAAACATGCCTCGTTTAAGCGATACCATGGAAGAAGGTACTGTGGCTACTTGGTTGAAAAAAGTTGGTGATAAAATTGAGGAAGGTGATATTCTTGCCGAAATTGAAACGGATAAAGCCACCATGGAATTTGAATCTTTTCACGAAGGAACATTGCTTCATATTGGTGTTCAAGAAGGTGAAACAACTAAAGTAGATGAATTATTAGCTATTATTGGTGATGAAGGAGAAGATATTTCAGATTTGATAGCAAGTTCTAATTCTAAAGCTTCG
This sequence comes from Xanthomarina sp. GH4-25, assembly GCF_045363175.1. Taxonomy (NCBI): domain Bacteria; kingdom Pseudomonadati; phylum Bacteroidota; class Flavobacteriia; order Flavobacteriales; family Flavobacteriaceae; genus Xanthomarina; species Xanthomarina sp. GH4-25. The sequence goes on from NZ_JBJFLO010000001.1 coordinate 292,918, forward strand.
GAAGAAAAAACAAATTTAAAAGATGAAGCGTCTAATGATGATGAGATTCAGAGCGATAACGAAGTATCTAAATCTAATTCAAATAAAGACTCAAATACAGAAACAAAGCTACCTGAAGGTGTTATTATAGTTACCATGCCACGATTAAGTGATACCATGGAAGAAGGTACTGTAGCCACTTGGCTTAAAAAAGTAGGCGATGCCGTTTCTGAAGGAGATATTCTTGCAGAAATTGAAACAGATAAAGCCACTATGGAATTTGAAAGTTTCCAAGCAGGTACCTTGTTACATATTGGTTTAGATGAAGGAGAGTCTGCTAAAGTCGATTCACTATTAGCGATTATTGGTCCAAAAGGAACAGATGTTTCAGACATAGCCAAAAACTTTAAAACTGAAGATATTTCAGAAAAGAAGGAAGCACCATCTAAAGCCGAACCTAAAAAAGAAACGACTGTCACTTCTAGCGTAGACGAGAAGTCTCAAACATCAACTTCAACATCAACTTCAGACTCAAGTAGAATATTTATTTCTCCTCTAGCTAAAAAAATGGCAGATGAGAAAGGGATTAATCTATCTCAAGTAAAAGGCTCTGGAGAAAATGGAAGAATTATTAAACGCGATATAGAGAACTTTACACCATCTACTTCAACCTCAGCTTCAGTGGGCAAATTTGTACCAACTGGACAGGAAGATTTTGATGAGGTAAAACACTCACAAATGCGTAAGGTAATTGCCAAACGTTTAGCAGAGTCTAAATTTACGGCACCACATTATTATTTAAATGTGGAATTTGATATGGAAAACGCCATAGCCTTCCGTCAGCAATACAATTCAATTCCAGAAACTAAAATATCTTATAACGATATGATTGTTAAAGCTTGTGCTTTAGCATTAAAGAAACATCCACAAGTCAACTCTCAATGGTTTGACGACAGAATGCAGATAAATAATCATGTGCATATTGGTGTTGCAGTTGCCGTTCCAGATGGGTTGGTTGTACCAGTGGTAAAATTTGCGAACGAGCAAAGTTTAACTCAAATTGGAGCAGCAGTTAAAGAGTATGCTGGAAAAGCCAGAAATAAGAAACTAACACCTCAAGAAATGGAAGGCAGTACTTTTACCATTTCTAATTTAGGGATGTTTGGGATAGAAAGTTTTACGTCTATTATCAATCAGCCAAATTCAGCTATTTTATCTGTTGGTGCTATTGTATCTAAACCAGTAGTTAAAAATGGTCAAGTAGTAGCAGGAAATACCATGAAATTAACCATGGCTTGCGACCACAGAACAGTGGATGGAGCAACAGGCTCAGAATTCCTTTTAACCTTAAAAGGATATATTGAAAACCCTGTGACGATGTTGGTATAGAAAGTCTATTAGAACAATACAAACAAGAATTTTGTAAAATAAAACCTGTTTCATAATAATTGAAACAGGTTTTTTTATCTTTAAACCAAAATAAATTTAACCATGAAGCATTTTTTATTCCTTTTCAGTGTCGCATTACTTTTAATTGGGTGTAAACCGTCAAATGTTGTTGTAAATAACGACAATCAAGACCAAGCTTCCATTCTTGAAACTCCTAAAAAAACACCGTTAATAACCAACTTAGAACTTAAAGAGGCTGTTGAGTTTTTAGCATCAGACGATCTAAAAGGAAGAAATACAGGAAGCGACGGTATTGAACAAGCAGCTGTTTATATAGAGAACAAGTTTAAATCTTATCAACTTAAACCTTATTTTGAAACTTATAGAGATTCGTTTATAGTAGGAGAGAAGAACGCTTATAATGTAGTTGGTTTTTTAGAAGGACAAGATGAAAAACTAAATAAGGAAATTATTATTATTGGAGCACATTATGATCATATTGGGTATGGTAAAACTGTAGAAAGTGATTCCATAGCAAATGGAGCAAACGATAACGCATCTGGTACTTCTGCTGTTTTGGCTATGGCTAAATATTTTTCTGAAGCAAAATCTAACGGAAGAAGCTTGATGTTTGTACTTTTTTCTGCTGAAGAAATGGGTTTATTGGGTTCAAAACACTTAGCGGGAAAACTAAAAGCAGATAGCATTAATTTATATACCATGCTAAATTTTGAAATGATAGGTGTTCCCTTCACAGATAGAGATTATGTGGCTTTTGTAACAGGTTACGACTTGTCTAATATGGGAGCAAAGATCAACGAATATGCTGGTAGTAATTTAGTAGGTTTGTCTGAAATAGCTAAACAGTATCAACTGTTTAAGGCATCAGATAACCATCCTTTTTACGAAGCCTTTAAATTGCCATGTCAGACTATTGCTTCTTGCGATTTATCTAATTATGATTACTATCATCATGTAAAAGATGAAGCAAATCAATTAGATTACAACCATATGGCAACTTTAATAAACAGTATGATTCCTGTAATTGAGAAAATGAGTCTAACTCCAACAAAAGAAATCGTCTTACATGAAGAGTAAACATATTATTATTACAGGAACTAGTAGAGGGATAGGTTTCGAACTTGTAAAACTATTTGCAAGTCAGGGGCATCAAGTATTGGCCTTATCTAGAAATTCAGACCCAATAAATAAGCTTGAAAATAAGAATGTAACTTGTTTTTCTTGCGATATCTGTGATGTATCAGAATATAAAAAAATAGCAGATTTTATTAAAAACAAATGGCATCAGGTAGATATATTAATTAATAATGCAGGTGCCATATTAAATAAACCATTTTCTAAAACGACTTTTCAAGATTTTGAACAAGTCTATAAAACCAATGTGTTTGGTGTTTCAGAAATGATAAGAACTGTTATTCCCTTTATGAAAAAAGATGGACATGTGGTAACAATAAGCTCGATGGGAGGCGTTCAAGGTAGCGTTAAATTTCCTGGACTTTCAGCTTACAGTTCTAGTAAAGCGGCTGTTATTACACTTACCGAATTATTAGCTGAAGAATACAAAGAAACAGGTCCTTGTTTTAATGTATTAGCATTGGGTGCAGTTCAAACTGAAATGTTAGAAGAAGCATTCCCTGGATACCAAGCTTTAATGACTGCAAATGAAATGGCAAAATACATTTCAGAATTTGCTTTGAATGGTCAAAAATATTATAACGGAAAGATGCTTCAAGTTTCAAATTCAACACCCTGATTTTAATAGATGCCAAATTTTTAAAATGTTTTTTTAGTGGGTTTTTATGTGTTAAAATACAGTTAAAAGAATTTAATTTACATTTTATAGATTAAATTCTTTAGAGTTGTAAAATATGCTTTCATTTATTGTAAAATAAATCAATTATGAAAACAAAATTACATTTAAATCTAATTAATAGCATTCTTATATTTATATGTTTTTCGTTGCAAGTAACTGCTCAAGTATTCGAAAGAGCAGAAGCTATTTCGGGCCTAGGTTCGATAGAACAAAACAATGGTGTAGCAGTTGCAGATTATAATGGAGATAACGCCATGGATATATTTGTAGTAGCTAAAGCTATAGATAGAAATGGTGTAGAAAGAACACACAGTAGACTCTACAGAAACAATAACGATGGTTCTTTTACCGATGTAACAGATGCCTCTGGATTAACAAATTTGTTAATTGAAGATTATAGTTTTGATGGTGTATTTTACGGCTTCGATGGTTTTAAAATTGGAGCTTATTGGGGAGATTATGATAATGATGGTCATCCAGATTTGTTTTTTACAAACACATTTAATGTATTATTATATAGAAATCTAGGAGATGGTACTTTCGAAGATGTAACTGTTGCTGCTGGTTTTAATTTAGCAACTTCTTGTCAATATACAGGAGCTACTTGGTTCGATTATAATAACGATAGTTATTTAGATATTTATATAAGCGATTGGGGAGGTTGTACTTCTAATTTGCTTTATAGAAATAATGGAAATGGAACATTTACCGATGTAACTGTAACTACAGGAATTCAAGAAACAACTGCACGTCAAAGTTTTGTTGGAATGCCATACGATTTTAATGGTGATGGATACCTAGATTTATATGTGTCTAACGATTTTGGATACAGAAATTATTTATACATGAACCAAGGTGGAACCAGTTTTGTTGAACAAGCTGCTATCATTGGATTAGATAATAATTTTGATGATATGGGAATCGCCATGGGAGACTATAATAACGATGGTGCTTTCGATTTTTATATTACAGGAATAGACGAAACTGCCTTATTTACTAACAATGGCGATAATACCTTTTTTGAAAATTCAGTCGTAAACAATGTCTTTGGAGCTGGTTGGGCTTGGGGAACTAAGTTTGCAGATTTCGATTTAGATGGAGATGATGATCTTTTTGTTACAAATGGATACATTTTTGAAGGTAGAAATGCTGAATATAATAAGTATTATAAAAACAATTATGTTGAAGGTTTAAATAACTTTACAGATGAATCTGTATCTTCTAATTTAAATGATTTAACTATAGGGATTGAAGCTCTAGATTTCGATTATGATAATGATGGAGATTTAGATATATATGTTACAAATACAGATACATATTCATATTTATATGAAAATAAAACTTTAAGTTTCGATCAGCCTAACGCCATCCATTATTTAAAAGTGTCGTTAGAAGGAACCGTTTCAAATAAAAGTGCAATTGGAACAGAATTAACAATTGTAACTAATAGTGGAACTTTTAAAAAATATTTTAATGGTGTTGGTTTCTTAGGTCAGAGTATCAAGCCTGTTATTTTTGGATTAAATGCTGAGACTGTAGTTACAGATTTAACAATAAAATGGCCATCAGGAACTGTAGAAACGTATAATAATATTACTGCAGATACACATGTAAAAGCAACAGAAGGTGTAGGTTTAGTAACACTTGCAGTATCACCGAGTGTTAAAGTATACGGTTGTACAGACCCACAGTCTTGTTCTTATAACCCAGCTGCAACCGTAAATGATAACTCTTGTACTTACTTAGCCTCAGATGTTATTACAGGAGCAACAACTTCCGGATTTTTGAAAACAGAAACTTATTCATATGCTCCAACTGGTGGAGGTACTTTGAATTGGCAAGTATCAGGAGGCGAATTGGTTTCAGGACAAGGAACGAATCAAATTACAGTTAAATGGGGAGTTAATGCTTCAGGAACAGTGTCTGTAAGCGAGCATAATGGCGTGTGTTCTAGCCCAACAATATCAGAAACAGTTACTATGGTGCTTTATCAAACACCAAATAATGTTTCTGTAGCTAGACTTTGGAATGAAGCTTTGCTTGAGGCTATTAGAAAAGATTTTGCCAGACCAACAGTACATGCAAGAAACTTGTTTCATACAAGTGTTGCCATGTATGATGTTTGGGCTATCTACGATCCAGTTGCAAGACCTTATTTAATGGGTAATCAAGTGCATGGATTTACTAGTGTTCTTGAAAGTTTTACATCCAATGAAAGTCTTGATGCCTCATTTAGAAAAGCTATAAGCTATGCTGCCTATAGATTGTTGACTTATAGATTTGCCAACTCTCCAGGAGCAACTGAATCTCAAGAAAGATTTGATTTATTAATGACTAAGATGAATTATAATAAAAATAATACATCTGTAGATTATCAATCTGGAGATCCAGCAGCTTTAGGGAACTATGTAGCACAAACTCTTATTGATTATGGATTAGTTGATGGTTCTAGAGAAGCTACAGGATTTGATAATGCTTATTACGAACCAATAAATCCGCCTTTAGCTCCTGCATTAGAAAGTAATACGATTCTATTTCCGAATAGATGGCAACCATTAAGCCTAGAAACATATATCGATCAAAGTGGAAATTTAATTGATGGAGATGTTATTCCATTTTTAGGTCCAGAATGGGGGAATGTAAATGCGTTTGCATTATCTGCTTCAGATAGAACTACTTTCCAAAGAGATGGTGATAATTATCTAGTTTATAAAGACCCTTCAGATCCTCCATATCTAGACAATACAGGTAATAGCGCTTCTAGTGATGCTTATAAATGGAACTTTGCCTTAGTGTCTATTTGGGGAGCTCATTTAGATCCAGCAGATGGTGAGCTTTGGGATATTTCACCTGCTTCAATAGGAAACATACCATTCTCATCTTTACCTACTAATTATTTACAATATCCAAATTTTTACGATGTTTTAAATGGTGGAGATATTAGTACAGGTAGAAACACAAATCCGGTTACAGGACAACCATATGCTCCACAAATGGTGCCTAGAGGCGACTATGCTAGAGTATTAGCAGAGTTCTGGGCAGATGGGCCAGATTCAGAAACACCTCCTGGTCACTGGTTTACACTTTTAAATCACGTGTCTGATCATCCACAATTTGTAAAACAATTTAACGGACAAGGAGCTGTATTAAGTCCCTTAGAGTGGGATGTAAAAACGTATTTCATCTTAGGTGGTGCAATGCATGATTCGGCAATTACAGCATGGGGAATAAAAGGTTGGTACGATTATATCAGACCGATATCTGCACTTCGTTATATGGCTGAAAAAGGGCAGAGTACGAATCAAGCTTTAAGTAATTACGACCCAGAAGGGATTCCTTTACAACCTGGTTTTATTGAGGTTGTAGAAACTGGAGATCCATTGGCTGGAGCTCTTGACCAACATGTTGGAAAAATTAAAGTATATAGTTGGAAAGGACCAAGTTATATTAATAATCCTGCGACAGATCATGCTGGTGTCGATTGGATTTTGGCTGAAGATTGGTGGCCATATCAAAGACCTTCTTTTGTAACACCTCCATTTGCAGGTTATGTTTCTGGACATTCAACCTTTTCAAGAGCAGCTGCAGAAGTTATGACATTAATGACTGGAGATGAATATTTCCCAGGAGGAATGGGAGAGTTTAAGGCTAGAAAAAATGAATTTTTAGTATTTGAAGAAGGGCCTTCTGTAGATGTTACGTTACAATGGGCAACTTATAGAGATGCTTCAGACCAATGTAGTTTATCTAGAATTTGGGGAGGAATCCATCCACCTGCAGATGATATTCCTGGACGATTAATTGGAGAAGAAATTGGTACAGAAGCTTACGATTTTGCTATTCCTTATTTCACTAGTCCGACCATTGGTATTGAAGAATATGCGTTATCAAGCATCTTCCCAAATCCAGTAAATTCGGGAGAGGTTATTAATATCTCTAATGCAAACCCAGATACTAAATATGAGTTATTTGATGTTAGTGGAAGATATATCAAGATAACTCATACAGATTTTAACTATCAGAATGGGTCTGCAAGAGTAACTATACCTGCTTCTACATCTTCTGGTGTATATTTCTTAAGATGGAATGGATACACTAAAAAAATCATAGTTAAAAAAGGAAACTAATAATTTAAACATATTAATAAATACAAAAGAGATATAAACCTAGTTTATATCTCTTTTGTTTTATTGTAAAATGGAAAGGGAGTTATAATTTTATTCCTTGTGTTGTAAATGAAATACCTTGCTGACCAGAGGTAGAAATCATAACAGCATCAAAAACTGGTTCATGGCTGTTTGGTTTTAAAGCCCAATCAAACACAAAATTAGCTCCTGAACCACCATGAGAGTCTTTTTCATCTATAACTATTTCTATAGTTTCTAGAGGTTTTAAAAGAATCGGATTTTCAAAATATGTTCTTATTAAATCGCCTTTAGTGTTGTAATATGAGGCTTCTAGTAGATAAACAGGCTCAGTAACACTAACATTTCTTAAACTAACTGTTACTGTCAATGCAATGGTTCTGTGTTCTGTTATACTGTATATTTCAGAATAGACAGATAAATAACTTTTACCTTGAGCTAAACTGTCGTTTTTAGGTAGATTAACACTTCTGTTTTTCCAGTTAATTGGATTGATATCTTCGGTTCGATTGTTTTCTTGACATGATACAGATAGTAAACAAGTGAGCAAAAGAAGTAAAATGTATTTCATAACACAAAGGTTTTATTAATCATTTTTATGGTCGTTTAAATTTACAATTTTTATTGCTTTACACAATTACATTTCATTTTAATAAAGTAATTTTGCAATTCTAAAAATCAAATTTATGTTACAGACAACAAACACTATTTTAATGATTCGTCCAATTAATTTTAGGATGAATGAGCAAACGGCTGTCAATAATTTTTTTCAGGAAGATTTAGATATTAAAAACACTGAAATTAATGCAAAAGCACAAGAAGAGTTTGATGCTTTTGTTACTAAATTACGTGCTGTAGGTGTAAATGTGATTGTTGAAAATGATGATAAACTCATGGATACTCCAGACTCTATATTTCCAAATAACTGGGTGAGTTTTCATGAAAATGGTAATGTAGGATTGTATCCAATGTTTGCAGAAAACAGAAGAAAAGAACGCCGTGATGAGGTTTTTATTCGATTAGAGAAAGAAGGCTTTGTAATCAATAACATTATTGATTATACTAGTGCTGAAGAGGAAGGTGTATTTTTAGAAGGTACTGGAAGTTTGCTTTTAGATCGTGTAAATAGTAAAGCTTATTGTGCCTTATCTCCAAGAGCAGATGAAGATTTGTTTATTGAGTTCTGTGAAGATTTTGAATATACGCCAGTTATTTTTACAGCCTATCAAACAGTTGAAGATAAAAGAGAAGCTATATATCATACCAATGTGATGATGTGTTTGGCCGAAAACTTTGCAGTTATTTGTTTAGATTGTATTGATGATAAAAAAGAGCGTAAAAATGTATTAAAACATTTGAAAGAAGATGGTAAAGAAGTAATTGCTATTACGGAAGATCAAGTTGCTAATTTTGCTGGAAATATGCTTCAAGTTAGAGGAGAAAATAATAAAAGATATCTAATTATGAGTGAGGCTGCCTATACATCTTTAACAAAAGCACAAATACAAGCTATTGAAAAGCATTGCGATATTCTATCTAGTTCATTAGAAACAATTGAAACTTGTGGTGGAGGTAGTGCACGTTGTATGATGGCAGAAGTGTTCTTGCCAAAGAATGATTAATTCTGTGGGTTAGATTTTGGTAATTCAACATAAAACGTAGTACCTACATTTAAATCGCTTTCAACCCAAATTTTACCAAGATTTAACTCTACCAACTCTTTACAAATTGTGAGTCCTAAACCAGTACCTTTTTCATTTTTTGTACCAATGGTTGTGAAAGAGGTGTTTTTAAATAACTTTTCCTGATTTTCTTTAGAGATTCCAACTCCAGTATCAGAGATGCTAATAATTGATTTACCATTGCTAATATGATTAGCGATGGTAATTGTATCCCCTTCTTTACTAAATTTAATAGCATTGGTAAGTAGGTTTTGAATAATTATCTCGACCATACTTTTATCTGCATAGACAAAATCTCTCAATGTTTTATCTCTTAAAATAATGCCTTTCTTCTCCAGCTTTTGTTCCAGTAAATTCATTTTATCTTCAAACACTTCTTGTAAATCAAATAAACTAGGACTAGGTTCAAGAGACTGCATTTGAGACTTAGACCAGTTTAATAAGTTGAATAATAATAAGGACGCATTGTTAGCGTTTTCGCTTAATTCTGGAATTAAAGTTTTAAATTCTTCTTGTGTTAAAGAACCATCTTTTAATAAATCTATAAAACCTTTTATGGACGTTAATGAATCTTTTAAATCGTGAGAGACTATAGAAAACAACCTGTCTTTAACTTTATTAATATCTTCAAGATGTTTGGTTTGTTCGAGAATAGCTTCATTTTGAATCTCAATGCGTTTGTTTTTCTCTTCGAGTTCTCGTGTGTATTTTAAACGACTATTTCTTTTTAAATAGATAAGTATTAAAAAAGTTGAAAGAATTGCTACAGCACCTAATAATGCGTAAAAAATAATACGTAATCTATCGAATTCTTCCTGATTATTTGAAGACTCCGTTAATTGTTTAGATTTTAAAGAATTGTCAATAGCTTCTTCTGTTAACACATTGTCAATTAAATTAGTGTCTTCTGGTTCAGAATAAGTTTTTTTAGAAGCATTATTAATCTGGCTTTGTAATTGATAATATTCGCGTTGCCAAACAAAAGCTCTATCAAATCTTCTATTGGTTGAATCTAAAGCCTTCATTAAGCCAAAATTCTTTAATTGCTCTTCTTTATCATCAATTGTACTAGCTATTTCTCTTGCTTCATTTAATTGTATCTCAGCATACTTTAAAAAGTTTCTTTGTAAATTCAAACTTCCAAGATTATTTAATGAAACTAAAATACCATGTTTATTGTTTAAGTTTCTATTAAGTCTTAAACCTTCAATCAAATATTCCAACGACTTATCAAAATCTTTAAACTGTAGATATTCTCCACCTAATTTAGGGAGTATTTCACCTCTTAAAGAATCGCTGTCAATAGGAATAAACCTTAAAACCCTTTCGTAATAATCAATAGATTTCCTATGTTCTTTTCTAATTGAATATAATTCGGCTAATATTTTTAAAGCTTCAATAGAACCATCACCATTATTAATTTGTCTTTCAATTTCTAAGGTTTTAGAATAATACTCTATGGCTTTATCAATGTCGTTGATGCTATAATAAGCTTTTGCAAGACACTCGTATGCAGAACGTAACTCATATTTTAAATTTCGTTTTTCGAATTCTTTTAAAGCTAATAGAGAATATTGAAGTCCTTTATTATAATTTCCTCTTTTTATCTCGTTTAAACCAATGTTGTTATTAACTTTTGCAATATTTAATGTATCGTTTAAAATTATAAACAGCTCTTTAGCTTTTAAGAAATTATCCCTAGCATTGATATAATCGTCTTTATAAGCATATATTAATGCCTTGTAAAAGGTCATTTCAGCGACACCATCTTGATAGTTTAATTTATTCGATAGTTTTTCAGTTTGTGAAATATATTTTAAAGCCTTATTAAATTCCTTTTCATTATAAAGAGATTTAACAAGCAATAAGGATGTTTTTATTTTGGTAGTATCAGAATTTTGAAAAGCTAATTGTATGGTAAGACTATCTACTTCTTTGGTTTGGGAATAACCATTGAGCATAAGCATAAAAACGATAAAAGAAAATAGCTTCTTCATACATTTTTATTGCAGCAAAAGTATTAACTCATCAATTAGTTAGGTATTGGTGAGTTAGTTTAAAACTTTAAACTACAATATATTAGTTAGTTTAAGAAAACCCATAGACTGGGACAATTAATAGCATTACCTAACAAAAGTTGTAAAAAGATATTTTATACACTAATTTCTAGGTTTTAATACCAATAAATTAGATGAAATGTTGGTTAAAATTTTGAAGTAAAAATGGGTTATCGATGAAAGGCAAATAAGTAGGAAAAACGACACTTTTGTCGATGAAATGCACGTTTTGTTTTACATTATTTTTTTGTCTAAAGTATAATACTCTTTTCTGGAGGTGTCTTATCCTACTGAAGGCATTTTTGTTGAATCTAAAACTAATTTATACAACATTTTAAACAGCATACCTTTAATAAAAGTTTTATCTTTGCATCCTTAAAAACCATAGATTATGAGTCTTCAAGACATCTTATCAAAACACGTAATTGCTGCTGTAAAAGCTATTTATAATCAAGAACTACCAACGGTGGAGTTTCAGGCAACCAGAAAAGAATTTGCAGGAGATGTAACAGTTGTTATTTTTCCAATGCTTAGAACTGTTAAAGGGAACCCTGTTCAGATTGGAGAATCCATTGGTCAATATCTTGTTGAGCATGTTGAAGAAGTTATTGGGTTTAATGTAATTAAAGGTTTTTTAAATGTTGAAATAAGTGATAGCTTTTATTTAGACTTTTTTAATAAGGTTGTTCCTAATGGCACCTTTGGATTTGCAAAACCTAAACCTGCAGACAAAGCTATTATGGTTGAATATTCTTCACCAAACACAAATAAACCTTTACATCTTGGTCACGTTAGGAACAATTTATTAGGATACAGTGTTGCTGAAATTTTAAAAGCATCTGGTAAAAAAGTTTACAAAACTCAAATTGTAAACGATAGAGGGATTCATATTTGTAAAAGCATGTTGGCATGGGAACGTTTTGGTGAAAAAGAAACTCCCGAATCCTCAGGCCTTAAAGGCGATAAGTTAGTTGGTAATTATTATGTAAAATTTGATCAAGAATATAAAAAGGAAATTCAAAATTTAATTACTGAAGGGCAAACTGAAGAAGAAGCTAAAAAACATGCGCCTATATTAAAAGAAGCACAGCAAATGCTCTTAAAATGGGAAGCAGGAGATGATGATACTGTAGCGCTATGGAAAAAAATGAATCAATGGGTATATGATGGATTCGATACAACTTATAAAAACTTAGGTGTCGATTTCGATAAATTATATTACGAAAGCCAGACCTATTTATTAGGAAAAGAATTTGTAAGCGAAGGTTTAAAAACAGGTGTTTTCTTTAAAAAAGAAGATGGTTCAGTTTGGTGCGATTTAACAGATGAAGGATTAGATGAAAAAATTGTACTGCGAAGCGATGGCACAGCCGTTTATATGACGCAAGATATTGGAACAGCCATACAGCGTGTCAAAGATTATCCAGATGTAGGAGGTATGGTCTACACAGTTGGTAACGAACAGGAATATCATTTTCAAGTCTTGTTTTTAATTATAAAAAAATTAGGTTTCGAATGGGCTAAAAACTTATATCATTTAAGTTATGGTATGGTAGATTTGCCATCAGGTAAAATGAAGAGTCGTGAAGGAACCGTTGTTGATGCAGACGATTTAATTGAAGAAATGGCCAGCACAGCTGGAGATATTTCTCAAGAATTAGGAAAATTAGACGGTTATACTGAAGAAGAAAAACAAGAGTTATATCGTGTGATTGGTTTAGGCGCTTTAAAATATTACATCCTGAAGGTAGACCCAAAGAAGCGTATTTTATTCGATCCAAAAGAATCTATAGATTTTCAAGGGAATACAGGACCGTTTATTCAGTACACCTATGCTAGAATCCAATCCATTTTAAGAAAGGCTGATGTAGATGTAACTGTTGTATTAAATCCAAAGGATGTTTCATTGCATGAAAAAGAGAAAGAATTAATTAAACAAATTCAACTTTTTGTAGAAGTCATCCAAAATGCAGCAGACAATCATAGTCCAGCATTAATAGCAAACTATACGTACGATTTAGTAAAAGAATTTAACTCTTTCTACCAGAATGTATCCATTTTAGGAGCAGATACAGAAAACGAAAAACTATTAAGAATTCAACTGTCTCAAGTGGTGGCAAACATCATTAAAAATGCTTTTGGATTGTTAGGGATTCAAGTGCCTGAACGTATGTAATAATTTATTTGAAAAGATAATTTTTAATATATTAGGAGGTTGTGATGAAAATATTAAAGTTACCATATGGCAAAATTTTTATTCTTGAAGAAAATATAGCCGAAGTTATTATAGATGAGGGTGTTGTTATGGATGCCACAATGATAGACCATTACCATGAGGTTTTAAAGTCGAATTTAAAAGCACCGTTCTCGTTACTGGTGAATAAAAAACATTCTTATTCTTACGATTTTTATGCACAAAAAAACTTAGCGACCATTGGTGAAATTGTCTCTATGGCTGTTGTAGCGTATAATCAAGTAGCTAGTATGACAACAGAAATTCTAGATAAATTACCTAGAAAAAGTGCCTGGAATTTAAAAATATTTTCAGATAGAGAGGAAGCTTTAAAATGGATAGTACATGAGCAAAATAAAAATAAAGTCACTAAGAGTTAGAACGGATTTATTATCTACTATTTTGTTTTATACCTTCATATACAACTATGCTTACAGCATTAGCTAGATTTAAACTTCTTACATGTTCGCTAAATAAAGGGATTTTAAATAATTGATTTGAATGGCTTTCTGTAATGGATTTTGGTAAACCAACAGATTCTTTTCCAAAAACTAAAAAAAGATTGTCTTCAAACGTAATATCCCAATGGTTTTTTGTGCCATGACTAGATAAAAACACCATGTTCGCATTTTTATTAATTTGGAGAAATTCTTCAACATTTTCATAGTAATAAACATTTAAATGCTTCCAATAATCTAAACCTGCACGTTTTAATCGACTATCGCTAATTTCAAAACCAAAAGGTTTTACCAAATGCAAATTAGATCCTGAAGCTAATGCAAGACGCCCAATGTTTCCTGTATTGTTTGGTATTTCTGGTTCTATGAGTACAATGTTTATTGCCATGTTAACTTACCTCTAAAGTGGGAATATATTTTTAATTTATACTTTTTGTCTTGGTTAATTTTATAAAAATTAATCGTAAAAGTAGCGCAAATGGAAAACCATGTAAAATAATATCGAACCAATCCATAAATTGCATGCCATTAGCTCCACCTAAAACCCATTTTATCTTCCCAAGAATATGTGGTTCAGGGAAAAATGGAGCTAATCCTAATGTTAAACAAAGTAGAATTACAAACCTCCAGTCGTTTAGTACCTTCATGTTTTGTTAAGTATTGATTTTACAAAGCTATCTGTTTCTTTTACACCTTCTTTAGAAAGATGTTTTATAAAAGCACTTCCAATAATAGCTCCTTTCGCATAAGTAGTTGCTTGAGTAAAAGTTTCATTATTAGAAATTCCGAAGCCAATAATTTGAGGATTTTTAAGATTCATGTTTGAAATACGTTTAAAATAATTTGATTGCACTTCTCCAAAACCAGATTGACTTCCTGTAACACTAGCACTACTTACCATATATATAAATCCATTAGAAATAGAATCGATAAAATGGATGCGTTCAACTGAAGTTTGTGGTGTAATCAAGAACACATTAATCAAGCCAAATTTCTCAAATGTTGTTTTGTATTGCTCGTTATATACATCAACCGGTAAATCTGGGATAATGAGTCCGTCGATACCTATTTCAGCGCATTTTTTACAAAAAGCATCTATACCATACTGAAGCATTGGGTTAAAATACCCCATAATTATTAAAGGAATAGAAACAGATTTTCTAACATCTTTTAATTGGTCAAATAACACCTCGGTCGTCATGCCGTTTTTAAGAGCTTGGGTGGAACTTGCCTGAATGGTTGGGCCATCGGCAAGAGGATCGCTAAAAGGCAGGCCAATTTCTATCATATCAACACCACTTGCTTCTAAATTTTGAAGAATGGTTTCAGTATCATGAAGATTTGGATACCCAGCTGTAAAGTAAATAGATAATAACGCTTTGTTCTCCTGTAATTTTTTATTGATTCTATTCACAATTTATAATTTGAAATAGTTAATATATGTCTCTAAATCTTTATCGCCTCGACCAGATAAACTCAATACCACAACATCGTTTGGCTTAAATTTTTTCTGTTCAAAAACGGCTAATGCATGAGAACTTTCAATAGCAGGAATAATACCTTCTAGTTTGCAAAGTTCTAAACCAGCTTTCATAGCTTCATTATCTGTAATTGAGATAAATTGAGCACGACCAGACTTATATAAATGGGCATGCATGGGTCCAACTCCTGGATAATCTAAACCAGCCGAAATGGAATATGGTTCCGTTATTTGCCCATCTTTAGTTTGCATTAATAAGGTTTTACTTCCGTGTATAATACCTTCTTTTCCTAATACAGAAGTTGCAGCACTTTCGCCAGAATCAACACCAAGACCTGCAGCCTCAATAGCAATAAGTTTGACGTCTGAGTCTTCTAAATAATGATAATAAGCACCAGCAGCATTACTGCCACCTCCAACGCAAGCAATTACGTAATCTGGTTTGGTTTTGCCTTCTTGTTCTTGTAATTGCCACTGTATTTCTTCTGAAATGACTGCTTGAAATCGAGCCACCATATCTGGATATGGATGAGGTCCTACAACGCTCCCAATAATATAATGAGTGTCTACAGGGTTGTTAATCCAGTCCCTAATAGCTTCGTTTGTAGCATCTTTTAGTGTGCGACTTCCAGATAACGCAGGAACAACGGTTGCTCCTAACATCTTCATTCTGGCAACGTTTGGAGCCTGACGAGCTATATCAATTTCTCCCATATATACAATACACTCCAAGCCCATTAAGGCGCAAACGGTTGCAGTGGCGACTCCATGTTGTCCTGCTCCAGTTTCTGCAATAATGCGTTTTTTGCCTAAACGTTGTGCCATTAAAATCTGACCAATGGTATTATTGATTTTATGTGCTCCTGTATGGTTGAGGTCTTCTCTCTTTAAATAAATTTTTGTGTTGTACTTTTTACTTAAACGTTTGGCAAAATAGAGTGGTGAAGGCCTGCCAACATAGTCTTTTAAAAGCTGTTTAAACTCCTTTTGAAATTTGGGTTCAGCCATGACTTTTAAGTAGTTTTGACGTAGTTCTTCTACATTTGGGTACAGCATTTCTGGAATATATGCACCTCCAAATTCTCCGTAATATCCTTTCTCGTTGATGTTGTAACTCATAATTTTATGTTATCGAAATTACATCGAGAACTTTGTGAAACTTCTCAATACAAAGCTCTCGTTCCTTAAAGATCACTTAAGTTATTTTTAAATTCTTTTAATAATTGAATGTTTTTTAAACCAGATTCTATTTCAAATTGACTGTTTACGTCCAAAGCATCACAGTATTTTGATGCTTTACTTTTTTGAAAGCGCTTGAGGTCTTCTACTTGGTCTAAACCAATACCACCACTTAAAAAGAAAGGTTTTGTCGATGGATACTGCTCTAATACAGACCAGTTAAATGTGTACCCATTTCCACCTGGTAATTTTCCTTTGGTGTCAAATAGAAAGTAATCGCAAACGTCTTCGTAAGGTGTTAAAATTGAAAAATCAAAAGTATTTTTAATAGAAAATACTTTAATAACTTTTACTCCTGAAGATTTTAGCAACTGACATATTTCTGGAGATTCATGGCCATGTAACTGAATAATAGTTAATTTATGGGTTTCAATTTGACGTGAAATATATTCAACTTTTTCATCTACAAAAACACCTACTTTTTCTATTTTATCTAAAATTTCAGGGATGGTTCCTTCAAAATGTCTTGCAGATGGTTCATGAAAAATAAAGCCTAGATAATCTGGTTGCAACATGGCAACTTCAGTAATGTTATCCGGATATTTCATGCCACAGATTTTCAGTTTCATCATCTAATTTTTTTTATAAACGCTTCAGCACTTTTACCTGCATCTTCAGTTTTCATGAAATTTTCACCAATTAGAAATCCTTTATACCCATAAGGTTGCAGTTCTTTAATAGCTTCAATAGAACTGATGCCACTTTCAGATACTTTAATAAAGTCATTTGGAATAAGCTTGCTCAAAGCTTTGCTAATTTCTAAACTGACATCAAACGTCTTTAAATTTCTATTATTTACACCTAGCATATCTATACTTGGCATGATAGATTTATGTAACTCTTCTTCATTATGAACTTCTAAAAGCACATCTAAATTCAAGCTTTTTGCTAATTCAGAAAATAGTTTTATTTCTGCTTTAGAAAGTATGGCTGCAATGAGTAAAATAACATCAGCACCATAAGCTTTAGCTTCAATAATTTGATAGGCATCAATAATAAATTCTTTTCTAAGCAGTGGTAAATTACAACTAGCACGAGCCGTTAATAAATCGTCTAAAGAACCTCCAAAATATTTAGCGTCTGTAAGTACAGACATGCCACAAGCTCCAGCTTTTTCATAACCTCTAGCTACATCAAAAACATTTAAACTTTGATTGATAACCGATTTTGAAGGAGAACGACGTTTGTGTTCTGCTATAATTCCAGTTGTGCTGTTTTTTAGCTTTTTAGCTAACGAAATGGTTTGTCTATTAAATAAAACCGATTGCTCTAATTGCGTTATAGGAATCAGTTGCTTTCTATAATTGACTTCAATGCGTTTATCTGCTATTATTTTATCTAATATGTTCATTAATTCTTGCTTAATTTCACTAGGGTTTTAAAGCTATTTAGAGCTTTTCCTCCCAAAAGGGATTCTTTCGCTAATTCAAAACTTTCTTCAACAGATTTATTTGTAACAGTTGCAATTGCCATTGCTGCATTGGCACAAACCACATTGTTTTGTGCTTGCGTACCTTGACCTTTAAGTATATGAGTAAATATTTTTGCAGATGAAGCTATAGAATCGCCACCATGTATATTGCTTTGATTTAAAACTTCAACACCAAAATCTTCAGGGTTTATCATGTATTCTGAAGCATTTCTAATCACTTTTGTTGGACCAGTAAGTGAAATTTCATCATACCCATCGAGTGCATGTAAAATGGTGTAATTTTTATCTGTGTTTTGGTATAAATAGCCATACATACGTAATAACTCTAAATTAAAAACGCCAACCATTTGATGTTTTGGAAACGATGGATTGACCATTGGACCTAACATATTAAAAAAGGTTTTTATGCCTAAATCTCGTCTAATTGGAGCCACATTTTTCATGGCTGGATGAAATAAAGGTGCATGTAGTATACAAATACCTGCTTGATCTAAACTGCGTTTTAAAAAATCTGTATTGGAAGTGAATTTAACCCCTAAATGCTCCATAACATTAGATGATCCACATGCCGAAGACACGCCATAATTTCCGTGTTTTGCTACATGAACTCCTGAGCCAGCTGTTACAAATGATGCTAAAGTGGAAATATTAAAAGTGTCTTTTCCGTCACCTCCAGTTCCACATAAATCAACCGCATTATAATCTTTTAGATCTATGTGAACACACAATTCTAAAAGCGCATCCCTGAACCCGAATAATTCTTCAATTGTAATACTTCGCATCATAAAGACCGTTAAGAAAGAAGCTATCTGGCTTTGATTGTAATCTCCTTTAGAAATATTTACCAATACTTGTTTGGCTTCTTCGCTTGAGATGCTTTCTTGGTTTAGTAGTCTATTTAAAATATGTTTCATATTAACTATTTATCCAGTTTTTTAAAATTTGTTTTCCATTAGGCGTTAGCACGGATTCAGGATGATATTGTACACCTCTAACATCATAAAATCTATGTCGTAAAGACATAACCTGGCCATTTTTATCAAAAGATGTTGCTTCCAAATCTTCTGGCAATTTCGCATCAACAACCCACGAATGGTAGCGACCTACTTCAAAAGTTTTATCTAAGCCATTGAATAGGTTTTCATTATCAACACAAGTTGTAACTTTTGTTGCTACCCCGTGAAAAACAGTCTCTAAGTTGATTAATTTTCCTCCAAAAACTTCACCTATAGCTTGCTGACCTAAACAAACCCCTAGAATGCTTTTTGTAGGTGCATATCTTGCAATAATTTGTTTTAATAAACCAGCTTCGTCTGGTATTCCTGGACCAGGAGACAAGACTATTTTAGCGAATGCTTCCACATCATCTAAATGTAATTGATCGTTTCTTTTTACAGTTACATGACAGCCTAAATCTTCTAAATAATGAACCAGGTTGTAGGTAAAACTATCGTAATTATCAATAACTAATACGTTTTTCATCTGTTGATATTTATTTTTTATTAATGGTCAGATGGAATGTCTATATAAGTTTTCAAGATTAGAAAATTTTTATAGACATTTCAAAGTTATATGTTTTCTGCGAGCTCAATAGCTTTGGTTAGTGCTCCTAATTTATTATAAACCTCTTGTAGCTCGTGTTCTGGGTTGGATTTAGACACCAATCCTGCACCAGCTTGCCAATGTAATTGATGGTTTTTACTTAAAAACGTTCTTATCATTATGGCATGATTAAAATTGCCGTTAAAGTCCATGAAACCAATGGCACCTCCATAAAAATCACGACTTGTTTTTTCGTATTTCTCAATAAGTTGCATGGCTTTGTGTTTTGGAGCTCCACTTAAAGTACCTGCAGGAAACGTATCTGCAACTACTTGCATAGTGGTTGTATCTTTATGTTTGTTTCCAGTAACTTTACTAACTAAATGTATAACATGAGAGAAAAATTGTACTTCTCTGTATTTTTCAACAACCACGTTACTTCCATGTCTGCTTAAATCGTTTCGAGCCAAATCTACTAGCATGACATGTTCTGCATTTTCCTTATCGTCTACAGCTAACTGTTTAGCAAGTTCTGCGTCTTTTTCATCATTCCCAGTCCGTTTAAATGTTCCTGCAATTGGATGTATTTCTGCTTTTTCTTTGCTAATTACTAATTGTGCTTCTGGAGAACTTCCAAAGATTTTAAAATCACCATAATCGAAATAGAATAGGTATGGCGACGGGTTAATACTTCGTAAAGCCCTGTAAACATTAAACTCGTCTCCTTTAAATTGCTGTGAGAATTTTTTTGAAAGTACTAATTGAAAGACATCACCTCGTGCACAATGCTTTTTAGCTAAATCAACCTGTGTTTTATATTCTTCGTCAGTTAAGTTTGAGGTAGTATTACCTTGTGTTGAAAAATTAAAAGCAGCATAATTTTTAGATTTTATTAGTTGAAGGATATCTTCAATATTATTTTCAGTATTAAAACAATGTGCAAAAACATAAGCTTCATTTTTAAAATGATTTATGGCTATAATATTTTGATAAACAGCATAATAAATATCTGGAATGTTTAAGTGATTTTCTTTTTTAGAAATTTCAACATCTTCAAAATATCTAACTGCATCATAAGCGATGTACCCAAATATTCCGTTGTTTATAAATTTAAAATTTTCTTCAGATTGTACTTTAAATCGTTTGGTGAATTTATGAATGACATCAGTAACACCTTTGTCGTTTCTTATTTTATTCTTAAAAACTGTTCCATCTGGAAAGGTTTGAGTAATTATTTCATCTTTAACTTTTAAAGAGGCTATTGGATTGCAACAGATATAAGAAAAGCTATTATCACTGGCATGATAATCGCTACTTTCTAGTAAGATGCTATTTGGGAATTTATCACGTATTTTTAGATAGATACTTACAGGAGTAATTGTGTCTGCGAGTATCTTTTTATAATGTGTGTATAAACTGAATGTTTTCATAAGTTTTTAAATAAAAAAAAGGCTTGTCGTGAATGACAAGCCTTTATATGTTGAGTTTTAAATATACAAAAGGTTACTTCACGAATTAGAGTTTCGAAAGCACCACCACCAAGTATGATTTAAATTTGTGTTCATTTTTTTAATTTATCAAATATAAGATGATTTGTTAATTAAGCAAAATTTTAATAAAAAAACTACCATTTAAAAAATGGTAGTTTTAAAGATTACTAATGTGAAATTTTCTTTAGTTAGCTATTAATCGAATCGTTTCTAGTAATCAATTTATAAATGTAATAAAATCAATGAAATAATGAAGCATAAATGTAATTATTTGTTAAAGATTGTTTTAAAACAATAAGTATTATTTAAATTTATTGATATGAAATATAAATTTGGTATTCTTTTTAGTTTGGTTTTCTTGTTTAATTGTAATCAGACAGTTAAAAATGATAAAGAAATAACGTACGTTGAAAACACTAATTCTATGGAAGACATTGAATTAGAAATTTTAGATTTTAAATCGTTTGAGCCATATCTTAACAAGGAAGACAATCAAGTCTATGTAATAAATTTTTGGGCTACATGGTGTGCACCTTGTGTTAAAGAGTTGCCAGCTTTTGAGAAGATACATGATAAATATAGAAATAAGAATGTTAAAGTAATATTGGTGAGTTTAGATTTTCCGAAGCAATATGAAAGTAAATTAGTTCCCTTTATAAAAGATCATAAGATACAATCTCAGGTGGTCGTCTTAAATGATACAGATTCTAATACATGGATTCCAAAAGTAAGTGAAGAATGGACTGGAGCCATCCCATCAACACTTATTTACTCTAGGAATAATAGGAAATTTTATGAAAAGTCCTTTAATTACAACGATTTAGAAACGGAAGTTGAACAATTTTTAAAATAAAAAACTATGAAATTATTAAAAGTAAGCATTGTATTAATAGCTATAATTGCATTATCAGCATTTACAAGTTTAGATAGTCCAGGATATAAGGTAGGAGATATTGCTACAGATTTTAATTTAGAGAATGTAGATGGTAACATGGTTTCTCTATCAAATTACCCTGAATCTAAGGGGTTTATTATCATTTTTACTTGTAACACTTGCCCTTATGCCGTAGCCTATGAGGATAGAGTTGTAGCATTAAATAAAAAATATGCAGCTTTAGGATATCCTGTTATAGCAATCATGCCAAACAGTCCAACTGCAAGCCCTGGAGACAATATGGATGCTATGAAAGCTAGAGCCAAAGCTAAAGGGTTTAATTTTCCATATTTGTTAGATAAGGGACAAAAAGTGTATCCAGAATATGGAGCTTCAAGAACACCACATGTCTATGTGTTACAAAAAACAAATAAAGGAAACCAGGTAAAATATATTGGAGCAATTGATGATAATTATCAGCATCCAGAATCTGTAAATCAGAAATATGTTGAAAATGCAGTAGATGCTTTGCTTGCAGGGAAACCAATCCAAGAAACACATACTAGAGCTATTGGCTGTACAATAAAAGTTTAATAGAGTTAAAAAAAACCGAAGTTAAACACTTCGGTTTTTTTATTAAATAAGAAACACTAATTTTGTGACTTCAATAATTAAAGTAAAATATACATGGCAGACTTAGCTCAAGAACAATGGCAAAAAGAATTATTAGCAGATTCTAATGCTGTAATATTGGATGTAAGAACCGAAGAAGAATTAGAAGAAGGTAGAATACCAAATGCAATCAATATAGACATCTATCAAGGTCAAGAATTTATTGATCAAATTGAAGCCTTAGATAAGAGTAAGAATTATTATGTGTATTGTCGTTCTGGAGGAAGAAGTGCTCAAGCATGTGCTATTATGAATCAGCTAGGTTATACTAATACGTTTAATCTTTTGGGAGGTTTTTGCGAATGGCAAGGCGATGTATCAAATAATTAATTTATATATCATGAAACATATTTTGCTAAATTTAAGTTTGTTTTTATTAATTCTGTTTACTGGTTGTAAAAATTCTGAGCAGACTAATGTTAATTTGGTAACGGTTGAAGAAATGGAAACTATTTTAGAAATGGATGGCGTTCAATTAATCGACGTAAGAACACCCGAAGAGTTTTCTGAAGGTTTTATTGAAGGCGCTCAAAATATTGATTTTTATTCAGATACTTTCGATCAAGATATCTTAAAGTTAGATAAAACGAAGCCAGTTGTTTTGTATTGTAAATCTGGTGGTAGAAGCGCAAAATGTTCAGAAAAGCTAATTGAAGCAGGTTTTATTAAAGTGTACGATTTAGATGGAGGAATAACCCAATGGAAACATAATGGATTGGGCGTCGACATTTTAAATTAAATGTTTGTTTAGAAAATTTTGAAAAATTGCATGGTTACTTTCATATAATCTTGGAGGAGCTAAACTGTGTATTTCTTTTTGTAACACCTTGTCTTCCCAAACAATAAAAACACCCAAAAGCGCATTTATGTGGTAACTGTCATTTCTGGAAGTGTAAGAAGCATATGTGTAATCTCTTTTAAATTTTTTCAAAAAATGGATTAAACATGCAGCTAAATAAAAGAAGTTTTCATTGCAGTCACCACTCATATTATAAGAATAAAACACAGGATTTTTGTACTTTCTGTAATCAATTAAGTCGTTTACAGTAATATCGTTTTCAGTGACTGTTCTTTTTCTAATTTTATTATATAATCTTTTCGAAATGGGCAAAAACACCAAATGCCCAGAATAATAACCTGATGTGTCAAAAATAATTTGATTTATTTCTGGAAGTAATTCGGTAGCTTTCAAAATAACTTCTTTCGAAATAGGCTTGATTACATGTTGTTGTAATTTTGAATACCTTAAAATTTCTTCTAAATCTGAATTATATTTTATAGTTCTCAACCTATTTGTTTCCGTATGAATGTCTATAATCCAGTTTGGATCGGGTAATTCTTTAGAAATATTACTTAAAGAGTATCTTCTTACATTAAAATCGTAATAAGTAGGTATGGAAACTGGAGCATTTAAATTTCTAATAACTTGATAAGGTATAAAAGTAATGTCTACCATTTCTTCTTCCTTATCAGGTTTTAGTAATGTTTCATTTTTCTCCCATCTAATAATGGTTCTAATATCTACATCGAATTTCGAGGCTAAATCAGCTTGAGATATTTTGCTAAATTCTCTAAAATCTATTAGTAAGGCACCTATAGACGAGTACTTTTTCATTCTATTATTAGTTGGTTATTCGGTTGATTTCTTAGTAAAAGTAACTTTTTTTATTTACATGACATACAACGTCATACAATGCCTCGACAACAGAAATTACTTTTGCAGTATAATAGTACATTCAATAACAGATGAGTATTCAAAACAATGACAATGAGAGTAACACATACTCAAAAATTAAAATGGATAAGGAGCAATTTGCTTTCCATCTGTTAGAAAGAACAATAGATGATTGTACCAGAAGTATTCAAACTATTGATGCTGCAATGGCGTGTTTACAAGAACTAAATAACTTGTTGCTTACATACTCTATTTGGAAAACAAAAAACATAAATAAATACAACAAGAAGTAATTAAAGGATTATTAAAATGATTCAAACCAAAATCTTATTTATAGAACAAGATGTTGAAAGGAATTCTCCAGAGAATTCAGAATTGTTAGTTGCTGTAAGGAGTATAAAAAAACTGCTTAATCAAATAGATTTTCAAGCCGAAGTCGTGCCTTTAGAAAGCACAAAAAAACTTTCAAATTTACTAGAATCTTTAAAGAATGAACCCCTTAGTAATTCTGAACGTTTACTAGTAAAAAAACTAGTTAAATTTAAATAAGAAGTAATGACAAAAAAGTTAGTAGTATGTTTAAATTTAGGGT
Organism: Xanthomarina sp. GH4-25; assembly: GCF_045363175.1. Classification (NCBI taxonomy): domain Bacteria; kingdom Pseudomonadati; phylum Bacteroidota; class Flavobacteriia; order Flavobacteriales; family Flavobacteriaceae; genus Xanthomarina; species Xanthomarina sp. GH4-25. Next base: position 317,691 of record NZ_JBJFLO010000001.1, read on the forward strand.
TGTTTTTAATGACTTGTTTTGTTATAGTAAATTGTAACTCAAACAAAAACACAAATAATGAAAGTGGTTATATTAATGAGGTAGATACCCTTTATGAATTAAAAACTAATAAAATTCTATCAATAGAGAGAACTTTTTTTAGAAAAAAACCTACCATACATCATGGACTTATAGAATTAAAGCAACCAAAAGGAGAATCCTATGTTATTTTTTTAATTAAAAAAGAGGGGTCTAAAGAATTCTCATTGTTTGTAATAGAAGACTTTAATGAGTTTTTAAAAAACGCAAATCTTTTAATGCATAATAAACACCTTGACTTTTTTATAGATGTAGACGATTTAAAATCCACATCTATGAGGAGAAGTATGTCTTTTGAAAAAGGAATATTTATTAGAAAAGAAACAAATAATTCAGCAGGAACCATTCTCGATTTATCAGAAGAAAGTGTTAATCAAATGCAAGAGGCTTATACCAAGTATCTTAATGAATAAACTAAGTAAAAATTACATAAAGGATACGTTCAACTAATTTTTTGTCTCTTAATCTGTTCTTTTGTAAGACTTTATTTCAATTTGCTTAAATTTAAGTAATTACGTAATTAAATGATTCTTTCCCAAATCTTAAATACAATAAACGTAAGTAGTATTTTTTATTAACTAAAAAAATAATTATTATGATGAACGGATTTATAATTTTATCAATTTTAGCGGGAATGTTCCTATTTTTTTACTGGTATTCCTATTCTACAGTAGCTTCAGAAGATAAAAAACGTCAAGCTATTTGGGAGAAAAAACGTCAGCGTGAAATGGCATTTAATGATAGAATGAGAGAAAGAGCAGAATTAAGACGTCAAAAATTTGAAAAGTTTATGCAACGAAGTAAAGAAATTCAACAAGAACTTATGAGATTAAATAAAACAAAGCAATTGCAATAGTATTAGTCTACCATTTGCTTCAATGAAAAACTCCAAAAACATTAATGTTTTTGGAGTTTTTTGTTAATCATAAAAGGTTGGAGAATATGCATATGTGCATGGGTTTACTTTGAAAGATATAATGGATAACAAAATAATTATCCCTAAAACTATCCCCTTTAAACACAAAACCCTGTATATCAGTTATATACAGGGTTAAAAGTGGAGTCGGAGAGAATCGAACTCTCGTCCAAACAAGTAACCAAAGAGCTTTCTACACGTGTATTCTTTTCTTGGTTTTTCGATTGTAAGCTGGTTAAAGACAACCTACTTACAACTTATCTTCTTTAGTTTCAAAAGTAAATCGAAGCACTTTACTTTCTATATTAACATTTACGATGCCTCTTGTAGAACGCCGTTAATCAAGGCTTTCAGGAGACATTTAGCTTGTACACCTTGTGTACCTAGGCCAATCCTACTATAATTCGGATTAGGCAGCTAAAGCGTAGTTATTCTCGCCGTTTAAAAGTTTGACCTAGCCTTTTACGTGTTTCAAAGTCATTACACGACGTGCTTACCGTTTAATTAATCTCGCTGTCAAAACCAGTCGACCCCAATTAAAATCACTATCTTTTTTTTTAAAGGAAAGCGAAGTTACTAAAAAAAGTTGTGCAACTTCATAAATCCATGTATTTTCGTGCAAATTCTGTACCAAATGTAAATGTGTCAGATAATACAATTTGCATTATCTATAACCCATAAATAGTTTGTTTGTAATGAGTATCAAATTCGCCATCATAAAAGAACGAAAAAATCCACCAGATAGACGTGTGGTATTTTCACCAGAAAAATTAGCTGAGGCTAGAAGACAATTTCCAGAAGCTGTTTTTAAAGTGGAATCTAGCAATATAAGAGTTTTTTCAGATCAAGCATATAGGAAGTTAGGTTTTGAAGTGACCAATGATGTTAGTGATTGCGATGTGATGTTAGGCGTTAAAGAAGTACCTATTGATGCCTTAATTCCTAATAAAAAATATTTCTATTTTTCGCATACTATTAAAAAACAACCTTATAATAGAAAGTTGCTTGTGGCCATGCTTGATAAAAACATTGAAATGTTCGATCATGAAACCATCGTAAAGAAAAGCAATGCTAGATTAATTGGATTTGGTCGCTATGCTGGGTTGGTAGGTGCTTATAATGGTTTTAGAGCTTTAGGTTTAAGAGATGGACTGTTTAACTTGCCAAAAGTAGAAACACTTGCAGATTTAGATGCCGTTAAAGCTGAGTTAAATAAAATTACGCTCCCTAATATTAAGATAGTATTAACTGGAACCGGTAAAGTGGCCCAAGGAGCAAAAGAAATTCTTGACCATTTAAAAATTAAGGAAGTAAGTGATGCATTGTATTTATCCTGTCAATTTACAGAACCTGTTTATTGCATGGCAGATGTTATGGAATACAACATACGTAAAGATGGTAAAGTAGGAAAAAAGCAAGAGTTCTATAAAGACCCAAGTGGGTACGAAAGTAATTTTATGCCTTATGCTAAACAAACTGATTATTTTATAGCAGGACATTTTTATGGCAATAATGCACCTTATCTTTTTACTAGAGAAGACGCTAAACATCAAGATTTTAGAATTAATTTGATAGCAGACATTAGTTGCGATGTCGATGGTCCTGTGGCTTCAACAATTAGAGCATCTACTATTGCGGATCCGTTTTATGGATATGATGCAAAAACTGAAAGTGAAGTGTCTTTTAATGCTAAAGGAGCTATAACAGTTATGGCTGTCGATAATTTGCCTTGCGAATTACCTAAAGATGCAAGTGAAGGTTTTGGAGATATGTTTTTAGAAAATGTGATTCCTGCTTTTTTTAATAACGATGAACGTGGCATTCTAAAACGAGCTAAAATTACTGAAAACGGACAACTTACTGAAAGATTCTCATACCTACAAGATTATGTAGATGGGAAATAATTTTAAACATTTCTAAAATGAATAAAACGGCTTTAGTAACAGGAGGCGCTTCGGGGTTAGGATTTGAGTTTGCACTATTATTAGCTAAAGATGCTCATGACTTAGTTTTAATAGACATTGATGCAGAAAAGCTCAAGGAAGCAAAACAAACCATAGAATCTGACTTTCCAGTACAAGTTCAAGTGTTAACTAAAGATTTAAGTTTAAGTAATGTTTCAGAAGAAATCATGGCAGAATTGAACTTCAGATCTATAGATGTCTTGATTAATAATGCTGGTTTTGGATTGTTTGGTACTTTTTGGGAAACCAATTGGAAACGCGAAGAACAAATGCTGCATTTACATATAATAACAACAACACACTTAACCAAACTGGTTTTAAAAGACATGGTAGCCAGAGGTTCTGGTAAAATATTGAATTTATCTTCTTTAGCTGCTTTCCAGCCTGGCCCTTTAATGTCTTTGTATTATGCGACTAAAGGGTATATTTTGTCTTTTTCAGAAGCTATAGCATGCGAGTTAAAAGGAACTGGAGTTACGGTTACAGCTTTATGTCCTGGACCTACAAAAACATCGTTTCAAAAAGTAGTAGCTAATGATAGTTCTGAAAATAAAATATCTTTCAATATGGCATGCGCCAAAGAAGTGGCAGTATATGGTTATAAAGCCATGAATAAAGGAAAGGTTTATGCTATTCCTGGAAGATTTAATAAATTATTGGCAACATTGCCACGCTTCATGCCAAGAAATTCTGCAGCAAATATTGTTCGTAAAATTCAAGAGAAGAATAGAGAAGATTAATTAGTTTTTATTACCAATCTTTTCAATTATTAAAACCGTAATGATACCTAAAGTATAAGCAACCAGATCTGAAGTTTGGAATGTGCTTCCCAAAACAAGTTTTGCAATTGTGTTATTTTGAAGATTTAAATGATATAATAGATTTCCCATTTGTAAAAATTCGATAGAAAAGGAAATAATGAGTACACTAATAGCTGCTATCAAAGGTTTTATTGATAAAAAACTTTTAATGAAACAATACATTAAAAGAACTATTAAGAAATCGCCAAATGTATGGCGTATAAACCCAGTTTTTAAATAGATAGCTATTAGTGCTTCGGTTATAAAAAGAAGAACAAATAATATAAAATATGTTTTGTTGAATTGTAATTTCAATTTAATACAGTTGTTTTGCATTTAGTTAATCGCCATCAATATTACTTTCAATTAATTTAAGAGTACTTTTTAAAAATTTCATAATAGACTCTTCATTTGTAGTCACAAAAGATTGATTCATATAATAATCAAATAACATCCCGTCAATTTCAAGACTCTTTAAAAACTCCATATAATTAGATTTTGGCACCTGAATAGGTTTAGTTAAAATTTCTCTTGCATAGTCTTTCCGATCCATAAAAGTATCTTGATTTCTTATAGGTAATAATTTATTGACTAAAGAAGGCATGTTATGAATCCAATAGTTTCTTCTTATAATTTGATCTTCTTTATAATCATTTAATTCGCCTGTCCATTGATTCAATTGGTATCGTAATTTTGGATCTCTTATCAGTTCCAAACTCCCAGATGAGCTAATATCATTGTAAACACCTAATCTAGCATCAAATGTTGCGAAATTATAAGCCTGACCCATTAAACTATCTATGGTTCGCGTTTCAAAGTCTACGTTTTCATCAAAATTTAAAAGTGTTTTTATGGCATTTATAGAGCCTAGATTTATTTGATGGTCGAATTCTAGTTCTTTAATGTTTTGTTTAAATTCTTCTTGAAGGCTTAATAAAATTTGTTGCTCTTTGGCAATGTCTTTTCGGTTTTCGTTCCAATTGTTAATCTGTAGTGCAATTAATATACCAATTACTACAAGGATTATTTCGCCAATGGCGTATTTAAGGTACCTAGATGTTTTTCTTGTTTCCATAAGGTTTCTTCTGATATTTCTAAAAAATTTAATCATATTTATTTCCCGAGAAAGCGGGAATATTGTTTGTTATTTATCCTTATCTAATTCATCATCTATTAAAGAAATTAGTTTATTAAGATGCTCTTCAAGTTGTGGATATTGCCACTTTAGAAGATTAAACACAGAACCAGAATATCCATAAAGGTTGTTTTCAAATTCTTTTAGTTTTAGTAAGGGTATGTTACTTGTTTGTTTTCTTGCTTTTGGAAAGTTAAGCGAATCATTAAGATTTAGATCATCGAAAACCAGTCTTAGACTACCATAACGCCTATTGAAATCAGCAGATTTTTTATAGATTTCTTCAACACTTTGTTCTTGGCTTTTAATGATTTCTACTAAAGCTTCAAATCCCATGAGATTATTACGGATATTATCATTAGAGATGTTTTTTAGTTCACCTGTGGTTTTAAGTTCAGATAATACATTGTTTTCATATTTAAATTGATTTGTAAAAAAAAATACTTCAGAATATACTTGTGAGAAGTATTGCTCTGAAATGGTATCGTGGTCTGAGTCTATAAGTTCAATTAGTTTACGTTGTCCTTCAAATGTATTATGAGTATTTTTTTTAGAAATTTTTATGGCATTTAGATTATTAATAGCTTCTTTTTTAAGTAATACCAGATATTTCTCTTGATTTATATGTGTCTTTCTATTCTCATTCCAGTTATTAATTTGAAGCGCGATTAGAATACCTATTACTACAAGAATAATTTCGCCAATGGCGTATTTGAAGTACTTGGTTGTTTTATTTTGATTCATGAGATCGTATCTAATTTTTCGGAAGAATTTTATCATTTTAATTTTTTAAGTTTAGCCAACAGGTCGTTTGTTTTTTCTAATACTAAGGGTAAATAACCTAGAGATAATCTATACGAGTCTCCTTTGGACATAACTAAAGCATTAAACTCGGTAGCATGATCTCTTAATGAAATTTGTTCCCAAATAATAGTGGCAGCATTCGTGCCATTTACAATTAAATTAGATTGAAAAGGGAGTGGATATTTTCTGCCATAGTTGTCCAAGTTGTTACTGTAACTTTCCATAGTAAGATTTTGGGCATTTAAAGCATTTTCTTGAAGATTATGTAAAGCATTTAATTCATTAATAATTTCGCTATCAAATAAGCTAATATCACCTGTAGCATTAAGAACTTGATAGGTGTCACTATTATAATCTCCGTGAATTGAGATATAATAAGCATATTCATATCTCGCAATTTTTAATATGGTATCTAAAGCTTTTGTTGCCTTAGAGACTCGTTTCTCAAAATTACTTATAGCTGTTGAATCAATTTTAATTTCAAGAATTTTCCTATTAATATTGATGCTATCTTTTTTCAGGTCTTCAATTAAATTGTTTTTGTAATTATTAAGCAATACGCTATTTTTTCTGCCTTCATTCCAATTATTAATCTGAAGTGCGATTAAAATACCTATAACCACGAGAATAATTTCTCCAATGGCATATTTGAAGTACCTGGTTGTTTTATTTTGATTCATGAGATCGTATCTAATTTTTCGGAAGAATTTAATCATTGTAATTTTTTCAGTAATCTATTAACTTCTATTTCTGTTTCATCTAAAATTTTATTATACCAGTTTAATTGAATGTAATGAAAATATAAGTTGTCTAACATTGTAGTATATGATGCATTATTTACATTATTGAACGATTTTATTCTTCTATTATGAATATAGTTTTCACTTAATTTACTCCATCTGTCGTCTACAATTTTGCCATTATCTACAAGTCTACCATAATTAGAACCATATAGTTTAATAATATTTTGAATGATATTTTTCTGACTATAGGTATTAATTTCATTTCCAGCTAGTGCAGATTTAAAAGCGCCTGAAACTGGGTAAAATGTACGTTGTCCAGAAAAAAGATAAATAGCCATTAATGAATCTATTTGTGTTTTATTGTTATCATAATCTTTTAAAAACTTATTATTTAAAAGGTTATAAGCTTCAATTTTAGGTTTTGTGCTGGCTTGTACATGTTTAATAAATATTAGATCTTGATTAAGATCTTTTGTTATACTTTTAAAGAATTCTTTTTCTGCTAAAGCATGTTTTCTGTTTTCATTCCAAGTATTTATCTGAAGAGCAATAAGAATCCCTATAACCACAAGTACAATCTCGCCTATGGCGTATTTAAAGTACTTACTTGTCCTATTTTCCACAATGAGGTTTTGACGGATTTTTCGGAAGAATTTAATCATAAAACGCTAGTTGTTTTTTGGTTTTGTTAACTCGATAATATTATCTAGAGCTTCTTGTACTTGTTGTAATTCACCACTACTGTATAAGATTTGATTAATAAAATCGTATCTGCTTTTTACTAAATATTCAAATTCTAAGGTTTGTAATACTTCAAAATTATTTCGCTCATCTTTAAAGTTAAGGTTAAAATCAAAATGTTTAGAAAAATAGGGATCATATTGTTCCCAAATATGTGCTCTGGAACGCAGTTCTTCTTCTTGATAATCTATAACCAAATCGTTCCAAGATATCAATAAATCGCGTAGGGTTTCATTTTTAATAATATCAAAAGAAGAGGTGCTAGCAAGGGCATTGATGCTGGTTTGATAAGGATTAAACGTATGTCCTCCATAAGATTCCCATAAATAAACAGATAATGAATCTAAAACTGCTGGTTCTGGTTTTGAAAGTATTGGGAAAAGATTTATGATTTTGCTACAATTACTATGAACTTTTTTATGCAAACCAACGACTGAGTCTAGCTGTTTCTTATTCTGTTTAAATTCTTTATGAATGTCTGCTAAGATGGCCGTTTCCTTGTTAGAATTTATACGTTCTTCATTCCAGTTGTTAATTTGTAGTGCGATTAAAATACCTATCACCACAAGCACAATTTCGCCAATAGCATATTTAAAGTATCTGGATGTTTTGTTTTCCATAATGAGTGATTTACGAATATGTCGGAAGAATTTAATCATTTTCTATGGGCTTTAATTCCTCATCAATTATTGCTAATATTTCAGTAATTCGATTCATTAAATCCTTTTGAATGCTATGTCGTAAATCTTCTAATTGCGTTTTATTATACAAATGACCAAAAAAGGCTTTTTGTTTAAATAAGAATTTTATGGCTTCAGCTTCTTTATCAGCATCTGAATTTTGTTGCAATCCAATACGATTCCTTAACTGTGGAACAGATAATGTCAGTAATATGGGTTCAGCAATTATTTGTAACCTATGTAGGAGAAACATACTAGTTTCCTGATCTTCAAACCCAGCATTTAGAATGGAGAAATATTCTGCTAGCAATCTATTAAGTTCTCCATTTTTAATTAAATCTGAATCTCCAGTATTTATTAAAGCGTCATAAGCACCAGTAACTAATTCGGCTCTATACCAGGAAAAAGCACCATATTCTACAAACATTTTTATAGAATCGTTAATTGGCATGGGGATTTTGTCTTCATAAATAGAAATTAAAGAAATACTTCGTGACAAAGCATTTTTCTGCATCATGAGGGTATGTTGAAGTCGTTTTTCGGATTCTTTAAAATCGGATTTTAAGGACTGTAAAATGACATTTTCTTGATTTGCCCTTTTGCGCTCTTCATTCCAATTATTTATTTGTAATGCAATGAGAATACCAATCACCACAAGTACAATTTCGCCAATGGCGTATTTAAAGTATTTGGATGTTTTATTCTGTATAAGAAGATTTTGTCTAATACGACGAAAGAATTTCAGCATAAATAATGGTTGGTTTATTATTTAGGTTAAATAGAAATTTAAGGCTACAAATTCTTAGAGATTAGTAATTTACTAATTTAATTTATATTTGAAAGGTTATTTATATGAAACATGAAACCAGCAGAAGCTTATATATTAAATCAACAGGAGCCCTTTCGGTCTATCATGATGCATCTGCAAGCTGTAATAGAGTACACATTACCAGTTGCCGAATTAAAATATAAATGGAAATTGCCTTGTTATTATATAGGGAAGAGACCCATTTGCTACATCAACCAAAGTAAAGATTATGTGGATGTGGGTTTTTGGCATTCAGCCCATTTATCTAAAAAGTTTGATAGTTATTTAGTTAGTGAAAACCGGAAAATAGTGAAATCGCTTCGCTATAAAACCTTAGAGGAAGTTGATGATGATGTCCTTATCGCAATTCTTAAAGAAGTCAAATTGCACAAAGACAAATCCTTTTGGAAATAGTGTGTTTTATAAAGTGTTTACAACCTTTCTAATGGCAACCAGATTGGTTAATAAGTCTTCCAAATTATCTAAATGTAGCATGTTGGCGCCATCACTTTTTGCATTTGCTGGGTCGAAATGAGTTTCTATAAATAAGCCATCTACATTGTTAACTATTCCAGCTCTAGCAATGGTTTCAATCATATCTGGTCTGCCTCCTGTAACACCGATATTTTGGTTTGGTTGCTGTAAAGAATGCGTAACATCTAGAACAGTAGGAGCATAGTGTCTCATGGTTGGAATGCCACGAAAATCGACTATCATATCTTGGTAGCCAAACATAGTGCCTCTGTCTGTAATCCAAACCTTTTCATTTCCAGCATCTTTTACTTTTTGTACCGCATGTTTCATGGCTTCAGGACTCATAAATTGTCCTTTTTTAAGGTTCACTACTTTTCCAGTTTGAGCAGCAGCTACAACCAAATCAGTCTGGCGTACCAAAAAAGCTGGAATTTGAAGCACATCTACATATTCGGCAGCCATAGCAGCATCGGAAATTTCGTGAATATCTGTAACAGTAGGAACATTAAAGGTGTTTGATACTTTCTGTAGAATCTTAAGTGCTTTTTCGTCACCAATGCCAGTAAAACTATCAATGCGACTTCTGTTTGCTTTTTTAAAGCTTCCTTTAAAAATATAAGGAATTTCTAGCTTATTGGTTATGGTAATTACTTTTTCAGCGATACGCAAAGCCATGTCTTCACCTTCAATAGCACAAGGTCCAGCTAAAAGGAAAAAGTTATTAGAATTGGTGTGCTTTATTTTAGGGATTTCATTAAGATTCATTTGCTTAAAATTTTAAGCCACAAAGATAATCAATTTAGAATGCTTTTTTCATACTATTTCTAATCATCCAGAGAGACATGATAAAGTTTGTAAACACAAACAAGCCACCTAAAAGAATAAAACTTTTAACAGTTTCAGAAAAAGAAACAATATTAAAGATGTCTCCTAAATAAGCTAAAATCAAATAAGAGGATAAACAAACAAAAATAATTCCAAGCGAGAAATTAAGTCGTTTACTAGGTTTTACTAATTGCCATATAAATGGAATAGCAATAAGTAATATAGGGTAAGCACTAATGCCATTATTTTTATTGACATCTGTAAACCAGTAAGCAACAGAAGCAATAAAATAAAGGTAAGGTATAAATTTTGAGTATTTACTAATCAGTTTCATCTTTTAAAATTTAGGGTTAATACCTGTTTTTATTAAGATGTAAATTGCCTATTGTGGTTAATTCCTGGCTAGTTTGGCTATTTACTATTAATCAATTATTAAACGAAAGATACTGACAGAAATTATATTTTAATGCAACTATAACATTTACTTAACATAGTTTTTAAAATGATAATAGTGTTTCATTAAGGATATTAATTTTTCATTATTGTAAACTCCGTGATATCACAATCGTTACAATACCAAACTTGAATAAAGTATATGTAGTTAATATTATCAATTATATTGGCGTTTGTTTGAGCTACACTTGTTTGTGTAAACTCAGTATGCGTGCCAGTAGGCGTGTCGGAGCCATCAATTCTGTAGATTGGTAATAAAGAATTTTCGTTGTATGTGTATTTATTGGCTCTATACAATCCAGCAAAAGTAGTATTGTGAACGCCAGTACTGCCAGTTGTATTATTGTCCTTTAATAATGCCTTGATGCCTGAAAGAATGGTGCCATCTGGAAATTGAATACCTTTTCGTAATCGAGTGTAATCTGTAAATGTTTTAACAGTAGACAATTCAAACCTATTGAATGTTATTGTTTGAGGAATAGTTTCTGTAATGACTTTACCAGTTGCATCTACTTTAAGTGCCCCATTATTATTACCTGCATATTGAGGTAGATATACCTCTCCATCTTTTATTTCTAAAACACTACCAGTTATTCCAGTTTCAGTGATTCTTAGTTTGTCTCCTGAAGAACTATAATTTAAATCAAATTTCGTACTAGTTCCATCTTTGAGAATAAGTCTGTTTGCTGAAGATGCTGTGCCTGAAAAATTAGCATAATCAGAATGTAATGCATAAGGTACTGACATGAATTCTGTGGTTCCCATATCAAGAAAACCCGAACCAGTATCTACCTGAACATTTAGATAGTGCTCAAATCTTTCCCATTGAATATCACTAAAAACATCACTTGTAGTTCCTTGACCTATATTTAATATTACGAGTCCGTTAGCGTCTGTATTAGTGGTATGTGTTTCGCTATATACTAAGTTTTGACTTGTAGATGCAAGGATGTTAAACTGAACATCAACACTTGTATTAGCCAAGACATTTCCAAGATTGTCTTTTATTATTGCCTTATAATTTATTCCGTCGGTTTGCGTAAATACATTCGTTAAAGTGAATAGAGTTATTAGAAGTAGAAATTTAAATTTCATGTTTAAAATTTTTTAATTGTTTTGTAAATTTAGTATAATTTTTTAATTATCAGCATTTTATAAAAAACAAAGAGTCTCAATTAGATATGAAATCTTGTCGATTATCATATACAACCTATTAAAATAAAACGTAACTTTGCACGCTCAAAATAAAGCACCTATATGGCTAATATTAAAAACATTGCAATTATTGCACACGTCGATCATGGTAAAACAACCTTGGTAGATAAAATTATGTATCACTGTCAACTATTTAGAGAAAACCAAAATACTGGTGATTTAATTCTAGATAACAACGATTTAGAACGTGAAAGAGGTATTACAATTACTTCTAAAAACGTATCTGTAGTTTATAAAGACACAAAAATAAATATTATTGATACTCCTGGTCACGCCGATTTTGGTGGAGAAGTAGAGCGTGTATTAAATATGGCTGATGGTGTATTGCTATTGGTTGATGCTTTTGAAGGTCCTATGCCTCAAACGCGTTTTGTATTACAAAAAGCAATTGATTTAGGTTTAAAACCATGTGTGGTTATAAATAAAGTGGATAAAGAAAACTGTACACCTGATGAAGTACATGAAAAAGTTTTCGATTTAATGTTTGAATTAGGTGCTGAAGAATGGCAACTAGATTTTCCAACGGTTTATGGTTCTGCAAAGAACAACTGGATGAGTGATGATTGGAAAGATGAAACAGAAAATATTGAACCATTATTAGATATGGTTATTGAACATATTCCTGCTCCTAAAATTCCTGAAGGAAATACGCAAATGTTAATTACATCTTTAGACTTTTCGTCTTTTACAGGTCGTATTGCCATTGGACGTTTAACTCGTGGAGCTTTAAAAGTAGGACAAAACATTTCTTTAGTAAAAAGAGATGGTAAAATTGTAAAAAATAAAATTAAAGAACTTCATATTTTTGAAGGGGTAGGTCGTTTAAAGGTTGATGAAGTTCAAACTGGTGATATTTGTGCGATTGTTGGACTAGAAGGATTTGAAATTGGAGATACAGTTGCCGATTTTGAAAACCCAGAAGGGCTTAAGACCATTGCAATTGACGAACCAACAATGAGTATGTTGTTTACAATTAACGATTCGCCTTTCTTTGGAAAAGATGGAAAGTTTGTAACATCTAGACATATCAAAGATCGTTTAACAAAAGAACTAGAGAAAAATCTAGCTTTACGTGTTAATGAAACTGATAGTGCTGATAAATTTATTGTTTTTGGACGTGGTGTTTTACACTTGTCGGTTTTAATTGAAACCATGCGTCGTGAAGGTTACGAGCTTCAAATAGGTCAACCACAAGTAATCATTAAAGAAATTGATGGTGTAAAATGTGAGCCAGTGGAAGAAATGACAATTGATTTACCTGAAACGGTTTCTGGTAAAGCCATCGAAATGGTAACAATGCGTAAAGGTGAAATGTTAAGCATGGAAGCTAAAGGAGATAGAATGGTGTGTCAATTTATGGTGCCTTCTAGAGGGATTATAGGTTTACGTAACCAGTTATTAACAGCTACTGCAGGTGAGGCTATTATGGCTCATAGGTTTAAAGAATACCAACCTTTAAAAGGTGGTATCCCAGAGCGTCAAAATGGTTCTTTAGTATCTATGGAAAAAGGACAAGCTATTCCTTATTCTATCGATAAATTACAAGATAGAGGGAAGTTTTTTGTAGATCCAGGTGAAGATATTTACGAAGGTCAGGTTATTGGTGAAAACTCTCGTGGAGACGATATGGCAGTAAACGTAACCAAAACAAAAAAATTGAGTAACGTACGTAGTTCTGGAGCAGATGATAAAGCAAAAATTGTACCTGCTATTAAGTTCTCTTTAGAAGAAGCTTTAGAATATATTCAAAAAGATGAGTATGTTGAGGTTACTCCAAATTTCTTGCGTTTGCGTAAAATATACTTAACTGAAGTGGAGCGTAAAAGAAATAAAAGTATTTAATTATTGTAATTAAACGAATATTTTAAAAGAGGAATCCTATTTTTGGATTCCTCTTTTTTAATTTTAAAACAATGTAATAATTATGAAATTTTTAGATAGGTTTTTAAGAGATTGGCGTATTCAAAAGTGTATGCCATTTGTTAGAACCAACGATAAAGTTTTAGATATAGGTTGTTTTGATGGTCATCTTTTTGAAAAATTAAAATTTAAGTCAATTCAAAATAGTATCGGATTAGATCCATTATTAACAGAAATAGTAGAAAAGGATAACTATACTTTAATTCCTGGTGTGTTTCCAGACAATCTACCAGCAAATAAGAAATTTAATTGCATCATCATGCTTGCAGTTATTGAACATATCCCTAGAGAAACCCAAAAGCAGATTAGCGAAGATTTTTATAAAGTGTTAGAAAAAGAAGGCAGAGTAATTATTACAGTACCTTCTCCATTTGTAGACCACATATTATGGATTCTAGCAAAACTGCGTTTAATCGATGGTATGTCGTTAGATGAGCATTATGGATTTAAAATTGAAGAACTACCTCAATTATTTGAGTCTCATAAATACAAACTAGTAAAACAAAAAAAATTTCAACTGGGATTGAATAATTTATTTGTTTTTGAAAAATTAAGCTAATTTTTAAATATCAATATTAGATTATGGAATTATTCGGAATTACAGTAACAGAGTATGTTGGTTATTTTGCATCTTTAATGGTGCTTTTATCATTTACAATGAAGGATGTTAAAAAACTGCGTTTAGTAAATATAACAGGATGTATATTGTTTATAATTTATGGATATTTAATGCCAACTTTCAGAATAGGATTACCAATTATAATAGCAAATGCAGCCATTGCAATTGTAAATAGTTACTATCTTTTTAAAATGAAAAAAACGGCTTAAGTTTTATTTTTCAATCCTAAAATGCTAAAAAACAAACTAAAGAATATAATTTGCATCCCTAAAAGTAATGTAAATACGGCAGGGATTACAATTCTTAATGTTTCTGAAGGGTTTAGTTCTCCAAAATTTGAATGCTTCCATATGTTGAGTCCAAAATAGCTTAATATAATGCCAAGAATAAGAAACAATATCCCAACTATTAAACCAGTTTCTAAGTTTAAAAATTTAAACAATTTATTGTAACGATTGCTTTTTGGGAGTAAATTGTTTTCTACAGCATAAATTTTAGTAAGTGCATAAAACACTATAAATTGGAAACCAATAAGCACCAAACTAGATGTGTAAAGTAACGTATGAATATCTAATTGAATCGAATTAATAACAACTGGTTGACTAATAATTATTATTGAAGTAATAAACCCTAGTAATATTAAAAAAACACCAGGTATTAAAAATAACCATTGCGGACTATATAATAATAAAAATCTTAAATGCCTCCAGCCATCTCTCCAGGTATTTAAATGAGGATCCCTCGTTCTACCATCTGGTTTTAAGGTTGTTGGAACCTCGGTTATAGTTAAGCCATTGAGTTTAGATTTTACAATCATTTCGGATGCAAACTCCATTCCAGTGGTTTTTAAATCCATCTTATAATATGCTTCTCTACTAAACCCTCTTAATCCACAATGAAAATCACCAATATCTATTTTGTAAAACAAACGCCCTAAAAAGGACAATACAGGATTTCCTAAATATTTGTGTAAAAATGGCATAGCACCTTTAGCAACACCACCTTTAAAACGATTTCCCATCACCAAATCATTTCCAGCTCTAAGTTCTTTTAAAAAAGGGGAAAGTGCTTCAAAATTATAGCTATCATCAGCATCCGCCATAATAATATATGTTCCAGATGTAGCTTCAATACCTCCTCTTAATGCACTGCCATAGCCTTTTTCTTTTACAGGAATAACTTTAGCATTCAAGTTTTTTGCAATGTCTTGTGAGCCGTCTGTACTGCCATTGTCAGCAATTATAATTTCACCCTCAACGTTATTGGTCTCTAAAAAACGTGTTGCTTTTGTAATACATATGGCTAAAGTTTCTGCTTCGTTTAAGCATGGCATAACGATAGATAATTCAAGCTTTTTTTCCATGCTTTATTAATTTAAATATGAGAACAATTATTATGAAAAATAAGAAATAATTATAAAATAGATATCTTATAATAGAGTGACTTGCAAAAGCAACAATCATGGCATTAGATAGTATTAAAGAAGCTAAAAAGAATAGATATACATACAATTTATTATCTGAGAGGATGCTTTTTATACAACTAAAAAAGAAAACAAAAACGATAAAAAACAACAAGAATTCCGATTTAAAACTATGAGTTAAATTGCTGTAATAAAGCTTTATCCAGTTTTTAAAATTGTTCTTTACAAGTATGGGATATATGTTTTTGCTAGTTTTTTCTATTGCAATTCTAGCATCTACAATGTTGTAACCCTTGTCTAAATAGTATTGAGTACCTCTATCATGCAAGGTGTAATTACATAATTTTGAGACGTTATTATGAAAATGTTTATAATCTTCCTTTGGGGTTGCTCTATTTTTACTAGATAATAACCAATTGTTTTCAGTTAAAAACGCATGACAATCTTTAAAAATTTCTTTATCGTCATCGGTTACGATAAATTGAATGTCTGAAGCTTTACTAACATATAATGCAGCACCTGAAGCACTAATAAAGGAAAAAGGTGTTGAAACAAATTTGCCATCTTTTAATATATGATAGCTTTTATCCATTACTGTTGTAATAAAAGGAATAAGTAATAGCAATACGAATTTTTTTAAATGTATGATTTTAAAAACTGAAGCCTTGTTTTTTAAAATATACATGACTGCCACTATAATGGGAAGGATGATAAATTGCCCTCGCGTTAGTGTTAATAGGACATAACTTATAAGAAGAAGTATAAATGACTTTCTATGATTTCTATTTAAGAAATCAAGTGCAAATGTTAAAAAAAACAAGTAAAACGGATAACTTAATCCTTCAGAACAAATATTATTTGCAATATATAATGGCCCAAAAAAAGGGAATAATAAGATAATTACAATTAAGACCTTTGAAAGATAATTTAGTTGAAAGACTTCGGTGAATTTTTTAGCTGTAAAATGCACAGCCACTAGCCCAAGCAATAATTGAATTCCAACAGTAACCAAATCGAAATAATCTTGAAATACAAATTTTAAGAAATTTGTAAAAATAGGATAAACAGGATATCTATAAATTGCTGCATTTAAATAGCTGGCTGTGTCAGGAGTATAGATAGCATCTTGAAAAATTAGAAATATGAAACTAAAGAAGTACATTCCATAAACAACAATGTCCTTAAGTTTAATGTCTTTCAATTTTAATTGGATTTATTTTTCACAAAATAAATGAATAATTATTAATATTAGGTATTTATTAAAACTTCTTAAAAAATAGCTGGTTAGTAAACATTTGTGTTTTAATTTCATTTAAGGCTTGACTATTAGAAACCTATTATTTTTTACTTATAAAAAGAAATTAAGTTTACTATATTTACAAAAATTTCAATATGACCTTTCTTTATTTCGATCCAGCAATGGGAGCCATGATTGTTCAAGCTATTGTAGCTGCAATAGCAGGCGTTTTGTTGTTTTCTAAAAATTTACTTTTAAAAGTAAAGGTGTTTTTAGGAATAGTAAAGCCCAAAGAAGAAGACTTATTTGACGATATAGATATAGAGAAGTCTGAAATAGAAAAGAAAGATTCTAGTGACTCATAAAAAAGCACATCCAGCTTCGTTTAGAGATCCTTCTGGTTTTATGTTTGTTGAAGAAGGTGTGTTCAAGCGACAAATAAATCCAATTTATTTTAAACAGTATTTAGCTCTTAAAGATTCAGGGTTTTTTGACAAACTATTTCAAAAAGAAGTGTTAATTCCACATGAAGAATTAACTTATTCTTCAGAACAAATAATAATTCAGCCAGAACAAATTCCGTTTATTACTTACCCATACGAGTGGTGTTTTAATCAATATAAAGAAACGGCTTTGTTAACGCTTAAGCTTCAAAAGTTTAGTTTGGAACATGGTTTTTCTTTAAAAGATGCTTCTGCTTTTAATGTAACTTTTCATCATGGGAAAGCAATTTTTATAGATACATTATCTTTCGATTTCTATATTGAAAATTCACCATGGAGAGCTTATAAACAATTTGTGTCTCATTTTTTAGGGCCCTTACTTATGGCTCATTATCATGGTGCACAATCTTTAAAACTGATGAGCAATTATATGGATGGTATTCCGTTAAATATGATTGCTTCCATGATGCCATTTAAATCGAAATTAAATCCATTTTTATATTCAAATATTCATTTGTTAGCTAAGTTTGAGGGTAAATATAATGAGGATTATAAAGGCGAATCTAAAATCAAGTCATTATCCAAAAAAGCACAATTAAATATCATACAAAGTTTGTATGATATTATTAAAAAGCTATCATTAAAAGAACATTCTGAATGGGGAGACTATTACAATAAAACAAATTATTCTGATGCAGCATTTAATTTAAAATCGGATATTATTAATGCATGGATCTCTAAATTAAATACCAAAACGGTTATAGATATTGGGGGTAACGATGGCACTTTTGTTAGAAGAATCACGTCTGATATTGAACATGCATTGGTATGCGATATTGATAATAACGCTGTCGATTTTAACTATAAAACTATAAAAAAAAATAAGGAACATTTTATGTTGCCTTTTGTATTAGATGTTTTAAACCCAACAGCATCCATTGGGTTTAATAATGTAGAACGAGATTCGTTTATTGAGAGAATTGTAAAATATCAACCAGATGTTACTTTGGCTTTGGCTGTAATACATCATATGTCTTTGTCTGGAAATATATCCTTTGAGATGTCTGCACAATTTTTTGCTAAATTTTCTAAACATCTTATTATTGAGTTTCCTAAAAGAGAGGACTCTTGGGTACAAAGACTCTTAAATAATAAAGCCGATTTTAAAGATTATTTTGGGTTTTATAATATCGATAATTTTGAAAAAGCTTATCTAAATTATTTTGAAATTATTGAAAAACAATCCATTGAAAACTCAGAAAGAGTCATGTATTTATTAAAAACAAGACATGATTAAAACCATTAATAAGATGCGGTCTGGTATTATGTCATTTATTAGTAATGATAAAGAATATCCAATAATAGCAGCTGTTTCAGCTGGATTGTATCCGCTTTTATATTACTATAACTCCAATTTCACTTTAGTGAACTCTTGGAGCCAATTCTTGTTTTTTGTTATTACTTATTTACTTATACCAAGTGGCGTTTTTCTGGGAGTTTTTCTGTTTTTTAAACGAGTTACACCACTGCAAAAATTTAAGAAATTTGCGCTTCCAGTGTTAAATTTCATGACTTTTGTGTTTTTAATTATTATTAGCACATATGGCTTTAGTTGGAAGGTTATAGCAGTTTCATTAATAATTGCTATTGCTTTAGCCATTCTGCTACAAAAACATTTCAAAAAAGTTGTTGTTTTTCAGCTATTAATGACTTTAATTGTTGCAACTAAATTAGTGCCAGATGTTTATAGACATCTTACTTACTCATCCAAATGGATGGAAATAAGCGATGATATTGAAAATGTAAATTTTAAAAAGAAGCCAAATATTTATGTTATTCAACCAGATGGTTACACTAGTTTTTCAGAATTAAAAAAGAAAACATACAATTTCGATAATTCAAATTTTCAGCAATTTTTAACTGCAAGCGGGTTTAAGTTATACAACGATTTTAGAAGTAATTATACCACAACATTAAGCTCTAATAGCTCTATGTTTGCTATGAAACATCACTATTATAATAACAATAAGAGTAAGCCTAATGAGTTGTATAATACGCGAAAAATTATCATTGGAGATAATCCTGTAGTATCCATTTTTAAAAACAATCAGTATAAAACATTTTTAATGCTTGATGTTTCTTATTTGTTGGTAAATAGATCTCCAATTTTATATGATTATAGCAACATAGATTATAGCGAAATTCCTTATTTAGACAGAGGTTTTAGTATTAAAAAAGACCCTTTAATAGATTTGGAGCGCATTATTGAAAGTAATTTAGAAACCAATAACTTTTTCTTTATAGAAAAAATGCTTCCCATGCATATAACAAACGATTACAGTGATTCTAAGGGAATAGAAGGCGAACGAAATATCTATTTAGAACAACTTAAACAAGCCAATGATTGGTTAACGAATGTCGTTCAGATAATTTCTAAGAAAGATCCGGGAGGTATTATAATAATTGCTGCAGATCATGGTGGGTTTGTTGGCATGGAGTCTACACAAGAAAGTAACCTGAAACAAGTTGATGATGCGTTGGTTACATCGGTATTTTCAACAATCTTAGCTATTAAATGGCCAGAAAATATAGCACCATATTTTGATAATAAGTTAAAAACAAATGTCAATCTGTTTAGGATCTTGTTTTCTTACTTAAGTGATGATACAAGTTATTTAAAAACTTTAGAAGTTGATAAAAGTTATACTCTAATAAAAGAGGGAGCTCCTGTTGGAATCTACGAAGTTATAAACGAAAATGGTGATGTTGTTTTTAATCAGCATTAAAATTAGTATTTTCAGCACGAATTAAATACAAATGAAGGTTTTCTCAGTTAAAAAATATGGTCCAGAATATAAATCACAATGGAATGATTTTCTAAAACATTCTAAAAACGGGACATTTTTATGTCATCGTGATTTTATGGAATATCATCAGGATCGATTTGAAGATGCCTCGTTTTTAATTTTTCAAGATGAAAAATTGGTTGCTATTTTTCCAGCCAATAGGAAGAATGAGCTAATTTATTCGCATCAAGGTCTTACTTATGGAGGATTAATTGTTGGAAAAGAAGCGTCGTTTAAAATGGTTTTAAACACCTTTAAAAGCTTGCTAGAAACTTGTGAGTCTTTTGGGATGCATGAAATGATTATCAAACCAACGCCGAGAATCTATCATACACATCCAAGCGATGAAATGGATTATCTGCTTTTTAAACTTCAAGCCGAATTAATTAGAAGAGATTTAACCTTAGCAATTAATACAGCTCAACCAATAGACATTAGCGCATCTAATAGAAAAAGAGGGTTGAAAAAAGCACAAAAAAATAACCTGCTTGTTAAAGAAGAATCTGATTTTAATTTGTTTTGGAACCAAATACTAATTCCAAACTTAAAAGCACAACATGGTGTTGAACCTGTTCATACTTTAGAAGATATTACAAAATTACAATCAAATTTCCCAAATAATATTAGACAATTTAACGTTTATAAAGACAATACCATTGTGGCTGGAACAACCGTTTTTGAAACAGAGACAGTGGCACATGCACAATATATTTCGGCTAATAATAACAAACAAGAATTAGGTAGTTTAGATATACTGTTCCATGAATTAATACATGAAGTTTATAAAGATAAAGCCTTTTTCGATTTTGGTATTAGTAACGAAAATCAAGGCAAACAAATAAATTCAGGGTTGCAATCTTGGAAAGAATCGTTTGGAGCTAGAAGTATATCGCATGATTTTTATAGTGTTTTTACTAAAAATCATAGCTTTTTAAACGATGTTTTAATATGATAAAGTTTCTAGACTTATATAATATCAACAAAAGATTTGAACCTGAATTTCAAAAGAAATTTCAACAGTTTTTAGATTCAAGTCATTATATCTTAGGGAAAGAAGTTACTACTTTCGAAACAGATTTTGCGTCATATTGTGGAACCAATTACTGTGTCGGGACTAGTAATGGGTTAGACGCTTTAACGTTAATTTTTAAAGCATATATCCTTTTAGGAAAACTGCAAGAAGGCGATCATGTATTAATACCAGCAAACACCTTTTTTGCAAGTGTGTTGTCTGTTTTAAATTCTAGATTGGTTCCTGTCTTTATTGAACCAGAGATTGAAACGTTTAATATCTCAATCCAAGAAATAGAAAAAAAGTATACGTCTCAAGTTAAAGCTATAATGCCAGTACATTTATATGGGCAATTAGCTAATATGGAAACTATCAATGCCTTTGCAAAAAAATATGAGTTATTAGTAATTGAAGATGCTGCTCAAGCCCATGGAGCCGAAAACAATTCTGGTATTAAAGCAGGTAACTTAAGTCATGCAGCTGCTTTTAGTTTTTATCCAAGTAAAAACTTAGGTGCTTTAGGTGATGGAGGAGCAGTAACCACAAACGATGCTGTTTTAGCAGAAACCATTAATAAATTACATAATTATGGTTCTGAAAAAAAATACGAACATAGCCTGATTGGTTGTAATAACCGCTTAGACGAAATTCAAGCCATGTTTTTAAACATTAAACTAAAACAGTTAAATGCAGATAATTTAATAAGACAAGAAATAGCCAAAAGATATTTATCTGAAATTAAAAACGATAACATTGTATTGCCTTTTTATAATAACACTAAAGACCATGTGTTTCATGTTTTTGTAGTTAGGGTAGAAGATAGAAATAATTTTGTGTCTTATTTAAAAAAGCATCATATTGAGACTTTAATTCATTATCCAATACCACCTCATAAACAAGAAGCTTTATTGTATTTTAATAATTTAAGCTTACCTATTACCGAAAAAATTCATGAAACTGTAGTTAGTATTCCTATAAGTCCGATATTAACAGACCTTGAAGTAAATCATGTAATAAAAATATTAAATGCTTATTAATTGAAAAGATTAATTAAATACATAAACAATAACGTTTTAGTTAAAGTGGCTTCTTTAAATTCTGCGTCTCTAGTTACCAAAATTGTTGGTGGTCTTTTAACATCCAATGCTATTGCACATTTTATAGGAGCAGAAGGATTAGCCCTAATTGGAAATTTACGAAATTTTGTTGGCTCTTTACAGTCTATTGCTACGCTTGGTTTATATAATGGCGTTGTTAAATACATTGCAGAATTTAAAAACAATACCGTTGAGTTAAGCAAAACTATTTCTACATCTTTTTACTTGGGTTTTATTTCAACTGTTTTAGTGTCCTTTGGTTGTTATTTTAATGCAGAAAGCATCAACAATCTAATTTTTCCTTTATATAACGATTATGCTTACGTGATTAGAATTTTTGCTATAGCATTACCATTTTACACATTGAATTTGTTCACTTTTTCAATATTGAATGGCTTTTCAAAGTTTAAAATTCTTATTATCATTAATATTATTGGTCAGATTTTAGGCGTAGGTGTTACATTAATATTAATCTATAAGAATAGAATTGATGGCGCTTTAATCTCGGTAGTAATTTCAGAATCATTAATATTTTTAATAACCATTGTTGGTATTGTTAATCAACGAAGCTTAATTCCATTAATAAAAGTTGGTAGTTTTAGTATAGAAAAAGTTAAAAAGCTTAGTTCCTTTTCAATTATGGCATTGTTTTCTGCTATAGTTTTGCCATTAGTCGCTATTGCTATTAGGTCTTATATTATAGATAATGTAGGCTTTAAAGAAGCTGGTTTTTGGGAAGCTATGAACCGGATTTCTAAGTATTATTTAATGTTTGTTAGTTCTTTATTAACCCTATATATTTTGCCTAGATTATCTGAAATAGATAATGCTAAAGATTTTAGAAATGAAGTGTTTAATTTCTATAAAACCATCATTCCAATCTTTGGAACTGGACTAATAATTATATACTTTTTAAGAACCTATATTATTACCATTGTTTTTTCTAGTGAGTTTAATCCAGTGGAAGACTTATTTCTATGGCAGCTTTTAGGCGACTTTGTTAAAGTGCTTTCCATTGTAATTGCTTATCAATTTTTAGCTAAAAAAATGTTTTGGCATTATATTATTACTGAAGCTTTTTCGGTGATTATAATGTATGCAACCAGTGTGTATTTTATTGATATTTATGGCGTAAAAGGCGCAACCATAGCACATTTTGTGTCTTATGTGATGTATTATGGTGTGATATTGTTAATTTTTAGTTCTTCGCTTTTTGGAGTGATTCCTGAAAAAGACGATTTAGATGCTATCGATTAGAATGTTTTTTCCAAAGGTGTAAATACTTTGTAGCTGTTTGTATGTAGTGATGTTCTTTTTCGATAAATGCTCGAGCATTTTTTGAAATCTCTATGAGTTTATTTGGGTTTTCTATCAACCGTTCTAAATTTTCAACTATTTGAGACACGTTTGGTAAGGCATTGATGGCAACTGTATTTTCTTCTAGTTGATAATAATCTAACCATGCTTTTTCGGCTCCTGTAAAAACCACTTTCCCTTTTGCCATAGCCTCCAAGGCATTATAACCTTGGTCAAAACTATACACTTGGTCTAAGACAACATGTGCCTGATTATATACATTTATATACTCTTTGTAAGGTAAATTGTATGTGGTGTGAATGGCTACCTTGTCTGGATATTTTTTCTGAATAATCTCTAGAGCTTCGTCAAAAAAATCATTCCCTTTTTTAATTTTGGACAAGGTATTTATCCCATGAAAAATATGGATTTTATCTTTAATCTGTAAAGGCTCAAACAGAATTTTGTCTGTATTTATTGGGTTTGGAATCATGCCTAAATAGGCCTCGTTATTTCGTAAAGGAATATGATAATCGATGTCTGATGCAATGACTCCACAACTATGTTTGTAAATAAAACTGTGAAGCTTTTTATAGGCTGGAGTCACATATTTTAAACAATAATGAAATTGCTTTTTTAATGATTTATTATTTAAATAAGGCGATAAAACAGAATAGGCCTCTTTTTCTTTGAGATAATGATTAATTGTCACATAATCGTCGCCACAAGACAGTAAAAACAAATGTTTATTTTGTTTTATTAATGTCTTTAATAAAGGCGTTTGTATTGTTGGGTGAATGGAAAGAGCATCTTCGTTTATTAATTGAACCACATCAAAATTATGAAGCTTTTTTAAAGCTTTTTTAAACTTGTATGCCACTTCAAAATCTGCAATGTCAAAATTGGTTACTTTATGAATGACTTTTCTAAAGAACAACAAAACGGGTTGATTAGATATTTTAATAGATAGGTCTATATCTGCAGGGAACTGCTTAAATAAGTCTCCGTTTCCAACCAAAACAACGTCGTGACCTAGTTCTTGTAAACCTTCCTTTAGCGAATTATGTAATCGACTAAATTCTCCAATTAAAAGTATTTGCATGCTTATTTTGATACCTTTGTTATCCAAAGATACTCGTTTCAATGAACATTTCAGAAAAAACTAAAATTCCCTTAGAAATTCTTGTGGCTACAACCAACAGAACCACATTGGATTTTCTTTATAATATGTTTAAAAACAATGTACTGGAAAATTATCACATCTTGATTGTTAATCAAACCAAGGAAGAAAAATTATTGCATGCTGAAACTCCAAACATTCGTGTGATTAATTCGGTTGAAACAGGTTTAAGTAAAAGTAGAAATTTAGCCTTAAAAAATGCTATTGGAGATATCTGTTTATTGGCTGATGATGATGTAGTGTATTTAGAGCATTTTGAAAAAACAATTTTAGAACGTTATAATAAATTATCAGATGCAGATATTTTAACCTTTAAAACACTTACTTCAGAAAAGAAACCATACAGTAATTATCCAAATCAAATAACAAGTTTAAATAGGTTTTATAGAAAAGTACTATCAATTGAAATATCTTTTAAAAGAGAATCTCTTATAAATAACAATGTTGCATTCAATGAGCTTTTTGGTTTGGGAAGTGTTTTTCAAGATGGAGAAAACAGATTATTTTTTGAGGATGTTTTTAAAAAGAAACAAATAAAAGCGTATTTTTCGCCAGATTATATTGTAATGCATGAACCTTCAAGCTCTAGTGACGACGTGGCTTCAGATAGATTTATCTTTGCTAGAAGTGCTTTGAATTATAAATTACATGGCACGTTTGTCTGGTTTTATGTATTTAGATTAATAGCATCTTTGGTAAGAAAAGGATTGATTAACTTAAATGAGATATCATCAAAAATTAAAATGGCCAATCAAGGAATAAAAACCTATAAAGAATTGAAACATGGAAAGTAGTAAAACAACGATAGATCTTATTAAGATATTAGACATTCCTAAAATTGAAGATAAAAAAGGAAGAGGGAACTTATCTGTTATTGAAAAAGATTGTATTCCATTTTCGGTAAAACGTGTTTATTATTTGTACGATGTGCCTAGTGATGCCTACAGAGGAGGACATGCTCATAAAAATTTATACCAGTTTTTAATTGCTTTAAGTGGCAGTTTCGATGTGGTTTTAGACGATGGAAATCAGAAGAAAACAATAACGCTAAACAAACCAAATAAAGGCTTGTTAATACCTAAAGGCATTTGGCGTGAATTGGAAAACTTCTCTTCAGGTTCTGTCTGTTTAGTATTGGCATCTGAGGAATTTGATGAAGAAGATTATATTAGAAAATACAAACAGTTTTTAGCGTTTAAAGACTAGAAATAATTCTTTTTGTGTGTTAATTGATTGTAGATAGACACTACAATTTTGGTAATAGGTAACGGAAGATTAAGTAGGGTTTTTTGTTTGAAATTTAATTTATGGAAATCGATATTTTCTTTCAGTTTTTTATAATTTTCTACATCACCAACTAGTCTATATTTTAAAGCTGAAGAGAATTTGTTTTTATTAATATATTCATTAAAAAAAGTAGATTTATCTAAAGAAGTATATTTAGAAAAATCAATAGATTGAAATTTTTTTCTGTTAGATTTTGTTAGCCCATTTTCTACAACTACATGTGTTGCTAATGGTTTGTTCAAAAATACAACAGCATATTTTAGACCTATCCTAATCCAGTAATCAGTATCTTCACTTGTACTAAGAGATTCATTAAATTTACCAATAACAGTTATAGCTTCTTTTTTGAAAACAGAACTTGCACAATGTAAAATCGAATGATCTAAACTATATTGAAAATAGTCTAATACGGCAACTTCATTTATTTTTAGAAGAAGGTTGCAATAGGTAGCTAAATATGATTCTTTTTTAGTTTTTATCTTTAATGCCGTTGCGAAAATGTGTTCTTCTGGATACGTATTAATAAGCTTGAGTATTGACTCTAAGAATATGTTTTCCCAAATATCATCTGCATCTAAAAAAGTTAAAAACTTTCCTGATGCTTTAGAAATACCATAATTTCTAGCCGACGATACTCCTTCATTTACTTTTGTAAAAATAGTTATTCTTTCATCATTAAAATCACTTATAACGTTCAGGCTATTATCTGTTGACCCATCATTTACAATAAGTATTTCAAAATCAGAAAAACTTTGACTAAGAACACTTTGTAGGGTATTCTTAATGTGTTTTTCTTTATTAAATAAAGGAATGATTATTGAAAAAAACGGGTTCATACTATTTATTTATCCTGCAAAAATAACCTAATCTGTATAAATCGAAGAGTAATAAATTAGGGTTTTCATGAGTTAGGTTCTTTTTTATTTTAGAATCAAAAAGTGCCATAAATTTTCCATAAAGTTGCTCTATATAGAAAAATTTAAGCCAGCCATAAGCTTTTAATAAACTAATATCATTATTAGTTATCCGTTTGGTAACATACAAATGATGAAGGGTTACCATAGCATGCTCTGTTTTTTTTAAAAATTCAGGATTCTCGTCTAAACCAAAATGGTACACTTGGTTATTAATATGTAATATTTTAAATTGATGCTTTTTTAACAAAGCACCTAACAAATAATCCATGCCATAACTATTTTTTGTGTTGTTTTTTATAAGCTCTAAATAAACAGGTTTTTTCATTAAAAAATTTGCTGAAATTATCACCTTATAAGGGGTTTGGTTTCTTAGATTAGCATCTACTTCTTCACGTTGTTTTCCAAAAGTAAATCGCAAAGATTTATTTTTAGAATAAGATGCTTCTTGATAAGCAAAACCACCAAAAATGGCATCAAGTTTTATATTAATTACTTCAAGATACTTGGATAAAAAATCGTCACTTTTTGGCAATACATCTGCATCAACAAATAATAACCAGCTGTACTTTGCTTGCTGCGCTAAAAAAAGCCTACTAGCCGTTCTTCCAACATTCTTTTTTGCTTCTATAAACTTACAATTGGTTAGATTGTTAATTTTTTGATTCTCAATATTTAAATGCGAAAAAGAACCGTCATCTACACAAATGAGTTCAAAAGCTATATTTGCTTTTAATGCTTGTTTCTCAAGCTGTAAAGCTAATGGATATGCATTGTAATGATATGTGGGAATTAATATAGATAACATGAATTTTGGTTCATTTGTTCAAATCTAAACAATAAAATCAATTTATATTAATGTTGATCATTTTAAGTTTAAAAGAATTGACAAACGTCTGTTCTAGTGATTTTGAGGTGCGAAAAATTATTTCGAGAACTATTTTTTAATTTAAACTCAAATTCTCGATACAAAATTCATTCAAATTGACGAATTTTAAAAAACGCAAAACAGGTTATAAACCATTTTAAATGTTCTATTGGTATGGTAATTGTATTTTTGAGTGTATGAAAAAAATCTATTTATCAAGTTTGATATTTTTTGTCATACTTTTTGGGTATTCGCAAAAAGAATTTCATGTGTTTCCAGAATCTCATTCAATGACTCCTGGGAAACCATCAGGAAATGGGTCCATGAATCAACCTTGGGATTTACAAACAGCTTTAAATCAGTCTTCTGATAGTGTTAATGGAGATGATATTATCTGGCTTCATGAAGGTGTTTATAATGGTCGTTATTATAGCAAATTGAATAGTACAATCAGTAATAAGTATATTACAGTGTCTTCATTTTTAAACGAATGGGCTGTTTTAAATGGAAACATTATTTCAAATCAAACAGCAGTATTAACTGTTACTGGCAGTGGTGTTATTTATAAAAATTTTGAAATTACTTGGTTAGGTGAGTTTTCTAGAAATAGTAAAGATGCAAGTTTTCAAAAATCGGATGGTGTAAGTCATTTAAATGGGAAAGATTGTAAATTCTTAAACCTAATGATACATAACAATCCAGGTTCTGGGTTTGGCTCATGGAAAAGAACGAGCAACGCCATTATAGAAAACTGTATCATTTATAATAATGGATTTATGACTTCCAGAAGAGGAAGTGGCGTAGGGATGTATGTTCAAAATGAAAGTGATGAAGAAAGATTGATTAAAAACAATGTTATTTTTAATAATTACTATAAAGGAATCGAGGTTTGGTCTGCAAGTACACACTCTAAAGTAGCTATAGTTAAAAATGTGACTTTAGATAATAATGTTATTTTTAATAGTGGATTAATTTCAGGTAGCTTTAAAGACAATTTAATAATTGCCACAGATGATGTTTTAGGAATTAACATAGCAAAAAACATTACAGTTAGTAATAATATATTTTATCACAACACAACCTTATCTAAAGCTATCGAGAATTCTGACGCACCTTCTCTTACTTTAGGATTTAATGAGAAATCTCCAATAGAGAATATAACTATTAATAACAATATTATAATAGGTAGAAAAGATGCGCTAAGAGTGTTAAGTGCAAAATCTTTGACCTTTAAAAATAACATGGTTTATAGTGGATATGCGCGATTTTTTAAACCGGTTTTAAAGCATATAAATAATAAGTCCTGGGAATTTGAAAATAACACCTATTATACAAGAAATTCAAAACCCATTCGAATACAAGGTGAAATAGATTATTCTATTCAACAATGGCAAGCTATTTATGGACTAGGAAGACATAGTCAATGGAAGTATTTTAAAGAATTTGATGCCGATCAAGTTCCGAAAATAACAAAAATCAACACCCAAGAAAACACTTATAGAGTAGTACTCTTTAATAAAGATCTTGAAGATGTTATGGTTGATTTTTCTGAATACAATCTTCCTGAAAATAGCAATTACATCATTAAGGATGTTGAAAATTATAAACATATTTTAGATTCTGGAACTTTAGCTGAAACGAGTAAAATTAAAATTCCAATGAATGTGACACGTGATAAAATGAAATCTTACAACAACTTTGGAGTTTATGATATTGAATTTAAAAAAAATGAAACTATTGAAACTAAAGATTTTCTGGAAAGATTCTTAAATTGGTTAGGAATTTAAATGGAATGATGTTCAAAGTTTACAAAAAGCATATATTTACAAACAACTTCTAACCAAAACCCATGCTATTTAATACCATAGATTTTGCCATTTTTATGCCAATAATCTTTCTATTGTATTGGTTTGTATTCTATAAAAACATAAAAACTCAGAATGTTTTTCTAGTTATAGCTAGTTATTTCTTTTATGCATGTTGGGATTGGCGTTTTTTGGGCCTCATTTTTTTAAGCTCATTAGTAGATTATGTGGTTGGACTTTATTTGGTAAAAATAGATAATAAAACAAAAAGGAAAAGTCTCCTGCTAACTAGTTTAATTGTTAATCTAGGAGTTTTAGGGTTTTTTAAATATTACAATTTTTTTCTAGAATCTTTTCAAGAGGTATTCTCTCTTTTTGGAAGATCTTTAGAGTCAAGCACATTACATATTTTACTCCCAGTTGGTATTAGTTTTTATACCTTTCAAACCTTAAGCTATACCATAGACATTTATAGAAAGAGGCTAGAACCAACATCTAATGTGGTGTCCTTTTTTGCTTTTGTTAGTTTCTTTCCACAATTGGTTGCTGGACCTATTGAAAGAGCGTCCAATTTACTGCCTCAATTTGAAAGAAAAAGACACTTTAATTATGCTAAAAGTATCGATGGATTACGCTTAATCCTCCTCGGACTTTTTAAAAAAATGGTGATTGCAGACAACTGTGCTTTAGCAGTAAACGAAATTTTTACATATTATCCCGAATATAGTGGCAGCACCTTGTTTTTTGGTGCTTTCTTTTTTGCTTTTCAAATTTATGGCGATTTCTCTGGATATTCAGATATTGCTATTGGCTCTGCCAGGCTATTAGGATTCGATTTAATGCAGAATTTTAATTCACCTTATTTATCAAGAAATCTTGGAGAATTTTGGAGACGCTGGCATATCTCTTTAAGTACCTGGTTTCGAGATTACGTGTATATTCCATTAGGTGGTAGCCAAGTGTCTAAAACAAAATGGATACGTAATATTTTTATTGTTTTTCTATTAAGTGGTTTGTGGCATGGAGCTAATTGGACTTTTATTATTTGGGGATTTATTCATGCTCTATTTTTTCTGCCACTAATTTTTAAAAGTAGTAATGCCAAGTTTAAAGATGTCGCTGATAATAATAAGTTACTGCCTTCAATTAAAACAGTCTTTCAAATAGGTTCCACTTTTCTAGTAGTACTTTTAGCTTGGGTATTTTTTAGAGCCGAAAACATCACTCATGCATTTCTATATTTGAATGGTATGTTCGACATGTCGTTATTTTCATTCCCAACGGTATCAAGAGGCTTGGTCTTATTTCTTGTTGTTTATATGCTTTTTGAATGGCTTCAAAGAGATAAAAAGCACCTTTTAGAAATAGATTTTATTCGCTCTAAACCTTTACGTATTGCTATTTATTATTGTTTGGTGTTTATTATATTTTATTTTGCAGGAGATACACAACCGTTTATATATTTTCAGTTTTAATGAAGAAATTGTTATCACATATAAGTCTGTTCTTAATTCCAATTCTAGTAATTTGGATATTAGCAGAGGTGTTTTACAGAACGGTTCCAAATAACTATACCTATAAACACAAGCAAATTTCAAATAATACGGATATTGAAGTTCTTATCTTAGGAGATTCGCATACGTTTTATGGTATTAATCCAGAGTTTTTATCTCTTAAAGCTTATAATTTGTCAAATGTTAGTCAGACTATTTACTTCGATAAATTATTATTTGAAAAGCATATCAAACAGTTGTCAAAATTAAAATACCTTGTTTTGGCAGTAGATTATACCACGTTGAGCCAGGCTGATAATACCCAAGAAGATATTTGGAGAAAATATTTTTATGAGTCTCAAATGGATTTAGATGTGCCTTTAATTAAATGGTACAATCCTAAAAAATATAGTTTAGCATTAACTAGAAAATTTGATAAAACTTGGCAAACATGTGAAGAATATCATAATAAAGGAACTTTAATAGGTTGTGATGCCAATGGTTGGGGAAACACCTATCTAAGTACTGTAGACTCCGTTGAGATGAATCGTTTGGCACATGTAGTAGCTAAAAAACATGAAGATGGCTCTTTAGATTTTAGTTTAAATACTGAAAGGATTCAACAAATGATAGATTTGTGTCAATCAAAAAATATTCAAGTGTTATTAGTAAATATGCCATCTGTTCCAGAATATGTATCTGTATTAAATGCTGAAAAATGGCAGAAAATAGATGCTGTTTGTCAACTTTTAGAAACCAATAATAGTAACGTTACTAGAATAGATTTATTAGAAGATAAACGGTTTGTGTTAAAAGATTTTCAAGATGCCGATCATCTAAACGCTGATGGAGCTAAAAAGTGTTCTTTGGTTATCGACCAATATTTAAACAAGTTGTAAAAAATGATTAATATTGTTAGCAACAAATGAGATTTTATAAAAACTTTATTGTGTTTTGGGCTGTATTCTATTTTGCTATTGCCATTATAGGGAGAGTCTATACGTACAAAAAAGAAATCTTCCCTTTTTTTAGATGGTCATTATATTCTAAAACACCAAATAAACTGGTGTATCCTTATGTTTTAGTGAATAAAGTGGGTGATTCTGTATTGCCAAAACCAACCAATATTCTAGACTTATATTCAGTACATGATTTAGCACTTACAGATTTAAAATTAATGGTAAATAATTTTTATTATGATATTGAAGCTTTTCCTGGAAATAAAAATGCATATCAAGGTGTTTTTCTAAATGTATTACCCAAAGATAGCGAGTTTACCTTGTATATTAAGGAGCTAGACTTAAGTGTTGAAGATTATAAAGAGACAGAAAAGCATCATCAGGTTTTAAATGTGAAAAACAATAAAATAAACCCTAATTGAAAGAAATAACTAAATCTCATTTTTTTTGGAAAAATGCTAATGGGAAATGGCCCCTATTTAGTAAACCTAAAGAGGTTCTTTATAGTGAGATAATGACCATTGTAAAGTTTTCTTATTTGTTTTTTCTATTTGCTTTGTTTGTGCAGTTATTTGCTGATAAGCATGATGCAAATATGAAAATGATTGATCCATTGTGGCCAATGGTAGTCTTCAAAAATATCTCTGCAGGATACTTAACTCTTTTTTTTCAGATTAACTTGTTCATTTCATTTATTTGGTTGTGTGTTAAACCAAATCAAAAGTTTTTCAAAGTTTATGCATTTATTATTTACTTCCTTTACATTGCTTTTAATAATTCGTTTGGTAAAATAAATCATGGGTCTCATTTAAGTTTAATGATCTTGTTTTGTTATATGTTTATCCCAACAAACAGGAAAGATAAATATCAAGAAAAAACGATATTAACTTTCGCTACAGCTCAGTTCTTTTTATTAATGGCATATAGCTTGTCTGGTGCATGGAAATTATTTTGGGGCATTGTAGAGTTTTTTAATAAAGATGTAAGCTTGTTTTCACCATATTCCTTCAGAAATGTCATTATTGAACAATATCAATATGTCGATCCTACGTTAATCGGAGCTTGGTTTCTAGAACATTATTATATTGGATGGGTTATGTATTTAGCTGTGGTTTATATTGAAATATGTTCAGTTTTTATTTTCTTTAAACCAAACTTACACAAAATCTGGGGAGTTTTATTATTAAGTTTACATCTTGGAATTCATTTTATTCTTAGAGTAAATATGTTTAGTGCACCACTTTATATTGGTGTACTGTTTTTGATGTCTCCATTTTATTTAAAGACAGATTTTAAAACGACATTATTAAGTTTACCTGGGGTTTTTGAAACTAGATTACTGTTTCAAAAAATAAGAAAAAAGAATTAGGTAGTTGCTTTTCGTTGTACAACTTCATATACTTGATTATCGTCGCATTTAAGAGTTTTACTTGGGTATTTTAAGAGTAATGCATAATCGTGAGTTGCCATTAATATGGTATTCCCATTTTTATTAATCTCTTGTAACACTTCCATAACCTCAATACTGGTTTGTGGATCTAGATTCCCTGTAGGCTCATCAGCAAGAATAAGTTCTGGGTTGTTTAATAAAGCTCTAGCAATGGCAACGCGTTGTTGTTCGCCTCCAGAAAGTTCGTGTGGATATTTAAAACCTTTAGTTTTCATGCCTACTTTATCTAAAACTTCTTCAACACGTGTATTCATGTCGCTTTTGTTTTTCCAACCAGTTGCTTTCAATACAAAAAACAGATTATCGTTGATGGTTCTGTCGGTTAGAAGTTTAAAATCTTGAAAAACAACGCCTAATTTTCGTCTTAAAAAAGGAATGTCTTTTTCTTTAAGAGTTCTTAAATTAAAATCAACAATGCTTCCTTCACCTTTAGTCAGTGGTAAATCGGCATAAAGTGTTTTCATAAAACTACTTTTACCTGTTCCGGTTTTACCAATTAAATAAATAAAATCTCCTTTGTTTATTTCAACATTAACATCTGAAAGAACAAGACTTTCCCCTTGAAAAATAGAAACATCTTTTAATTGTAAAACAGAATTCGACATAAAGTTATGTGGGTTTTAAGAATTGTAAATGTATTACTAAAATGTTTAATGTTCAAAATTCCAAGTTTAAAGTTTTCATAATGTAACTGCCAATAGAATACAGTTTAATTAGTACTAAATAAGACTTTTTATAAGTCTGTTTATAATTATAACATAATTCTAACGTTATAAAATGGAGATTAAATTATCTTTGATTTTAAATGAAAAAACGCCTTTATGAGTATCCATAAATTATTAATTTTCTTTATTGCCTGTAGCTTTAATTTAAGTGTTTTTAGTCAGGAATCTGCAGCATATACGAATCCGTTAGTCGATTACCAAAAAGCTTTAAATTTATATGACAATCAGCAGTATTTAGCGGCTCAGTCTTTATTTACACAGATTCAAAAAACTGCAGAAACAGACGTTTTACAATCCGATTGTGCTTTCTATATAGCTAATTGTGCCGTACGTTTAAATCAGTTAAATGCCGACCAACTCATGGAAGATTTTGTTGCTAATTACCCAACAAGCACCAAACGTAATACAGCTTTTGTAGATGTAGCAGATTATTACTTTGCTAATGGAAAATATGCTTATGCAAAAAAGTGGTACGATAAAGTAGATGAAAGCTCCTTAGCTAGAAATGAACAAGAAAGGTTTAATTTCAATAATGGGTATGTAGCGTTTTCAACCAAGAACTATAAAGATGCTAAGACCTATTTGTCTCGTGTAGAAAACTCTCAAAAATACGGGTCGCAAGCAAAATATTATATTGGGTTTATGGCTTATGAAAGCGACGATTACGATCAAGCCAATCAGTATTTCGATCAAGTTAGTGATAATGAAAAATACAGAGAAAAGCTATCTTATTATCAAGCAGATTTAAACTTTAAATTAGGGAAGTTTGAGGAAGCTATTAAATTAGCCAAAGAGCAATTGCCAAATAGTGATAGAAACGAAGTTTCCGAACTCAATAAAATAATTGGAGAAAGTTATTTTAATCTTGAAAAATACGCCGAAGCTATTCCGTATTTATCAGAATATCAAGGTCGAAGAGGTAAATGGAATAACACGGATTATTACCAATTGGGTTATGCGTATTATAAACAAGGTGATTTTGAAAATGCCATTTCAGAATTTAATAAAATAATTGGAGGCAATAATGCCGTGGCTCAAAATGCCTATTATCATTTAGGCGAGAGTTATGTAGAATTAGACAAAAAGCAGGAAGCATTAAATGCATTTCGCAATGCCTCACAAATGGATTTTAATTTAAAAATTCAGGAAGATGCTTGGTTAAATTATGCGAAAATTAGTTATGAAATTGGCAATCCCTACCAATCTGTACCACAGGTTTTAACGAGTTATTTAGATGCTTACCCAAACTCAGGGTATAAAGAAGAGATAGAAACTCTTTTAATCGATTCGTACATTACCTCAAAAAATTATCAAGAGGCTTTAAAATTATTAAAAGGAAAGAACAGTTTCGAAAATAAAGTTGCTTATCAAAAAGTGGCTTTTTATAGAGGTCTAGAACTTTATAACGATGGGAATTATCAAGATGCCTTAGAAATGTTTTCAAATTCAATTAAAGAACCTAGAGATCCAATTTATACTGCAAGAGCCACTTTTTGGAAAGCTGAAACAAATTACAATCTAACAAATTATGAAGAAGCTTTAATTGGTTTCAAACAATTTCAGCAACAAACGAATGCAACAGAAACTCCCGAATACAAAAACATAGATTATAATTTAGCTTATACTTATTTTAAGCAGAAAAGCTATTTACAAGCTATCCAAAATTATAAGAAATTTATAGCCAATCAGCAAGATGATGTCATTCGTTTAAACGACGCGTATTTAAGACTTGGTGATGCATATTTTGTATCAAGTCAATATGCTGAAGCTATTCAAGCTTATGATGAAGCGATAAAAATTAATAAGATTGATTCCGATTACGCATTTTTTCAACAAGCCATCAGTTATGGTTACGAAGGAAAAGCAACTAAAAAAATAGCAGAATTAGAAACTTTTCTTCAAAACTATTCAAAATCTACTTTGCGTGATGATGCCATGTTTGAATTAGGCAACTCTTATGTTAAAGCCAATGAAGATGTAAAAGCATTAAAAATGTACGACAAGCTTCAGACAGATTATAGAATGAGTACGTTTGTTCCAAGATCATTGTTACGTCAAGGGTTAATTCATTATAATAAAAGCGATAATGAACAGGCTTTAAGTAAATTTAAATCTGTAGCCAAAGATTATCCAGGAACTGCCGAAGCCAATCAAGCCGTTGCTTCTGCACGTTTAATCTATATCGATTTAGGTCGTGTAAACGATTATGCTACTTGGGTAAGAACTTTAGATTATGTAGAAGTTACTGATGCCGATTTGGATAATACAACCTATGAATCGGCTGAAAAAAAATATATCGATAGTAAAACAGACGATGCTATCAAGCAATTTAATAGCTATTTAAGTCAGTTTCCAAAAGGCCTGCATGCCTTACAAGCTCATTTTTATCTAGCACAATTGTACTACAAAAAAGATTTAAAAGACAATGCTGCACCACATTATCAATATGTTGCAGATGCTTCGCCTAGCGAATTTACAGAAGAGTCACTTTCTAAAGTGTCACAAATTTATCTTGAAAAGAAACGTTGGATAGAAGTCATTCCTACATTAAAACGTTTAGAAGTAGAAGCCAGTTTTCCACAGAATATCATTTTTGCACAATCTAATTTAATGAAAGCTTACTATCAGCTAAATAAATACACTGAAGCAGTTGGTTATGCTGAAAAGGTATTAAATCATGGTGTGTTAGATAATAAAATTAAAAGTGATGCACACTTAATAATTGCTCGTTCTGCTATAAAAATGGGAGATGAAACTCGAGCAAAAACAGCTTTTACTGAAGTAGAAAAGACAGCTACAGGCGAAGCTGCTGCAGAGGCCTTGTACTACA
Source organism: Xanthomarina sp. GH4-25 (assembly GCF_045363175.1). Taxonomy (NCBI): domain Bacteria; kingdom Pseudomonadati; phylum Bacteroidota; class Flavobacteriia; order Flavobacteriales; family Flavobacteriaceae; genus Xanthomarina; species Xanthomarina sp. GH4-25. Next base: position 354,731 of record NZ_JBJFLO010000001.1, read on the forward strand.
ATGCTTATTTTAAAAATAAGGAAGGTGCTTTTGAAGCGTCGAATGCAACAACACAACGTTTGGCAAAAGATTTTTCTAGTTACAAATATTTTAGTGCTAAAGGTCTCGTGTTGATGGCAAAGAATTATTATCAATTAGATGAAGCATTTCAAGCCACTTATATTTTAGAAAGTGTTATAGAAAACTTTAAAGAATTTGAAGATGTGGTTACAACAGCTCAAGAAGAATTAACTAAAATTAAAGCTGAACAAGCTAAAACAAATTCATCTGTTTTACCCGAAGAAGATTAATCAAAATTCATCAAACGTAAATCAAAAATAAAATAAAATCTATGCGAAAGCACATTCATAAAATTAGTATCCTCTTAATAACCTTAAGTGTTTCTATTTCTTGGTCTCAGGAAAGAGATAACGATACTATAAAAACAGATGTTATTAACGTTGTTAAACCATATACGCCAACAATTTCAGATGCGTTTAAGGTGAAAGAGTCTCCAACTATAGACGACGATGAAACTACCACTAAAAAGGAAGTTGAATATAATATTTTTTCTTTTCCAGTAGCATCGACATTTACACCAGCAAAGGGAAAAGCAGCAGTGGTTGATAAAGAAAAACCAATGGAGTTATTCGATAATTACGCATCCCTTGGTTTTGGTAGTTATACTACGGTTTTAGGAGACGTATATTTAAATCATTCTTTAAGTAAGACAGACAACATTGGAGGATCTGTTAGACATCATTCCTCTCAAGGAGGAATCGACGATGTTTTATTAGACGATTATTTTTACGACACTAAGTTGAATGTTAATTTTTCAAGAAAAGAGCGCGATTTAAGTTGGAATGTTGAAGGTGGTTTTAAACATCAAATCTTTAATTGGTATGGCTTGCCACAACCTTATTATGATGTCACCTCACCTGAAACGCAATTAGGTGTAAGTCATACGTTTTACGGAGGAAATCTTGGTGGAGATATTGCATTCCAGGATACTTATATTAAGTCTGCAAGTGTGATGTTTAGACATTTTGGTGACGACCAAGGTTCAGGAGAAAATCGATTTTCTGCAGATGTTGCAGCAGATATCCCTATTGCAGATATAGAAATTTCAACCAAAGTTATGTTTGATTATTTGGGTGGTTCTTTTGATAGATATTACAACGTCGATGCCGAGAATAAATACGGAAACTTTAATATTGGTTTAGCACCAACATATCGATTAGTTCAAGACGATTTAACTTTAGATTTAGGAGTCTCTTTATTTTATTTAAATGATACTGAAGCTAGCGAAAGTAAGTTTTACATTTATCCAAACATAGCAGCCTCTTATCGAGTGGTTGACGAGGTATTAATTGCCTATGGAGGCATCAAAGGAGGTTTGATTCAAAACACCTACGAGAATTTTGCTGAAGAAAACAAGTTTGTCTCTCCAACCTTATTAGTTGCTCCAACAGACCAACAATATCATGCCTATGTTGGATTGAAAGGAAAAGTCTCAAACAATGTCAGCTATAATATAAAAGGAGCTTATTTTGCTGAAAGTGACAAAGCATTATTTAGACATAATGAAATCCAATTTATCAGTCCAGACGAAAATTATCAGTTTGGGAATTCTTTTTCTGTAGTTTATGATGATGTTTCAACGTTTAATGTTGGAGGAGAAATAAGTGTCGATATCAGCCGTAATTTTAAACTAGGTCTTAATGCCGATTTCTTTGCTTACAGCACAGATAATGAAAGTGAAGCATGGAACTTACCGAGCATTACAGGTTCTTTATTTATGGATTATCAGATTGATTCTCATTGGTATGCAGGAGCTAGCTTGTTTTATGTTGGCGAACGTAAAGATCGAGTGTATGAAACCACATTCCCTGTAGTATCTTTCGGCGCTACAACTTTAGATAGTTATTTTGATGCGAATACACATGTTGGTTACCATATAAACGATCGTTTTTCAGTGTTTGTGAAAGCCAATAATATTGCAAACCAAAATTACCAACGTTGGTTAAATTATCCAGTTCAAAGTATTCAAATTTTGGCAGGAGCTACTTATAAATTTGACTTTTAAATAAAAATGTCATTGCGAGGAGTCAATGATGAGGCAATCTTTTCAACAATTCTAATTCTTCATTTTAAAGCGTTCTATTTTGAACGCTTTTATTATTTTTGTCTAACGTTAGTTCGAGTGATTCTAATATTTTTTGCCACATTGGTATCGAGAACAAATCTTATAGTTTTATGAAAAAGTTATTATTCATTTTCGTTTTAATCTTCATTCTTTCATGTAGTAAGGAAAAGCAACATGTTGATGCTATTGTTATCAATGCCAAGGTTTATACCGTAAATTCAAACTTCGAAATAGCTGAAGCTTTTGCTATTAAAGATGGTAAGTTTTTCCAAATTGGAACTTCCGTCGACCTTAAAAACACGTTCGAAACAGACACCATTATAGATGCAAAAGGTAAAACCATTCTTCCAGGATTTATAGATGCACATTGCCACATGTATGGCATGGGAATGAATATGCAGCAAGTCGATTTATTTGGAACCACCAGTTTTGATGATGTGATGAAACGCGTATTAGATTTTCAAAATGAAAAGCAAACAGATTTTATAATAGGAAGAGGTTGGGACCAAAACGATTGGGAAGACAAAAGCTATCCCAATAAAAAATTATTAGATGCGCTATTTCCAGATACTCCTGTAGCTTTATCACGAGTTGATGGACATGCTATGTTATGTAATCAAGCAGCATTAGACTTAGTTAGCATAACAAAAAATTCTAAGTTTGAAGGTGGCGAGGTCGTTGTTGAAAATGGCGAATTAACAGGTGTTTTAATTGATAGACCTGCAGAAATGGTAGAAGCTGTTTTTCCAGAACCTACAAGGCAAGATCAAATAAATGCTTTGTTAGATGCGCAAAAAGTGTGTATGAATCTGGGTTTAACTACGGTTTCAGATGCAGGATTACATAGAAATATCATAGAACTTATAGACAGCTTACAACAAACCGAAGATTTAAAAATAAGAGTGTATGCGATGATTAGTAATACCAAAGAAAATTTGGATTACTATTTACCGAAAGGCAAAATTAAAACAGATAAACTGAATGTTCAATCTGTAAAAGTGTATTCAGATGGTGCTTTAGGATCTCGTGGTGCAGCCTTAAAAGCGTCCTATTCAGATATGGAAAATCATTTTGGTGCTATGGTTATTGGTTTGGATGAATTAGAAAGTTTAGCAAAACGAATTGAAGCTGCCAACTTTCAAATGAATACACATGCTATTGGAGATTCGGCTAATAGCGTTGTTTTAAAAACGTACGAAAAAACACTTCAGGGTAAACATGATAGACGCTGGAGAGTAGAGCATGCACAAGTAATTACAGATGATGATTTCGATTATTTTAAAAACGAGAATATTATACCTTCAGTACAGCCAACACATGCCACAAGCGATATGTATTGGGCTGAAGATAGATTAGGCTCCGAAAGAATAAAAGGAGCTTATGCTTTTAAAACACTTTTAAATGCAGGTGGAAAGATTGCTTTAGGAACAGATTTTCCAGCAGAAAAAGTAAACCCTATTGCAACATTTTATGCAGCAGTTTCAAGACAAGATGTTGCAGGTTTTCCAAAAGATGGTTTTAATATAGAAGATGGTTTAACGAGAGAAGAAACCATAAGAGGCATGACCATTTGGGCTGCTTATGCAAATTTTGAAGACAACGAAAAAGGGAGTATTGAAGTTGGAAAATTTGCAGATTTTATCATATTAGATCAAGACATCATGACTATTGATGTGAAGAAAATTCCAACAACTAAAGTTCAACAGACATTTATTGGAGGAAAAATAAATTAAGTTTTAATAGAGTTTCGCTAAATAATCAAAATGTTTACCATCCATTACCTTTTCGCATTGTAATCCAACACTTTCGCAAGCAAGTTTTAAAGTGTCAAAATCAAGATAAAGCCATTTCATTGGTTCTTCATGGTCCTTTTTATAGCTTAAATAATAATCTAATTCGCCATAATAATTAGCATTGGTATCTATCCAAAGGCCTCCATCTTCATCTTGGTACATGTATTTGATATCTGAGGAATCAATTAAAATCTGACCTTTTGGATTTAAAAGCGATTTTAAATGTTTCAAATATGTAGCTATTTGAGAAAGCTCCTGAAAAATACCTGAGCCATTCATTAAAAGTAAAATGGTGTCAAATGTCTCAGTTTCATCTAAAATATCTAAAACCTCAGTATTTAAAACGCCACGTTTTTTAGCAACTTCAATAGCTCCTTTTGAGATGTCTATGGCTTTGACTTCAAACTCTTTTTCTTGTAAATACAAGCTATGACTACCAGAACCACAACCAACATCTAAGGTTTTTCCTTTTGAAAGTTTTAAGGCTTTTTGTTCCAGTTTTGGCATCTCTTTGAAGTCTCTAAAGAGATAGGGAAGAGGTAATTCATCTTCATCTGAAATATTGGTTGAGGTTATTAAGTCTTCCGTATAATTATCATTTTGATAATCTAACAAAGCTTTTCCGAATAGGTCTTTTTTCATATTTGTTATGTGCCATATTGAGCGCAGTCGAAACATCTTTATTATTTTTAGATTCTTCGCTTCGCTCTGAATGACAAGTTTTAGTACTTTTGCAGTATGCAAGACATCATTAATAATCTTCCAAAGCTCGCCAAAGATAAGCATAAGGAAAATAAAACTTTCTTTACAAAGCTTAAAAAGAAACCACCAAAGCAGTTAGATTATGTGATGCAGGAATTACACGAAGAAGAATTTAATAGAACAGATTGTTTAGAATGTGCTAATTGTTGCAAGACAACTGGTCCTTTGTTTACAGATAAAGATGTGGTGCGTATTGCCAAACATTTTAAAATGAAACAACAGCAATTTATAGATACTTACTTGCGTGTTGATGAGGAGAATGATTATGTTTTACAAAGTGTTCCTTGTACATTTTTAGGCGCAGATAATTATTGTTCAATCTACGATGTTAGACCAAAAGCCTGTAGCGAATTTCCACATACTGATAGGAAAAAGTTTCAGCAAATCTCTAATTTAACTTTAAAGAATGTTGCTATTTGTCCAGCCGCATTTAATATTGTTGAAGAAATGAAAAAGCGACTCAAGCTTTAAGACATAAAATACTTTCTTTTTGTATATTTAGTCAAAATATTTGTCCTTGGAATCTATAGTTACATATTTCGAAACCATCCCAACACTCCATAGAGGATTACTTTTAGCAGGAGGAATAACTTTTTTCTGGATGCTGGAAGGTGCCTTTCCACTTTTTAAATTCAATTATAAAAAATGGCAACATGCTTGGCCTAATTTCTTTTTTACATTAACAACTATATTAATAAACTTTGGTTTAGCTTTTATTTTATTGCTATCTGCAGATTGGGTTAAAGAAAATAATTTTGGTATCATAAATTGGTTGCCAGACATGTCAATATGGTTATATGTTGTATTGGGAGTCTTGCTATTAGACTTTTTTGGTGCTTATTTAGCACATTATGTAGAACATAAGGTAAAACCTTTATGGATGATACATTTGGTACATCATACAGACCACAAAGTAGATACAACCACAGGCAATAGGCATCATCCAATAGAGAGTGTTATTCGTTTTATGTTTACCTTATTAGGTGTGTTTATTGTTGGGACACCAATCGCTATTGTGTTTATTTATCAATCTTTGTCTGTTATTTTTACACAATTAACACACGCAAATATAAAGTTGCCTAAAAAAGTAGATAAGATAATTAGCTATGTGTTTATTTCTCCAGATATGCATAAAATTCATCATCATTATGTCTTACCTTATACAGACTCTAATTATGGTAATATCTTTTCTATTTGGGACAGGTTGTTTGGTACTTATATGAGTTTAGATAGAGAGAAATTGGTCTATGGTGTGGATGTTTTTCCTGATGAAATTAAAAATGGAAAGATTGGAGAGTTGCTTAAACAACCATTTCAAAATTACCAAAAACCAACAATTATTCCTGAAAAAGAGATCTCCTAATCTCATGATTTTGAACAGTTTTCAACAGGTTATTAACAATTTATTACGCTTCTTCTGATTTTTTGGTAGTTTATGGAATATTTGCCGTAAAAAATAGAAATTCAATTAGATTTACCTGAGGATTAATTAGTTACTGTTGAGTTCAAGGATTGTAGAACTTAATAGTATTTTTTTTTGAAAACATTTTTACTGACACTTAGCATTAGTATTTTTTCTAATTCTATTTTTTCGCAAACAGTTTTTGCAAAAATTGAAAAAAATAGAAATTTAAAGGCAAATACTCTTTTTCACGAATTAAATACGTCAAAAGATACCTTATTACTTAAAAGTGATACCAAAATCACACATATCTATTCTATAAACTCTAAATATAAAAGAGAGTTAGATGAGTATTTGAATGAAACAGATTTACAAATTTCGCTAAGAAAATTATCCCGAGGAAAACATGTCATGGTGGTTGATCAATCACCTAAGAAAATTATTTTTGTTATCCATGTTTATGGTCCTTTTCCTATTGCTTCTATTGATAATTAGAAGCTTAATTCTTTTCTATATTATTTAGTTTTCAGTGCTTTATGTCTTAAAATAGCTGTCTTCTAATGACTTAAATTATCGATTAAATGTATGCGAAAATCGGTTAGTCTATTTTAATTATAGACTTATCGAATATATGGGGTTTTGATTGTTTTGACACTTATTTTGTGCTAAATTAATATTGTTCAACAAAGAATTGATTATAGCCTAAAACTCATTTGTTAAACAAAATCATAGATAGTATGAAGACCCTAAAATTTACTATATTTATGTTTTTAGTTGTTGCTTTTTTTAATACTTCTTACAGTCAAGAAGTTGTTTATTCAGCAATTTTTAAAAATGTAAATAAAACAGCCAAAAGTTTAAATCATTATTTAAATAAGTCTGGCGACACACTTTTTCTTAAAAGTACTTTCACTCTTAATAAAATTGAGATTATTGGAGATTCTGGTTTAAAGAATTTTCCTGTTCACGATTCCACCAAAGAACTTCGTATTCCTTTAAACGATCTTCCTCTTGGAGATTATACCATTGTTGTTATGCATACTGAAGGACGTGATGACACCACTATTTATAGAAAAAGTATCATTTTTAAAGTGTCTAGATTGGTACCTATAGATTTTGGTATGAAAAATGGTATGAATCAACTGCAATCTAATTACAATCTGGCTGGAGGACAAATTCCAATTTTGGATCTTAGTGAAAATAAAATTATTAAAGATTTTCCAAAACCAGTTGGTTTGGCTAGTAATTTAGATGAGAAAGAAGAGATCAATGTCGATTCAAACAAACTGGCATCAAGAGAAACTGAAAAAAGTATCGGGTCGCTTTCCTTAATAAATATAGATGCTTCAGGGAAGAAAAATCCTTTAAGAGGAAATATCATTTCTAAGTCTATTAAAAAGCATGGAAACACAATAGAATACAAGCCTTATAACTTAACAGATATGAGACAAGGTCAATATGTTATTCAGTCTAGAGAAGATTATAGACGAAACAACTTAAGACCAAATGGCAGACGCTACGATTAATTTACGGATACAATAAATACAATTGTCTAATTTTTCTAAATGCTTCAAGATCTTTTTGCCAAGTAGCTTTAATATCTTTTTCGCTTAAACCAGCTTCAATTTGTTGCTGTAATTTAGTTGTTCCTGCATGTTTAGTAAAATTTGCTGTATTGAACACTTTAGTTTTATCTGTAGCATTGTTATAAGCTTTTATAACCCACTTTAAGGAGACTTGTCCATACAAAGTATTGTTTTCTAAATTTTCACCATAACAGAGTTCATCTTTATGTTTTGGGTTTTTAGCACCAAAATTCTCTTTGGGTGTATAAGTGAAAGGAAATACCTTTTTGTTTAAGAATGGCGCTCCATAACGTTGAAATTGAAATTCTGTACCTCGACCTGCATTGATGTTTGTTCCTTCAAAAAGACCTAGACTAGGATAAAGTTTAATAGCTTGATCGTTTGGTAAATTTGGTGATGGTCTAATTGGAACATGATAAAACCGGTCATGAGTATAATTTTTAACTGGAATAATAGTTATATCGCATTGTGCCTTATTTTCCAACCATTTTTCACCATTAAGCATTTGAGCAAATTCGCCAATGGTTAAACCGTGTACCAACGGAATTGGATGCAGGCCAAGAAAACTCTTGTTCTCAATTTCTAGAGTAGGTCCATCTACATAATGCCCATTTGGATTTGGTCTATCTAAAATAAGTAATGGGATATTTGCTTCAGCACAAGACTCCATGATATAATGCAGTGTAGAAATATACGTGTAAAAACGAACACCAACATCTTGGATATCGAAAACTATGATATCAAGATCTTCTAAATCTGCCATAGTCGCTTTTCTGTTTTTTCCATAAAGCGAAATGATGGGCAGACCTGTTTTAATGTCTTTGCCACTTTCAACTAATTCTCCAGCATCAGCAGCACCTCTAAAACCATGCTCAGGAGAAAGTACTTTTTTGACATCGATATTTAATGCGACTAAAGAATCTACTAGATGCGTATATCTTGTTTGTTCAGTGTTTTTAAAAATAACACTTGTCAAATTAGCTACAACGCCAACACGTTTTCCATTTAGAAGTGGTATGTATTTCTCGGTTTGATTGGCTCCAATAATAATTTGATTGTCATCGAGAGGAGTTTGCGATGTGGCAATGACTTCATTGTTATGCCCACCTTCAGCATTCGAAAAGTTTCCACAAGAAAGGAGTATTAAAACAAATAATAAAACTGTATTTTTGAGGTGAATAAATTTTAATTGCTTCATTTGAAATTCGAATATTTTATAGCTAAACGCATTATTGATAGTAAAGCGTATAAAAGTAGTGTTTCGGCACCAATAATAAAAATTGGTATCGCTGCTATAGCTATTGGAATTATTGTGATGATGATTGCTATAGCTACTGGAATTGGACTCCAGCAAAAAATAAGAGAAAAAGTGGTTGCTTTTAATGGCGACATTATTATTTCTAATTTTGATAGTAATAATTCTCAGGAGAGTGGGGATCCTGTGTCTATGGATCAGGATTTTTATCCAGAATTCAAATCGGTTGATGGGATAAATCATATTCAAGCGGTAGCTTCAAAATTTGGAATTATTAGAACCGAAACAGACTTTGAAGCCATAATATTAAAAGGTGTAGGTGCTGATTATAATTGGGTGCTTTTCAAAGATTTTTTAAAAGAAGGAAGGCTCCCAGATTATACAAAAAAACGAAATGAAGAGGTTTTAATTTCAGAATATTTAGCTAATAGGTTAGGCTTTAAGTTAGACGATTCGTTTACAGCGTTATTTAGAAAAGAAGACCCAAACAAACCACCAAGCATGATTACTTACAATATTGTAGGTATTTATAATTCTGGCTTTAAAGATTTTGACGAAACTTATGTAATAGGAGATTTGCGTCACTTACAACGTTTAAACAAATGGGATTCTGATCAAGCTGGACATTTTGAGGTTTTTGTAGATGATTATAGCAAATTAAACAAGACCTATAATAGCGTCTATAATAATACGCCATCCATGTTAAATGTGACAACAGTTGAGCAAAAATTTGGATCTATTTTCGAATGGATTAAAATTTTTGATAAAAATATATATGGCATAATTGGTATCATGATTTTAGTGGCAGGCATTAATATGATAACGGCTTTACTAGTTTTAATATTAGAACGTACTCAAATGATAGGTATCTTAAAAGCCCTAGGTTCTAATAATTGGACCATTAGAAAAATATTTCTTTACAATGCTTCTTATTTGATTACTTTAGGATTAATATGGGGAAATATACTTGGCTTAGGATTGCTCTTTGCTCAAAAGTATTTAAAACTTTTCCCTTTAAATCCAGACGTGTATTATGTAACAGAAGCTCCGGTTTATATAAGCTTAAGCTATATTTTTGCATTAAACATTGGCACTTTTATACTTTGTTTATTTATGTTATTATTACCCTCATATCTTATAACAAAAATTTCTCCTGTAAAAGCTATTAGGTTTGAGTAAGGTTTCTATAGATTAATAATTTTAAATAAGTCAGCTAACGAATAATAAATTTAAATGGAATTTACACAGTAGTAAATCATTTTAAAAACACTATTTTTATTAAACCCTTTTTTTGTTTTCATTTTACATTAAAAGCAATAATAAAAGTGCTTAATCGACTATGTTGTATTTGTAGTTCTCCAGCTATAACTAAAGTAGATTTAGCAAATTTTCAACTAAAACACCAATTCTTTATGAAATACCCACAAAAATTTACAACAATACTATTGCTTGCTACAATAATTGTTTTAACCAGTTGTAATAATCAACAACCTCAAAACGATACAGTTTATAAAGCAGATCTAAACAACAAAACAGTTGTACTAGCAGAGGCTACTTTGCAAGGCGATGAATTGATTAAAACAGATTTTGGGGATATTCAAATGAACCAAACCTTTATTACCAATGAATCTATTGACAAGTTAAATCACCAGTTGCACTTGCAACGTGCAGTTGCCATTTACGAATGGTCACTACCATTAGTATCCTTTCAAAAATGGTACAATTCCAGTTCTGAAGTATATGGAGCAAACGATTTAGATTTTGTAGAATCCAAGTCCTTTGAAGAAAAAGTAGGTATTTTAACCGCTAATGCGACTACACCTTATGTAATTGGTTGGGCAAACCTTGCCAATACAGGACCAGTAGTTATTGATTATCCTGCAGGGCCTTCTGCAGGAGGCGTATTAGATTTTTTCCAACTTTCATTGGGCGACCTAGGATTAGCTGGTCAAGACAAAGGGAAAGGTGGAAAATACCTGATTATTCCTAATGGTTATGATGTTTCAAAACTAAATACAAAAGGGTATTTTGTAATTAACGCTACCACCAATAAAATTATGATTGGAACTAGGTTTTTGTCAACTGACGAAGCAGAAGTAAAAAAGATGAAAGAAAGCTTTTTAATTGGTAAATATGGTGAAGCATTGAAGCCAGCAAGATTCATTTCAAATACAGACAAACGCTTTTCGGGTGTCATGCCGAGTGGGTATGATTATTTTAAATTAGTACACCAGTTTATTCAAGATGAACCACAGAAGCAAGAAGATAAAATCTTCTATACTTATATGAGGTATTTTGGTATTGTAAACGGTCAACCCTTAAATCCATCTTCAGAATTGCAAATAACTTTGACTAAAGGAGCTAAATTGGGTGAATTGATGTGTAGAGCCAATCAGATAGAGCCAAGACAAGATGAGCCTTTTTATGATAACACTACTTGGTACCGATTGATGGCCAATATTCCATTGACTAAATCAACCAAGACAGATTATTATTTAGATGAAAGCAATGAATACTATTTCGAAGCAGTAACTATAACAGCTGGTATGAAATCGAACACTCCTGGCCCTGGTACAACCAGTTATTTAACCAACAAAAAGGATAAAGACGGTAATTTCTTATTGGGTTCTAATACATACAAAATCCATATTCCAGCAGATATGCCAGCTTCAAATTTTTGGGCGTTTACTATTTATAGCGAAGTGACACGTTGTTTCATAGACAATAAAGAGGCAAAAGATAAACTAAGAGCTACTAGCATTGACTCGAGAGATAAGGAGTTAAAAATAAATGACGATGGTAGTGTTGATTTGTACATAGGTCATACATCTCCTGAAGGTAAGGAGAGTAACTGGGTTCAAACCAATGAAGATGAAGGATGGTTCCCTGTATTTAGAACCTATGGAACTCAGCAAGCATTCTTTGATAAAACATGGCAGCTTGGCGATATTGAATTGATGAAATAACATTATATAATTTATTAAATAAAAATGAATCAAACAATCAATTAAAAACCTTTTAAGTATGAATTTAAAACACAAATTGCCATATGCCATCGGTGTCTTTTCCCTTTTGGCTATAATCAACTGCAAAAATACTAGTGAAGAGAATAAAATAGAAGACGTGGTTGTCGAAACGAGTTCACTAGAATCGATAAAAGAAAAGTACAATACAGATATTCCTGATAAAATATTGACTCCTGATGCTGTAGAAACAAGACTTGGTACTTTAAACTTCTTTGACGGATTACCTTCTGATGAAACCACAAAGAAAGTATATGATAACCTCGACTTTATGAGAGGTGTTGAAACATTTTTAAACGGAATTCCAGCGACTTCTATAGAAGGTATTAGGTTGGGATTGGAAGAAGCAGGTGCTAACACGTCAAATCAAGTAGTTATATTCGATGAATTAATGGATTCTAATCCATTATTTTTAACAGGCAATACTAGTACGGTGTATGCAACCACTTTTCTCGATTTAAAAAATGATGGACCTACAGTTGTAGAGATTCCTGCAGGTTGTGGCCCAGGTACTGTAAACGATGCTTATTTTAGATTTGTAGTAGATATGGGTGCTCCTGGTCCAGACAGGGGTAAAGGAGGTAAATACTTAATACTACCACCCGATTTTGATGGAGAAACACCAGAGGGCTATTTTGTGGCCAAATCTACAAGCTATGTCAATTGGCTTATTCTTAGAGGCTTCTTAGTAGATGGAAAACCAGATTTCTCATCAGAAATGTTTCGTAACGGTTTAAAAATTTATCCGTTAAAAGATAAAGATAAACAACCTTCTATGAAATTCATTAATAGTTCGAAAAAGCTGTTTAACACTATTCATGCAAACAATTTCGATTTTTACAAAGAACTAAACGATGTCATTCAACGAGAACCGGTTTCTTTCTTAGATCCAGAATTACGTGGTTTGTTTGCAAGTATTGGAATAGAAAAAGAAATCCCATTTAATCCAGATAATAGAATGCAAGACATCTTAACAGATGCCGTAGCTGTAGGAAACGCCACGGCTCGAGCAATAACATTTAAAACTAGAGAAAAAGAATCATCCATTTTTGAAACTGGACATTGGGAATCTGGTTTTATTGGTGGTAGTTATCAGTGGTTGAAAAGTGATGGTAAAGGAGGACGATTCTTAGATGCACGAACACGCTTTTTCTATGCAGCCACAGTAAATACCCCAGCTATGGTCTTAAAAATGATAGGTAAAGGGTCACAGTATGCTATAGCTTTTCTAGATGCAGACGGCAATTATCTTGATGGTAAAAACAACTATACCCTTAATATTCCTGCAAATGTGCCGGCAAAAGATTTTTGGTCGGTAGTGATGTACGATCCACAAACACGTTCAGAATTGCAAACCGGACAGGCTTTACCTAGCGTAAGTAGCCAAAGAACGCCATTAGTAAAGAACGAAGATGGATCTGTTACCTTGTATTTTGGAGCAACAAATAGTGCTCCCGAAGGTAAAGAAGCCAATTGGTTACAGTCGGTAAAAGGCAAAGGATTTTTTGTGATTTTTAGACTCTATGGTCCACTAGAACCTTGGTTTGACAAAACATGGCAGCCTGGTGATTTTAAATTGGTGAAATAATATACACTACATATAAAAAGGATTTAAAAAAAACCGATGACAATGTCTCGGTTTTTTTACTTTAAAGTTTGCCTAAAAAAAAAGCTTTTTAAATATTTGGTTGCAAACATTCAAAATAATATATATTAAAATTCCAAAACTTAATTCTTTTTAAAATGTATTCATGAATTCATAGCAAAAACCTACCTTTGCAGCTGAAAATTTACAGCATGAATTACGCAAAGAATATCTTAGAAACCATTGGAAATACGCCTTTGGTTAAAATGAATAAACTTACAGAAGACTTGCCATGTTTGGTATTAGCAAAATACGAAACCTTTAATCCAGGCAATTCTGTAAAAGACAGAATGGCTTTAACCATGATTGAAGATGCCGAAGCAGACGGACGATTAAAACCAGGAGGCACCATTATTGAAGGAACTTCAGGAAACACCGGAATGGGCTTAGCTTTAGCTGCTGTTGTTAAAGGTTACAAATGTATTTTTGTTATGGCAGACAAGCAGAGTAAGGAAAAGGTAGATATGCTTAAAGCTGTGGGAGCAGAGGTTATAGTTTGTCCTACAGATGTAGAACCTACAGATCCACGTTCGTATTATTCTGTTTCTAAGCGTTTAGGTGAGGAAACGCCTAACTCTTGGTATGTCAACCAATACGATAATTTAAGCAATACAAAAGCGCATTATCAAAGTACTGGACCAGAAATCTGGAAACAAACAGAAGGGAAAATAACACATTTTGTTGTTGGTGTTGGTACAGGTGGAACTATTTCTGGAGTAGGAAAATATTTAAAAGAACAAAATCCAAATGTGAAGGTTTGGGGAATAGATACCTATGGTTCTGTGTTTAAAAAATATCATGAAACTGGAATCTTCGATGAGAAGGAGATCTACCCTTATGTCACTGAAGGTATTGGTGAAGATATATTGCCTAAAAATGTTGATTTTGATATTATAGATGGTTTTACCAAAGTAACGGATAAAGATGCAGCAGTTTATACTCAAAAATTAGCCAAGGAAGAAGGCATGTTTTTAGGGAATTCTGCTGGAGCAGCTATTAAAGGCTTATTACAATTAAAAGAACACTTTACAAAAGACGATGTAGTTGTAGTGCTTTTCCACGATCATGGAAGTAGATATGTAGGAAAAATGTTTAACGACGACTGGATGAAGAAAATGGGTTATATTGATTAACTGTCTTTGTGAGGAACAACGTGACGTAGCATTTTCTCAAAACCTTAAAACATATAAAAAAAAACCGAACTACTGTTCGGTTTTTTTTATGCAATTATGTTAAAAATGTTTAAGCTAAAAGGAGTTACATGCTTTCTGTCATTGATATGATGTGTTTTTTTTAAAAAAACGAGTATCCAATAATAAAAGACAATGTTTTATAATTCGAACTCCATGCTTGATCATTACCTAAAATCTCTCTACTGGTTTGATATCTTATCTCTAAACTATATTTATCGCTTTGTTTAAAACCAATTCCCATTCCAAAGTTATTTCTTGAATTAATTTCGAGTGTATTAAAATTAGAACCATCAACCCTTGTAAGTTCAATTAATGTTTTTGAACTCACATCAAGAATGTAAGATGCATTAACGAAAATTTTTGAATTTTTATTAAGAAAAAAGTAATGTCTTATACTGAATGGAATTTCAATTGAACTGTAGTCAACATTTGCTGTCAAATCTCCTCCAGAAACATTATCATAGGTGGATATTGTTTCAGATTTATAATTCTGATAAGTTGGTTCTATAGCAATAGCCCATTTGTTTTTATTATATGGCAGAATAAATTCGAACTCTATTCCAAAACCAAAACCTATTTCATTATCAAAATCAAAACTTTTAGGATTTGAAGTAGAGCTTACAATATATAATGAAGAATTATTGATACGTGGTCGAAGAGTTAAATTAAAAAAATCTATTTTTTGTTTTTGTTCATAATTGATTACCGTGGCATTTTGACATTCATTGTATTCAATAAAATACTTTACTAGATCATTTTTTTTATAATCAATATTTTCAATCTGACTCAATTTGAAATTTGGACATTTTAAATTAACCCATAACTGTTGTCTAAATCTATAGTTTTTACCAATATTCTTGTCAATGGTATTAAACCTTTTGTAGATTAAAGGTTCAATTATAGCGTTATCTATATTATAAAAATATCTTTTTAAGTTGACATCTGCATATTCATATAAGTTAGATTTTCCTTCAATCAATACTTTTAAGAATAGGATTTCTTTATTATATATAGGGTTTTTGTCATCACTCAAATCATTAATATTATCACTAGATCTGTCGATATTTACAGTACTTCTTATATATTTTGAAATATTATTAATACCAAATTCTTTTACGGATTTTATAGTCCCTTTTTGGGATTCGCTATTTTCTGATAGCTTATATTCAAACTGAGTTGGGTTGTTGTTCCAATCTATGTTTTTAATTAAACAAGATATTTTTTCATTAGAATTATTAATATAATATCCGTTCTCAAAAGAAATCTGACCATAGCTACAGAAGCTTATAATCATAATTAAAAGGAATAATAGTTGTTTTTTCATTGGGGCTAAATTTTAAAAGGTTAATTATCTTAGTTAATTTTGGGTATATAAACTCCATAAAAAAAGATATAAAACCGAAACTCGGGTTTATATCAAATTTTAAACAAAGCTAATTTATTTTTATAAGATAATCTATACGTAGTAATACGTATATTTAAAACTCTTAAAAAACTCAAGAGCAGAAATAAATTCTATTTCTTATCTGTATTCCGGATTCTCAAAATTCCATCGAGTACCATCATCCCAAGCTTCTCTAGAATTTCCATAATTTGAATAGCCTTTGTTTTCCTTTAATAATTTTGCTAGATGCAATAAATTATAGGTCATAAACGTCGTATTTCTATTGGTGAAATTATTGTTTTTTGCGTTACTTTCATTGTCCAAATAACTTGGTCCAGGACCAGCTTCTCCAATCCAACCACAATCGGCTTGTGGTGGAATGGAGTAACCAACA
Organism: Xanthomarina sp. GH4-25; assembly: GCF_045363175.1. Lineage (NCBI taxonomy): Bacteria > Pseudomonadati > Bacteroidota > Flavobacteriia > Flavobacteriales > Flavobacteriaceae > Xanthomarina > Xanthomarina sp. GH4-25. Next base: position 371,293 of record NZ_JBJFLO010000001.1, read on the forward strand.
TGTTGTAAAGCATATAGAATACCCATTGCACAATGTTTAATACCATCTTCATTACCCGTAATCACACAACCACCAACTTTTCCGTAAAATAAATATTGTCCTTTGTCATTTGTTTTACCACTCATAGCATACAACCGTTCAATCAATTTTTGACAAACAGACGATTTTTCTCCCAACCAAATAGGAGAGCCAATAATTAAGATATCGGCTTCAAATATTTCTTTGAACAAGCTAGGCCACTCGTCTTTTTCAACGCCATGTTCAGTCATGTCTGGATAGACTCCAAAAGCAACATCGTGATCTACCAATCTAATGTGTTTTGCTGAAACACCTTCGGTTTTCATGATGTTTTTTGAAACCTCCATCAAGCCATCGGTATGACTTTGTCTAGGTGATTTTTTTAGGGTACAATTAACGTAAATAGCTTTTAAATCTGTAAAATCTGGTTTTTTCATCATCTTTAGTATTTAATGTTATTTAATTTTTTTACACAATTTCAGGGCCGCATTTATTTGGAGTTTAACCATGTCTAAAACAGGTATGGAGTTCTTGATTATAGATATTTCTGTGCATGCTATTAGTACAGATGCTTTTTTATTGTAGCTTTCTAATAAACTATTATACATATCTAAATCAGTTAATGTTTCAGAATTAGAGTAGATTTTTTGTCTTAGCCTATCAATAAAATCTATATCATCTTTTGTTGGAGAAATCGCTTCAATACCTTCTGAAGAAAAGAAGTTAGAAATATAGGTTGAGGTCATTGTATATTTCGAACCAAAAATTACAACTCGGTTTGCGTTATTTTCTTTTAATTTGGCAATACTTAGTTCAAGAGGATGAAGTATAGGTATACTAATTGAGAGTTTGTCTAAAGTTTCGTGTAAAGTGATGTTTGGAATTAATAAATGACTTATAGGAAGTTTCTCTATTTGATGGATGTATCTTGAAAGTGAAGGAATTAGTTTTTTGAAATTATTTGGTAAATAGGGGTTGATTGTATTAAAATCTGTATTTAAAAGTATAAAGGGATAAGTACTATCTGTGTTTTCTATATTATTAAATTCAACATTTAAAGTATTTATATAAAACAAGGTGCTTCTGTTGCCTAAACCCAATATCCCTAAAGTGTTACCATTCTTAGACATGATTTTCAGTTTTTATTAAAATATAATCGGCAAAAAAAGACTTAGAATCTAAAAGTTTTGAAACAATGTTTAATTGACTCCCTTCTAAAATGGTTTGCAAAATGATGTCATTATATTTTCTAGAGGTTTCCGTATGTATTTTCTCATCCTTTTTAAAATGAAAGGTTTTATTTAATGCATTAATACGTACATTTTGATCTTTGTTGCTAACCATATAGCTTCTTGCAATGCCTTCAGATTCTGTGTATTCAGGTTGATGAGAGAAATCGTCAATATTGAAATTGGCATCTAATTCGTTATTAATCCTTGTCAATAAATTTAAGTTGAAGGCTTTGGTAATCCCAGCCTTGTCATTGTAAGCTGGTAATACAATATCTTCAGTTTTAATTAAATCGACACCTAATAAAACTTTGTCGTTGTTTTTTAAAGAATTACTTAGATTAGAAATAAATTGTTTGGCTTTTTCATCTTCCATGTTTCCAATATTGGAGCCTAAAAACAGCACCACTTTTGAGTGGCTTGAAGCTTTTAAGCTGTCCAGTACATTAAAATAATCACCTTGTTTTGTTGAAACTTTTAATTGAGGGAGTTCAGCTTTTAAAGTTGTTTCTAATTTACTTAAGGCATTTTTTGAAATGTCGATAGGGATATATTCAAAGTTATAATTTTCTGCAAGTAACTCTTTAAGAAGTTCTTTTGTTTTCGTTCCATCTCCAGCACCTAGTTCTATTAATTCGAAATAGGCATTTGGCTTTATTTTTAAAGACGAGATGATTTTTTTGGTCTGATTTTTAAAAATATCAAATTCAGCTTTTGTAAGATAGTATTCTGGGAGCTTCATTATTTTAACAAACAAAGCATCTCCAATTTTATCATAAAAATATTTAGAGGGTAAAGTTTTTAAAGGTTTACTTAAACCTTCGTTAATATCGTTTTTAAAATTTGTGTTCATAGATGTTATTTAGCTAAGCGAATTCCAGAAAATTGCCATTGCGTATTTGGTGAAAAAAAGTTGCGATAAGTATTCCTACTGTGGTTTTTAGCTGTTGCAGTAGAAGCGCCTTTTAAGACCATAAGATTCACCATAAATTTGCCATTATATTCTCCAACTGCACCTGTAGCAATTTTAAAATTTGGGTATGGTAAATAAGCAGAATTGGTCCATTCCCAAACGGCTCCCCAATCCAGTTGTTTAGAGGCTATTTCCCATTCAAATTCTGTTGGTAATCTATAGCCAGCCCAGAAAGCAAAAGCCGAAGCTTCATAATATGAAATATGAGTTAAAATGCCATCCGGATTAACAGGCTGTAATCCAGACAAGGTGTATTGATACCAATCTCCATCAATTAATTTCCAATACAATGGGTTTTTAATTTTGTTTTGATTGACCCAATGCCAAGCATCGTCTAACCAGTATTTAGCTTGTTGATAACCTTTATCATTTATAAATTCAATGTACTCAGCATTGGTAACTAGGGCATTAGAAATTTTAAAAGGCTCTAAGAAAACGCGATGTTTCCCAAGCTCGTTATCAAAACAAAAACCGGCACCTTCATATCCAACATGATAAATGCCTTCAGGGATGTCTATCCAGCCAGTAGTCTTATTTTTAGAAGTCAGATAATTGGTCTTAGAAAACTTTGGGTAAATTGGATTACAAGAAAAAGTGTGTTTTAAATCGGTTATCAATAATTCCTGATGTTGCTGTTCGTGATTGATGCCAAGTATGGTAAGATCTATAATCTCTTTAGAAGTATTTAATTCCAAAAGTTTCGTTATATGTTTATCTACATGAGTTCTGTAATCGTATATTTTTTCTATTGAGGGTCTAGTTATGAGACCACGATTTTTTCGTTCAATACGCTCGCCTATACTATTGTAATAACTGTTGAATAAGAAACTGTAGGTTTCATCGAACACGTGGTAGTTTTTAAAATAGGTTTTTAAAATCATTTCTTCAAAAAACCATGTGGTATGTGCTAAATGCCATTTAGGAGGGCTTGCAAATTCAGCAGATTGAGGTGTGTAATCCTCTGTTTTTAATGGCTTACAAAGTGCCTTGGTTTGGTTTCTTGTATATTGATAAGTTTGTAACAGGTCTTGCATATACTATAAACTTAATAAATATGTTGTGATTTCTTGTTTAGAATAAGATAATTTTAACAATGTGACTATGGTTTAAGTCTCCTTTGTTTTAAAGTCCTTACTTTAAACTTTATAAACCTTTGTTTTTAATTATAATTGGTTAAAAAGTAATGATTTATTATTAATAATTCATTATTTTTAATGTATGCAAGAAGATTTTTTACATTATGTCTGGCAACATAAAAAAATGGATATTGTTCATTTAAAAACGTCTCAATATGAAACTTTGGAAATAATTTCTGTTGGGCAGCATAATATTAATTCTGGACCAGATTTTTTCAATGCACAACTAAAAATTTCAGAACAACTTTGGGCTGGAAATGTAGAAATACATATAAAATCTAGCGATTGGTTTATACATAACCACGAAATTGATAAAGCGTATGATAATGTAATTTTACACGTTGTTTGGGAACACGATACAGAAATTTTTAGGAAAGATAATTCCATTATCCCAACCTTGGAATTAAAGCAATATGTAGATTCTCACGTTTTTAAAAATTACAATAAATTGCTTTCTGCTAAAAACAAATGGATTAATTGCGAAGTAGATTTTGCAGAAGTCGATACCTTTATTCTAGAAAGTTGGTTAGAGCGATTGTATATTGAACGTTTGGAAAGAAAATCTCAGACTATTGAGGTTTTATTACAAAACTCCAGAAACAATTGGGAATCTGTTTTGTTTAAAATGTTGGCTAAAAATTTTGGTTTAAAAGTAAATGGCGATGCTTTTTTTAGCATGGCAAATTCTATAGATTATACTATTATAAGAAAATTGCAGATTAACCAAACAGCATTAGAAGCTTTATTTTTTGGACAGGCTGGTTTGTTAGACGAAGACGTTCAAGAAGCTTATTTTTTAGAACTTCAAAAAGAATATCGGTTTTTAAAACAAAAGTTTCAGTTGGATAATACTAAGGTTGTTCCTATTCAGTTTTTTAGGTTGAGACCACAAAACTTTCCAACACTTCGACTGTCTCAATTAGCAACACTTTACAGTTTGCATTCCAATTTGTTTTCACAAATAATTGAAACAAATTCTCAAAAAGAGCTTTATAAGCTGTTTCATGTTGCAACATCGTCATTTTGGGAAACACATTACTCGTTTGGAAAGAAATCAAAATCATTATCAAAAAAAATAACCAAACCATTTATAGATTTACTTTTAATAAATACAATTATTCCAATAAAGTTTGCTTATGCAAAATATCAAGGTAAAGATATTAATGACATACTTTTAGAGTTAATTCAACACATTGCATCAGAGAAAAATAGTATTGTCACTGCATTTAATAACTTAAAAAAAGTTTCATATACTGCTTTGCAATCTCAAGCACTTATTCAGCTAAAAACAGAATATTGCGATCAAAATAAATGTTTGCAATGTGCAATAGGTAATGCATTAATCATCAAATAAATTGTTAAATTGCAACATGAATATTTTTTATAAAATCTTATTATATTTTCAAAAGCATGGATACTATGTATGTCAGCGAATTGCAGATAGGTTTGGTATTAGAGCAAAAGTAGTAAGAACTTCTTTTTTATATTTAACCTTTGTAACCCTTGGTTTTGGCTTTGCACTTTATCTTTTTATAGCATTTTGGATGCATATAAAAGATTTGCTTTATACAAAGCGTTCTTCGGTATTCGATTTATAAAAATCAGACATGCACAACCCATTAATTAAACTTTTAAGATCTAAAATATATACGGCCATATTCTTATTGGTTATTTTATTAGGCGCAGGTGTTATTGGTTTTAAAATACTGTCGCAACTTTCATGGATTGATGCCATGTACATGACAGTTATTACCATAACAACTGTTGGGTTTGGAGAAGTACAACCTTTAGATGATAGTTCTAAAATTTTTACAATTTTTTTAATTTTAACAAGTGTTGTTGTTGTAGGGTACGCTATAAGCATCATTACAGAATATATACTAAGCAAAAATAATTTTGAAGGACTAAAACAGAGAAAAATGCAAAAAAAAATAGACAGTCTTAAAAACCACATTATTATTTGTGGCTATGGTAGAAACGGTAAGCAAGCTGCTACAAAATTATTAGCTTATAAAAAGCCATTTGTTATTATTGAAAAAAATAAAGACATAGCAGAAAAATTTCAAAGTGAATTGGTGCCATTTGTAATAGGTAATGCCAATGAAGATGACATACTTCTACAAGCAGGAATAGCTAGAGCGAGTACCCTAATTTCAGCTTTGCCTAACGACGCCGACAACCTGTTTGTAGTCCTTTCTTCTAGGCAGATTAATAAAAACATGAATATTATTAGTCGTGCTTCTCAAGAAACATCTTATAAGAAATTAAAATTAGCTGGCGCAAACAATGTTATTCTTCCTGATAAAATTGGTGGAGACCACATGGCTTCATTAGTTGTGGTTCCGGGATTATTAGAGTTTATTGACAACCTTTCTATTGTGGGGAAATCCAATATAAATATCGAAGAAATTTCGGTGGAACAACTCTATGACACTTCCGAAATTAAAACTATTAGAGATTTAGATCTACGAAATAAAACAGGGTGTAGCATCATTGGTTATAAAGATGCAGCTGGAGAATATGTCATAAATCCGGAAGCTGAAATGAAGTTAGTACCTAATTCTAAAATTATAGTTTTAGGAAGACCAGAACAGATTCAAACATTAAATTCAGTATATAATATTCAATATTAAAGTGCTTATTTTAACGGGAGATGTTTTAAAAAATCATTTTTTTTTAGCATCTTGTCACACTAATTAAAAAAAACTAACTAATTAATAATTCTTATGAAGAAATATCTTCTTTCAATTTTAACCTTAATCACACCTTTTTTAACCTTTGCACAAGTGGCAGAGAAAGGGTTAGACGAGAAAATAAACGATGCCTTTATGCCAATTGCAGTTTGGTGGGAAGGATTTATATTAACAACAGTACCTATTGGAGAATATAATATCCCTTTTGTTGTTTTGCTTTTAGTTGGAGGCGCTACTTTTTTTACTATATATTTTAGATTTCCAGCAATTACAAAGTTTAGAACAGCTATAAATACAGTTAGAGGTAAATATGTTGATATTGAAAAGCATGGTGTAGATAAGTTGTATAATAATGATGAAGCCCTTGCGGTCGAAGATATAAAAGATACCATACGGGACGAAAGCGCTCATGGTGAAGTGTCTCATTTTCAAGCCTTAGCAACAGCCGTATCAGGTACCGTTGGATTAGGTAATATTGCAGGTGTTGCAGTGGCAATAGGACTTGGAGGTCCAGGAGCTACGTTTTGGATGATTATATGTGGACTAATTGGTATGTCAACAAAATTTGTAGAATGTACTTTAGGTGTAAAATATAGAGATGTAGGTGAAGATGGTACAATTTATGGAGGTCCTATGTATTATCTCTCAAAAGGACTAAAAGAAGTAGGTTTTTCAAAAATTGGTAAGGTCTTAGGAGTTGTATTTGCTATTCTATGTGTTGGTGCTTCTTTTGGAGGTGGTAATGCATTTCAATCTAATCAAGCAGCTGTACAAATTAGTTCGATGCTTCAGTTAGAAGGAGGTTCTAATGGTGTAATTATTGGAGTTATTTTAGCTATTTTAGTAGGAATCGTTATTATAGGTGGAATTAAAAGAATCGCTAGTATTACAGAAAAAGTGGTTCCGTTTATGGCAGGTATTTATATAGTTGCTTCTTTAATAATAATTTTTGCAAACTTTAGCGATATAGGAGTAGCATTTCAGTTAATTATAGAAGGTGCATTTACACCTATGGCTGGACTTGGTGGTTTAGTTGGTGTATTAATTGTAGGTTTCCAACGTGCAGCTTTCTCAAACGAAGCTGGTGCAGGTTCTGCAGCAATTGCTCACTCTGCAGTAAGAACAAAATATCCAGCTTCCGAAGGTGTCGTTGCTTTATTAGAACCATTTATTGATACAGTAGTTATTTGTACCATGACGGCATTAGTAATTATTTTCTTCAATATTAATGGAACGGACGTGCAATCTGTATTTGATTATTCGGCAGCACATGGTAGTAGCGTTCTTTTAAATGAAACTGGGATGCCAATTAATGGTGTAGATTTAACTTCAATGGCTTTCGATTCTGTAATACCTCATTTCTCTTATGTATTAACAGTTGCTATTGTGTTATTTGCTTTTTCTACAATGATATCGTGGTCTTATTATGGATTACAATCTTGGAAATACCTTTTTGGAAAAGGAAAAGTAGCCGATTTAGTTTATAAAATATTATTCTTATTATTTGTAGTTATTGGAGCAGCAGCAACACTAGATGCTGTTATAAAATTCTCTGATGCTATGATTCTTGCATTGGTATTTCCAAATATGATTGGTTTGTTCTTCTTATTCCCAAAAGTAAGAGAGGAAATGAAACGTTATATTGGTGCCATTACTGCTAAAAAAGAAGCTATCGAAGATGGCGCTGTAGATGTTACAGAGCACATGTAAAATATAAAAACACATTATATGAAATCCCATTTCACGTTTTCTAAAAAACAACGGAATGGGATTTTTTTATTGATTCTTATCATTTTAATCTTGCAAAGTGTTTACTTTTTTATTGATTTTACTTCAGATAATATTCAAATAAATCAACAGGAATTAAATGTTTTTCAAGAAGAGTTAGATTCTCTACGGACAGTTGAAATTGAAAATAGAAAACCAAAAATTTACCCGTTTAATCCAAATTTTATAACCGATTATAGAGGCTATACACTTGGAATGTCTAATGAAGAAATAGATAGATTACTAAAATTTCGCTCTCAGGATAAATGGATGAATTCAGCCGAAGAATTTCAACAAATCACTAAAGTATCAGATTCACTTTTAGAAATCATATCTCCTTATTTTAAATTTCCAGAATGGGTTACCAAACCGAAACCAAGATCCAGTTATTCATATCAAAATAACAGTCAGCCAAAAACCTTTCAACAGAAACAAGATTTAAACACAGCTTCAGCGTCGCAACTTCAAAAAATAAATGGCATAGGAGAAGCTTACTCAAAACGCATAGTTGCTTATAGAGATAAATATGGTGGTTTTATTGCAGATGTTCAACTTCAAGAAGTTTACGGTTTGTCGCCCGAAGTTATTGAAAGAATCACCCAACAATTTACCGTAAAAACACCAAGACAGGTTGAGAAGATTCATTTAAATACGGCAACCATCGAAGAATTAGTAACCATTCAATATATAGATTACGAGATTGCACATCATATAATAGAGCAACGAACCTTAAGAGAAGGATATCAATCTTTAGATGAATTATTAAAAGTTAAAAGCTTCCCTTCTAACAAATTCGATATAATTAAATTATATTTGAAACTTAATTAATAAAGAGAAAAGGTATGAATAGTATGTACTTCACAGAAGAACATCAAATGTTTAGAGAAAGTCTTCAAGATTTTTTGCAAAAAGAAGTGGTTCCACATATTGAAAAATGGGAGAAAGATGGAACTGTAGAACGCTTTATCTGGAAAAAATTTGGTGACATGGGATTCTTTGGTTTGGCTTATCCTGAAGCATATGGTGGACTAAATCTCGATTTGTTCTACACTGTAATTTTCTTGGAAGAACTTCAAAAAGTAAATTCCGGAGGGTTTGCAGCAAATATGTGGGCACATGCCTATTTGGCCATGACTCATGTTAATAAAGAAGGAAGTCATGAGATAAAAGAAAAATATTTAACTCCAAGTATAAGTGGCGATAAAATTGGCTGTCTATGTATTACAGAACCTTTTGGTGGTAGTGATGTTGCAGGCATGAGGACCTCTGCTGTTAAAAAAGGAGATACGTATATTATTAATGGTTCTAAAACATTTATTACTAATGGTATCTACAGCGATTACTTAGTCGTTGCTGCTAAAACAGATCCTGAAGCAGGACATAATGGAATGAGTATTTTTATTATGGATAGAGATACACCTGGAATTTCTGCTACCAAATTAGATAAATTAGGTTGGAGAGCAAGCGATACAGCAGAGATTGCTTTCGATAACGTAACTATTCCAGCTAGTAATTTAATGGGTGAAGAGGGCAAAGGTTTTCCATACATCATGCAGCATTTTGCTCTAGAAAGATTGATTATGGGAATTAACTCTCATGCCAGAGCCGAATACGCATTAGATTATGCCAAACAATACATGAGTGAACGCACAGCTTTTGGAAAAACAATCAATAAATTTCAAGCCTTAAGACATCGGTTTGCTGAACTGTATGCAGATATGGAAATTTGTAAAGAATTCAATTACTCTGTAGCTTACAGGCTTAATAAAGGGGAATATGTTGTAAAACAAGCCACCATGTCTAAATTAAAATCGACTAAAATGGCAGATGAAGTTATTTACGATTGTCTTCAGTTTCTAGGAGGTTATGGTTATATGGAAGAATACCCTATGGCAAGATTACTTCGTGATAGTAGACTAGGTCCAATTGGTGGTGGAACCTCAGAGATTCTTCGTGAAATATTAGCTAAAATGTTATTAGACGATAAAAACTATAAACCGGCTACCTAATTTTTAAGTAAACAGTTCTATGAAGCCTCAATATTTTAAACATTTTTTCGGAATTCTTATTCTTTTATATGGTTTTTCTTCATTTTCACAAACAGAATTAAAAAACTCTGTTCTAGATGCAGAAACTTTTCTTCCACTAGAAAGTGCTAGTGTGTATGTTAAAAACACGACCATTGGAACTATAACCAATGCAGATGGGAAGTTTGTTTTAATGGTTCCTGAGAGATATAAAAGCGACACTTTAGTTGTTTCATCCATTGGTTTTAAAAGTTATAAAATTCCTGTCAATGAATTCGACAGCACGTTTGATGTTTATTTGGAACCAGATGTAGCTTCATTAGACGAGATACTGCTTGTTGCAGAAACAAGACCAAAAACAGGAAATGATATTGTACTCAAAGCACTTGAAGAATTATCTGAAAACTTACCAGATTCAGCTTATTTAGAAAAAGGCTTTGTGAGGCATAAAGAACGTAATAAAAAAGAGTTTAAGTGGTTAGTTGAAGGAGCTATCACACTTTACGATTCCAGTTATCAAACAAAAACGCCAGAATTTCTTAAGATAAATGTCGATGAAGTTAGAAAAAGTTACGATTTAAGAGATGTAGATAGTTTATTAACCTACACAGCTTACTTAAAAGACAAGTCTAATAACAGAGAGCTAAAAGCTAAAAACTTAAGAAGAGACACCATTAAAACATCTACTTTAGTCAAAGCCATTAAGTGGAACGATACCAGAATTAATGGTTTGGAGAACTTATTTCAAGGCAAGTTAAACCTTGTTAGAAATTCGAATCTGTCTAGAGCTTTGTTTGACGAAAACATGTTAGATAAACACTTGTTTTCTTTAGATACCATTCTAGTAGATAACGACCGTAAAATTTACAAGATTAAAATTAATAAAGGGAAAGAGTATATCAACCTTGAAACCAAAGGAATTTATAATGATGGTTACAATGCTAATGGTTGGATTTACATTTATTGGGATACCTATGCCATTAAAAAAATTGAATACGAATTAATTGCGGCATCTAGCGCTCAGAAAAGTAGAAGTAAAACCCTTTTTGGAACTCAGGTAAACCATAAATTAATTATTAATTATATGGAGTATCAAGATAAAATGTATCCAAGTTATATATATTACGAAACCCCAAAATTGGTAAATGTTGGACCAAAATCAGGAACGACTGTTAATGGTAAAGAAGTAGAGAGCAACCCAGAAGAGCGTTATTATTATACAGTTCAGGAAATTTTGTTTACAGAAATTATTTTGGACAAAGAAAAAATTAAAGAAGCCTTAAATAGTTCTTGGGATCCAGATATTTTTATGTCGAGACCATATAATAAAGAATTCTGGAAAAACTACAATACGTTGTTGGAAAGTGAGGAAGAAGAAAAGCTCATTCAGGACCTAACAAAACGTTCTACTTTATTTAAAGAATAATTTTTTATTTTTTAATTGCCCATTATAAATTTGTTATTATCTTTGCGCCTTGAAATTCTAAAAGAGAGGAGGTTAAGACACTATGTTAATAATACCAATTAAAGAAGGAGAAAATATAGATAGAGCGTTAAAGCGTTATAAAAGAAAGTTTGATAAAACTGGAACAAGACGAGCACTTCAAACTCGTAAGCAGTTTGATAAGCCATCTGTAGTACGTAGAGCTCAAATTCAAAAAGCACAATACGTTCAAAATTTAAGAGATCAAGAGAATATCTAATGTCTTTGTTTTGTTAAATCATATAAAAATCCTGCAATCGCAGGATTTTTTTGTTATATAAGTAACCCTTCATATTAAAGTTCTTATATTTACTAGTCATTCAAAACCTACGTATGCAGTTTCAATCTTTTATAAACTATTTGTTGCTCGAGAAGAAATACTCGACTCTTACTGTAAAAGCATATCAAAATGATTTAAATGAATTTTCAGAATTTATTAAAACAACATACGACTCAGATGCCATTAAAGCTATTAACTATGCTCAAATAAGAAGTTGGATTGTTAGTCTAGTTGAAAAAGGCATTTCAAATAGAAGTATTAACCGTAAAATATCTGCTTTAAATTCATACTACAAATTCTTATTAAAAACAGAAAGCATTCCATCCAATCCGTTAGCAAAACACAAAGCCCTAAAAACAAGCAAAAAAATTCAAGTGCCATTTTCTGAAACTGAAATTACAATGGTTTTAGACGAACTCCATTTTGAAGACAATTTCGAAGGTATAAGAGACAGACTTATTATTGAACTTTTTTATTCAACAGGAATACGTAGAATCGAGTTGGTCGAACTCAAATTAAAAGACATTGATTATTCTAATAAAACGTTAAAGGTTTTAGGGAAGAGAAATAAGGAGCGTTTTGTTCCGTTATTAGAATCTGTAACAGAAACATTGAATACCTATTTAAACTCTAGAAAAGAGTTAAATAATATAACAGATATAAACTACCTATTTTTAACAAAAAAAGGAGTTAAAATTTACGAAACACTTGTTTACCGAATAATTAATGAGTATTTTAGTTTAGCATCTAGTAAAGTAAAAAAGAGTCCGCATATATTAAGACATTCATTCGCAACTCATTTACTTAATCAAGGTGCAGATTTAAATGCTGTAAAAGAATTACTAGGACATTCAAGTTTAGCTGCTACACAAGTTTATACCCATAATAGTATAGCTGAATTAAAAAAAGTGTATTTAAACTCACATCCTAGAAGTAAGAAGTGAAACCTATTGTCTAACCAAAAAACAAAAGAAGTATGAAAGTAAACACGCAATCCGTCAATTTTAATGCAGACAAAAAATTGATTGACTTTATTCAAAAGCGTATGGATAAGTTAGATTTATTTTATGATAAAGTAATAAGCTCTGATGTTTATTTAAAATTAGAAAACACGAGTGATAAAGAGAATAAAATTTTTGAAGCTCGAGTAAGTGTTCCAGGAGATAGTTTTGTAGTAAAGAAGCAATGCAAAACCTTTGAAGAAGGAACAGACATGGCAATAGCATCGTTAGAAAGACAATTAAAAAAACGAAAAGAAAAATTAAGAGCACATTTATAATAAAATTTTTAAAAAAATGTTTTGAATACGAAAATAAATATATACATTTGCAGTCCGTTAGAAATAGCGGGCTTTTTTTTATGTAAAAAGAGTATAAAAGCCGATGTAGCTCAGCTGGCTAGAGCAGCTGATTTGTAATCAGCAGGTCGTGGGTTCGAGTCCCTCCATCGGCTCAAAAATATCAAGAAGATTATAACTGTAAAGGAATGGTTTGATTGGTAAAGTTCTTTTAAAGAGTGAAAAATTTTAATTGGGGAGATACTCAAGCGGCCAACGAGGGCAGACTGTAAATCTGCTGACTACGTCTTCGCAGGTTCGAATCCTGCTCTCCCCACTATAAAATTTAGGATATTAAAATATTGCGAGAGTAGCTCAGTTGGTAGAGCGTCAGCCTTCCAAGCTGAATGTCGCCGGTTCGAACCCGGTCTCTCGCTCTTTTTTAAGCCGGTGTAGCTCAGGGGTAGAGCGTTTCCTTGGTAAGGAAGAGGTCACGGGTTCAATTCCCGTCATTGGCTCTCTTTAAAGAGATTTTTAAATTAGAATACACTAATATTATTATATAACTAAGATTAAATTTTAAAAACATGGCAAAGGCAACTTTCGATCGTTCAAAACCACACTTAAACATTGGTACAATTGGACACGTAGATCACGGTAAAACAACTTTAACTGCTGCTATTACTAAAGTATTAGCTGATGCAGGTTTCTCAGAAGCAAGATCATTTGATCAAATTGATAATGCACCAGAAGAAAAAGAAAGAGGTATTACAATTAATACTTCACACGTAGAATATGCAACAGCAAATCGTCATTACGCTCACGTAGACTGTCCAGGTCACGCGGATTACGTAAAGAACATGGTTACTGGTGCAGCTCAAATGGATGGTGCTATCTTAGTAGTTGCGGCTACTGATGGTCCTATGCCACAAACAAGAGAACATATCTTATTAGGACGCCAAGTAGGTATTCCTCGTATTGTTGTATTCATGAATAAAGTGGATATGGTTGATGACGAGGAGTTAATCGAATTGGTAGATATGGAAGTTAGAGATTTACTTTCTTTCTATGAGTACGATGGAGATAATGGACCTGTAATTGCTGGATCTGCATTAGGTGCATTAAACGGTGAGCAAAAATGGGTAGATACAGTTTTAGAATTAATGGAAGCTGTTGATGCATGGATTGAAGAGCCTCAACGTGAAGTTGATAAGCCTTTCTTAATGCCTATCGAAGATGTATTCTCTATTACTGGTCGTGGAACTGTTGCTACAGGTCGTATCGAAACTGGTATTGCTAATACAGGAGATCCTGTTGAGATTATTGGTATGGGAGCTGAGAAATTAACTTCTACTATTACTGGTATCGAAATGTTCCGTCAAATCCTTGATAGAGGTGAGGCTGGAGATAATGCAGGTATCTTATTAAGAGGTATTGAGAAAACTCAAATTTCAAGAGGAATGGTAATCTGTAAACCAGGTTCTGTAACACCACATGCTAAATTTAAAGCTGAGGTTTATATCCTTAAAAAAGAAGAAGGTGGACGTCACACACCTTTCCATAATAACTACCGTCCTCAATTTTACGTTCGTACAACGGATGTAACTGGAAACATTGCGCTTCCTGAAGGAGTAGAGATGGTAATGCCTGGAGATAACTTAACAATTCATGTTGAGTTAATTCAACCAATTGCAATGAATGTTGGTCTTCGTTTCGCTATCCGTGAAGGAGGAAGAACAGTTGGAGCTGGTCAGGTTACTGAAATTTTAGACTAATTAAGTTTAATAAATATAAAGTTAAGGTATTCCGTATTTTCGGAATGCCTTGACTTGTATTTACGGGTTTAGCTCAGTTGGTAGAGCACTGGTCTCCAAAACCAGGTGTCGGGAGTTCGAGTCTCTCAACCCGTGCAAATAAAAAAATATAATGGCTGGATTTGTAAATTATATAAAAGAATCATTTGGAGAATTGAAAAACAATGTGACTTGGCCAACTTGGGCTGAAGCACAAAGTTTAACAGTTTTAGTTGCTGTATTTTCTATTATTTTCTCATTAGCAATTTGGGGAGTAGATACAGTGTTTAGTAAAGTTGTTGGATTCTATTTTAAATTCATTAACGGTTAAAATAAGAATTTATGTCTGAAGGGAATGAGAAAAAATGGTACGTTGTTCGTGCTGTAAGTGGTCAAGAAAATAAAATAAAAGCTTATATCGAAACTGAAATATCTCGATTAGGTTTGGAAGATTATGTAGACCAAGTTTTAGTTCCAACTGAAAAGGTTATTCAAATTCGTAACGGAAAGAAAGTGAATAAAGAAAAAGTTTATTTTCCAGGTTACATCATGATAAAAGCAAATCTAACAGGAGAAATACCTCATATTATAAAATCTGTTACGAATGTTATTGGTTTTTTAGGTGAAACAAAAGGTGGAGATCCAGTGCCATTAAGGCAGTCTGAAGTAAATAGAATGTTAGGTAAGGTTGATGAATTAACAGTAGATTCAGATTCAAATGTTGCAATTCCTTTTACAAAAGGAGAAACTGTTAAAGTTATTGATGGACCATTTAATGGATTCGATGGAACCATAGAGAACATCAACGAAGAAAAGCGTAAGCTTGAAGTAATGGTGAAAATTTTCGGAAGAAAAACACCATTAGAATTAAGTTATATGCAAGTAGAAAAAGTATAATATTTGTTACATTATAAAAATGCAATCTTAAGCTTCAAAATAATAAGTATTGCAAATAAACTAAATTATTAAAAATGGCAAAAGAGTTAAGTAAAGTAGTTAAACTACAAGTTAGGGGAGGTGCAGCGAATCCGTCGCCACCGGTTGGACCCGCTTTAGGTGCCGCTGGAGTTAATATCATGGAATTCTGTAAGCAGTTTAATGCTAGAACCCAAGATAAACCAGGTAAAGTTTTACCTGTGGTCATTTCGGTTTTCAAAGACAAATCATTCGACTTTGTAATCAAAACACCACCTGCAGCTGTACAATTATTAGAAGCGGCCAAAGTAAAAAAAGGTTCTGGAGAACCACATATTAAGAAAGTAGCAAAAGTTTCTTGGGATCAGGTTAGAACCATCGCAGAAGACAAAATGGTAGATTTAAATGCATTTACTATTGGTTCTGCTATGAAAATGGTAGCAGGTACTGCTAGATCTATGGGTATAACTGTTAAAGGTGGCGAAGCCCCTAATTAATCTAAAAAATTTTTAAAATGGCAAGATTAACAAGAAAACAAAAAGAAGCATTAGCAAAAATAGAAAAAGGAAAAATCTATTCTGTTACTGAAGCTTCAGCATTAGTTAAAGATATAACCAATACCAAATTTGATGCATCAATTGATTTAGCTGTACGTTTAGGAGTAGATCCTAGAAAAGCTAATCAAATGGTAAGAGGAGTTGTAACGCTTCCTCATGGTACTGGTAAAGACGTAAAAGTTTTAGCATTAGTAACACCAGACAAAGAAGCAGAAGCTAAAGAAGCTGGTGCTGATTATGTTGGTTTGGATGAGTACCTCGATAAAATTAAAGGTGGTTGGACAGACGTAGATGTTATTGTAACTATGCCAAGTGTTATGGGTAAATTAGGTCCTTTAGGACGTGTGTTAGGTCCTCGTGGTTTAATGCCAAACCCAAAAACAGGTACAGTTACTATGGATGTAGCAAAAGCTGTAAGCGATGTTAAAGCTGGTAAAATTGACTTTAAAGTTGATAAAACTGGAATCGTACATGCTTCAATTGGAAAAGCATCTTTTAGTGCAGATAAAATTGAAGATAACGCAAACGAATTATTACAAACATTAATGAAACTTAAACCAACTGCAGCTAAAGGAGTTTATGTAAAAAGCATTTTTATGTCTTCTACAATGAGCCCTAGTTTAGCTGTTGATCCTAAAATCGGTTAAGTAGTTTAAAACTTTTATTATGACAAGAGAAGAAAAATCACATGTAATTAAAGAATTAACTGCACAATTAGCTGATAACTCAAATATCTATTTAGCAGATATTTCAGGATTAGACGCAGCTAGTACTTCAAATTTACGTCGTGCTTGTTTTAAAGCAAACGTAAAATTAGCAGTTGTTAAAAACACCTTGCTTTCAAAAGCAATGGAGGCATCAGATAAAGACTTTGGAGAACTTCCTGAAACATTAAAAGGAAACACTTCAGTTATGTATTCTGAAACTGGAAATGCTCCAGCGAAAATAATTCAAAATTTCCGTAAAAAATCAAACAGACCTCTTTTAAAAGGAGCTTTTATTGAAGAAGCAATTTATATTGGAGATGCTCAACTTGATGCTTTAGTAGATATCAAATCAAAAGAAGAAGTTATTGGAGATATCATTGGGTTATTACAATCACCAGCTAAAAATGTTATTTCTGCACTTAAATCTAGTGGAGGAAAATTAGCAGGTATCATTAAAACTTTATCCGAAAAAGAAGGATAATTTAAACGTGTACGCACTTAAACAAATTATATTTTATTAAAACTATTAAAACGATAGAAAAATGGCAGATTTAAAAGATTTCGCAGAACAATTAGTAAACTTAACAGTAAAAGAAGTAAACGAATTAGCAACTATATTAAAAGATGAGTATGGTATCGAGCCTGCAGCTGCTGCTGTAGCTATGGCTGGTCCTGCTGCTGGTGGTGGAGACGCTGCTGATGAGCAAACTGAATTTGATGTAATTCTTAAAGCCGCTGGTGGTTCTAAATTAGCAGTTGTAAAACTAGTTAAAGAATTAACTGGTTTAGGATTAAAAGAAGCTAAAGGTTTAGTTGATGAGGCACCAAGCCCAATCAAAGAAGGAGTTTCTAAAGATGAAGCTGAAGCTCTAAAAACTCAATTAGAGGAAGCAGGAGCTGAGGTTGAGCTTAAGTAAGCTTAACAATCAAAACTAACAAAGGTTTAGGTCTGGAGAGTACTCTCTAAGACCTAGACCATTTGTCGTATATAGTCAGTAGGCTATAAACAAACATTTTTTTTTAATCAAAATTTCGTCCATTGATGTTAGTAACACAAGCTGAAAGATTAAACTTCTCGTCTATTGTAAATAGAACAGAATATCCAGATTTTATGGATATTCAGATTAAATCCTTCCAGGATTTTTTCCAGTTAGAAACGAAATCAGAAGAAAGAGGTAATGAAGGTCTTTATAATACCTTCATGGAAAACTTCCCAATAACAGACACACGTAATCAATTTGTTTTAGAATTTTTAGATTACTTTATCGATCCACCTAGATATACAATTGAAGAATGTATTGAAAGAGGACTTACATATAGCGTGCCACTTAAGGCTAGATTAAAACTGTATTGTACAGACCCTGAACATGAGGATTTTGAAACCATTGTTCAAGATGTGTACCTTGGTACTATTCCTTATATGACACCTTCAGGTACTTTTTGTATCAATGGTGCAGAACGTGTTGTAGTTTCTCAATTACATCGTTCTCCAGGTGTGTTTTTTGGACAATCTTTTCATGCAAATGGAACTAAATTATACTCTGCAAGAGTTATTCCTTTTAAAGGTTCTTGGATTGAATTCGCTACAGATATCAATCAAGTAATGTATGCGTATATCGATCGTAAGAAAAAATTACCTGTTACTACATTATTTAGAGCTATTGGTTTCGAGCGCGATAAAGATATTCTTGAAATATTTGATCTTGCTGAAGAAATTAAGGTATCTAAAGCTGGATTGAAAAAAGTACTAGGTCGTAAATTGGCTGCTCGTGTACTTAATACTTGGCATGAGGATTTCGTTGATGAAGACACTGGTGAAGTGGTTTCTATTGAGCGTAACGAAATTGTTCTTGATAGAGATACTGTATTAGATAAAGATAATATTGAGGAAATCCTTGAAACAAGCGTAAAAACGATTCTTTTACATAAAGAGAGTGCGCAACAAGGAGATTATGCAATTATTCATAACACGTTACAAAAAGATCCAACAAACTCTGAAAAAGAAGCTGTTGAACATATTTATAGACAACTACGTAATGCTGAGCCGCCAGATGAGGAAACAGCACGTGGTATAATTGATAAATTATTCTTTTCAGATCAACGTTACTCTCTTGGAGAAGTAGGTCGTTATAGAATGAATAAAAAATTAGGTCTTGATATTGGAATGGATAAGCAAGTGCTTACTAAAGAAGATATCATTACCATTATAAAATATTTAATCGAGCTAATCAACTCAAAAGCAGAAATTGATGATATTGATCACTTATCTAACCGTCGTGTACGTACAGTTGGTGAACAATTATCTTCTCAATTTGGTGTTGGTTTAGCGAGAATGGCTCGTACTATTCGTGAACGTATGAATGTTCGTGATAACGAAGTATTTACACCAATAGATTTAATTAATGCTAAGACTTTATCGTCTGTTATTAATTCATTTTTTGGTACGAATCAGCTTTCACAGTTTATGGATCAAACAAATCCACTTGCTGAAATTACGCACAAACGTCGTTTATCAGCACTTGGACCAGGTGGTTTATCTCGTGAAAGAGCAGGTTTCGAAGTACGTGATGTTCACTATACACACTACGGAAGACTTTGTCCAATTGAAACTCCTGAGGGACCAAACATTGGATTAATATCGTCACTTTCAGTTTTTGCTAAGGTAAACTCAATGGGATTCATTGAAACTCCTTATAGAAAAGTAACTGATGGTGTTGTAGATATTAAAAGCACACCTATTTATTTAAGTGCTGAAGAAGAGGAAGAGCAAATGATTGCTCAAGCAACTGTAAAAGTAGATGATAAAGGAAAAATTCTTCACGATAAGGTCATTGCTCGAATGGAAGGCGATTTCCCAGTGGTAGAACCATCTCAAATTCATTATACAGATGTTGCACCAAATCAAATTGCTTCAATCTCTGCATCTTTAATTCCTTTCTTAGAGCATGATGATGCAAATAGAGCCTTGATGGGGTCGAATATGATGCGTCAGGCTGTACCATTATTACGTCCACAAGCTCCAATTGTCGGAACAGGTTTAGAAAGACAAGTAGCTTCAGATTCTCGTGTTTTAATTAATGCTGAAGGAAGTGGTGTTGTAGAGTACGTTGATGCAAACGAAATAACCATTAAATACGATAGAACTGAAGACGAAGCTAAAGTAAGTTTTGATAGTGATGTTAAAACATACCAGTTAGTAAAATTCAGAAAAACGAACCAAGGAACATCTATTAACCTAAAGCCTATTGTTGAAAAAGGTGATAAGGTTGCAAAAGGTCAAGTTCTTTGTGAAGGATATGCTACTCAAAAAGGAGAATTAGCTTTAGGTAGAAATATGAAAGTAGCTTTTATGCCTTGGAAAGGGTATAACTTTGAGGATGCGATTGTTATTTCTGAAGAAGTGGTAAGAAATGATGTGTTTACTTCAATTCATATCGATGAGTATTCTCTAGAAGTTAGAGATACGAAATTAGGAAACGAAGAACTTACTAACGATATTCCAAACGTTTCGGAAGAGGCTACTAAAGACCTTGATGAAAACGGAATGATTCGCGTAGGTGCAGAAGTAAAACCTGGTGATATTCTTATTGGTAAAATTACACCAAAAGGAGAATCGGATCCAACTCCAGAAGAAAAATTATTACGTGCTATTTTTGGTGATAAAGCTGGAGATGTTAAAGATGCCTCTTTAAAAGCTTCACCTTCATTAAATGGAGTGGTAATCGATAAAAAACTTTTTGCTCGTGCTGTTAAAGATAAACGTAAACGTGCAAAAGATAAAGAAGATATCACTCAATTAGAAGGTATCTACGATAAAAAGTTTGATGATTTACAAGATGTTTTAGTTGAAAAACTATTTGCACTTGTAAATGGTAAAACGGCACAAGGGGTCTTTAACGATTTAGGAGAAGAAGTGTTACCAAAAGGTAAAAAATACACCCTTAAAATGTTAAATGCTGTTGATGATTATACGCACTTAACAAGTGGTACTTGGACAACAGATGATTATACAAACAAACTTGTTGCCGATTTAATTCACAACTATAAAATTAAAGAAAACGACTTACAAGGTTCTTTACGTCGTGAAAAGTTTACAATTTCTGTAGGAGATGAATTACCGGCAGGTATCATAAAATTAGCTAAAGTTTACATTGCTAAAAAGCGTAAACTAAAAGTTGGTGATAAAATGGCTGGACGTCACGGAAACAAAGGTATTGTTGCTCGTATCGTTCGTCAAGAAGATATGCCATTCTTAGAAGATGGAACTCCAGTTGATATTGTATTAAATCCACTTGGTGTACCTTCTCGTATGAATATTGGTCAGATTTACGAAACTGTTTTAGGATGGGCTGGACAAAAATTAGGTCGTACTTACGCGACACCAATTTTTGATGGTGCAACACTAGATCAAATTAACGGATTTACAGATGAAGCTGGAATTCCAAGATTTGGACACACCTATCTTTATGATGGTGGTACAGGAGATCGTTTTGATCAACCTGCAACCGTTGGAGTTATCTATATGCTAAAATTAGGACATATGGTTGACGATAAAATGCACGCACGTTCTATTGGACCATATTCATTAATTACGCAACAACCTCTTGGTGGTAAAGCACAATTTGGTGGTCAGCGTTTTGGAGAAATGGAAGTTTGGGCACTTGAAGCCTATGGAGCATCTGCAACATTAAGAGAAATATTGACAGTTAAATCTGATGATGTTATTGGAAGAGCTAAAACATACGAAAGTATCGTTAAAGGAGAACCAATGCCAGAACCTGGATTACCAGAATCTTTCAACGTACTTATGCACGAATTGAAAGGTTTAGGACTAGACATTAGATTAGAGGAATAAAAAAATCCCCTCGAAAGAGGGGAAATTTAAGTTTACAAAATAATTCGATATCACCATTTATTATGGCAAGAAAACAAGATAAGAATACAGTACAGAGATTTAATAAAATCTCCATAGGTTTAGCATCACCAGAGTCTATTTTAGCAGAATCTAGAGGTGAAGTTCTAAAACCAGAAACTATCAATTATCGAACACATAAACCAGAACGTGATGGTTTATTCTGTGAGCGTATTTTTGGTCCCGTAAAGGATTACGAATGTGCCTGTGGAAAATATAAAAGAATTCGCTACAAAGGGATTATTTGCGACCGTTGTGGTGTAGAAGTAACAGAAAAGAAAGTACGTAGAGATCGTGTAGGACACATTAACCTTGTTGTTCCTGTAGCTCATATCTGGTATTTCCGTTCGTTACCAAATAAAATAGGTTACCTTTTAGGCTTACCATCTAAGAAATTAGATATGATTATTTACTACGAACGTTATGTAGTAATTCAAGCTGGTATAGCTAACAATGCTGAAGGAGAACCAGTTCAAAAAATGGATTTCTTAACAGAAGAAGAATACTTAAATATTCTTGAAACGCTTCCAAAAGAAAATCAATATTTAGAAGATTCAGATCCTAATAAGTTTATAGCTAAAATGGGAGCTGAATGTTTAATCGATTTATTAGCTAGAATAGATTTAGATGCCTTGTCATTTGAATTACGTCATAAAGCTAATACTGAAACTTCTAAACAACGTAAAACCGAAGCTTTAAAACGTTTACAAGTTGTAGAATCTTTACGTGAGTCTAATGAGAACAGAGAAAATCGTCCAGAATGGATGATTATGAAAGTTGTTCCAATTATTCCACCAGAATTACGTCCATTAGTACCACTAGATGGAGGACGTTTTGCAACGTCTGATTTAAATGATTTATACCGTCGTGTTATTATCCGTAACAACCGTCTTAAAAGACTTGTTGAAATAAAAGCACCAGAAGTTATTTTGCGTAATGAGAAACGTATGTTACAAGAATCTGTTGATTCATTATTTGATAACACACGTAAATCTTCTGCAGTAAAAACTGACTCTAACAGACCTTTAAAATCTTTGTCAGATTCGCTTAAAGGAAAGCAAGGACGTTTCCGTCAAAACTTACTTGGTAAACGTGTGGATTATTCAGCACGTTCAGTAATTGTTGTTGGACCAGAATTAAAATTATTTGAATGTGGATTGCCAAAGAATATGGCAGCTGAACTTTACAAACCTTTTGTAATTAGAAAATTAATTGAAAGAGGTATTGTAAAAACAGTAAAATCTGCAAAGAAAATTATAGATAGAAGAGAACCTGTAGTATGGGATATTTTAGAAAATGTTTTAAAAGGACATCCAGTTCTTTTAAATCGTGCTCCTACATTACACAGATTAGGTATTCAAGCTTTCCAGCCTAAATTGATTGAAGGTAAAGCAATCCAGTTACATCCACTTGTAACTACTGCGTTTAATGCCGATTTTGATGGTGACCAGATGGCAGTACATTTACCATTAGGACCAGAAGCTATTTTAGAGTGTCAATTATTAATGTTAGCCTCTCACAATATCTTAAATCCTGCAAATGGTTCACCTGTAGCTGTACCTTCACAAGATATGGTACTTGGTTTATATTATATGACCAAAGAACGTAAGTCTACTAAAGAAGTGCCAATTAAAGGCGAAGGCTTAACATTCTATTCGCCAGAAGAGGTTGTTATTGCTTACAACGAAAAAAGAGTTGAATTAAATGCATCTATTAAAGTTAGAACGTACGACTTTAATGAAGCAGGAGAATTAACCTTACAAATAATTCCTACAACTGTTGGACGTGTTCTGTTTAATTTAAACGTTCCACATGCAGCAGGATATATTAATGAAGTACTTACTAAAAAATCATTAAGAAATATTATTGGTGATATTTTAAAAGTAACGTCGGTTCCTGAAACTGCCGATTTCCTTGATGAAATTAAAAACTTAGGATATAATTTTGCCTTTAAAGGTGGATTATCTTTCAGTTTAGGAGATATCATTATCCCACCAGAAAAACAAGACATGATCGATAAAGCTAATGGTTTGGTTGATGGTATTATGGGTAACTATAACATGGGACTTATTACAAACAATGAACGTTATAACCAGGTTATTGATATTTGGACTTCTACAAATGCTGAATTGACAGAATTGTCTATGAAGCGTATTCGTGAAGACCAACAAGGATTTAACTCAGTATATATGATGCTTGATTCTGGTGCTCGTGGATCTAAAGAACAGATTCGTCAGCTTACTGGAATGCGTGGATTAATGGCAAAGCCTAAAAAATCGACAGCAGGTGGAGGAGAGATTATTGAAAATCCAATTCTTTCTAACTTTAAAGAAGGACTTTCAATTTTAGAATACTTTATCTCAACTCACGGTGCTCGTAAAGGTCTTGCCGATACAGCTCTTAAAACTGCAGATGCTGGTTATTTAACACGTCGTTTAGTAGATGTATCTCAAGACGTTATAGTAAATAGTGAAGACTGTGGTACTTTAAGAGGTGTCGAAGTAACACCATTAAAGAAAAACGATGAAATAGTTGAATCTTTAAAAGATAGAATTGTAGGTAGAATTTCTTTAAATGATGTTTACGATCCTTTATCAGACGATTTATTTGTTGCTTCAGGAGAGTTAATAGATGAAGACATTGCAAAAGCAATCGAGAATTCACCTATTGATGCAGTAGAAGTTCGTTCGCCATTAACTTGTGAGGCTAAAAAAGGAATCTGTACAAAATGTTACGGACGTAATTTAGCAACCAATAAAATGGTTCAACTTGGTGAAGCAGTTGGAGTTGTGGCAGCACAATCAATTGGAGAACCTGGGACTCAATTAACATTACGTACATTCCACGTAGGTGGTATTGCTGGTAACATTTCTGAAGAAAACAAACTAGCTGTTAAATTTGATGGTATCGCAGAGATAGACGAACTTAAAACAGTTAAAGGTGAAGATAGCGATGGAAAAACAAATAATATTGTTATTTCTCGTACTTCAGAATTGAAACTTGTTGATAAGAAAACAGGTATTGTTTTAAGCACAAATAATATTCCTTATGGATCTACTATTTTAGTTAAAAATGGCGATGCACTTAAAAAAGGAGATGTTGTTTGTTCTTGGGATCCATATAATGGTGTTATTATTTCAGAATTTGCTGGAAAAGTTAGATATGAAAATATAGAACAAGGTATCACATACCAAGTTGAAATAGATGAACAAACAGGTTTCCAAGAAAAAGTAATTTCTGAATCTAGAAATAAAAAGTTAATCCCAACACTTCACATTGAAGATTCGAAAGGAGAAACAATTCGTTCTTACAATTTACCAGTAGGAGCTCACTTAATGATTGACGATGGAGATAAAATTAAAGTTGGTAAAATTTTAGTTAAGATCCCTCGTAAATCAGCTAAATCTGGAGATATTACAGGAGGTTTACCACGTGTAACCGAATTATTTGAAGCACGTAACCCTTCAAATCCAGCAGTTGTAAGTGCTATTGATGGTGTTGTTTCCTTCGGAAAAATTAAAAGAGGTAATCGTGAGATTATTGTAGAATCTAAATTAGGAGATATTAAGAAATACTTAGTAAAATTATCAAATCAGATTCTTGTACAAGAAAACGATTTTGTTAAAGCTGGTATGCCACTTTCTGATGGTTCTATTACACCTAACGATATCTTGAACATTAAAGGACCTTCAGCTGTACAACAGTACTTAGTGAACGAAGTTCAAGAAGTATATCGTTTACAAGGTGTGAAGATTAACGATAAGCATTTTGAAGTTGTAGTAAGACAGATGATGCGTAAAGTTAGAATTATAGATTCTGGAGATACAACGTTCTTAGAAGACCAATTAGTTCATAAGTCAGATTTCATTGAAGAAAACGATGAAGTATTTGGAATGAAAGTGGTTGAGGATTCAGGAGATTCTGCAACTATTAAAGCAGGTCAAATTATTTCACCTCGCGATTTAAGAGACGAAAATTCGATACTACGTAGAGAAGATAAGAAGCTTGTTGAAGCTAGAGATGCTCAACCAGCTACTGCAACGCCTATTTTACAAGGTATTACTAGAGCATCGTTACAAACTAAATCGTTTATTTCGGCAGCATCGTTCCAAGAAACTACTAAGGTTCTTAATGAAGCAGCAGTAAATGGTAAGGTAGATACTTTAGAAGGTCTTAAGGAAAATGTTATTGTAGGTCATAGAATTCCAGCAGGTACTGGTATGAGAACTTACGAGAATATTATAGTTGGGTCTAAAGAAGAATTCGACGAAATGATGCAAGCAAAACAAGAAGTTAATTATAACTAATTTGTATGTTATCATTCAATATTAAATAATTAAAAGAATCCTGCTATTGCAGGATTCTTTGTTTAAAACTATACATATTATGTCAGAAGAAAAAAAACAAAAAAAACCAGGACAAATAAATATTGAACTAGATGAAAAAGTAGCTGAGGGAACGTATTCTAACTTAGCTATTATCAATCATTCAGTTTCAGAATTTGTTATAGATTTTGTTAGTATCATGCCAGGTACACCTAAAAGTAAAGTGAAATCTAGAATTATATTAACTCCACAACATGCCAAAAGACTATTCAAAGCTTTAGGTGACAATGTTAATAAATTTGAGAATGCACACGGTGAAATTAAAGATTACGAGCAACCACCAATTCCACTCAACTTTGGACCAACTGGTGAAGCATAAACAAAAAAATCCCATTGATATTTCAATGGGATTTTTTGTTTAATTAAGGTATATAAAATAAATTTTAACAGGCTTCCTTTTTATTTAAACAATAATCTAATGCACCTGAAGGACATTTTTTAATTTGTTTGATAATTTTTTTGGTTGAAGCTCCATCTAAGTCAATCCAAGGAATGACAGAATCTCTAAAAACATTTGAAAGCTCTCTTGCACAACGCTCTGCATGTATGCAAACTTTGGGATTGTAGGTTACAGTAATATCGTTATTACTGAAAACATTGGGGTTGTTTGTTTCCATAAGTAGATCATTATTTGGGGTTATAATCTAATTTAAATGTATATAATCAAAATTGTGATTACATATAAAATCGATTAAATGTATTAAAAATTCGATAAAACACAACATTAAAATTATTTATTCGATGAAATACATCGCCTTTTTAATTAAATTCGGAAGTAAAATGGAATTTAATGTTTGGATATTTTTGTTGTGTCATTTGTAAACTGAATGGCGAATCTGCTAAAAACACCAATTGATTTTGTTTGTCTTTGGCTATAAAACGTTGCTTTACCCTTAAGAATTCTTTGTATTCAGCACTTTTAGGGTCTTTAGCCTCAACCCAACACGCTTTATGGACATTTAAGTTTTCATAAGTACATTTTGCACCATACTCATGTTCTAATCTGTATTGAATTACTTCGTATTGTAGGGCGCCAACAGTACCTATTACTTTTCTTCCGTTCAGTTCTAAGGTAAATAATTGAGCAACACCTTCATCCATTAATTGGTCAATACCTTTAAATAATTGTTTGGACTTTAATGGATCTGCATTATTGATATATCTAAAATGCTCTGGAGAGAAACTAGGCACACCTTTATAATTTAAAATTTCTCCTTCAGTTAAAGTATCTCCAATTTTAAAAGTACCAGTGTCTTGAAGCCCTACGATATCTCCAGGATATGAGACATCAACAATCTCTTTCTTTTCAGCAAAAAAAGCATTCGGACTTGAAAATTTGACTTTTTTATTATTTCTTACATGTAAATAAGATACATTTCTTTTAAATTCACCAGAAACAATTTTAACAAATGCTAAACGATTTCTATGATTGGGATCCATATTGGCATGGATTTTAAAAACAAACCCTGTAAATTTATCTTCTTCTGGTTTTACAAGCCTTTCCTCGCTTTGTTTAGGACGTGGCTTTGGCGCAATATCCACAAAACAATCTAATAGTTCTCTAACTCCAAAATTGTTTAAAGCCGAACCAAAAAAGACAGGTTGCTGTTTGCCATCTAAGTATTCTTCTTTATTAAAAGTAGGGTAGATTCCTTCAACCAATTCAATTTCTTCACGTAGTGTGTTGGCAGCTTTATCACCTACTAGTTTATTTAATTCTGGAGATTGTAAATCTGAAATCTCGATGGTTTCTTCAATATCTTTCCGGCTATCACCACTAAAAAGATTGATGTTATTTTCCCAAAGATTATAAATACCTTTAAAATCGTAACCCATTCCAATTGGAAAACTTAACGGTACAACATGTAAGCCTAATTTTTGCTCAACTTCATCTAATAAATCAAAAGCATCTTTTCCTTCACGATCCATTTTATTGATAAAAACAATCATAGGAATGTTTCGCATGCGACAAACTTCAACTAATTTTTCAGTTTGCTCCTCAACTCCTTTCGCAACGTCAATAACTACAATAACACTATCTACAGCTGTTAGTGTTCTAAAGGTGTCTTCAGCAAAATCCTTATGCCCAGGCGTGTCTAGAATATTGATTTTGATGCCATCATATTCAAATGCAAGTACAGAAGTAGCTACAGAAATTCCACGTTGACGCTCAATTTCCATAAAGTCACTGGTAGCTCCTTTTTTTATTTTATTACTTTTTACAGCTCCAGCTTCTTGAATGGCACCACCAAAAAGTAATAATTTTTCTGTTAAAGTGGTTTTTCCTGCATCGGGATGCGAAATAATGCCAAAGGTTCTTCGTCTGTTAATTTCTGATTTAAAACTCATAATAATCTTGCAAATGGGTTGCAAAGATAATATTATTAAACACAATTTAAATGATTGTTTTATTTGCTTTTTAATTTTATGAAAAGTTTGACGTATTTTTAATGTTTTGATTGGTATTTTTACGCTATGATTGAAGAACAGGTAATTTTAGTAAACGAAAATGATGAACAAATAGGTTTAATGCCTAAACTAGAAGCACATCAAAAGGCTTTGTTACATCGAGCATTTTCTGTATTTGTTTTTAATGATAAAAATGAATTGATGATTCAACAACGTGCTGCACATAAATATCATTCCCCTAACTTATGGACCAATACGTGTTGTAGTCATCAAAGAGATGGGGAGTCTAACATAGAAGCAGGTAAACGTCGTTTACATGAGGAAATGGGGTTTGTAACTGCTTTAGAAGAATCTATTTCGTTTATCTATAAAGCGCCTTTTGACAATGGTTTAACCGAGCATGAATACGACCATGTTATGATTGGTTATTATAATGAATCTCCTAAAATTAATCCAGATGAAGTAGCTAATTGGAAATGGATGTCTTTGGATGCTGTTAAATCTGATTTGAAAATCCATCCTGAAATTTACACAGAATGGTTTAAGATTATTTTCGATAAATTCTACGAACATATTAATATTACTTAAAAATGAAAGTAACTGTAAGTAGAAAAGGGCATTTTAATGCGGCACATAGATTATATAGGAAAGATTGGAGCAATGAAAAAAATGAAGCTATTTTTGGTAAATGCAACAACCCTAATTTCCATGGTCATAATTACGAACTTATTGTTAGTGTAACGGGCGAAATTGATAACGAAACAGGCTATGTTATTGACATGAAGATTTTAAAAGATATAATTAAAGAGAACGTAGAAGATGTCTTCGATCATAAAAATTTAAATGAAGATGTTGACGCTTTTAGAAACTTAAACCCAACTGCAGAAAATATCGTTATTGTTATTTATAATATACTGAGACAAAAATTGAACCTAAATTTAGAATTGGAAGTCACGCTTTATGAGACCCCTCGTAATTTTGTAAGCTATTCTGGAGAATAATATATTGAATCTTTAAGGTTTTTAAAAACTTATAGGTT
Organism: Xanthomarina sp. GH4-25; assembly: GCF_045363175.1. Taxonomy (NCBI): domain Bacteria; kingdom Pseudomonadati; phylum Bacteroidota; class Flavobacteriia; order Flavobacteriales; family Flavobacteriaceae; genus Xanthomarina; species Xanthomarina sp. GH4-25. The sequence goes on from NZ_JBJFLO010000001.1 coordinate 400,892, forward strand.
TATTTTAAATCATATGAAAACCAATTTATACCCCATAAAATTTCACCCTATTTTAAAAGACAAAATATGGGGAGGAAAGAAATTAAAAACACTTCTAAATAAGGACTGTCATTTGCCAAATATTGGTGAGAGCTGGGAAATTAGTGATGTTGAAGGAGACACGTCTATCGTTGCAAATGGCGACCTAGAGAATCAATCATTAAAGCATCTTTTAAGCACATACAAAGCAGATTTAATTGGGAAAAAAAATTATATGGAATTTGGAAACACGTTTCCATTGCTTATTAAATTTATAGATGCTAAAGAAGATTTATCAATTCAATTGCACCCTAACGACGAAATTGCAGCAAAACGACATAATTCTTTTGGGAAAACAGAAATGTGGTATGTGATGCAAGCAGATTCAAATTCAAATTTGATAGTTGGTTTTAATCAAGAAATGACTTCAGATAAATATTTGAAACACCTTAAAGACAATACCTTAACCAAGATTTTAAATTTCGAAAGTGTTATTCCTGGAGATACATTTATTATTCGTGAAGGAATTATTCATGCTATTGGTGCAGGGGTATTACTGGCAGAAATTCAACAAACAAGTGATATTACATACAGAATTTATGATTGGGATCGAGTTGACAGCCAAGGAAATAAAAGAGAGCTACACACAGATTTAGCGTTTGAAGCCATCAGTTTTAATCTAAAAAATGATTCTAAGGCTGTATACAACAAAACAGAGAACCAATCTAATAACATGGTTCGTTGTCCTTATTTTTCCACCAATTATTTAAAAATAACAAAACCTATATTCATAGAAAACACATTTGATTCTTTTTTGATTTATATGTGCGTTGAAGGGGAGGTGATAATTTCTGTAGGGACTTATAAAGAAACAATAAAAAAAGGGGAAACTATTTTGGTTCCGGCAAAAATAAAAACGTTTGAAATTACTTCTAAAAATGCAACACTATTAGAAGTTTATGTTTAATTTTGCATCTAAATAAATTATAATAAAATGGCAAACAAAAGAGATTTAAAAAAAGACATCAATTATGTTTTAGGAGACATTATTGAAGCAGTATATGTTTGGGAATATTCAAACACAGATAAAGACAATAAAAAGAGCGAAGCAATTATTGATGAAGCTATTGCAACATTCGATGAGTTAATTGTAAAAGTGAATGCAAAAAATGTTGAAGATAAAAAGGCTCATTTTAAGGCTATTAATAATGAATTAGAAACTAAAGGAAAAGCTTTGATTGAAAAAATTAATAAGCTAGGATAAAAATTAAAAAAAAATAGTTGCATATATAATTTTCAAGATTATATTTGCAACCTGTTTTGCCGATGTAGCTCAGCTGGCTAGAGCAGCTGATTTGTAATCAGCAGGTCGTGGGTTCGAGTCCCTCCATCGGCTCAAAATAAGTTCAATAGAAATATTGGACTTTTTTGTTTTAAAGTCATTCTGTTTTCTTTAAACCGAATCTTTATCTTTTTTAAGCCATGAAAAGAAACCTTTCTTTTTTTTCTTTTTAAAGGTGTTTTCCTCTTTGTCACTTCCAAATAACTGCTTAAAAAAACCTTCCTCTTTTGTGAGTTCGCAATTAATTACTTTTAATACTTTTTCTGATGGTTTTTCAAATGTAGCTTGTGTGAAGTTTTTATAGTCAATGTTTGAATTCAATTTTAGTAGATACTTAGCAAACATGGGTAGTGCAGAATTTGCTCCTTGGCCAATTCTAGTATTGCTAAAACCAATTTGTTGATTGTCGTTTCCAACCCAAGTTACTGTTACAAGTTTTGGTGTAACACCTACAAACCAACCATCTTTATTGTCTTGTGTCGTTCCTGTTTTTCCAGCAATCTCATTGGATAAATTATAGGAGGAACGCAATCTACTAGCTGTTCCGTTATTAACAGTTTCTTTTAAAAACTCCAACATTATTTGCCTGGTATCATCACTAAAAGCTTTTTCATCAGATTGTATCGGATTTAAATCTTTATAAGAAGCTATTACATTGCCATTTTTGTCTTCAATTCTAGTAATAAAGACAGGTTTAGAAGGAATGCTATTATTTACATAAGATGTATATGCAGTTGCCAATTCAATCATACTTAGATTTGCTGTTCCAAGCGCTATGGAAGGCACTTCTTCTATCTCACTTTTAATTCCCATAGATTTTGCTTGCTCTATAACCTTATTAACTCCAGTTTTTTGCAATACTTTTACGGAGATGGTGTTTACCGAACGACTTAAGGCATATTTTAAAGAATAACGTAATTCTTCATCTTCAACTTTAGAAGAATTTTTTGGCGTCCAGTTATTAACATCTGTGTAGGTTACTTCCTTAATGGAGAAATAGGAGCATGGATTCATGCCGTTTTCTAATGCAGCAGTATAAACTATGGGTTTAAAGGTAGAACCTACTTGTCTTTTGCTTTGGGATACGTGATCATATTGAAAGTATCTATAATCAATTCCTCCTACATATGCTTTTATTGCGCCAGTTTTTGGTTCAAGACATAGAAACCCTGCATTTAAAAATTTAGAATAATACTCTAAACTATCAAGTGTTGACATTTGTGCAACTGTAGGTTCATCCCACGAAAATAATTTAGTTTCATGTACTTTATTTAACGAATCTTCAATGTCTTTATCAGATAAGTTTTGACTTTTTAAAGCTTGATATTTACTTAAGCGTTTTATTGCAGCCAAGTAAGCTGGTTTGTTTTTTAACCATGGCGCATTTTGTCCATACCCTTTTTCAAATTGTCGTTGTATGCTCGACATGTGTTCTTGCATAGCTTCTTCTGCATAACGCTGCATATTATTATCTAAAGTGGTATAAACTTTTAAGCCATCATGATAGATATTGTAAGCCTCTCCCTCTGGATTTTTGTATGACTTTTCTTGAAGAATGGCGTCTAATTGTTTTTTGATTTCTGCTCGAAAATATGGCGCCAAACCTTGGTTAGGAGCATAGTATTGATAATCCAATTCAATATCTTTTTTAATAACATTTTCTGCTTCTTTTTCAGTAATATACTCTTGGTTTTTCATCAACATGATAACCAAATCTCTGCGTTGCTGCGATCTTTCTGGATAAAGTCTTGGATTATAACTATTATTAGCCTTTAAGGTTCCTACAAGTGTTGCTGCCTGTGATAGATTTAATGATTTTGTTTTTGTGTTGAAAAATTTTAGTGATGCACTTTCAATGCCATAGGTGTTATCTGAAAATGGAACTGTATTTAAATATAAAGTAAGAATTTCTTTTTTGGAATAAATGTTTTCAATACGACTTGCAACAATACTCTCTCTTAGTTTATTTACAACAATACTTAAAAAGCCATAATCTTTTCTTCCAAAAAGGTTTTTAGCCAATTGTAAAGTAATTGTGCTTCCTCCACCAGAGGAGGCATCAGATAATAAAATAGTTTTAAAAAAAACTCTTAATAAGCTGGTGTTGTCTATTCCGTCATGTTCGTAAAATCTCGAGTCTTCTGTAGCAACTAATGCATCTATTAAATGTTGGGGAAAATCATTATAGGTTATAGATTGTCTGTCGTAAATATAAAATTTCCCAATAAGATGGTTATTAGTGTCTAAAACTTGTGTGGCCTGACTTTGTTTTAAATTTGCTAATTTTTTTGAAGAAGGAATCTCTCCCCAAAAGCCAAAATAGATGCTTCCATAAAAGCTGAGCAATAGTGTGAAAACTAATAGAAAACTATAAGTTAAGCGTTTCGCCCATTTTTTTAATTTGTCGTTTTTTAGAATCATCTGTAAAATTTCTCTTTACAAAGTAACGACATATTAAAAAGAACCGTATAATATGTGTGAAATAAATATGAAAAGAAACGTTGTGTTTAATCAGATTTTCTAATGGCTAGATAACCTTCTAAAGCTTTGCCATATTTTGAATCTTTAATTGGTGGTGTTAAAGAATTATTTATGGTGTCAAGCCATTTAATTTGAGCATCATAAATTTCAGTTAATGCTAGATATGGAGCTACTTCACTATTTTTATTGTTAACTGCAAAATTTACAATATAGAGATATTTGCTTTTTACTAAATTATCTAAGGCTTTATTATTAGCTTCAATTCTAACGGAATCATTTGATTTTTTTGCTTCAAAACTTTCTTTAATTAAATCTAAGTTTTTATCGTCGTATCTTGTAATGACTTTTAAAAAATCTTCATAAAGCTTTTGCTGTTTTGAGCCATTAATTTTAGCATCTTGAACAAAGTTTTTTAACGTGGTATTAATTTCTGTAACACCTTTGTCTGCGAAAAAAACGATTCGTGTATTGTTTTCTTTACTATTCTTTTTATCTAAACGCAAATAAAATGCTTCAGGAGATTCTAAATCGCTTTTTAATTCAAATTCTGAAGGTCCATTTAGGAAGATAGAATCAACTATAATAATAGAAGAATCTTGTTCTTTTTCAAGATATACAGTTCCTTTTTTTAATCCTTTAACGTGACCTTTAACAATTAGATCCGGATCTTTTCCACAAGAAACAATAACAATTAACACAAAAAATAGGGCTAGCTTTTTCATAAAAAGATTTAGAATTTTGGAGCGCAAATATCATATAAAAAATAATTAAATACTAACCTCCAGCTGCTAATTTCATTAAAATAGTACAACCTATTGCTGCTATGGTTCCAATGGCATAACCAAAGACAGCCAGAAGTACACCTACAGTTGCTAAAGATGGATGGAATGCCGAAGCTACAATAGGAGCAGAGGCTGCACCACCAACATTTGCCTGACTTCCTACAGCCAAAAAGAAGTATGGTGCTTTAATGATTTTTGCAATTATTATTAAAAGTATGGCATGTATACTCATCCAAATTAATCCAACAGCTATTAAACCTGGATTATCAAAAATCGACATTAAATCTATTTTCATACCAATAGAAGCAACTAAAATATATATAAAGACACTACCAAATTTACTTGCTCCAGCTCCTTCATAATTTTTGGCTTTTGTAAAAGATAATAATATGGCAACCAGGGTTGCAATACTTATCATCCAAAAGAATTGAGAATCTAAGAATGTAAATGTGTTTCTTAAGGTTTTAGATTCTATATTGGCTACAACACCTTCAAAATAAGGAGCTAGAAAATTGGCAGAAATGTGTGCGACACTTACCGTTCCAAAAGCAATAGCAACAATAATCATGATGTCGGTTAAAGATGGATTTCTTTTAACACTTTTAGCAAATGAAGTTACCTTTTCTTTTAAAGCTTCAATAGCTGAATTGTCTGCACCTAACCATTTATCAATAGCTTTAGAACGACCAATACCAATTAATATTATAGCCATCCAAATATTGGCAACTACAATATCTATAAAGACCATTTTACCATATTCAGATTGATTGTATTCAAATATTTCAAGCATGGCAGTTTGGTTAGCTCCTCCACCAATCCAGCTTCCAGCAAGCGTAGAAAGTCCTCTCCATACGGCATCTGGACCAACACCACCAACAGTTTCTGGAGATACCATAGAAACTAGTAGAATGGCAATTGGTCCTCCAATTACAATTCCAAGGGTTCCTGTTAAGAACATAACTAGTGCTTTCCAACCTAAATTAAATACAGCTTTTAAATCAATACTTAAAGTCATAAGCACTAAAGCAGCAGGTAATAAATAACGACTAGACACATAATATAGACTGGTACTGTGATTTACAACTTCTCCAGTTTCTGAAGTCGTTTGCCATTCTGGAGCTATTAATCCAGACGTAGTTAAAACGGCAGGAAGCATATAGGCCATAAAAAGACCTGGAATAATTTTATAAAACTTTGGCCAAAATCCGGTTTTTATAGATTCGGTATAAAAAATAAAACCTAACGTTAACATTAGGAGTCCAAATACAATAGTGTCGTCAGTAAAAATTGGTGCTTGTTGCATGTGTTATAGTTTGAAGTTGCAAAATACCAAAATAAATGGGTATAAAAAAAGCAACTTTTTTAAAGTCACTTTTTTTCTGATTTTTTGGGTTCTCTATGATGCTCTTTTAGATATTGCATAAGCATCCATTCAATCTGACCATTGGTGCTCCTAAACTCGTCTGAAGCCCACTTTTCTATGGCTTTGAGCATCTCTTCATTAATTCTTAACGCAAAGGCTTTCTTTTTTGACATATTATTTTTTTATAAATGCTTCGACAGAATTTATTAATTCTTCAGACAATGAAAAATCTGGTGTATAATAAGATTTTAAATTGTCTTCGTCTTTATCAATTGTTTTTAACACATGATTCATGTTTTCTATAATTACTAATTCTGAATCTGGTTTAGCTTCATGTAGTTTATTAGCCTCTTCAACTTTTACCTGAAGATCTTTTGTCCCGTTTATAATAAGTACAGGAATGCTTATTTTTTTTATTTCTTCTGAAGGGTTATAAGCCATCCAAGTAAAAAAAAATGGTTGATTGGGTTTGCTAAATAAATGAGCCAAAGCAGGATTCACGGTTTCTATGGTGCCAGTTTCTTTAAGCTCGGTTATTTGTGCTTTTGCCATGTTGGACATGTCTTGGCTAACTTGCTTGTAACTGTTAATAATAAAAGTCCCCATGTCTTCGCTTATTCCTGCTAACGAAATATATTTATCCACATTTTTGTTTTGAGTAGCTAACATGGCAACTAACGAACCTTGGCTATGTCCAATTAATGTAATACTGCTAAAACGGTTATCTTCTTTATAATGCTTTATGGCAAGCGTAGCATCATCTACAAAACGGTAAAAATCTAAATCTCCCATCATGAATTTTAAATTTTCTTCTGTTGAGTTACGTTTATCATATCTATAAAAAGCAATGCCTCTAGTATTTAAACTATCTGCTAATTGCTTTATATATTCAGCTTTTATATTTACTCCAGCTTGATTTCCATTTCTATCTACATTTCCAGAACCATGAATAAAAATAACTAAAGGCTGATTTTTTAATTCTTTGTTATAAGATAGTGTGCCTGGAAGTTGAATACTGTCATTCTTTAATAGAATTTCTTCTGAAATAATATGTTCTTGCGAAAACATCAAACAGCTAAAAAGTATTAAAATAAGTGTTATTTTCATTATTTGTTAATTCTAATAAGTTGAATAATTAATACTATTGGTAATATGATACTACTTGATATAACTATGGGTAATAACCACACACCTAATGATGTCTCTTTGCCCATTCCAGCTTGAAGCATAACATATTGAATGTATAGCAATAACAGCATAACAAAAAAGTTAATAACCCTAACGGTTCTTGTGCTTAAACGATAGTTTTTTAAAGCATTTTCTTCGGTAATATTAACCATATAATTATGTATATGAGGAAATCTATTTATTATAAAGAGTAATGTTGTTATAAGCAGTGAAACAAAAGGTAAAATCCATATATTAATAGTTTTCCCATAAGCATCTGCTTCTCCTTTGGCATTAAAATGAGTTGGAATGGTTTCAGACAAGTTTGGATAAGACGTGAAGGTAAAAACAAACATACAAATAATGCCTAATACTGTTAAAGCAATTAATGTTTTATCAATTGGAGCTAAGGGTATTTGAATTTTAGGTCTATGCGTTTTCATATTATCTGTTTTTATCCCGTTCTAAAACAATTCTAGCAGAATTTTCAGCAATATGAATTACTCTCCATCCAGACATGGCAAATTGATTCAGGGCTTCCTCTAAACGTTCATTGTTATTAGTTAAGCCCATTTTCCAAGAAATAACCTTGTATTCTTTCATAGTATTAATGATTTAAAGTTCCAGCATTTACAATAGGTGAAGCATCTTTATCTCCACATAAAATAACCATGAGGTTGCTTACCATAGCTGCTTTGCGTTCTTCGTCTAAATCTATAATTTGTTTTTTGCTTAATTCGTGCAAAGCCATTTCGACCATGCTAACTGCACCTTCAACAATTTTATGTCTTGCTGCAACAATGGCAGTTGCTTGTTGACGCTTTAACATAGCATTTGCTATTTCTTGTGCATAAGCCAAATATCCAATTCTAGCTTCAAGAACTTCAATTCCAGCAATAGAAAGACGTTCGTCGATTTCTTTCTCAAGAGCTTCACTAACCTCATTTACACTTGATCGAAGTGTGATGTCTTCAGCAAGACCTTCATCAGCAAAATTATCATATGGATACATGCTTGCTAACTTTCTTACAGCTGCATCTGTTTGTACACGCACAAAATTCTCGTAATTATCCACATCGAAAGCTGCTTTATATGTGTTCTGTACTCTCCAAACCAGAATAGTACTTATCATTACTGGATTTCCAAGTTTGTCGTTAACCTTTAAACGTTCGCTATCAAAATTACTGGCCCTTAATGAAATCTTCTTTTTGGTATAAAATGGATTTGCCCAATACAAACCATTCTTTTTTATAGTACCTACATATTTACCAAAAAGCAATAAGACTCTGGAATTATTTGGTTGAACCATAAGGAATCCTAATGCAATAAATAATGCAATTAATATTATTAATAAATACCAAGGATTCTTTGTAGCAACAATAGCAACTATGCCACCAAATAATAATAAAACAAAAACAAATAGCATAAGGTAGCCGTTTGCTGGAATGATAATTTTTTCTTCTTTCATGTGTTTATAAATTTAGATCGGTTAATTTAAAATGATATTAAAATGATATCATAAAGATATATATAAAATTATTAACAACAAAATCTAGTTTGGCACGAAGATTGAAATACATTATGTAAATTGATACTACACAAAAACTTTTTAAAGAGTGTGGTTACTTTTAAAAAAGGTAGTATTTCATATTTTTGGTTGGTTAGTTAAGAAAAGCGTCTTTTTAAGATGCTTTTCTTTTTTTTGTATAATATGAAAGTGGTTTTATTTTATGAAATCTATTATGGCAGGAAGAAGTTCAGGGCTTAATTGTCTGAAAGATTCGTTATAAGATTTTGAGTTTTCTAAATCATCTCCTTGTATATTAAATAATACATGATTCATGTTTTCAATAAGTAATACAGAGCCTTCTTTCGATGCTTCTTTTAATAATTGAGCTTCTTCTGTTGGAACCTGTAAATCTTTTGTTCCACTTATAATAAGCGTAGGAATGTTTAATTCTGAAATGCTTTCTTGTGGATGATACTGTATCCAGCTACTCATAAAAGCTTGATTCTCTGGACTAAATATAGATTCTAGAGCAGGAGGATAATTTGATGTTGCTTTTCCATCTTTTAATATTTTAAAAGCAACTTCCGATTCTTCTGTTAATCCAGGAACAGTTTGCTTGATTTGATCTAAGATAACTTCGTCAATAGATTTGCCAGAACCGGCTATAGAGATATAACCAGATACGTTTTCTTTTGAAGCTAAAATACCAACCAAACTTCCTTGCCCGTGACCTATAATATAAATATTCTTAAATGTGTTTTTTTCTGTAAAATAATTGACAATCGAAACGGCGTCTGTAATAAAATTGTTAAAACTGATGTTTTTATCGACTCGTCCTTTTCTAATTTGTTTTACAATGCGTTTATCATATCGATATGTTGCTATACCATTATTAGATAATCCTTCTGCTAGTTTTTTTAGAATATTATTTTTTTGAAAATTCTGATTTCCATTTCTATCTGTTGGTCCAGAATCTCCTATTATAATCGCTAATGAAGGACTTTCATTATTTGTTGGAGTTAATAAAGTACCATCAATAAATTGATTAATAGAAATGTCTTCAGTTTTAAAGACATTTTCTTGTGAAATCATTTTAGTGACACTACACATTAAAAAAACAATTAGAACTTTAAGTTTCATAGATTTTAATTTACTTATTGCAACAAATTTGAGTTTGATGTCGTTATAACGTAAAATTACTTTAAAATTATCTTTTAATAGGATATATATTACATGAAAATTACATTTCTTAACTATGTATTTCATCGATATTATGTGGTATTTTACCCATAAATGTTAAAATTATGTGCATTTCATCGAAAATAATGACTTTTAAACGTTGGTATTCAAATATAATTTTACATTTGAAGTGTACTAAAATATTACTTTTTAGTTCAATGGATTAATTAATTAATATTTGCATTATGTTGTTGATACTAGAGACCCTAAATCTAACTACATAATAAAGATGCAAATTAAACTAAACCGAGGTTGAGGGACCTCGGTTTTTTTTATGCAATAAACCGAAAAGTTAGATTAATCCGTTTTTCTATTTCTTTCTGAGTCTTCGGAATTTGATGTAACCAATTGTGTTGCATCTCTCCTTTCATAATTAATAAACTGCCATGTTCCAATTCTAGCTTATAATTTTCATCTTTTAATTTTCTGTGTTTAAATTTAAATACACGTTTAGCTCCGAAACTTATCGAAGCAATTACTGGATTTTTACCGAGTTCCTTTTCATTATCTCTATGCCAACCATTACTGTCATTTCCATTTCTATAAAGGTTTAACAAAACTGAATTAAATTTATGACTTGTAGTTAATTCTACACGATTTTTAATATGCATTAGCAACTCATTAAACGGTTGAGGATTCATTGTAATACCTGAATATGTATAAGATGTATTGTTTTCAGCAAATAATGCTGTTAGTCTAGGTTGTTTATGTGTTTTACCGAAAAGAGTTATATAATCTTGTTGCCAATTTACATCATTTAAAAGCACTTTAAAATAGGTGTCTGCTTTAGTTTGATTAAAAAAATAAGGCAAGTAAATTAATTCTGCTTGTGGCAGATTAAAAATGGTTTTTTTTGTAGAAAACAAATCCATCGTTTAAATTTTTTCTAAATTAGCCATAAGTCTATGAAAATAAAAATAAGCATATTAGTTATTCTTTTATTAATACTTGTCTCTTTTAAACAAGATACAAAGAGCTTGCCAGAAGGTTTTGTTTATGCCAATTCTATTATTCCAGATTTGGAGGTAGAATTGCGTTATTACTCAACTAACAATTTTGTTGGCGATACTATTACTGGCTATTATGCCAATAAATTGATTGTTACCAAGCAAACTGCTGATGCTCTAAAAAATGTTCAAAACGAATTATTACTTAATAATCTATGTTTAAAAGTGTACGATGCATATAGACCTCAACAAGCTGTTAATCATTTTATGACATGGGCTAAAGATTTAAAAGACACTAGAAACAAACAAGAATTTTATCCAGAAGTGAAAAAGAAACATTTGTTTCGAGATGGTTATATAGCATCGAAATCTGGACATAGTAGAGGTAGTACTTTGGATTTAACTATTATAGATGCAGATACGCATGAAGCTTTGGATATGGGGAGCCCATACGATTTTTTTGGTGAGGCATCATGGGTTTCTTACCCAGATATTTCAGATACACAAAAAGCAAACAGACAACTTTTACAAACTGTCATGCTAAAACATGGTTTTAGAAATTACTCAAAAGAATGGTGGCATTTTACATTGAGATATGAACCCTTTCCTGATACTTATTTTAATTTTCCAGTTAAATAATAATTAAAAACAGTAAACAAACTTTGTTTTAACTGTGCATCTACTTTATTGTTTTCCGAAAACTTCTGATTGATTTCAAGCTCAATTCCTAAATAATTTTCTTGAAACTGTTTTCTTAAATAAGTAGTGAAACCATCAGCTTTACCTAAATATGGATAATTAAATCGTACACTATAGTTGGGGTTTTCTTTGATTAAACTTTTTTTAAGGGTTTTAGCGAATAGCTTTTCAGAAGCTTTTCTGGAGTCGAATAACAATCCTATATCACAATTTCTGATAACCTCATTTAAAATAGGTGTAAACGAATGTACCGATACGTGTAAAACGGTTTCTCCAGAATCAATAAAGTATTTAATCTGTTTTTCAACGTTGTTTCTATAAACTAAATAATAAGCTTTAATAAGCTGCTCTTTTTCTTCTAAAGATAGTTTTATTGAAAATTCAGAGAATAGGTTTTTATGATGTAACGATCTATTAAGCTCAATCAATAAACGACTTGTTGTGCTTGAGAGAGAAAAAGAGGAGAGGGGTTTTAAATAATTAAAAAGATCTAAAGAACCTAAATCGTAACCTCTATGTGTGTTTAAAAGAGCTTGTTGATTTATAAAAAGCGACGCGTATGCTTTAGGAATCAAATTTCCACCATGTTCAGATGTTAAAACAAGTTTCATGGTAAGAAAAGCGTATTTTCTTGCAAGCAATTGGCTAATTTAGAATATACTTTTTTAATGTTAGATTCTGAGTAATTATCTCCAACCGATTTTAATATTCTTGTTGCTAACGTACCTTCATTTAAAATGATTTCAATGGCTTCATGATGCGATTCATGAATGTTTTCTTTAGCCAAATTATATAAATGTTTCCAAAGATTGTTAACCAAAATAGTTTCTTTAATTTGAAACATATTTAAATAATCTAGATTAGAAATGGTGTAATTTTCGGCATCTTTAATAATTGGGTTTAAAATATCAAAGAGCTCTTGTTTCAACCATTTTTTCTGTTGTTGAATGGGTGCTAGTTTTTTATATACCAAAAGTTTTAAGACCTCAATAATAAGTACACAAATTGCGATATCTGCTTTCGGACATTCTTGAATATCTACCAATCGAATTTCAATAGCATTTCTGTCGAAACGAGCGATAGCACCACGGGAATTTAAAAAATGATGGTCTAAAATTTTCTTGGAATCATGTGGTCTAATGGCTCTTTTTATAGGCTCAAAAATAGTTGCATAATAATCAACTTTACTAAAAACACGCTCTGGAATAACCAAGCCCGTGAGTTCCGGAATTTCTTTTTGGTTGGTTTTGTAATATTCTAAACGCGTGTCTTTAAATCCTGTATTTTTTCCTTCAAGAATGGGTGAGCTTGCACACAATCCTGGAATTAAAGGCAACATGATTCTAATAGCAGCATGAAGCTTTTCAAACTCTTTATCATCGAAAAACGGTAGGTTAATATGTGTACTTTGTACGTTACTCCAACCATGACCATGACAGTCGAAAATTCGGTTGTACAATTCGTATACTTCACTATAACTATGCTTCCAAAGTTCGGTGTCTTTTAATGGGTATAATAATGGATGTGCAGCTGTAGGCAGCAAATAAGATTCTAATGGTTTTAGAAGTGTATTTATCTCAAGAACATTTTTGTGGAATGATTCAGACAAATCATCCAAGTTATTCGTTGGACCATTGGTTTTTAATTCAATCACATGTGCCACTAACTCATTGCTCCAAGCAATATCTCCATTGTCTATATCTGAAGTAAGTTTGCCAGCTTTTTTAGTCAATAATTTATCGACTATTGGAGCTACTTTAAAGTTCTTATTGTTAATCAGCATGTATTCTAATTCGATGCCGTAAACTTCAAATAGGTGATATTTTTTACTCATGTTACGCTAATCTGTTTTTTAAAGCTAAAAGAATTTCGGTATAGATAAGATCGCCATAATACGCATCTTCAACACCAAAGTCAATATTAGGATTGTCGTTAATTTCGATAACCATAGGTTTGTAACCAACTACTTTTATGTCAATACCATAAAGACCTTTTCCTATTAATTTAGCAGATTTCAAAGCCATATCTAATACTTTTTGTGGCACGTCTTCAATCGGTAAACAATCTGCATTTCCATCTTGATCATCTTTTTTCTTGGCATTCCAGTTATAGATTTGCCAATGTCCTTTTGCCATATAATATTTACAAGCAAAGAAGGGTTTGTCGTCTATAATTCCAATGCGCCAATCGTAATCGGAAGGACAAAATTCCTGTGCTATAATCAAATCCGATTCTTTTAGCATGTCTGTAACTAACGTATTGTATTCTTCTTCCGTTTTAGCTTTTTTTACGCCAAAAGAGAAGGTGGAATCAGGAGCTTTTAAAACACAAGGTAAGCCAACTTGATCAATCACCTCGTTCCTATTGTCTTTATGAACAATAACGGTTTTTGGCGTATCTATATTGGCATTGTTTAATGCTTCCGCCATATAAACTTTGTTGCAGCATTTTAAAATAGCATCTGGATAATCAATTATAGCAATTCCATCTTGCTGTGCTTTTCTGGCAAAGGCATAAGCCTCGTTATTGACTTCAGTACTCTGACGTATAAATAAAGCATCAAAAGAAGAAAGTCTCGATAAATCTTTAGGTTCGATAATTTCTGCGTAAATGTTCATTTTTTCAGCCATATCAATAAATTTCTTCAAAGCTTTTGGGTTGCTAGGAGGAGCAGGATCGTTAGGGTTGACCAAAATGGCTAAATCGAAATCAGATTTTGAAAGTTTTGGGGTGTCATAGCGTTTTTTAGAAAAATATTGATTGGCAAAGAGCATCACACTTTCCATGTGTTCCAAAGGAATTTCAGATTCAGAAATAGCTCGGACACTTTGCACATTCCATTTAGTGGTATGATTGAATTTTACACGTAAAAAAGGCACTTGAAAATGTTTGTAGAATAGAGCACTTAATTCCTTGTATTTGTGAGCCACATTCTGTCCAAAATAAATACTTAAAGTAAACTCTTGCGATTTGATGTTTTTTAAACTTTGCTGAATGACGTCGTCAAATTCATCTGAAACAATTCGAACCAGTTTTAAGGCTTTTAAATCTACAATATTCTTAACAGTTGGAATGGCTAAATGCCCTCTGGCTTCTGCTAAAAGTGATACATAATATCCTTTAGATTGATACGAATAATCTTTGCAAAGATTGAAAATTCGAGCCTTTTTAAGTAAGGAATACTTTGGATTGGTAAGATATTCTTGCGAAGAAATTACGGTAATATTCTCAATCGAAAAATGCCATTTTTCAGGTTGATTGACAACAATGTATTTATTCATTTAAAGCGAAATCGCGATATATAATTTAAGCAAAATTAAAGTATTTTTTGATTGCTTTTACATGCTGTTAGAATATTTTTTATATAGTTAAAAAAAGTGTTTAGGACTGATTTATAAGTGCTAATGCTCTAAAGTGACTAATTTCGAAAGTTAAATGGTTGTTACTAGAATTTAAGCAATAAACAAAAAAATAACCTGATGTTTCCATCAGGTTAAATCTTTTTAAAATTTGATATTAGTTATTTGCACCAATATTTCCCTGCGCTACCAAGGTTCCTAAATCGGAAGCACTTAAATGCACGTTTATATAACCATCTACATTTAATATATCAGAATACCCAAATGAAGTTGTATCATCAAGTGCAGTAACGTTGGTAAGACTGATACCAGTATCACCAATTACTGGATTAAAAGTAAACATGATGTCTCCTGGAGCGGTTGCAACACTTCCCATATGTATATGTGCTGGGTGCATTCCTGCTGGTGGAGTTCCAGTAAGTTCAATTTTTGCTAGTGCATCACCATTTGATCTTTCTGAAAAAGTGACTGTACCAGATATAGTTGGTACGTCTACAGCATTTAATGTATAAGATTGCGTCATACCTGTTAATTCGTTCTGTCCTATGTCACCTTGAGCTACCAAAGTAACCAAATCTAAAGCACTTAAATGTACATTTACATAGCCATCGTACGCTGTTAATTCGTCATAAGTAATTGGAACATCATTTGATGAATCTAAATCTCCAAAATCTAAAACGGATATATTATTGACACTCATTCCAGTGTCTCCATTTACAGGATTAAATGTGTAGGCAATATCACCAGTTTCGGCAGCAGTATTCATGTGAATATGTGCAGGATGCATACCTCCAGCAGGTGTTCCGTCTAACTGTATTTTTGCCATCGTCTCACCATTAACACGTTCAGCAAACTCAACTGTTCCACTTATATTTGGATCGGACACCGAACCTAAAGCATAAATTTTGTTAGTTCCTGTCAATTCATTTTGACCTATATCACCTTGTGCAATTAGAGTTCCTAAATCAGTATCGCTTACATGCACATTTATATAGCCATCATAATCTAGTAGCTCTTCAAAAGTAAATGAAGTGGTTGAAATAGTACTAAAACCAGTATCGCCATCCACTGTTCCAAGGGTCAACGCTATATCTCCTCCTTCTGCAGCAGTATTTTCATGAATATGTGCAGGATGCACGCCTCCTGGCGATGTACCAGTTAATTGAAGCTCTATAGTAACAGAGTTATCGGTGTTTTTTATAAATTTCGCTGTTCCAGAAATAGTGGGGTCTGATACTGAGGTTAATGTATATGTTTTTACTTCATCGGGATTGATATATATTAACCCATCGTCGTCGTCATTACTGCAACTTGATAGCGTTGCAATAGAGATTAATATTACTAAAGTTTTAAAAATGTTTTTCATAATGAATCTTTTTTTTGTTTAAATCAAAAATACCATAGTTGTATTACAACTTTTTGCTTGAATGGTTTTTATATTAACTCAAAAGATTAATAAACTCATTTTTTAAAATTAAGTAATAACAGAGGGTGTAGAGGTTAAATAATCAGAAGACCTGAAGTTTTTATTACTTAGTTGTCATCGAATTTAATTACCAATTAGTGTCATTATTTTTTTCGTAGTTCAAACAGATCTTTTCGTCTGTCTTTTAAATTTCTAACACTCCCAAATTGATTTAACTCACGAAGTAAATCGATGTCCACATCAGCAATTAAAATCATTTCTGTATTGGTAGTTGCTTCAGCTTTTATTCCGTTTGCAGGAAATGAAAAATCGCAAGGCGTAAAAACCATAGATTGCGCAAACTGAATGTCCATATTATGTACTTTTGGTAAATTCCCAACACTTCCTGCAATAGCAACATAGCATTCGTTTTCTATAGCTCTTGCTTGTGCACAATGTCTCACTCTTGAGTAGCCATTTTGGGTATCGGTAAGAAACGGAATGAATAAAATATCCATGCCTTCGTCTGCTAATAATCTGCTTAATTCTGGAAATTCAGAATCGTAACAAATTAAGATGCCTATTTTACCACAATCTGTATCAAATGCTTTTAATTGTGTGCCACCTTGCATGCCCCAAACTTTAGCTTCGTCTGGTGTAACATGAAGTTTTTCATATCGCTCCACAGAACCATCACGTTTACATAAATAACCAGCATTGTAAAGTAAATCGTCTTTAATTTCTGGCATGCTACCAGTAATAATGTTGATGTTGTAGGTAATGGCAAATTCAGAAAATTTTTGAACAATTGATTCTGTGTGTTTTGCTAACTCTCTGATGGCTTCAGACTCAGATAAATGATTGTTTTCAGCCATTAAAGGCGCATTGAAAAATTCAGGAAATAATGCAAAATCCGAACGATAACCTGAAACAGCATCAATAAAATATTCAGCTTGTTGCATCAACTCTTCCAAATCTTTATACAACCGCATTTGCCACTGAATAAGTCCTAAACGAACAATTTTCTTTTTAGTAGCTGCTTTTTTGGTAGGTTTTTCGTAGTAAATATTATCCCATTCTAATAGTACTGCATATTCACCTGAAGCATTGTCGCCTTCTAAATAGCCTTTTAAAATTCTTACAGGGTGAAAGTCGTTTGAGATTTGAAAGTTTAGTACAGGGTCGTGAATCTCTTTTCTCCTTACTTTGTCAATATATTCTTTTGGAGTCATCTCTTTAGAATATTTATGAAAGTTTGGGATTCTTCCACCAAAAGCAATACCTCTTAAATTTAATTTCTCGCATACTTCTTTTCTATAATCGTATAAACGTCTGCCTAAACGCAACCCACGAAATTCAGGCTTTATAAAGACATCAATACCATACAAGGCATCCCCTTTATCTGCATCGTGTGTGTTGAAGGTGTAATTTCCTGTAATGTCTTCGTAAGTATGTATATCGTCAATGCTATCGTAGTCCACAATAATAGAAAGTGCACAGCCAGCAATTTGATTGTTTATTTTAATTACAACTTGTCCTTCTGGAAATTTGTCTATTAGTGTTTTTATTTGATTTTCTCTCCAAAATAAATCTGGCATAGAACTATATGCCTGTTGCATAGCACCTTTTAATTCTTGATAATCATCTAAAGTAAGATATTGCAATTCAATATTTTCAATGTCCTGAGGTTTCATATAATATGAATAATTTTTTATGTAAATGTAATCGAATTTATAATTGAAAATTCAAAATTATTTTGAATTAATTTAATCTATAAACTGGATACTGAAGGTATGCTTTTTCTGCATGGTTAGAACGTTCATACAACCAATTTAGTTGTGCATACCAATTAGCTGAAAAGCTTGTATCGCTTTCTTTTTTCTTCTCAAATTCGGCTTTAAGTTTCGCGTCATTATCTAGCATGTTTTTGGCAGTATCTTCAAATACATAAGGTGAAAAACCTTCCTTTTGTTGTAAAATGGTATCGAAAAAATTCCAATTAAAAAAGGAGTCAGGAGCTTGTGGTTCTAAAGTTTCTAATAGATAGCGTTTAGCAATTTGATTTGTTTCTACATAATAATCGCCTTTTCTGAAAGTAACCTTTTCTTCTGAACTTTTTACAGTTGTGTTGAAATGTGGGTAATGACCTTCGTAAGCATTTTTTCTGGTATCAAATTCAGTTATTTTATAAGATGTTACGGTAAGAGTTGTATCTTTTTTAAAACGTTTTATTTGTACTTGATTTAGTTTGAGTAAATCTACAACATCATGCCAGCCTTGTGGAATCACATAAGCTTTCGGAATTTTAATCTCAACACTAGGTTTAAAATAATTTAGATAATTAACTTCTTTAGTAAACGGTTTGTTACGATCGTATTTTAATCGTTGCATACCAGTTACATCACTAAGTACTATGTCTCCCTCAAAGCCTTTAAATTGTAAGGTGGTGAATTTTGTGTTATCGACGTCCCAATCTAAAACATACGTTTTTTTAGTTTGAAATTCTTGGAAAGCTTTTTTTCTTAATTCCGTAATTATGTCACCTTGTTCTTCAGTAATTTCTATCATGCTAATCATTAATTCATAGGTTCCTTCCACACGTTGTTTGTAAGGTTTAAGCATGTGTGTTTCTACCATCATTCCTAAAACATTCCATAAAGATGTATAACCTGTTGAGTACCTTGGATAATCCATAAACTGACTAAAGCCAACCTCTGGAACTTGGTTAAATACATTAACATAAGGTGTAATGTCCCAATCTTTGTTTGCTAATTTATCTTCTAAATTAGGCATCATTTCTTGATTTAAATAATTGCCTAAAGAACCTCCTAATTTATTGTGTTGGGTAAATAAATGCGTTAAGGTATATTGATAATCTGCGCCATTACTAACATGATTATCAATAAAAACATCTGGTTGTACTAAATGAAATATTTGAGCAAAGCTTTTGGCATTTTCTGTATCACTTTTTATAAAATCTCGATTCAAATCGTAATTTCTAGCATTGCCTCTAAAACCATATGCTTTTGGGCCATTTTGGTTGGCTCTTGTTCCTGTGTTTCTGTTTAAACTACCACCAATATTGTAAATAGGAATGGTTACTAATACAGTGTTTTCTGGTGTTTTAATTTTTTCTTGAGCTAAATCACGATACAACATCATAGTCGCGTCAATACCATCGCTTTCTCCAGGATGGATGCCATTATTAATTAATAAAACACGTTTGTTTTTTCTTATTTCTGAAAAATAAAATTTTTTATCAGGATTGTAAATAACGATATGTAAGGGTTCTCCTGAATCTGTTTTGCCCATTTCTTGTATTGAAATTTCAGGGTAAGTGTTACTCAAATTTTTATAATAAGCAATGACTTCTTGATAAGATCCAGTTTCGGTTCCGCCACTTTTTTCGAAGGTTGTTTCAAATTGTAGAGGTGTTTGAGAAGATAAAAAATTGAAGCACAAACAAATAAGGAAAAAAGCAATAATTTTTTTCATAAGTCAAGATTTAAAGTATAAAACTAATCAATTTAAAATAATATAACCTTGTGTTTAACCATATTAAGTCTATTTTTGCACCTCCAAAAAAAACAGAAATAGATGACTGAATTTATAAGAAGGCGTACTGTAAACGCTAAAAATGATATTTTATCTGGATTAACTGTAGCCTTGGCATTGGTTCCAGAAGCTGTTGCTTTTGCTTTTGTTGCTGGAGTAGATCCATTAGTAGGTTTGTATGCAGCTTTTATGGTTGGTTTAATTACATCTGTTTTTGGAGGACGACCTGGAATGATTAGTGGAGCTACTGGAGCTTTAGCAGTAGTTATGGTGAGTTTAGTTGCCGAAGGTAATGCCATGGGAGCTGCCGGAGAACAATTAGGGTTGTACTACCTTTTTGCTACTGTTATTTTAATGGGAATGATACAAATGTTAGCTGGTGTTTTTAAGCTTGGAAAGTTTGTTAGATTGATTCCGCATCCAGTTATGATGGGTTTTGTAAATGGTTTAGCCATTGTTATATTCTTATCACAATTGGGTATGTTTATGACTGTAGAAAATGGTCAGGAAACTTGGTTACAAGGAGCAAAATTATGGACGATGATTGGGCTTGTAGCTTTAACCATGGGTATTATGTTCGGATTACCAAAAATAACTAAAAAACTACCAGAAGCATTAATTGCCATTTTAGCAGTTTCAGCCATAGTAATTTTTGGAAATCTAGATGTAGCAACTGTAGGAAGCTTTATTCGTGAAGGTGGAGGAGAAGGATTAAAAGGAGGTTTACCGGTATTTCAAACAGATATTTTTAATAAAGTTCCATTAACTTGGGCTACTTTTAAATTTATTGCGCCTTACGCATTAATTCTTGCTGCCATTGGATTGATTGAATCTTTAATGACTTTAAATTTAATTGATGAATTGACAGAAACCCGTGGAAATTCAAATCGTGAATGTCTAGCACAGGGTGGAGCTAATATTGTAACAGGTCTCTTTGGAGGTATGGGTGGATGTGCCATGATTGGGCAATCTATAATCAATATAAAAGGTGGAGGAAGAACAAGACTTTCTGGAATTGTGGCAGCCTTAGCTTTGTTAGGGTTTATCTTATTTGCTTCAGGTCTTATCGAGCAAGTGCCCATTGCTGCTTTAGTAGGTGTCATGTTTATGGTTGTTATTGGAACCTTTGCTTGGTCTAGTTTTAGAGTGGCAAGAAAAATACCAAAAACAGATTTATTCGTACTTATTTTAGTATCTGGTTTAACAGTCCTTTTCGATTTAGCTATTGCAGTAATAGCTGGTGTTATTGTTAGTGCCTTAGTGTTTGCATGGGAAAATGCCAGACGTATTCGTGCTAGAAAGCGCATTAAAGAAGATGGGACGAAAGTATATGAAATCTGGGGACCTTTATTTTTTGGTTCTATCCAGGCTTTTAACGATAAGTTTGATGCGAAAAATGATCCAGATAAGATTGTAATCGATTTTATAGAATCACGTGTGAGTGATCATTCAGCTTTAGAAGCTATATTTAATATTGTTGCAAAGTATGAAACTGAAGGTAAGTCGATTAAGCTAAAGCATTTAAGTGAAGATTGCAAAGCTTTAATGTATAAGGCGAGTCCGAAATTTAGAGAAGTAATTGTTGAAGATATCGACGATCCAAGATATCATTTAGCTGCAAATCCTGAAGATTTTCCGAAGCCACTTTCTGAGTATAAGCTTTAATTGAAAGTCTCAGTTCGCAGTTTACAGATATATGCAGAAAAAAATATTCCTCAACAGAACTTGTTTCAATATCTCATTATTTTAATTGTGAATTTGTGATATTCTGAATCAAATTCAGAAGGAAGCTTAATACTTTTTCACTCTTACACTATCTGGAACCAAAACCGAATAATCACCTTTGTTTCTAATAACATCACGAACAATACTTGAACTGATGTAAGAAGTGCTTGCAGCTGTTAATAAAAAGATGGTTTCTATTTTAGAGAGCATTCTGTTGGTATGGGCAATGGCTTTTTCAAACTCGAAATCGGCTGGATTTCTTAATCCACGTAGAATAAATTCGGCATCTATTTCTTTACAAAAATCGATAGTCATCCCTTTGTAAGTCACCACTTTTACTTTAGGTTCCTCTTTAAAAGCCTCTTCAATAAATTTTTTGCGTTCTTCAAGGGTAAACATGTAGTTTTTATCAGCATTGATACCAATAGCGATTACAACTTCATCAAAAAGTTGAACGCCACGTTTTATAATATCATAATGACCTAAAGTTAATGGATCGAAAGACCCTGGAAATAGTGCTCGTTTCATATTATAAAATTACAACTTTTAATTTAAAGCCTCTTCAATTGCATTTTCAAATAATTCAGACAAACTAATTCCTGCTGCTGCAGCTTGTTGAGGTAAGATACTTGCTTTGGTTAATCCGGGAACCGTGTTCACTTCTAATAAATATGGTTCACCATCTTTAAAAATATATTCGCTTCTGCTAAAGCCTGTCATTTTTAAAATATCATAAACTTGTTTGGCTACTTTGCTCACTTTTTCAGCCATGTCTTCACTAATTCTAGCTGGTGTAATTTCTTTAGATTCTCCTAAATATTTTGCTTTATAATCGAAGAAGTCATTATCACTAACAATTTCTGTTATAGGTAAGACAATGGTTTCACCTTTATATTTAATCACACCTACAGATACTTCGACACCATCTAAATAAGATTCAATTATAATTTCATCATCTTCTTTAAAGGCCACTTCAATAGCAGACTGCATGTCTTCAACCTTATATACTTTTGTAATTCCAAAGCTGCTTCCAGCCTTATTAGCCTTCACAAAACAAGGTAAACCAACTTTTTTAATAATGGCATTGGCATCTATAGCATCGCCAAGATTGATATAAAAACTTTCAGCCGTTTTTATGCCGTATGGTTTTAAAACACTTAAGCAATCACGTTTATTAAAAGTTAGTGCAGCCTGATACATGTCACAACTGGTTTGAGGAATGTTCAAGAGCTTAAAATAAGCTTGCATAAACCCATCTTCACCTGGAGATCCATGAATGGCGTTAAAAACACAATGGAAAGAAATTTTGTTATTATTGATTGAAATAGAAAAATCGTTTTTATCTACTGGAAACTCTGTATCTTCATCATCAACATAAACCCATTTGTTTTTAAAAATATGAATTCTGTAAGCAGTATATTTGTCGTCGTTAAGTGTTTGGTAAACAACGTTTCCACTCTTTAATGAGATCTCGTATTCGCTGGAGAAACCTCCCATGATAATGGCAATATTTTTTTTCATATAAATAAGAAACGATGGAAAAAACCGTTAAGCTAAAATATCACATTAAAAGCAAAAGAAAAAACAGTTCTGTTTTTATATCTTTGTTGCACAAATAAATTTAAATGAGCTTCTTAAACTTTATAAAAAGTAAAACGTTTTTAAAACAAATAGTATTGGCTGTTGTAGCTATATTCGTGTTGAGTTTTATCATGCTAAAATGGTTAAAAATAACGACCAATCATGGTGAGTTTGAAACGGTTCCAGAGTTAAAAGGGAAATCAATTCAAGTAGCAGATATAGAATTGAAAGAAAATCGTTTAGTTATGGAAATATTAGATTCGTCTAATTACAATCCGGAATACCCAAAGTTTTCTGTGATTGAACAAGATCCAATTGCAGGCGAGAAAGTAAAAGAAAATCGCAAAATTTATTTAACTCTTAATCCTTCTGGTTATAGAAAAGTCTTGGTTCCAGATTTAAAAGAACGTACGTTTAGACAAGCAAAACCAACCTTGGAAGCTTTAGGGTTTAAAATAGGGAAACTGACGTATATAGATAATATTGCAAAAGATATGGTCTTAGATATGAGTTTTAATGGAGAGAAAATTAAACCAGGAGATATGCTCCCAAAAACTTCTAAAATCGATTTGATTTTAGGTAATGGCACCAGACCAACTTCTGAATAGATATGACAGATTATACACCAGAGCAGGAAGATGATGACGAATTATACGAACATTACAACTTCACTGCTGTAAAAGGTCAGCAACCTCTAAGAATAGATAAATATTTAATGAATTTTATTGAAAACGCAACGCGTAATAAAATTCAAGCTGCTGCAAAAAGTGGTAATATTTATGTAAACGATGAGCCTGTTAAATCTAATTACAAAGTAAAACCTTTTGATGTAATTCGTGTGCTTTTCGAGCATCCACCTTACGAAAATTTACTAACACCAGAGAACATTCCATTAAATATTGTTTATGAAGACGACGACCTGTTGGTTGTTAATAAAGAAGCAGGCATGGTTGTGCATCCAGGACATGGCAACTACTCTGGAACCTTAATTAATGCCTTGATTTATCATTTTGATAATCTGCCTAACAATTCTAGTAATCGTCCAGGATTGGTACATAGAATAGATAAAGATACCAGTGGACTTTTAGTGGTTGCTAAAAACGAAGAGGCCATGGCACATCTGTCTAAACAGTTTTTCGATAAAACCAGTGAACGCGAATATATAGCTATTGTTTGGGGAAATATGGAAGAGGAAGAAGGAACCATTGAAGGCAATATTGGACGCCATCCAAAAAATAGATTGCAAAACACAGTCTTTTTTGGGGATGATGAAGATAAAGGAAAGCCTGCAGTCACACATTATAAAGTATTAGAACGTATGGGTTATGTGACACTAGTGTCCTGTAAATTAGAAACGGGACGTACACACCAAATACGTGTACATATGAAACACATTGGACATACTTTGTTTAACGACGAACGTTATGGAGGTGAACGCATTTTAAAAGGTACCACCTTTACCAAATACAAGCAGTTTGTAGATAATTGTTTTAAAGTGTTACCAAGACAAGCGCTTCATGCAAAAACATTAGGGTTTGTACATCCAAAAACTAAACAATTTATGAGTTTCGATTCCGAAATCCCTGAAGATATGCAGTTGTGTATTGAAAAATGGCAACATTATGTGAAGCATCAGGAGGTGAAATAATCAGTCTTGAGATAAAGTCTTTTAACTTTGCTATAACAGTTTCGGTTCGTTAGTTTATGGATTTATATGTAACTTTGAATAGTAAATTTAAAGACCTATGAAGCTAGTATTATCACCAGCAAAATCACTCGATTTTGAAAGTAAATTACCAACAACAAAAACCTCAGAATCTCAGTTTCTTTCAGATTCAGAGCGCATCAATAAATTACTAAAAAAGAAATCGGCCAGGAGTTTATCTAAACTCATGAGTATTTCAAAAGATTTATCAGAATTAAACTATCAAAGAAATCAAGACTGGCAATTGCCCTTCACAAAAGACAATGCCAGACCAGCTGTGTATGCTTTTAATGGCGATGTTTATAGAGGCTTGGATGTGTATACTTTAGATGCTAAAAAAATTGATAAATTACAAGATACTGTTAGAATTCTTTCAGGTTTGTATGGCGTTTTGAAACCTTTGGACTTAATTCAGGCTTATAGATTGGAAATGGGAACGAAACTTCCTATTGGAAAAAATAAAAATCTGTATGAATTTTGGAAAAAGAAAGTCACCCAAGCTTTAAACGAAGAGTTGGAAGACAACGAACTCTTTTTAAATCTAGCCAGCAACGAGTATTTTAAAGCCATTGACACAAAAACCTTAAAAGTACCAGTTGTCGATATCGATTTTAAAGAACTAAAAAACGGCGAGTATAAAACCATAGGTATTTTCGCAAAATTAGCTAGAGGCTTGATGGCACGTTTTATTATTGACACCAATGCCAAAACCATAGAAGATATTAAGGGCTTTAATTTAGAAAACTATAGATTTCATGAGCAACTCTCCAAAGAAAACCGTCTGGTCTTTACAAGATAACAAACGCACCGAAGATCAACGAAACGCTTTTAAACCAACAGGTATAAAGCCTAGAAATAAAACGCTTCAATATATTTTGGTTTCGATTTTAATAATGTTTGTGTTGAGCTTTTTATTAATTCAAATCTATGAAGACACTTTAGAAGTCTGTATTACAGATACGTTTTGCATCAATTCTATCGATGACGTATTACTTTATACCTTATATGTTTTTGCAAATATTTTTTTAGTTGTTTTATCTATAGTAGGTGCTTATGCTTTTGGTAGAAAACTAGCTAGATATTTTAAGATTTAGGGTTTGCTTTTTTATTCACATTTAATTGATCCTCTAATCGAGGGCGTTTTTTAATTCGTGGTCTTCTAACACCAAAAGTACCACGATGTATTTTGCCTCGTCTAGTTTTTTTATCTCCTTTTCCCATTCTTTTATGTATTTTGTAAGTTATACATAAGATACAAAAAATAAGCTTATAAATCAAGAGTTTCATGTTCAAACATCAACACCCATACAAACCATTTATTCCGGAATACGCTACCAAATTAATAGTTGGTACGTTACCACCTCCAAGGTTTACCATTGGAGATTTAAAACCTGCAGATGTCGATTTTTGTTATGGAAGTAGTGATGGGCAATTATGGAAAATTTTAGATGCTTTATTTCAATTAAATTTGAAATATGAAACAACAAAATCAGCTATACAACAACGCAAACAATTTTTAATAGATAGAGGCATTGGTGTTTGCGATATTGTTGAATCTGCCGAACGAGTTAAAATGGATGCATCTGATTTAGGCATGCAAAACATTAAGCTAAGAGATTTAATAAGCTATTTAAAACAATACCCAAAAGTAGATACGTTATTATTTACAGGAGGGAACAGTAAAAATGGTCCTGAATATTTTTTTAGAAAACATTTAAAAGAGTATAATCTGAAACTGGAATTGGTTTCCAATGAAGTGCCTAGAATTCATCAGTTTGTCATTCCGAGCGAAGCGTGGGAATCTGTTTCAAAGAAACGCATCATTAAAACAGTCTCTTTAACAGCACCATCAGGAGCAGCAAACAGAGCTGTAGGAAGTATGCCATTGTACAAACAACTCAAACAAAAAAAACCAGAGTTTAATACTCTGGATTTTAGAATCATGCAATATCGTGAGTTTTTTTAATTGTCTATTCGGATAAGTTCCATGCCTAAAAACTGTATCCAAGTTTCACCATCTCTGCTAAATTCGCCAACTTCAATCCAAGTGTTTTCTGTACTATAATCACTGGTAAACCTAGCAGTGCCTTGGTTTGGAATTGTCATTTCCCATCTTATAACTTTATCTTCAATTAATTCAATTTCAGATATAGAAATTTTATTGTCTTTATAAGCTCTTAAAGTTAATTTTTTAGTGTCAGGATCTAAATACATAATTCCAAATGCATCATGTACGATAACAGTTTCATTGGTTTCTGGATTTATCTTTGTGCCTAAACCTTCAGCAACCATAATATTACAATTTGTTTTGCAATATATATGTTCTGAAATATTAGACTCAACTTTACCATCACGTGTCATAGACCAAGCATTTCCTTCCCATTTGCCTAACATAAATTGAAGTGGTTCCATAACATTTGTATCTGATACTTCAAAATCTTGTGAATAAACAGAATAGGAAATTGATAAAGTAATAATAATGTAGCTTATAAGAGTTTTCATAATTTATAATTTAATATTTAAAATTACAGAAAAATAGCTATGAAGTCTTGTAAAAAAACGTCAATTTAATGGAATGCCATTTCAACAGATAATAGATATGATTGAAAATCATTGTGAGAACGATTCATGATTTTTTTAAATTCATTTATAAAATGAGATTGATCATAATAACCATTGTCTAAAATTGCATCCATCTGATTTTTCCTTTCTAGAATAATAGATTTCCATGTGTTTCTTTGTCTTTCAATCTTGGAATATTGTTTCATGGTAACTCCTGTGACCTCTTTGAATTTTTTTTGAATGACTCGAGTAGAAATTGGTATTTGGATGATTACCTCTGAAATGGGTTTCCCTAAACTTAACTCTAAGCAAATAAACTTCACGAGATTATTTTTTTCTATTTCTACAGTATTTAAAATTTTTATTAATTGTTTATCTATTAACTTAAAGTTGTCAAACCCTACTTTAATAGAAATGTCTTTAAAATGATTTTGAACTGATGTACTTGTATCTATAGTTTTGTTAAGAATATTAGCTTTGTTGTTTATTAAAGATTTTATAATAATCCAAGGGTGAAATCTAACACCAAGAAAAATTGAATTTGGGAATATTGATTGCGTGTATTTTATATTATGTGGTCCCATTAATCTAACACCATTAAAATATGGTTGATTAATAAGTACTAAAGAAACTGTGCTTTCTGGTAAGGTTTCATGATTCAATGGAAATTTTAAATCTGGGAAATCTAAAACCTCGAATTTCCAATAATTTTGAATAATTTCTTTTAAAATACTGTCAGGTGGGTGTTCTATATATTTCATTAAATTAAAGTTACAATATAATATTGTAATATTTCAATTTCAATAAACAGTTCAAAAAAAAACCAGAGTTTAATACTCTGGTTTTTAGAATCATGCAATATCGTGAGTTTTTTTAATGTGCTTTTAAAGCAATTTCTAATGCTTTTTCACCTCCAACAACTGGTAAGCTAAGAGTCGTATTCTCCAAATCTAATGTTAGTTCTGTTCCTGGATTTGGCAATATGGTGTATTGATTGTCACTAGAAAAAATCATTAAACCTATTTGTTGTCCTTTAGGAATTATTTGATCATCTGGTTGTAAATCGAATGTCATGCTATAGAATTTTCCTGGTTCTAAAGGTTCGCTTTCAGTGAGCGATTTATAATTTTGAAGATCTGCCCAACCTCGAGTAATAATATTATCAGTAATCTTAGCGTTTTTATCTCCATTCCATGGTAGAGATACCAACCAAACCGAAAGGTTTGCAGCCGGTTTACTACTTGCAATGTTAACAGTTATTTTAGCTGTTCCAGATAGGTGAATATCTTTTGAAAGTGTTGATGTGACATATAATAAACGGTTGTTAGAACTTTCTGCTTGCGCTAAATCGATACCTGAAAAATTATAATCGTCAACTAGCGTTTCTTTGT
Organism: Xanthomarina sp. GH4-25; assembly: GCF_045363175.1. Lineage (NCBI taxonomy): Bacteria > Pseudomonadati > Bacteroidota > Flavobacteriia > Flavobacteriales > Flavobacteriaceae > Xanthomarina > Xanthomarina sp. GH4-25. The sequence goes on from NZ_JBJFLO010000001.1 coordinate 429,723, forward strand.
CTTGTTTTTTAGATTTTCCGATTGCTAATTTTCCAGTTTTTAAGCCTTCAGAATGAGGATGTAAGCTCACTAAAGAAGCTTCTGGATTTGGATAATCTTTATAGGCTGTTGGATTTTCAGGAGCATCATTTTCTCTAACGATCCAGGCTTTTGCATCGTTTTCAACACCATTATCAATGCCAAATAAATAATGAGTAAACCAACGGTTCATCATCGTCATTGGTGGAGGTCCACCATGTCCGTTTTGATGATAATAAATTTGAGATGGAATACCTTGTTTTACTGCTTGTTCGTATATTCTATAACTATGTTCAGGCATCACATTCCAATCGTTAAACCCATGAGACATCAATAGAGCAGCTTTCATAGGTTTCATATCGTTTATATAATCACGTCCAGCCCAGAAATCGTTATAATCCCCTGTAATTCTGTCCATACCATTTTTCATTTCGGTATCTCTTACGACTTCGTTGCTATAAGCTCGTTTCGATTCGTCTCCACTATGGATGAAATCGTATAGCACATCAATATCTTCACCTAAATATCCTCCTGGAGACCTAACCAAACCATTCGATCTGTAATAGTGGTAGTAGGATGTGTTTGGTGCAATTGGAATTATAGCTTCAAGACCTTCAACTCCTGTAGTTGCAGCAGCTAGAGGAATAGTTCCGTTATATGAAGTGCCTGTCATACCAACCTTTCCGGTAGACCAATAAGCTTTTACTTCTTCATTACCATCTCTTTCTGTATACCCTTTAGCACGACCACATAACCAATCGATAACTGCTTTAGGAGCTAAAGATTCGTTATCACCACCTACAGTAGGAGAGCCGTCTGAAAGTCCAGTTCCTGGAGATGAAGAATGTACAACAATATAGCCTCTAGGCACCCATTTTAAAATATGTGAGTTTGAAATAATTGGTCTTTCTCCTATACGTTTTACTTCAACATGAGTACGTGCTTTGGCTGCTTCACCTAGTTCATGTTTGACATCCCAAAAAAGGCCATCTTCATTTCTTGCTACTCCAGCAAAATAAGGGCTAGACACATAAATAACTGGTAATTTTAAGTCTTCAGAATCTGTTTGAGGAGGTCTTGTAACAGACACATGCATTCTATCTGGATTGTTATCTCCATCGGTATCAAATTCGGTTTCAACCCATAAATCGTGTCTTATCCAGCTTTCCGGTTTACTAAATTCTGGGACAATCTGAGCTTCGCCATTTTCAAAAACAGGCACAGCCTTTTCTTGTGAATAGGAAACTGTATAACTGAATAAAAATAGCAGGCATAGTAATAATTTAAAGGATGTTTTCATAATTTATAAATTCTTAATGTGAATGGTCTTTGATGCTTACTAAGGTCGTTTTTTTATTATTTAAAAACAAGTTAGATAATATGGTACTGTTCCTAAGTTATAAAAAGTACATCTAGAGTTATTCGTCTTTATAGACATTAAATGTAATTCCCATACCATAGTTGTTCAATCCAGCTTTTATCAAACTAGAATCGTCTACATTTCCTTTTTTAAATTGAATCCATTGGTTTCTATTTAAAAAGACACGTTTTATAAACGTGTTATTTTCTGGAATTTCGTTGGTAAATGGAAGTAGAGGTCTAAAATTGGTTGGAATTTTCACAGTTTGACCTCTGGATTTAATTTCCTTATATTTTTTATTAGGTAAAAGTTTCCCTACTTTATCGGTATAACCTAATACCTGAAGCGAAATAAATAAACCAGATTCTGGAATATAAATATCTTGGCCAGATACGTCTAAAGTAAAAGCATCGCCATGTTTTTCAGTGACTCTAAAAACCATATTTTGATAAGTTAATGGTTTGCCAGGAAAGCCGTTGTTGTTCTGGTATACATTCACTTTAAATAAAGTTGAAAAAGGCTTTTTTTCAGCATTGGACTTATGTCTTTTCTCCCAATCTTTAGATTCTAAAGCTATAGGAAAATGGACTTCAGTTAATTTTTTGAGTTTATCATCTGGGTTTTTAAAATAGACAGCAATTTCAGATTCAATAGTTGGTAACCAACATTTATAATAATCGTCGTCTAGGTAAGGCTCCATAGATTCCTCTTTGTATTTTCTATCTAGTTTGGCTCGAACAACCACTTCATCTAATTTGTCTATATATGGCACTAAATGTAATGTGTCTGGTAGGTTTTCCGATGAAATATGTAAATCTTTAAACCCTAAAGCAGAAACAAAAAGTGAATCGATATCTGGATATATTTTTTTTGTAAACATGAATGTCCCTTCATCATCTGCAAACACGCCTTGACCATTTCCAAACGAAATAGTTGCGTAAGACACAGGGTGTTTTGTTTGAGAATCTATAACTGCAGTTTGGGAGAAACAGTTAATTGAAAGACATATAAATAATAAAAATGCAGGTATTTTATACATGTTATGAATTGATTGCAATTGTTTTATAATCTTTAAAGATACAGATTCAAATCTAAAAAAATCAAAATAAAAAACCTGCTATGGATAAAATAGCAGGTTTAAAAGTGTGTTACATTGTAATAGATTATTCTTTATCTAAATCTTTAGTCATTTTAAAGCCTAAAAATAAACCAGCTCCAGCCATAAAGAATATGGTTGCTGGATATACAGCATCATCATCAAGAGTTGTGTAACTTTCTAATATAGATGCTATAAAAACTCCAACCCCAATGCCCATTAATAATAAGGCAAGGTTTAAAATAAAGACCTTCCATATTGGAGCAGTACTTTGCTTGCCTTTAATAAAAATGCTTGCATCGGCACCTTTTTCAATAAGCGCTAAGCGTTCTTTGTTTCTAGTAGAAAAGTATAAGTAAAATACTCCGAAAATTGCTCCAAATATAATTGGTATGATAATTAATTCTGATCCCATAATTGTTTGTTTTTAATTGATTAATTTTAATGTGTTCATAGCTTATGACGACTCGTCTTGAGTTTAGGTTACATAAAAAAGTAAAATTATTTTTTATAAATCTTTTTTTAATAAAAGTGTAACCATTTATAAACTATTGTCGTCTTAATATAAATGACCACCAACAACGACCAAATACTCATCAATCAAATAACCGAAGGCGATACTAATGCATTTGCAATTTTAGTAGATCGTTATAAAGACTTGGTTTTTACTTTGGCGTTGCGCATGTTAAAACATAGAGAGGAAGCAGAAGAAGTATCGCAAGATACGTTTATTAAAGCCTATAAATCATTGTCTAAATTTAAAGGAGACTCAAAATTTTCAACATGGATTTATAAAGTAGCTTATAACACCTGTTTAGATAGAATAAAAAAGAATAAAAGAAAATATAACGAAATTGCTATTGATGAGTATACAGAACATCAAGTTAAGACCATAGACAACGCCTTAGAGAATATGGTTGCAGACGAACGTAAACAAGCCATACAGGATTGTTTAAATTTGTTGCCAAATGAAGACGGATTTTTACTAACTCTTTATTATTTTGAAGAACAATCTCTAGATGAAATTGCCAAAGTTGTTGGTTTAACAGCAAATAACGTAAAAGTAAAACTCTTTAGAAGTAGAAAAAAATTAATGGTTATTTTAAAACAACGTATTGAACCAGAAATTATTAAACATTATGAAAGAGAACGTAGATAAACATATAGAAAAATTAGTGAGTAAAGTCATGAAGGATTCTGTTTTAGAAGCCCCTTCTTTGGATTTTACGTCTCAAGTCATGCAACAAGTTACAACTTCTTCTAAAAGTGATGTAACTTTATATAAACCTTTAATCACTAAAACAGGTTGGGTATTTTTAATTCTAATTGTTTTGGCTTTTGTAGTTTTTGTTTTGATTACTGGTGATTTTCAAAGTAGTGACTGGTTTGATGTTATAGATTTTAGTGTCCTTTCAAATTTTAAAATGCCTAATCTACTTTCAGGAGTAAAACTGTCAACGACAAGTTTATACGCTCTTATTCTATTTGGAATTATGGTTTGTATCCAAATTCCGTTGCTTAAAAACTATTTCGATAAAAGATTAAACTTCTAAACTTCTAAACACTAAACACTAAACACTAAACACTAAACACTAAACACTAAATCAATACCAGCGTTTTTTCTTCTTTCTAGAAGCAGCACTTTTTCTGCCTTTTTTATGTTTGCTTGCTGTTTGTTTCGATTTATGAATTTCAGCTTTGGTGTTTGGATCTAAGGGATAAGGATGTAATTCTTCAACAGGAATCTGGATTTGAAGTAATTGTTGGATGGTTTGTACATAGGCTTTTTCATCTGCACCACAGAAAGAATAAGACATACCAGAGTTTCCAGCACGACCAGTTCTTCCAATTCTATGAACATAAGTTTCTGGAATGTTAGGTAAATCGAAATTAATTACGGCATCCAATTCGTTAATATCAATCCCACGAGCAGCAACATCTGTAGCTACAAGAATATTTACTTGACCACTTTTAAACTTTTTTAATGCTGTTTGTCTATCGGTTTGAGATTTATCACCATGAAGTGTTTCTACTTGATAATTGTTTTTAATTAAGGTTTGTTCTAATTTATCCACTCCAAATTTAGTGCGTCTAAAAATTAAGATACTACCTTTTATTTCGTTTCTTAATAAGTGTAAACACAATTCTATTTTGTTGCGTTTTGGAACATAATACAACACCTGCCCAATATTATTTGCTGATGATAACGTTGTATGAACTTCAATACGTTCTGGGTTATTTAGAATGGTGTTGGCAAGTTGCTCAACCTTAAATGGCATGGTTGCCGAAAATAAAAGGATCTGCTTCTGTTTTGGACATAAACTTTCAATTTGCTTAACATCGTCTATAAAACCCATGTCTAACATTAAGTCAGCTTCATCTAAAACTAAAATTTCAATGTGTTCCAAAGTAATAACCTCTTGTTTGTACAAATCGATTAAACGTCCAGGAGTTGCAACTAATATATCTACCCCTTTAGTTAAAACATCAATTTGTGGTTCTATAGAAGCACCTCCAAAAATAACAGTAGTTCGTAGATTGGTATGTCTACCATAGGCCTTAAAATTATTTCCAATTTGTAATGCCAATTCTCTTGTAGGACTAACAATAAGCGCTTTTATTTTTTTTCCTCTTTTTGGTGCATCTTGTTTATCTGAAAGCAATTGCAAAATAGGTAATGCAAAAGCAGCAGTTTTGCCAGTTCCTGTTTGAGCAGAAGTAATGACATCTTTTTTTGCTAAAACTAAAGGAATGGTTTTTTCTTGAACTTGAGTAGGAGTGGTATAACCCTGTTCTTCAATGGCTTTTAAAAGAGGATCTATAAGTTGTAAGTCTTTAAATGACATGTGTCTTAATTTTCGACAAAGATAGATGAATTTTAAAGGATTCAATTTGTGAAGGATACATTTTCGTCTTATTAATTCGTCTCATTTTGACGGCATTTCAAAAAAATATAAAAAAAAGACTAAATATATCATGCCTCTTAAAAATTAATTATAAATTTGTTGCTTCAATATGAGAAATAATCGCATACATAGCATTTGTAAGATGAATTGGAAATTTTCCAAGGGCTAGAGCGTACTATATATTTAAAATATTTTAAAAGCGTTCTACTAATTGTTAGAACGCTTTTTTTATTTACTAAACTTTAAAAATGAATTTATTTAAGATGAAACCAATTTGTAAGACTAATAAGATTACACGTAAGTTTATGTGTAAGGCAATAACTATTTATCAAAGAGAATAAAATATATTTATATTATAATTTAAAATCCCTTTGATTAACATTTAATCAAAGGGATTTTTTTATTGAAATGCATCATGAAAAACAGATTCATACTCACATTAAAAAAAGACATTGTACTTAAAGAACTTAAAAGTTATACTTGGGTTTTTGCTGGCTCTGTATTGTTAGCTATTACTTATGTGGTATTTATAATTCCACATAATATTGTACCTGGAGGGATTCTAGGACTGAGTATTGTTATTAATAAGTTAACCGGATTATCTATTGGTCTTTTAGCTTTGATGATAAATATTCCTTTGCTTTTATGGGGAACAAAAGTGCTAGGTGTTAAAACGGGTATTAAAACGGCCTTTTCAATGGTTTTGGTGTCGTTTTATATAGATGTATTTTCAAATTTATTGAACAATAAAATTTATGTTGAAGATGTCTTAGTCTCCTCTGTTTTTGGAGGTGTTATTATAGGTCTCTCGGTTTTTATAGTTATGAATGCAGGAGCAACAACGGGTGGCAACGATATCTTGGTTAGAATTTTAGCAACAAAAATAAAATTACCATACAATCAATTAATATTAATTATTGATGGTATTGTTATCTTATTAGGTGTCTTAGTTTTTGAAGATTTTACCATGGCAGCTTATAGTATTATTGCTATAATTGCCATTAGTAAAACGATTGAATATTTTATGAAAAAGTCGCTTAAAAACATGACATTGTTTGTGTTTTCTTCTAAAAATATATTAATTCAAGAGTCCATATTAAAGAATAAGAAACATACAGATGGAATTTTAAAATTAATCCATTATGATGCCAATGGAAAGTTGATTCTTATTACCAAGAATACTAAAAAAATTGAAATGGTAAGAGAACTTATTTATAAAATAGATCCAAATGCAACTATTACAGTTTTAGAATCTAACAGTGTGACAGATTAAAATAGACATAAAATAAGATATTGAGCTACCTGTTTTTAGGTAGCTTTTTTATTTCCGATAAACAAAAAGCATCCTTCGGACAATGAAACCGCTAATTCGTCCGTAATCATTTGATTTACTGACAAATAATTATTTACTTTAAACACCTCCCAAAGCTGATCCTTATCTTAAATGGCTTTGTTTTTATCCATTTATTATATCATTATCACTTTTTTATTATTAATTTTTTTCTATTTGCAATCGTTACAAATAGTGCTATTAATCAACTAAATTTTATAATTATGTTTAAAAAAACTATCGCATCTGCAATGATGCTAGTCATGGTTTTAGGAGTGTCAATTAACGCGAACTCTCAAGAATCAAAAGATTACACTATGTGGCAAAACGTTATGTTAACTCCAGATTACGCCAATTTGAAAACGTTTGGTGAGAACATGAGAAAGCATAACCAAACGTACCATAGCGAAGGTCATTTTAATGCTTTTGTATTTAACATTACAACTGGACCAAATGCTGGAAACATTATTTGGCAAATGGGTCCAATGATGTTTAAACACAACGACTCCAGACCAAGAGGAGCACATGATGCTGATTGGAGAGACAATGTGATGCCGTATGTTAAAAAAGTTCAAACTGTTGAATATTGGTCTCAAGATGATGAGTTATCTAATACCAGTTTACTTGCAGGAGATGAAGTTAAATATCCAATTTTATTTGTAAGAATAATGGAGTTAGCTGATGACCATCAATACCTTATGAAAGACTTTTTTAAGAAAGTAAGTACTACTCTAAAATCTATGCCTGGTGAAAACCCTTGGGGATTATATTATAATAATTTCTTGCAAGGAGACCTTGGAAGACATGTAGCATCTGTTGGGTTTAGTAAAAACTGGACGGAATTTGATAAAGAAGGTCCAAATTTTAAAGAGGCTTTCGAAAAACTTCATGGGGAAAATAGTTTTCAAAATTTTCTAGACGCAAGAGACGATTTATTTGAAGACACCTTTGATGAAATCTGGGTGTATAATAAAAACCTGAGTGGCGACTAACCAATTAACCAACCAATTTTATTAAAAAAACCACCTGATTTTAAGGTGGTTTTTTAGTTTTTAATATCTGAATTATTTAAAAATAATTGATGTCATTTTTGCGTTACTTGAAACTATAAAAATATCTGTCTAATCATCTTTAGTAAGTTTAAAAAAATCATTAACAGGTTTGTCAAAGACTTCAGAAAGTTTTAATGCTAAAACCGTTGAAGGTACATATCTATTAGCTTCAATAGAATTGATAGTTTGCCTAGAGACGCCTATTTTTTGCGCTAATTCATCTTGTGTTAAATTTAAAATAACACGTTCTAATTTTAAAGTATTCTCCATAATTATCTGTAACGTTTTAAATTATGGTAAAACATTAACTGAATCATGAGCATAAACAAAAGTACTTGGAAATCGCCCAAATCTTTATAATTTTCTCCACCATTATGAACCATATTAGAAACGCCAAATTCCACATAAGGCATAAACATGGCATAAATAACACCTACAATAAAAGCTATCATATAAGATTGCGACCTTAGTTGAATGGTCATTTCATCTTCTATTTTATCTTTACTAATAGACATGATTAACATGCCGATTAATAAGGTTTTTTGTGAAAGTAATTTTAACCAGTGATTATCTCCTTCTAATACAAAGGCATTTACAAACATAGATACTATTGATAGTGCAGCTATGGTAATACCTACAAACATAAATGTGTTGGGTAACCTAAATTTTAAAAGCTTAGTAAATTGTTTACGCTCACAGTCTATAAAATTCTTTTTTTCCATAAGTTTTTTTTTTTTTTTTTTGACAAACAATCTTTCCAAAAAGGAAAGCAAGTTTTATATAATGACAAATATACTTTACATTATGAAATAAAAAAATATTTTTAGATATTTTTTAAATTAACAAACCACTTTGAAAAGCATCAAAGTGGTTTGGTATTATAAAATCTAGTAAGATGTGTTGTTTAAACTATTTTATCATCTCGTAACTACGCTTGATAAAATTAGTAAGTTCTTCACCTTTTAAAAGCCCTTGAGATAATCTGGCTAAGTCTAAACTTTGTGTAATTAAACGTTCTTGTTTCTTTTTGGTTTTAGTAGCTAAAATTTCACTAACTAAATCAGAATTTGTGTTTACAACCAAGTTGTACATGTCTGGCATGTTACCCATTCCAAACATTCCACCACCACCAGTTTGCTGCATCTCTTTCATTCTACGCATAAACTCTGGTTGCGTAATCATAAATGGTGTGGCAGTGCTATCCATAGTTTCCAATTGTACCGAGAATTTTTCAGCAGGAATCACTTCCTTTAATAGGGTTTCCAATGCTGATTTTTGCTCTTCGGTTAATTTAGAAATCTTCGTGTCATCTTTCTTAATTAAATTATCAACATGATCTGCATCTACACGAGTAAACGTAATATTCTCTTTAGTAGATTCCAGTTTTTGCATTAAATGACTAATAATTGGAGAATCTAATAATAACACTTCGTAACCTTTAGTTTTAGCAGCTTCAATATAACTATGTTGTGCATCTTCATTAGATGCATAAAGAAGTACTAATTTTCCGTCTTTATCTGTTTGATTGGCTTTTACTTTATTGAAAAGCTCTTCATACGTATAATATTTTCCATCAACAGTTGGATATAATGCAAAAGCATCTGCTTTTTCAAAGAATTTATCTTCAGAAAGCATCCCGTATTCAATCACAATTTTAATATCGTTCCATTTAGCTTCAAAATCTTCTCTGTTATTGTTGAACAACGATTTTAATTTATCGGCAACTTTTCTAGTAATGTAAGAGGATATCTTTTTAACTGCACCATCGGCTTGTAAATAAGAACGAGAAACATTTAAAGGAATGTCTGGAGAATCAATTACACCACGTAACATGGTTAAAAATTCTGGAACAATTCCTTCCACATTATCGGTTACAAAAACCTGATTCTGGTATAATTGAATTTTATCCTTCTGAATGTTTAAATCATTCGTCATCTTAGGGAAATACAAGATTCCAGTAAGATTAAATGGATAATCTACATTTAAGTGAATGTGGAATAAAGGCTCTTCAAATTGCGTTGGATACAATTCTCTGTAAAAACTTTTATAGTTTTCATCTTCTAATTCTGCTGGTTGTTTGGTCCAAGCAGGATTCGGGTTGTTGATGATGTTATCAACGGTTATTTGTTTGTGTGGCTCGGTGGTTTCCTTACCATCTTTATCAGTTGTTGTTTGCGGTGTAAAATCAGGATCGTTTACCTCATTAGTTCCAAATTTAATAGGAATAGGCATAAACTTATTATACTTAGTAAGTAAACTGTTTATACGCGCTTCTTCTAAAAACTCTGTAGAATCTTCAGCAATATGAAGGATGATTTCTGTCCCTCTATCCGTTTTGTCATGAGGTTCTAAAGTGAATTCCGGACTTCCATCGCAGGTCCAATGTGCTGCAGGCTCGTCTTTAAAAGATTTTGTGATGATTTCTACTTTTTCAGCAACCATAAAGGCTGAATAAAAGCCAAGACCAAAATGCCCAATAATTCCAGAATCTTTTCCAGAATCTTTATACTTGTCTAAAAACTCTTCAGCACCTGAAAAAGCAATCTGGTTGATGTATTTTTCAACTTCTTCAGCTGTCATTCCTAAACCTTGATCGATAATATGAAGTTTTTTTCCTTCCTTATCGATTTTAATTTCAATTTTTGGATTGCCATATTCTACTGAAGCTTCTCCAATACTTGTTAAATGTTTCAGTTTTAAAGTGGCATCTGTAGCGTTACTTATTAACTCACGTAAAAAGATTTCGTGATCGCTATACAGGAATTTTTTAATTAATGGAAAGATATTTTCTACCGAAACATTAATATTTCCTTTTGTCATAGTGTAATGTATTTATAATTCCTTCAAAGGAAGAAATCTAATTAATAATATGTTTATTTCTAATGTATTCAATAAAACAACAAAAATGCCAAGCATGAATAAGTGACAAACTGACACCATGAAATTCATTTTGAATTATCTATGAAAGCCGAATAATATTTTTAGTTTTATAAAAAACAAATCTATAGTGAATTTAGATTACGATTATGTGATTATTGGAAGTGGTTTTGGAGGATCTGTATCTGCATTAAGACTGTCTGAAAAAGGCTATAAAGTTTTAGTCATTGAGAAAGGAAAATGGTTTCATGATAAAGACTTCCCAAAAACCAACTGGAACTTAAAAAAGTGGCTTTGGGAACCTAAAGCAAAACTTCATGGTATTTTTAAAATGACTTTTTTAAATCACGTGACGGTTCTTTCTGGTGTTGGCGTTGGTGGAGGTTCTTTAACGTATGCTAATACATTGCCGATTCCTAAAAGGGAGTTTTTTAAAACTGGAAGTTGGGCCAATTTAAATAATTGGGAGAACCAACTAAAGCCATTTTATGATACGGCTTATAAAATGTTAGGAGCAGAAACAAATCCGAAATTATACGAATCGGATTTATTAATAAAAGACTTGGCGAAAGACATTGGAAAGGAAGCTCATTTTGAAGCTACCAAAGTGGCTGTATATTTTGGTGAAGCTGGTAAAAAAGTAGCAGATCCATATTTTAATGGCAAAGGTCCAGATAGAACAGGCTGTGTGTTTTGTGGTGCTTGCATGACAGGATGTAGATACAATGCCAAAAATACGTTGGATAAAAATTACCTGCATTTAGCACAACAATTAGGGACTGAAATTTTAGCCGAAAAAGAAGTTTATAATGTGTCTGTGCTAGGAAATAAAGATGGTTCAGATGGTTATAAAATTGACTTTAAATCTAGTATAGGAAGAAAAGCAAAAGCAAGTGTTACGGCAAAAGGAGTTATTTTTTCAGGTGGCGTTATGGGAACGGTTCCATTGTTATTAAAACTAAAAAAATCTTCCTTACTTAATTTATCTAATGCTGTAGGGAAAAACATTAGAACCAATAATGAATCGTTGTTATTAGTGACATCAACAGATAAAAATCCAAAAGATTATTCCAAGGGAATTGCTATTGGTTCTATTTTACATACAGACGAAAATAGCCATTTAGAACCTGTGCGTTATGGTGAAGGTTCCAGTTTTTCAAAAACTTTAACCATGCCAACTATTCATAATAAGTTTGTACTATTTAGATTGTTAGGAATTGTTGGTTTATTTTTTAAACAACCTTCTAGGTTTTTTAAAACCATCTTTTCAAAAAATTATGCACAACGAACAACTATCTTATTGTTTATGCAAACTTTGGATAGTACACTACAAATGAAATTAGGCAAGTTTACCAAAATGAAAACCGTTAAAGAATCTGGACCAAAACCGAGTGCTTTTATTCCTGAAGCTATGGAATTAGGTAAGCAGGTTGCCAAGAAAGTAAACGGAATTCCCTATGCTAACTTTACGGATGCTCTGTTAGGAACTCCAACCACAGCGCATATTCTGGGAGGAGCTGTCATGGCTGAAGATGCAACTAAAGGAGTAATTGATAAACACAATAAAGTTTTTGGTTATAAAAACATGTTGGTTTGTGATGGTTCAATGATTTCAGCAAATCCAGGAGTGAACCCCTCTTTATCTATTACGGCTATTTCTGAACATGCCATGAGTCATATTAATGCGAAAATGATTTAATATGATGTCTGAAAAGTAAAATCAATAGATTTGCAGTGCTCAACTGCATTTTAAGACATAAAAAAAACCACCAATTTGGTGGTTTTTTTATTCCTTTAATTAATTTTTATTAATGTGTGCCTTCAGATGTTTCTGGTTTGTTTTTTACATTATTTTCCAACCATTCATCTTGTTCCCAAAGCATGTGTAGAACAGACTCTTTAGCGACATATCCATGACTTTCTTTAGGTAACATAACCAATCTAACGGGAGCTCCTAATCCTTTAAGTGCGTTGAAATAACGTTCACTTTGTAAAGGATATGTTCCAGAATTATTATCAGCTTCACCATGAATTAAAAGTAAAGGTGTTTTCATAGTATCAGCATGCATAAAAGGCGACATGTTGTAATAAACTTCTGGGGATTCCCAATAATTACGTTCTTCACTCTGGAAACCAAAAGGTGTTAAAGTTCTATTATAAGCTCCACTTCTAGCTATTCCTGCTGCAAATAAATTTGAATGCGATAATAAATTGGCTGTCATAAAGGCCCCATAACTATGGCCACCAACAGCTACTTTGTTTCTATCTATATATCCTAAAGCATCCACAGCGTCTATGGCAGCTTTTCCATTGGAAACTAATTGCTCTATAAACGTATCATTAGGTTCCTCGTCTCCTTCACCAACAATAGGGAAAGAAGCATCGTCTAAAACCACATAACCTCTGGTTACCCAATAAATAGGTGATCCATACCAAGGATACGTAAATTCGTTCGAGCTTTTGGTGTTTTGTCCAGCACTACTTTTGTCTTTGAATTCTTGAGGGTAAGCCCATATAACCATTGGGTATTTTTTTCCTACTTCGTAATTAGTAGGCAAATAAAGGGTTCCTGTTAATTCTAAACCATCTGCACGTTTGTATTTAATTACTTCTTTTTGAACATCTTGAATGCTTTTAAAAGGATTTTCAAATTGTGTTAATGGTTGTAGTCCAATACGTTTTTTAATATTCCGAACGTAATAGTTAGGGTATTCATTTTTAGATTCAATTCTTACAACATATTCTCCTTGTTTGGCGTTTAAAGCCATAGAAATATCTTCTAATTGTTCCGATAAGGTCGATTGGTACAATCTAGTGGTTTCTAAATTTCCCAAATTTATTTCATCGATAAAAGGAAATTTTCCAGCATCGCTATAACCATCACCAATGAGATAAGCATTATTATTATCTAAATCTAAAATAGATTCATCGAAATCATTTTTAGTAGAAACAAAACTTCCTGGATTGCTGTAGACATCTTGATAATTTCTATCGAAAACAATTTTTGGTTCTTGACTATTATCCGATGGATTAAAAAGATACGTTCTGGTGTTTCTGGTATTCCACCAATAATCATAAGCTAATGCAGTATTATTATTTCCCCATTGTATAAATCTAAAACGATCTATTGTTTTTAAAAGCGAGGTTACTTTTCCAGTAAAAGGAGCATCTTGTTGGAATACTTCGTCTCTAAATGGCACATCGTTTTCTGGATCTCCACCATCTAAGGCCTCTGTCCAAACTAAGGTTGCTGGTTTGTCGTGTCTCCAAGTTACATCTCTTTTTCCAGTTCTTTCTGCCATAAAGCCTTTAGGTAAATCTTCAATTAATGGGACTTCTAAAAACGTGTTTACAAAATCGCCATTAGATTTATAAATTGTTGTTGTTGAGGGAAACCTATAATAAGGCACCAAATAAGAAAAAGGTCTGTTAATAGTTGTAACCATGACATAATTCCCGTCTGGAGAAAAGGATATATCTCGATACATATCGCTTTTTTTCCAAAGGCTGGATGAACCGTCAATATTTATTTTAAATAATTCTGCGTGTGTTAAAAGCTCAAAATTATATTCGTCGTTTTTGTTTTTAAGTAAATCTTGATAAGTTCTGTTTTGTGCTTCAACACCAGCTTCACTAATAGAAATCGTAGGTCCAGTAGGAATAGCTTCTTTAGTGTCTATTAATGATTTTCTATTGGTTGGAAGCGTCGTTACTATTAGAGATTTACTGTCTTTAAACCATGTAAACGGACTTCCTATATTTGCATTTAAATTTGCCTGACTAATTTTTGTTGCTTTAGCCTTGTTAACATCAACAATCCAAAGTTCTACTCCCGAAGGTATGGTATTTGTAAAAGCCATATATTCTTGGTTAGGAGACCATGAGAAATTAGCAAATCTACCATTTTCTGGCAGTCCTGAAACAGCTGTTTCTTTGGCGTCTATGCCGTTTTTAACCTTTATATCTATATAATATCTGGTTCTACTACCAATGTTTGTTACAGGATTGATGCGTAATCCTCCTAAGCGCATTTCGGTTTCAGATAGTTCTTCAATACTTTTAAAATTGCTTCTATATAAAAAGACAATGTTATTTCCTTTACTATCCATTCTAATGCTTGGAGCTAAAGGAGCTTCGGCAAGTTCTAGAATGTTTTGATGAGGTTTTTGATAAGTTAAATTTTCTTGTCCGAAACTTAAAAAAGTAACAAACAAAAACAGGTGAAATAAAGATGTTTTCATGTGGTTTGTATTTTGGTTTTTAAAGCTACTAAAACTTAGGTTTGAAATTATTAAAAGCGTGTTAAAAAGATGAAATTTTATGAAATTTATATTTAAAATCAATAATTATGAGAATACTATTTTTAATGATTAAATTGCAAACCTGATTAAATAACTAAATTGTTTATTTATGTATAATTCAAAAATTATTGGTTTAGGAAAATATGTTCCTGATAATGTGGTGACTAATGATGATTTGTCAAAAATGATGGACACCAACGATGCATGGATTCAAGAACGTACAGGTATCCAGGAAAGACGTTGGGTTAAACCTGGTTCTGGTGATACCACATCGGTTATGGGAATAAAAGCTGCTAAAATAGCTATTGAACGATCTGGAATTGATAAAGACGAGATCGATTTTATTGTGTTTGCAACTTTAAGTCCAGACATGTATTTTCCAGGTCCAGGTGTGCAGGTACAACATGCTCTTGATATTAAAACCGTTGGAGCATTAGATGTAAGAAACCAATGTTCTGGATTTGTATATGCATTATCTGTAGCCGATAATTTTATTAAAACAGGCATGTATAAAAATGTGCTAGTAATTGGGAGTGAATTACACTCTCATGGTTTGGATAAAACAGATAGAGGTAGAGGGGTTTCAGTTATTTTTGGAGATGGAGCAGGAGCAGCCGTTTTAACTAGAGAAGAAGATTCAAGTAAAGGTATATTATCGACCCACCTTCATTCACAAGGAGAGCATGCAGAAGAATTAGTGCTTGTTGCTCCTGGAATGGGAAAACGTTGGATTAATGATATTCTTGCAGATGATAATCCGGACGACGATAGTTATTTTCCTTATATGAATGGGCAATTTGTCTTTAAAAATGCTGTGGTTCGTTTTAGTGAAGTAATCAATGAAGGATTACAAAAAAATAATTTAGAAATCGATGATATAGATATGCTTATTCCTCATCAGGCCAATTTAAGAATTGCACAATTTATTCAAAAGAAGTTTAAGCTTACAGACGACCAAGTTTTTAATAACATTCAAAAATATGGAAACACAACTGCTGCCTCTATTCCAATAGCTTTAACTGAAGCTTGGGAAGAAGGAAAAGTAAAAGAAGGAGATACTGTGGTACTTGCTGCTTTTGGTAGTGGATTTACTTGGGGATCTGTTATAATTAAATGGTAGTCTGGTTTCTAAATGAAAGTGAATTAGAATATAAAATACAAAAAACCCGAAACAAGTCTGTTTCGGGTTTTTCACTACTAACCAATTTTAACTAACACTAACCATAAAAAGTTTTTTATAGTTTGATTACTTAAAAACTTATCACTTATTATATAGACGTAGAAAAGACGATTTTATTTCATCCATGTCTATATTTAACTATCATTTAACAATTCTAAAATCAAAAACCCAAAACATCATGTTTTGGGTTTTCTTATTTAATAGCCAGACTTAACACTAACCATCAACTATTATGTAGGCTATTAAATATTATTATAAGTTTATTTTAAGATAACTTATTTTGTATTTACTATATAGACGCCTATTTTTGGGTATTGTTACTCTTTTTAACAATACTTAACAGACTTTAACAAATGAAAAAAAAGGCCTTAGTACTTGGAGCTTCTTTAAATGCTAGTAGATACTCTAATATAGCAGTCAACCGATTGGTGCAATCTGGTCATGAAGTATTCGCAATAGGATTAAAACAAGGAACAGTAAATGGTGTACAAATTGATACCGATTTAATGCCTTATAAGGATATTGATACAGTAACTCTTTACTTAAACCCAAACAATCAAAAAGCTTATTACGATTATATTTTATCTTTAAAACCTAATCGCGTTATTTTTAATCCAGGGACTGAAAACCCGGAGTTTTATAATATTTTAAAAATGCATGAAATCGATTTTGAAGTCGCTTGTACTTTAGTCTTACTTTCTACGAATCAGTATTAACCCCAAGAAAGTTAAGAACCCATTTAAGATTAAGATAAAGAAGCCAAATTCAAAACCAAACCAGATTGCACTATTCACACTAATTACATAAGATAAGATAGGTGAAAGAATGGCGATTACAGGAACCAATTTATCTCTTACCTGCCATTTGGTAAACAATCCAAAAGCATACAAACCTAGTAAAGGTCCATACGTATATCCAGCAAACACAAAAAGTTTGGCTATAACACTTTCATCTTTTATGAGATATTTAAAAGATATAATTACAAGAATTAAAACGATTGAAAAAAGTACGTGAATTTGTTTCCTTTTAGCAACTTGGGCTTTTTCGTCCAGTTTCTTTTCAATATCTAAAATATCTATACTAAAAGAGGTTGTTAATGCTGTTAAAGCACTATCTGCACTGCTGTAGGCAGCTGCAATTAACCCAATAAGAAAGAATACAAACACACCAATTCCTAGGTGATTTTTGGCTAAAATCGGAAATAAATCATCTTTGTGTGCGTCAATACCATTTTGTTCTGCATAAACGGTTAATAGTAAGCCCAAACATAAAAAGATAAAGTTGACAACCGTTAAAACAATAGTAAACCAAAACATATTTTTCTGAGCATCTTTCAGCGTTTTACAGGTTAGGTTCTTTTGCATCATGTCTTGGTCTAAACCTGTCATAACAATAGCTATAAAAGCACCAGAAATAAACTGTTTCCAAAAGTAATTACTGGATTTAAAATCGTCGAAAAAGAAGGTCTTAGAAAGATCGCTATCTAATACAAAGCCTAAAATATTGCCTCCTGTTAAACCCAATTCATCACTTACAAAATAAATGGTTACACCAACAGCTATCAACATAAAGAGCGTTTGTAATGTGTCTGTCCAAACAATGGTTTTTATACCAGATTTAAACGTATATAACCAAATAAGTAATACGGTAATAATAACTGTTTGCCAAAAGGCAATACCAATCTCATCAAAAAGAATAACTTGCAAGACATTGGCTACTAGAAACAGTCTAAAACTAGCTCCAACAATTCTGGAAATTAAGAAAAAAGAAGCTCCAGTCTTATAAGAATAATCACCAAAACGTTCCTCTAAATAGGTGTAAATGGAGGTTAAATTTAATTTGTAATATAAAGGAAGTAAAACTGTACCAATAACTAAATATCCAACAATATAACCCAAAACCACCTGCATGTAACTAAATTGCGACGCTTCAATCCAGCCAGGAACAGAAATAAAAGTCACTCCCGAGAGTGAAGCTCCAATCATTCCAAAAGCAACTACAAACCAAGGAGATTGTTTGTTTCCTTTAAAAAAAGCATCGTTACCAGATTTTTTTCCTGTAGAATAAGAGATTAAAATTAAAACTCCGAAGTAGGATAAAATAAGTAAGATAATTTGAGTCGCATTCATAGAAACAGGTTTTTCAGTTTTCAAATTACAAATATTAAATTCCAAAATCCAAACGAAGTATAATTTATTTAAAAGCCTTGTGAAAATTAGTGAAATTCGTGGCTAAATAGTAAATTCGCAGCTATGGAATTTTCGTCTAAACTTTTAGAAAAAGCTGTGAATGAAATGTCGCAATTACCAGGAATTGGAAAGCGAACAGCTTTGCGTTTGGTATTGCACTTATTGAGACAGCCTGAGGATCAAACCCTTCAATTGGCAAAAGCATTAGAATCTATGAGAATAGATATTAAATTTTGTAAAAGTTGTAATAATATTAGCGATACAGATGTTTGTGAAATTTGTGCCAATCCACACAGAAATAATGAAATTATATGCGTGGTAGAAGATATACGCGATGTCATGGCAATTGAAAACACCAGTTCGTTTAAAGGCTTATATCATGTCTTGGGAGGGAAAATTTCACCCATGGATGGTATTGGTCCAAACGATTTAAACATTCATCCCTTAGTAGAAAAAGTAAAACATGGTATTGTTAAGGAGCTTATTTTTGCATTAGGTTCTACGATGGAAGGAGATACCACCAATTTTTATATTTATAAACAAATTCAGGATTATCAAGTAACAACGTCTACAATAGCAAGAGGTATTTCGGTTGGAAACGAATTGGAATATACAGACGAAATCACGCTTGGTCGAAGCATTATTAATCGCATACCATTTGAAGCCTCACTAAAATCTTAATTATCTTTATTTGAAATTATCCATCATCATATTAAATTATAACGTGCGCCATTTTTTAGAATTATGTCTAAGAAGTGTCGAAGCAGCAGTTGTCAATATGGATGCTGAAATTATTGTTGTTGATAATAATTCTCCAGATGATAGTTGCCAGATGGTGAAAGAACTATTTCCTAAGGTGAAACTTATTGAAAACAAATCTAACGACGGCTTTTCTAAAGGAAATAATATAGGTGTTAAACAAGCAAATGGTGACTATTTATGCATCTTAAACCCAGATACGGTTGTTGCAGAAGACACCTTTGAAATTCTTTTAAAATTTGCAGAAACAAAAACTGATTTAGGAATTTTGGGTTGTAAACTCATTGATGGTAAAGGACAATTTCTTCCAGAAAGTAAACGCAATGTTCCTACACCAATGGTTTCAATTAAAAAAATTCTTGGCTTTTCAAAACCTTATTACGCAAGCCAGTTAAATGAAAACAATATTGGAAAAGTGCCTATTCTTGTTGGAGCTTTCATGCTTTTAAAAAAAAGTGTATATGTTGAAGTTGGAGGGTTCGATGAAGATTATTTTATGTATGGCGAAGATTTAGATCTATCTTATAAAGTATTAAAAGCAGGTTATCATAATTATTACAATCCAAAAACTTCCGTCATTCATTTTAAGGGCGAGAGTACTTTAAAAGATAAAACCTATGCCAAACGTTTTAATGGCTCGATGCAATTGTTTTTCGAAAAGCATTTTAAAGCCAATTGGCTTTTTAATATCTTAATTTGGATTGGAATTAAAATAGTGTCTATCTTCTTTCCAAAAGGAGAAGCCTATTCAAATCAAGTTAAAGGTTATGTTCTTATTTCAAATGAATTTAACCAAAACATCCAAGATGTTTTAAGTAAAAACGTGGTTGCACAAGAAACAGTAGATAATTATATTCCAAAATTCGAATATATTTTAGACACACATTTTTTAGGCTTTAAAAAAGCGATAGATTTGGTGGCAAGTAATAATCAAAAACAACCAAGTTATTTTAAATTTTTGCTTAAAAATGCAGGGTTTATTTTAGGCTCGAATAGTTCTAAAAGTCGCGGAGAAGTCATTTGTATAAAAAATAATTAATTGAAGAAACTGCAATAGATTCAATGAATTTTCATTAATTTTGCAGTCATAATTTAAAAAAACACCTTTCCATTACAGATATGGCAAAATTTGAATTAAAACTCCCTAAAATGGGTGAAAGTGTTGCAGAAGCAACAATCACTTCTTGGTTAAAAGAAGTTGGTGATACTATTGAAGCAGATGAAGCAGTTCTTGAAATTGCAACTGACAAAGTAGATAGCGAAGTGCCTAGTGAAGTTACTGGCGTTTTAGTTGAAAAATTATTCAACATAGACGATGTGGTTCAAGTAGGACAAGTTATTGCTGTTATAGAAACTGAAGGTGAAGCCTCAGTTGAAGCTGCAACACCAAAAGCAGAACCAGCTCAAAAAGCCCCAGTTGCAGAACAAGCAGCTGTTGCTCAAGTAGCACAAACAGTTGAAGCAGCTCAAGAAACTGTGGCTTCGGTTAGTTCATCAGAAGATAGGTTCTATTCCCCTTTAGTAAAGAACATTGCTAAAAAAGAAGGTATCTCTCAAGCAGAATTAGACGGGATTTCTGGAACTGGAAAAGATGGTCGTGTAACAAAAAACGATATTCTAGCACACTTAGAAACTAGAAGTTCTGCCCCACAACAAAATGTTGCCACTTCAAACACAGTCGAGAAGCCTCAAGTTACTCCTGCCAAATCTGAAAAACCTGCAGCAGCTTCAGTTGTTGCTAGTGGAGACGACGAGATTATAGAAATGACCAGAATGGGCAAAATTATTGCACATCATATGGTGGAATCAGTTCAAACATCTGCTCACGTACAGAGTTTTATTGAAGCAGATGTGACTAAAATATGGAATTGGCGTAAAAAAGTAAAAGATGGTTTTGCAAAACGTGAAGGAGAAAACTTAACCTTTACACCAATCTTTATGGAAGCCATTGCAAAGGCTTTACGCGATTTCCCAATGATGAACATTTCACTTCAGGGAGATACTATTGTAAAGAAAAAACATATTAATTTAGGTATGGCTGCAGCTTTAGGAGATGGAAACTTAATTGTACCTGTTATTAAAGATGCTGACCAACTTAATTTAGTTGGCATGACTAAAAAGGTAAACGATTTAGCAAATAGAGCTAGATTAAACCAATTGAAACCAGACGATATACAAGGTGGAACTTATACAGTAACCAATGTTGGTACTTTTGGTAGCATCATGGGAACACCAATTATTAATCAGCCACAAGTAGGGATATTAGCTCTTGGAGCTATTAGAAAAGTGCCAGCAGTTGTAGAAACTCCTGAAGGCGACTTTATTGGCATCCGTTACAGAATGTTCTTATCGCATTCTTACGACCACAGAGTTGTAAATGGAGCTCTTGGAGGCCAATTTGTTAAAGCTGTTAAAGATTATTTAGAAGCTTGGGATTCTAATAGAGAAATCTAACAAATTCCTGAGAATTTAATAATCTCAACTATATAAAACAGAAAAGCACAATTTTAGGATTGTGTTTTTTTTTGTTTTAATAATAGTATTTATCTTAAGGATAATTCAAAGCCCAAACCATTGCTTTTTCTTTGGTGGCCCTAAAAATGGTATTGTGTTTTTCATCAGGTTCGTCTTGATAGGTCCATGTCACATTTTCAGGTGCTTCAGCTTCTAAAATCTTGGCGAGCTTTTGTGTGTGTTTGGAAATATCTTCTGCTCCAGAACCTGCAAACCATAATTTTTTCTCTTCAGATGGAAAATTTGCCAAATGATTGTTTGCTTCTTTAACTAAATTAAAACTATTCCACCAAAGAGAAGGATCCATAGCAATGTAAAAATCGAAGGATTTAGGTTCTAACATAAAGGTTTCCATGACAAACAATCCAGCTAAAGATTCTCCAATAATGCCTTTTTTATCTGTGGTTCTATAGTTGTTGTTAATCTCGTTCGTTAATTCTTCGGTTATAAACCCACGGAAATTTTTGGCACCATCTGTTAAAGGACAGTATTTTTCATCTTCTATATTTTCAGAAACACCAGTTAAATCTCTGCCTCTTTCTGTATTTTCAATACCAACAAGAATATAAGGAGGAATGCTTTTTTCTTCTATAAGTTTTGCAAGGGTATTGGCAATATGTGGAAAATCTTCTTTGATGCCACCATCAGGCATATATAGCACAGGAAACGAATCGTTACCATTTTTATAAGTAGGAGGTAGCCAAACATTAATTACTCTAGTTTCATCAACCTGGCTGGATGCTATTGTGAAATTGTCGTGTTCTGGAATGGGGTCGTTATATTGTGGATTGTTTTTACAGCTTAAGGTTAGAGTAAGAAGAAACAATAAAAAAGTTATTTTATTCATTTTTAAATTTTAAAGAGTGATTGTTCTAGTGTTTTTTATTATTCAACTTTCTTGGCTTTAGTTTCACCATTAGCCATAATGGTTAGTTCAGTTGTGTTCTTATTGAAACTTATACGAACCCCAAAGTCAAAAACCTCGAAAGTATGATTGTTTATAGGTGACATTTCTGCTTTATGAGTTTTCGGGAATTGAATGAATAGTTTTCCTCCTTCTTGAGATATGGTTGCATAAGCTTCAGGTCTAAATTCATATTTTCCTGCATATGTTTCTAGTTCTTCATTTTTTAGAATTACTTTAGGTTGATATCTGTTGTACTTCTTCATGACTTCTATGGTTTCATCATGAGGCAGTCTGTAACTGGTATTTCCATGAATGCCTTCCATAGTTTCGGCAGCTACCATGGCATTGATAATGGCCTCTTCAACAGCTTGAACTGTGGCTTCAAATAAAGGGGAAATCATATCGTTGGAAACATTTTCAACTGTTGTGTTTTCAGACCTACTAAAAGCACCTTCATTAGCCGTAGAAAAGGCTAAAAAAATGTCTCCAGAACCATTGCTTCCTCTACCACCAACATTCCCAATACCTAATGGAATGCGTTGCGCAATGCGTTTTAATTGATGTGGAAGTAAAGGTGCATCTGTTGCAACAATAACAATTATAGAGCCATCGCCTTCCTTTCTGTTAGACATTGGAGCACCTTTATATTCTTCACTTTTTACATGCATCAATTCCATGCCAACTGGAACTCCTGCAATGGTCAAGTTTTTCTTGGCACCAAAATTTGACTGTACAAGAACACCAACCGTGTACGTAGAATCGTTAATATGAACCACTCTAGACGATGTTCCTGTACCACCTTTAAAGCCCAAACACATCATGCCTGTTCCACCACCAACATTTCCCTCGGCAATTTTGCCACTAGACGTATTCTCTATGGCTTCCAACACATGTTCTTCCTTTACGTGAAAACCATAAATATCATTTAAAAAGCCATCATAAGTTTCGGCTACAACAGGGTAGGTGTACCACCATTTTTCGCCACGATACCAATCTGTATCTACAAACCATTTTAAAACAGCTTGTCTTACTTCTCCAACACTATTCGTGTTAGTAATCATAATAGGTGTTTCAAGAAAACCAGACTCAGTTACCCAGGTGGTACCAGTCATTTCTCCATTGCCATTCAGACTGTACCAATTGGCATACACAGGGCTGAATTTTTTAGTTTTTCCTCTTGGAAAAATTGCAGTCACTCCTGTTCTAATTGGTCCTTCGCCAAGAATGTTTTTACCCTTTCCTTTAATAATGGTGCTATAACCAACTTCAACACCTTGAACATCTGTAATGGCATTAAATTTACCGGTATTTCCAACAAAAGGGATGCCCAAATCCCTTGCTCTTGGATTTTGTGTCAAAACCAATTGAAAAGAGGAAAGAATTAACAGAGTTAAAATGAATTTTTTCATGGTTTGTTATTTTAGTTGGTTTTCAGGTAATTGAAACGAAGTTCGACTAATTATCTTTTAAAGCCAAATTTCATCAATTTGTTTTAGGTGTTCGTCAACCCTTTTTTATTTATTCTAAGTATCTTTGCCCAAAATTAAATTACATGCAACTTAATCTCACCAAACCCATCTGTTTTTTCGATTTAGAAACTACTGGAATTAATATCACAAACGATAGAATTGTAGAAATTTCCATTTTAAAAGTGTATCCAGATGGAAAGGAAGAACGCTATACTCGTTTGGTAAATCCTACCATTCCCATTCCTGCTGAAGTGACAAAAATTCATGGGATTTCAGATGCAGATGTGGCAGATAAACCAACTTTTAAAGATTTGGCAAAAGAAATTCACAACCTGATTAAAGATTCAGATTTGGGTGGCTTTAATTCCAATAGATTCGATATTCCTCTTTTAGCTGAAGAAATGCTTCGTGCAGATATCGATTTCGATATGAAAAACAGAATGTCGGTAGATGTGCAGACTATTTTTCATAAAATGGAACAAAGAACACTAGTTGCTGCTTATAAATTTTATTGCGATAAAAGCCTGGAAGATGCACATAGTGCTGAAGCAGATACCTTAGCGACTTATGAAGTTTTAAAGGCACAAATAGCTAAATACGACACGTTAGAAAACGATACCAAGTTTTTAGCAGAGTTTAGTTCTCGTAAAAAGTTTGCCGATTTTGCAGGTTTTTTAATCTTTAATAAAGAAGGTGAAGAGTGTTTTTCATTCGGTAAACATAAAGGTAAGCGTGTGGTAGATGTGTTGGAAACTGAGCCTGGTTATTTTGGTTGGTTGTTAAATGCCGACTTTCCTTTATATACTAAAAAAGTATTGACATCTATTAAATTAAGATCTTTTAATAACAAACTGGATTAATATGAAGCTTATTTGTATTGGTAGAAATTACACAGACCATATTAAAGAGTTGGAAAACGAAAAACCAACCGACCCTGTTGTATTTTTAAAACCAGACACAGCCATTTTATTAAAGAAACAACCTTTTTTTATTCCAGATTTTTCTGAAGATGTGCATCATGAAGTAGAAGTTTTAGTAAAGATTAATAAAGTTGGAAAGCACATTGCTAAAAAATTTGCACATAAATATTATGATGAGATTGGATTAGGTATTGATTTTACGGCACGTGATTTGCAAGCCAAACTAAAAGAAAAGGGCTTGCCTTGGGAAAAAGCCAAAGCTTTTGATGGTGCAGCAGTTGTAGGAAATTGGATGTCTAAATCAAACATCGATAATGTAAATAACATCTCTTTTTCTTTAGAAAAAAATGGCGAAGTGGTTCAAACGGGAAATACCAGTCACATGCTCTGGAAAATTGATGAACTCATAGAATATATCTCAAAATATTTTACTTTAAAGATAGGAGATATTATCTTTACAGGAACTCCTGCTGGAGTTGGAAGAGTAAATGCAGAAGATAAATTAGTAGGTTTTATAGAAAACAAGCAAATGTTTTCAATAACAGTAAAATAACATGGAACAACATTATAAATTATTTAGAGTACGTGAGTTAGCCGATGGCGATGAAGATTTTGTAAAAGCCTTAGCCGAAGCTTTTTTAGGAGAAGTACCTGAAGATGCCCAACGTTTAGAAAAAGCAGTTTCAGAAAAAGACTATTACAATGCTTATCAGGCAGCTCATAAAATGAAACCAACCATCGATTTGTTCGAACTTGGTGTGCTTCAAGACCTAATTGAAGTTCAAGATTGGGGAAAATTCGAGAAAACAGGTTTAGATATTTCAGAGAAATTAGAACTTGTTTTAACAGCTGTTGAGAAAGCTTCAAATGAAATGAAAGCAGATTTTAACCTGTAATGCAAGCAGAAATTATAACTATTGGAGATGAAATTCTTATTGGTCAGATAGTAGATACCAATTCAGCATTTATAAGTAAAATTCTTAATTCTATTGGTGTTTCTGTATATCAAATTACCTCTGTTCAGGATGATAAAGCTCATATATTAAAGTCTTTAAAAGAAGCTGAAGAAAATGCCGATATTATAATTATTACAGGAGGATTAGGTCCAACAAAAGACGATATCACCAAAAAAACCATTGCAGATTATTTTAATGATAGTTTGGTGCAAAGTCATGCTGTTTTAAAAAACATTCAACACATTTGGGAAACTCATATTAAACAGCCTTTAACTCAAGTAAATATCGATCAAGCATTAGTACCTTCAAAAGCACAGGTTTTAATGAACGTCAATGGAAGTGCTCCAGGTATGTGGATGGAACACCATGGAAAAGTGTTTGTTTCGCTTCCAGGAGTTCCTTTTGAAATGAAAGCCTTGATGGAAAATTTAGTAATTCCGAAGTTAAGAGAAACTTACAAATTCCCATATATTAAACATACTACCATTTTAACCTATGGGTTAGGAGAAAGTTCTTTAGCAGAAAGGATTGAAGCCTGGGAAGTTTGTTTACCAAATTTTATGAAGTTAGCTTACTTGCCTGGATTGGGTAGAGTTCGTTTGCGTTTGTCAGCAAAGAATATGGATAAGGAGTTAGTAGAAACCGAAATGCAGCATCAAATAGATAAACTCTTACCCCAAATACAAGATATTTTTGTAGGTTTTGAGGCCGATACTTCCATTGAAGCTGTTTTAGGAAAACAATTAACTCATATTGGAAAAACAGTAGCTACAGCCGAAAGTTGTACTGGAGGAAAAATTGCCGAATCGTTTACAAAAATTCCCGGAGCTTCAAAATACTTTAAAGGAAGTATCGTGAGTTATGCCACTGAAGCTAAAATGGATGTTTTAAAAGTCCCTGAAGCATTAATTAAGGCTCATTCTGTAGTAAGTTCTCAAGTAGCAGAAGCTATGGCCAAGAATGTTTTAGATTTATTTAAAACAGATTATGCTATTGCAACAACCGGAAATGCTGGACCAGACAAAGGAGACTCGAATGCAGAGGTTGGAACAGTTTTTATAGCTATTGCTACAAAAGACACCGTTTTTTCAGAAGAATTTAATTTGGGAAACCATAGAACTAAAGTGATTCGGAAAGCTGTAAATAAAGCTTTTGAAATGCTTCAAAAAGAAATTTTAAAAAAGTAACAATTTTAGTTTGTTGATATTGTAAAGTTTTACTAAATTTGCAGCCTGTTTAAAAACATCCTGAATAGATTTTTTGAAAACAGATCAAATAACAACATTAAAGTTAGAAGAAATGTCAAGAGTTTGTGAACTTACTGGAAAAAAAGCGATGGTTGGAAACAACGTATCTCACGCAATGAATAAAACAAAGCGTAAATTTGATGCAAATCTTATTAAAAAACGTTTTTATCTTCCAGAAGAAGATAAGTGGGTAACTTTAAAAGTTTCTACTTCAGCATTAAAAACCATCAATAGAATTGGAATTGCTGCTGCAATTAAAGAAGCTAAATCTAAAGGGTTTTATAAATAATAGCGGCAATTAAAAGTTAAGAAAATGGCAAAGAAAGGTAACAGAATACAGGTAATATTAGAATGCACAGAGCATAAAGAGTCTGGACAACCAGGAACTTCTAGATATATTACAACTAAAAATAAAAAGAACACTCCAGATAGAATGGAAATTAAAAAATTCAATCCTATCTTAAAGAAAATGACTGTTCATAAAGAAATTAAATAATTAAACTTTTATATTTTATAAAGTTTTAAAAACATAAGACATGGCAAAGAAATCAGTTGCATCGTTACAAACAGGATCTAAAAGATTAACAAAAGCTATAAAAATGGTAAAATCTCCTAAATCGGGAGCTTACATGTTTGTTGAATCAATTATGGCACCAGATCAAGTAAACGAGTGGTTATCTAAACAATAATCCTTTTTGTATTACAATATTTTAAGCTGCTTTCTATTTTAGAAAGCAGCTTTTATTTTATATTTACATTTGTTATGACAAATGTTCAGCCAAATCAATTAGGCAAGACTTTTGTTTTATAATGTGTAATAGAACAATCACAAATGAGCTTTTTTAAAAAAATATTTTCTTCAGAAAAAAAAGAAACACTAGATAAAGGTTTAGAAAAATCTAAAACCAATTTCTTAAATAAGTTAAGCAAAGCAGTTGCTGGTAAATCTAAAGTAGATGATGAGGTATTAGATAACCTCGAAGAAATTCTAGTTACTAGTGATGTTGGAGTTAATACAACCCTTAAAATTATTAAACGTATTGAGGCTCGTGTAGAACAAGATAAGTATCTTGGTACAGACGAACTTAATAAAATTCTTCGTGAAGAAATTGCTGGTTTATTAAGTGAAACCAATTCTGGAGAAGACACCGAATATACCATACCAAAACTTCCAGCTTCAAGTGAAGGTAATAAGACACCTTATGTTTTAATGGTCGTTGGAGTAAATGGTGTTGGTAAAACAACGACGATTGGAAAACTAGCTTATCAGTTTAAAAAACAAGGTTTAAGTGTTGTTCTTGGCGCTGCCGATACCTTTAGAGCTGCAGCTATAGATCAACTTCAAGTCTGGGCAGATCGCGTAGATGTACCCATGGTAAGACAAGATATGGGAAGTGATCCTGCATCTGTAGCTTTCGATGCCTTGCAATCTGGAGTTACACAAAATGCCGATGTGATTATTATTGATACAGCTGGACGTTTACATAATAAAGTAAACTTAATGAACGAACTAACTAAAGTAAAACGTGTCATGCAGAAAGTAGTGGGAGATGCACCTCACGATGTGTTATTAGTTTTAGATGGCTCTACAGGTCAAAATGCTTTCGAACAAGCCAAACAATTTACAGCAGCAACCGAAGTAACATCGCTTGCAGTTACCAAATTAGATGGAACAGCAAAAGGTGGTGTTGTTATTGGTATTTCAGATCAGTTTCAAATTCCAGTTAAATATATTGGTGTAGGTGAAGGGATCGAAGACCTTCAAGTATTCAACAAATACGAGTTTGTAGATTCGTTTTTTAAATAGAAATTAGAAATAAAAAAAAGCCTTAAGAATCTCTTAAGGCTTTTTTATTTATGGTTGTTTTATTATGGTCCAGTAACTGTAATTGGTCCAACCCAATCACTATAACCATCTACACTACAATTGGCACGAACATAGAAATCGTAAACAACTCCAGTACTTGTATGGTTAGTTAATTGAACAGGGTTGTAGCTTGTGTCTATAATAGCATCTGAACCAGCAGGCGTGCCTACAGCACTTTTACTTAATTGCCATGTGTTTTCTGAGTTTTGAGCATCCCAAACAAACACTAAATAATCTGAACCTCCAGAAGTATATATTTGATTTAATTCAAAGTTTACTGGGTCTAAACAGTTTACATTAAAAGGAATTTCTTCTGTTGTTACACTTATAGGGCCAATCCATGCACTATAACCAACATTATCACAAATATTTCTTAAGTAAAAATCATAAGTAGTTTCAGCGTTCAAACCAGTTACAGTAGCATGTTGATCGTAAAAATCAGGTTCAACCTGTGTGGTTCCACTTCCAAGTGTAAAACCCTGTAACCCATACTCAATTTGAGATCCATCAGAACTAGGGTTACCCCAATTTAATTCTATTGAATTATGAGTTATAGATTCAGGGTATAAACCTTCAGAAAAATCTGATGGATTATTACAGTAAGGATTATCTAATAAAGTTACAAAGTTAAAAGGTCCAGCCCAATTGCTATAGTCATTGGTGTTATTGCAAAAAACTCTTACATAAAAAGCATATTGAGTTTGTGGTAATAAATCTTCTACTAAAGTATATTGTTCAGGAACTGTTAAAGTTGTTCCAGAACCTAAACCAAAACCAAATTGGCCATACTGTACTTGATATAAAGACGATTGTACATTTGTATTCCAACTAAATTGAGCCGTTGTATTTGTTAAATCGTATACATTTAGTCCATTGGGTTTTGGGCAATTATTGGAGTCGTTTGAATCGTCTGAGCTATCACTAGAACAGTTAAAAACAAGCAATCCAATTGAGAGTACTAAAATAATTTTTTTCATTATGAATTTATAAGAATTTTCGGTCGCGAATATAGAAATTGTCAGGCAATTAAAGAAGATAAAATTTCAAAAAACATTTAATGTAATTAACTCTAAAAAGAAGCCTATATTTGCAGTCCAAAATAATAAGATGAGAACAAAATCGCTTAAAAAGAACAAAATCAATGTGGTAACACTTGGCTGTAGTAAAAATGTCTACGATAGC
This sequence comes from Xanthomarina sp. GH4-25, assembly GCF_045363175.1. Lineage (NCBI taxonomy): Bacteria > Pseudomonadati > Bacteroidota > Flavobacteriia > Flavobacteriales > Flavobacteriaceae > Xanthomarina > Xanthomarina sp. GH4-25. The sequence continues at coordinate 459,853 of NZ_JBJFLO010000001.1, forward strand.
GAAGTGTTAATGGGACAACTTAAAGCCAGTGGTAAAGAAGTTGTGCATGAAGAGGAAGGAAATATTGTGGTTATTAATACCTGTGGTTTTATCAATAATGCTAAAGAAGAAAGTATCGATACCATTCTTGATTTTATGCAAAAAAAAGAAGATGGCGATGTCGATAAAGTCTTTGTTACAGGTTGTTTAAGCGAACGTTACAAACCAGATTTACAGAAGGAAATCCCGAATGTGGACCAGTATTTTGGTACGACTGAATTACCAGGTTTATTAAAAGCTTTAGGAGCAGATTATAAACACGAACTTATTGGTGAACGTTTAACAACAACACCTAAAAATTATGCTTATTTAAAGATTGCTGAAGGTTGCGACAGACCTTGTAGTTTTTGTGCTATTCCTATTATGCGTGGTAAGCATAGATCGACACCTATTGAGGACATTGTTATCGAAGCTGAAAAATTAGCAGCTAATGGTGTGAAAGAATTGATACTTATTGCTCAAGATTTAACCTATTACGGACTCGATTTATACAAAAAAAGAAATCTTGCTGAACTACTAGAAGCTTTAGTGAAAGTGGATGGTGTGGAGTGGATTCGTTTGCATTATGCCTTTCCAACAGGATTTCCAATGGATGTGTTAGATGTGATGAATCGTGAGCCAAAAGTGTGTAACTATTTAGATATTCCATTACAACATATTTCAGACCATATCTTAAAAAGTATGCGTCGTGGAACAACAAAAGAGAAAACAACCAACTTGCTTAAGGAGTTTAGAAAAGAAGTTCCAGAAATGACTATTAGAACCACATTAATTGTTGGGTATCCAGGTGAAACTGAAGAAGATTTCCAGGAATTAAAACAATGGGTTACAGATATGCGTTTTGAACGTCTGGGCTGTTTTACCTATAGTCATGAAGAAAATACACATGCTTATAATTTAGTAGACGATGTTCCTGAAGATGTAAAGCAAGATCGTGCCAATCAGATCATGGAAATCCAATCTCAAATTTCTTGGGAATTGAATCAAGCTAAAATCGGGCAAACTTTTAAAGTGGTTATCGATAGAAAAGAAGGTGAATACTTTGTTGGTAGAACAGAATTCGATTCTCCAGATGTAGATAATGAAGTGCTTATAGATGCTTCTAAAACCTACTTAAAAACTGGTGAATTTGCAACAATAACTATTACTGAAGCTGCAGATTTTGATCTTTATGGAGAGGTTTCTACCCTTCAGAAGGAATCTTAATTTGGACAGCTAGAGGAAATTTGAAATTAAGATCAAGGTGTTCCTAGAAGAAAAATATTAAATAAAAAACAAATGGTTTGAGTGTACACTCAAACCATTTGTTTTTAACTTTAGTGCTGATTATTATTTTAATAACACTAAAAATGAGCAACTTTTGCTAAGATTGTTTTGTGAATTGTACGTCAATTACCATTTTAACCTTATCGGAAACAACTATGCTTCCCGCTTCCGTAACCCCATTCCACGTTAAATTGAAATCTTTTCTGTTAATGTTTCCTGTCATCTCAAATCCAGCTTTTGTTTGTCCGTAAGGATCTACTGCAATACCATTAAGTTCGGCGTCCAACGTAATTTCTTTGGTTACGTCTCTTATTGTTAAATCGCCTACCAATGTATCACCATTAAAAGATTTTGAAACAAAAGTCATTTCAGGGAATTTTTCAGAGTTGAAAAAATCATCCGATTTTAAATGTGTGTCTCTATCTTTATTTTTAGTGTTAATAGATGCTGTTTTGGCACTAAATTCTAAAATAGCATTGTTAAAATCATCGCCATTTGTTTTTGCAGTTGCCTGGAAATCTTCGAAATGACCAGTTACTGTTGAAATCATCATGTGCTTTACTTTAAAAGCAATTTCTGAATGTGCGGTGTCAATAGACCAATTTGTGTTATTTTTCATTGTTATCGTTTTTAATTGTTATTTATTATTTTTTTAATACGTCTTGAATGTCTGCAAGCTTTTTAAACTGTGCATTGGCATAAGGGCAAAGAGGTGTAATTTTAATATTTTTTTCTCTTGCCATTTCTACAATTTTGTAGAGCAATTGTTTTCCAATATTTTTGCCTTGAAATTCAGGATCAACTTCTGTGTGATCAATAATTATATGCTGTTCACCTGCAATGGAATAGGTCATTAATCCTGCTCTTTTATTATTTTCCCTAGCCATTGCAAAGCCTTTGTTCTCTTGTTCTTTAATTATTAATTCCATGGTGTTTTTTTAAGGTTATAAAAAATGTTTAAAGGGTTGCGCTTACATGGTCATGGGTACTTCCATTAAAAGAACACGGGCATTTTCTGATGCTTTTACAGTAATGCTATCTGTGTCCCAAATTCCCATACCATCTCGTTTGGAAAGCTTTTCGCCGTTAATTTCTACAGCACCTTCCAGAATAAACGCATATACGCCATTACCTGTTTTCTTGATTTTGTATTCATCGGTGCTTCCTTTGGTGAAATTTCCTAAATGAAACCACGCGTCTTGATTAATCCAAACGCCTTGATCATCTTTATTAGGCGAAAGCACTTGGTAAAATTCATTTTCTTTAGAAATATCTCTAATAGAAACTTGATCGTATCGTGGCGTTACATTTTTGGTTTTAGGAAATACCCAAATTTGTAGAAATTTCACTTCCTTGTCTTTGTTTTTATTGTATTCGGAATGCGTAACACCAGTTCCAGCACTTAATACTTGTACATCACCTTCTTTAATGACAGCCACATTTCCCATACTGTCTTTATGTTCCAAATCGCCTGCCAAAGGAATGGAGATAATTTCCATATTGTCGTGAGGATGTGTTCCAAAGCCCATGCCTGCAGCTACCGTATCATCATTTAATACGCGTAGTACGCCAAAATTCATTCTTTCTGGATTGTGATAATTTGCGAAACTAAACGTGTGGTGTGAGTTTAACCAACCGTGATTTGCTGCGCCTCGTGTTTCTGCTCTGTGAATTATTGTATTCATAGTATGTATATTTTTGTTTGTTAAACCTACCTGATCGGAAGGCAGATGATTAAATCCTACTTGTTGCATTAATGTGTTGTAAGTGGATTTTGTGGTTTTGCTCGTGCTTGCATTAAAGGTTTGCGGAGCAATAGCACCAAAAACACCAGTTAAAAGGGCATTTTTTATAAATTTCTTACGGTTCATATCGTTGCTTTAAAAGTATGATACAAATATATAACCAATTGGAAACCTGTGGAATATGAAAAAAGGGGATAAGCTTATGAAAATCCGATATACGGCTCTAAATTATGATGTAATCTCGTTTTTCTTGAAGCTTGAAGGCGATACCTGTGTATGCTTTTTGAAGAATGCACTAAAATTGGCAGGCTCATTGAATCCTAATTCATAGGCTATTTCTTTCGTGTTTAAATCGGTGAAATAGAGTAACCTTTTAGCTTCAGTTATAATTCGGGCTTGAATATAATCTTTGGCAGTTTTTCCAATTCTAGCTTTAAAAGTTCGGTTTAAATGATCTGGTGTTATATGAAGCGCATTGGCGTAAAAAGTGGTAGAATGCTCTTTTTTGTAGTGATTGTTTACCGTATTTTTAAAGGTCCTAATCAGGTTATCTCCAGAGGTGTCAACATCAGATTCAATAGGGTTAATGGAACAAATATTATTACACTCTATCAGTAAGAGTTTTAAAAATGAACCAATAGATAAGGATTTCATTTTTGCATTACTATTGAATAAATTGAAAATTTGATGCGCAAAATGTTCTATATTTTTAAATTGATCATTATTTGGCTCTAATGGAGGGCTTTGTCCGTAATTGTGAAAGAGATTCAAACTTTCAATAAAGGATAGCGGAATAGAGTTTTCTACTAAAAACTGATTGGAAAATGTCATGGCATACCCAAACGATTGTTCTGTTTCTATAACTTGATGTACTTGTCCGGGAGCTACAAAGAAAATTTGTTGGTTTGCTAAATCGTAAGTATTAAAATCAATTTTATGTTGTCCCTTGGCTTTATGGATTATTAAAACCGTGTAATAATTATGTCTGTGAGGCTCGTCAACTTCTCCATTTCGTTTGGTGTAAATAGCTTCCATTTTGGAAATCCCAAAACTGGCGCTTTCCTTTTCTCTATTAACATCCTGATAAATTTTGACTGTGCTCATGTATAATAACTTATATCTCTGTTGTTATCCGTTTTATTGTTTCTCTAGAAATCTACCATACTTTTTAGTGGTGGCATAATCCGATACAAAATTTTCATTTTCAAAAATAGTTTTTCCGCCAACCATAACTCGGGAAACGGTTCCGTGATTTCTATTCACAAGTCGGTCGTAATTATTAAATTCTTCAATCTGTCCTGTTTCTACAGTTTCTGTAATGGCATCAAATTTATTAGGATCAATAATTACCAAATCGGCTATTTTACCTGGTTTTAGGTGTCCACAATCTAAACCAAACCAATCGGCTTGCTCTTTTGTTAATCGCCAGATACATTTTTCCATGGACATAATTGGCTTGCCAGCATCTATAGATTCTTGGACGACTTTTATCATTTTCAACGGAAAATTATAGAAGGCCATATTGTTTAAGTGGGCTCCAGCATCCGAGAAGCTAATTAAATTATGTTTATGATTATACAAACCATCATATTTTTCAACGCGATCATTGGCAATGGTGGTTGTCCATCTAATCTTTTTATCATATTGAATTATAGTGTCCAAAAAGAAATCTACGGGATGCTGCTGGTGTTCTTCAGCAAGATCATAAAAATTTTTACCAATCATGCTCGAATCTGGACAATCAATAATCAAGGTTTTGCTTAAATCTTTATGCCAAACTTTGGGCGCAAATTTTTTCTTTATTTCCTTTTTAAAGGCCGCTCTAAATTCAGGATCTCTAATCAAGTCGTTTCTTTCGTCTAAATTTTTGGCTAGGTGCCTCATGGCTTCACCACTAGGAAACTCTTCAAACATCACAGAGTCTACACCATCGTAATAAACCGTAAATGGGCAAGGCGGCGATTGCATTCTAAAGTTTGCATTGGCTATGGTATTAATAGCTTTACTTGCTGTTGAAATTAATGGATAAATATAGCGGTCGCCAATTAAATCCATCATGGCAATCATGGTTGTTTTAAGTGGTTTTCTAAAGACTCCTGAACTGGCCAACATATAATTAATGGCATTAATTCTGGTGACTAGATTTGGCGCGCCTTGTAAAATGGCATCGCGTTTTCGCAGTAATTCAATCAGGTTTTTTCGTTCTTTCCATGACGAGTAAAATGATGGTGTTTTATGCGACCAATACCGATCGCCATCCATTTTATCCCATGGATTATCCATAGTGGACAACCCTATAAAACCCGCATCCAAAGCCTCATTCAGCATGTGGAGCATGTGGTCTTGTTCCTCTATTGTAGCGGTTTCATTATCTTGTAAAGAACGTTCAATACCCATGGCATGCATGCGTAAATCTGAATGCCCTACAAAGGAAGCCACATTAATGCCTAAGGGTAATTTGGAAATATAGGCTTTCCACTCCTTGGCATTGGTCCACGTTTTTTCTTTTTGAAGTAAGGGCAACATAATATCTCTTGGAATGGCTTCAACTCTGGTAAAGGAGTCCGAAATATCTTCAGGCGAATTGTAAATAGCACTCACCGAACAACTCCCCAAAATAATGGACGTAACACCATGTCTAGCCGATTCTTTAAGTCCTGGAGAAGCAATTAATTCTGCATCATAATGCGTATGCGAATCTACAAAACCGGGAACCACCCATTTTCCTTTGGCATCAATTATGTGCGCTTCTTCATCTGCTTCAATGATTCCTATGTTACCGATTTCACCATTTTCAAGAATTAAAATATCTTGAATTTTTGCTTTTTCATTTTGACAACCAGAGAACAATAAGCCGTTTTTAATAAGTGTTCTATTTTTCATAGTAATTGAGGACGTAGTTGTAATTGTATTTGATTTTCAACAGCGATGAAAGAGCTTAAAGTCCAATCATCAGTTGACGTTACTTCAAAGCTAACAATTTTATATGAGAAATTTTAAAGGATAGAAATGGAAAGATCGCCACATTCATCATCATTATTGGAACAATTTAATAGTGTGGTACTCAAAATAATTAAAACCAGTAACTTTTTCATGTCGCATTATTTATTGTGTTGATGGGAAAAACCTTAAAAGGTTACACTTATAGGTTTGATTGCAGAGATCTAAAAAATATTAATATTCGTCTGATATCTTCAAAAGTTTCAATTTTATGCTTTACTATATTCCAAAATATCTCCTGGCTGACAATCCAAGGCTTCGCAAATAGCTTCCAAGGTGCTAAATCTAATGGCCTTGGCTTTTCCTGTTTTAAGAATAGATAAATTGGCTAGGGTCAATCCTACTTTTTCTGAAAGTTCGTTTAATGACATTTTCCGTTTGGCCATCATCACGTCTAAATTTACAGTTATAGCCATAGCTTATACAGTTAAGTCGTTTTCGGTTTGTAATGCAACTCCTTTTGAAAAAATAGTTGCAATAATATAGATAACAGCTGCCATTAAGATAAAAGCTTGACCGTCTGTCCAAAACTCGTTTAACATATCAGTTTGATATCCATAATGTTGCAAGTTTTTAGCAGATTGTCGTGCTATAAAACTTAATAATCCTATGGAGAATGTGTAATAACTTATTTGCGCAATCTGCTTTGAAACAAAGCTGTTGAATGGTTTTACTAAATCAATTTTGGTTACCAATACTATAACGAGATAAAATAGATAAGCTTTAAGAATAGCGATAAATAAAATAAAACTATACATGCTGTAAAAAGCCCATTGACTGCTTTCATACAGATCGCTTAAGTCCAACTTTTGATATAAGTTTTGGACAAAATCTGGATTGAATATATTGAAAAAGAAATTGACAAGAAGGCCTCCTGCTTCAATGCATAAGCCAACGAAGATGATCCAAGAAACAATTTTTAGACCTTTAAATACGAGGTTGTTTGTATGTGACATAATTTGAGTGAATTAAATTATGTTACAAATATCAATAAAAATTTATTGAAAAACAATAAATATAGATTGTTATTTAGTAAATGTTAGTTATTTTAGATTTAGCTCTATCCGTGTATCGTTTCCGATTTCCCATAACTTTGAATCACCTCTGCTTCAAAATCAATCAATTCTTTCCAGCGTTTATCAACGTCTACATCTTGGCCGTATTTTCTAGCAAATCCAATAAAGGTGGTATAATGTCCAGCTTCACTTATCATTAAGTCATGATAAAATTTAGAGAGTTCTGGATCTTTAATTTTTTGAGATAAAAGTTTAAAGCGTTCACAGCTTCTAGCTTCAATCATGGCAGAGAACAAAAGTCTATCTACCATACTTTGAACTCTGTTGCCTCCTTTATTCATAAATTTATAAAGCTCATTTACATAACTGTCTTTGCGTTCGCGACCTAGTTTGTAACCTCGTTTTTTTATAATTTCATGAACCATTTCAAAATGTTCCAACTCTTCTTTTGCTAAAGCAAGCAGGTCGGTTACTAAATCTTCATGTTCCGAATTCAACGTAATTATGGTAATGGCATTTGTAGCCGCTTTCTGCTCGCACCATGCGTGATCGGTTAATATTTCTTCAATATTAGATTCTACAATGTCTACCCAACGAGGATCTGTTGCTAATTTTAAACCAAGCATATTTGTAATTTTGAGTAAAGATAGGCAATCTTTCTAGCTAGTAACCTCATATATTTTAAGTTATTTTTAAGACAAGAAACCGTATCTTTACTTTTTAAAAACTTGCAAAACGTCACTATGCCATCAGACTGTATTCCGTTTATAGACACCAATTATTTTTCAACTTTAATTTGCAATTATTTAGATGAAAAAGAGCAGCTAAAACCGTTCTATAATAGGTTCCCAAACCTTGAGAATTTTAAATCTCAAATTGATGAAAAGAGAGTGTCTTTTCAAGAACAATCTAGAACGACTTTGGTCTCAAGTTTAAAGAAACATTATCAAAATGTAGATGTTTCAACGCAAACAAAAAAAAATATTGAGGCATTAAAAGATGGGAATACGTTTACCATTACAACAGGTCATCAGCTAAATTTATTTACGGGACCTTTGTATTTTTTCTATAAAATAATTTCTACCATCAATCTGTGTAAAGAATTAAAACAGGCATATCCAAAACAAAATTTTGTACCTATTTATTGGATGGCAACGGAAGATCATGATTTTGAAGAAATTAATTATTTCAATTTTGAGGGTAAAAAAATCCGATGGAACAGAAATGCTTCAGGAGCAGTTGGAGAATTAGATTTAGAAGGTCTAGAACAGATTTCAGAATTATTTGGGTCTCATTTAAATACTAGTAAAAATGCAAACGAATTAAAGAAGTTATTCAAATATGCATATACAAAACAAAATAATCTAACAGAAGCTACCAAATATATGGTAAACGAATTATTTTCTGAAACAGGATTGGTTATTTTAGATGGAAATGATAGAGAATTAAAGAGATTATTCAGTCCTTATGTTAAAGATGAATTGCTTAATCAAACATCCTTTAAAAAAGTTTCAGAGACAAACCAACAAATAAACAACTTACCGGAAAACTACAAAATTCAAGTCAACCCAAGAGAAATTAATTTATTCTATATAACAAAAAATCTAAGAGAGCGTATTGTTTTTGAAGATGACAAATATAAAGTCCTAAATACAGAAATCGTATGGGATTTGAGTGAGATAACAAAAGTGCTCTTAGAGCACCCGGAACGTTTTAGTCCGAATGTGATATTAAGACCTTTATATCAGGAGGTGGTATTACCTAACCTCTGTTATATTGGTGGAGGAGGAGAATTGGCTTATTGGTTTCAGTTAAAATCTAATTTTGAAGCACAGCAAGTACCTTTTCCTATGTTATTGCTTCGGAATTCGGCTTTAATCGTTTCAAAGAAGCAACAAGATAAACTTGAAAAGTTAGAACTTACCATTTCAGATTTATTTCTAAATCAAACTGATTTAATTGAAAAAGTTACCAGAAAATATTCAGAAGTGGATATCGATTTTTCGAACCAGAAAGCGTTCTTAAAAAAACAGTTTGAAGATTTATACGAACTAGCTAAAAAAACAGACAAATCTTTCTTAGGAGCTGTTTCAGCGCAAGAAGTCAAACAGATTAAAGGCCTTGAAAATCTTGAAAAAAGATTATTAAAAGCTCAAAAAAGGAAATTAAAGGAGATTTTAGATCGTGTGGTCATACTTCAAAACGAGTTATTTCCAAATCAAAGTCTTCAAGAACGTCAGGCCAACTTTTCTGAGTTTTATTTAGAATATGGAGACCAATTTATTCAGCAGTTAATGTTAAATTTGCAACCTTTAAAAGGAGAGTTTTTAATATTAAATTTAGAGTAAACCCATGCACAAAATAGATCTGGACCTTATAGAAATGACCTTGGATGTCATGAAATATGCCATAGGTAGAATTTCTGCAACCGAACATACTATTGGCAAACCAAAAAAATACGAAGAACTTAAAGAATTAGTTGGTGAAACAGTTACCGAAAAAGGCGTTGGAGGCGAGTATGCCTTTAATCTTTGGAAAGAACATTTATCGAAAGCCAATGTGCCTGTAGATCATCCTAGAAATTTAGCTTTTGTACCTGCATCTCCAACACGTGCTGCTATTATGTTCGATTTAGTAACCTCTGCATCAAGTATCCATGGGGCTTATTGGATGGAAGGAGCAGGTGGAATTTTCTGTGAAAACGAAGCCATGAAGTGGATAGTCTCCTTAACAGGAATGCCAGAAGGCGCCTTTGGTGTGTTTACAAGTGGTGGTACGGCAGCCAATTTATCTGCTATAGTTACTGCCAGAGAACATTGGAGAGAAGACGATACCTATCTGAGAGAAAAAGGGTTAATTATTACGTCTATTGGAGCGCATTCATCAATAAAAGCGATGGCGAAAGTGGCAGATGTAGATATCTTATTGGTTGATTCTGAAGAGAAATTAACAGGAACTGCACTTCGAGAAACAATAGATAATCTAAACTTTCACCAACGGAAACGCCTCTTTGCCGTTGTGGCAACAGGAGGAACCACCAATGCAGGAATAATAGACGATTTAGAAGATATTGCTGAAATTTGCGAGAAGGAAAATATCTGGTTTCATGTAGATGCTGCTTATGGTGGTGGTGCTTTGGCAGCCGATTCTGTTAGACATTTATTTAACGGTATTGAAAGAGCTGATAGTATAACCATCGATCCACATAAGTGGATGTTTTCACCATACGATTGTGGAGCTGTTCTCTATAAAAATCCAGAATTAGCTAAAAATGCTCACTCGCAACAAGGATCGTATCTAGATATTTTTAAAGATGAAGGAGCACATGGTTTTAATCCAACCGATTATCAAATCCAATTAACGCGTCGTGTTCGTGGCTTGCCCTTATGGTTTTCACTAGCAACACATGGTACAGATAGATATAAGCAATCTGTAGAAAGAGGTATTGAATTGGCTCAGATTGCTGGTAAAATGATTGAAGAAAACCCTAATGTGGAATTGGTTAGAGAACCAAGTTTGTCTTGTGTGCTTTACAGAAGAATTGGATGGCAACCAGAAGATTACACACATTGGACCTACGAAAATCATAAAAAAGGCTTTGCCTTAGTAACACCAACCAAATGGAAAAATGGCGATACATTTGAAACTGTTTCACGTTTTTGCTTTATCAATCCTGATACCACAGAAGAGGATATCAGAATGATATTAGAGTCTATGAATTAATTTCAAAAATAGCTTTACGAAACTAATAATTAACAAATCAATTACTATTTTTGCACATGCAACACAACAACATACTAATATTAGATTTCGGCTCGCAATACACACAGCTTATTGCACGTCGCGTAAGAGAACTCAACATTTACTGTGAGATTCATCCCTTCAACAAAATTCCAAACAATGTAGAAGATTATAAAGCAGTCATTCTTTCTGGAAGCCCTTTTTCAGTTAGAGGCGAAAATGCCTTACATCCTGATTTATCAAAAATTAGAGGTAAAAAACCTTTGTTGGCCGTTTGTTATGGTGCACAATACCTGGCACACTTTTCAGGAGGCGAAGTAGCGCCTTCAAATACCAGAGAATATGGACGTGCTAATTTATCATTCATAAAACCTGACGAATCGTTTTTCAATAATATAAATGAAGGAAGTCAAGTTTGGATGAGCCATAGCGATACAATCAAACATCTTCCAGCCAATGGCGTTTTATTAGCAAGTACACACGATGTTCAAAATGCAGCTTATAAAATTGAAAATGAAGAAACTTATGCCATTCAATTTCATCCAGAAGTTTACCATTCAACAGATGGAAAACAACTATTGGAGAATTTTTTAGTTCATATTGCAAAAGTAGAACAAGACTGGACACCACAATCTTTTGTAGAAGAAACGGTTGAGGAGTTACAGCAAAAATTAGGAAACGATAAAGTGGTTTTAGGTCTCTCTGGAGGAGTTGATTCTTCGGTAGCAGCCATGTTATTACACAAAGCCATTGGTGAGAACCTGTATTGTATTTTTGTAAATAATGGTTTATTAAGAAAAAATGAATTCCACGATGTCTTAGAACAATACAAGGGCATGGGACTTAATGTAAAAGGAGTGGATGCTTCGGCACGCTTTTTGGATGCACTAGCAGGACTAAGCGATCCAGAAGAAAAACGTAAAGCCATTGGTCGCGTGTTCATAGAAGTTTTTGATGATGAGGCTCATGAAATTTCAGATGTTAAATGGTTAGCTCAAGGGACTATTTATCCAGATGTGATAGAAAGTGTTTCAGCAACTGGAGGTCCTAGTGCTACAATTAAAAGTCATCATAATGTTGGTGGTTTGCCAGATTTTATGAAACTTAAAATTGTAGAACCTCTAAAAGCGTTGTTTAAAGACGAAGTGCGTCGTGTTGGAGCTTCTATGGATATGGACGCGGCCTTGTTAGGTCGTCATCCGTTTCCTGGTCCAGGATTGGCTATTAGAATTTTAGGCGATATTACTGCCGAAAAAGTGCGTATTTTACAAGAGGTAGATGCTGTTTTTATCAATGGCTTGAAAGAATGGAATTTATACAACAAAGTTTGGCAAGCTGGAGCTATTCTCTTACCAGTTAACAGTGTAGGAGTCATGGGAGATGAACGTACGTATGAAAAATGTGTCGCTTTAAGAGCAGTAGAAAGTACAGATGGAATGACAGCAGATTGGGTAAATTTACCCTATGAGTTTTTACAAAAAACATCGAACGATATAATAAATAAAGTAAAAGGCGTTAATAGAGTAGTGTACGATATTAGTTCTAAACCACCTGCTACAATTGAGTGGGAATAGTTTTATAGTTTCGTTACTTAGAGTTATAAGATATAAGAAGCGTGTCCATATTTTTTAACTCTTAACTTAAAGGTTTTAAAGCCTTACTGGATAGCAAGAATAGACAGGCCTAATGCCAATTTAGACCATATAATTAATAGTATGAAGAAAATAATTTATATTCTAACTTTAGTTTTAATATTTGGTTGTGCTTCAACAAAAGCACAAAACTTTAAAACTCATAAAATACAACAAGGGGAAACCATTGAGAGTATTGCAGAATTATACCATGTTTCCATAAACGATATTTATGGGTTAAATCCAGATGCTAAGAAAGGTTTAAAACCAAATTCGGTATTAATTATTCCAAAATCTAAAGGTTATAATCCGGCACCTCAAGCTACCATAGAAAAAGAATTGATTGGTTTTAAAGAACATAAAGTAAAACGAAGAGAAACACTTTATAGCTTAGCAAAAAAGTTTGATCTTGAAGAAGCAGATATTAAAAAACACAATACCTTCCTTTATGCCAATAATTTAAGAAAAGGAGATGTGTTAAAAATTCCAGTGTATAAAAAAGTATTAATTGTATCAGAACCAGAATCAACTACAAAAAAATATACAGTTTTACCAAAAGAAGGTAAATGGCGTATTGCCTATAAATTTGGAATTACTACAGACGAATTAGTGGCATTAAACCCTGATATGAAAGAGGTCTTAAATGTTGGTGATCAGATAAATGTGCCAAATATTGATCTCAAAGAAGAAAACCCAATTGATGAAGCTTATTCGTATTATAAAGTATTACCAAAAGAAGGTTTTTATAGGCTAAAATTAAAGCTAAATGTAGAGCAAGAACAATTGGAGATTTTAAATCCAGGTCTAAAAGAATCTGGTTTAAAAGAAGGAATGGTTTTAAAAATTCCTTATAATGCTACTGTTGGTGAAAATGCCGATTCTACTGAAGAAGGCGTTGATTTAACAAATAATATAAAAAATTATACGAGTAAACATGTCGTTATCATGTTGCCTTTTCAGCTTAATAAAGTAGATGGAGATTCCATTCAAGACGCAAAAAGAGAGTTGAAAACTAATATCTATTTAAGCATGTCATTAGATTTTCATTCTGGAGCTTTAATGGCATTAGATTCGCTAAAAAAATTAGGAGTTAATTTAAAAGTAGATGTTTACGATACAAAAAATATGGTGAGTGAAGTCTCACATATTATAAAAACAAACTCTTTTAGTGATGTCAATGCGGTTATTGGACCATTTACACCAAATAATATTGAGAAAGCAGCTTCAGAATTAAAAGCTTATAACATTCCAGTAGTATCACCAATTACTAAAAATGTAACACTTTCTGAAAACGTATTTCAATCTCGACCATCAGAATCTTTGCTTTATGATAAAATGATAGATTTTGTTAAAAAGGATAGCACAATTACTAACGTGGTTATCATTTCAGACTCAAAACACACCAAAGTTAACGATAATTTAAAACGCACGTTTTTGTCTGCTTCACAAGTGTATTCTAGAAAAAATAAAAAAGGAGAAGATGCATTTTATATCTTAGATCAAGATATTGCTAGCCGTTTAAAACCAGGTAAAAACATGGTGTTTTTAGAATCCGATAATCCAGGATTTGTTTCTAATGTTACAAGTAAATTGAATTCTATGAAAAATAAGGATACAAACATTATCTTGGCAACTACCAATATGAATGCTGCTTTTGAAGACGATGAGGTTTCAAATTATCACTTGTCTCATTTAGAATTTCACTTTCCTACCATATCAAAATCTTATAACGAAGACGACAACAATGCTTTTGTAAAGGCCTACGAAAAACGTTATGGGATTACACCAAATAAAATTGCAGTTCGTGGTTTCGATTTAACTATGGATGTGGTATTGCGTTTGGTGAGTTCTGAAGATTTGTATCTATCTGTAACAGAAGCACCACTTACAGAATATGTGGAGAACAAATTTGCCTATAAAAAGAAATTTTTAGGAGGTTATTATAACGATACAGTTTATCTGGTTAAATATCAGAATTTAAAAATTGTTGAAGTAGAATAAATCTTTTAAGTCGCATGTTTGATTAAATAACCTGAATCTAAATACACATACCATGTGGCAGAATAGGATCTTTGTTTTTATTTTTTTTTCTTGTAGTTTTTTCTGCTTTTCACAAATCGAAAAACCCACCATTCTATGGAATGATTCTATTAAATTATCTTGGAACGATTTTAAAGATCAGCCAGATTTAAATACAGATGTTGTAGCAATAACGGCTTCTGGTATGACTTTTCAATATTCTATAAAGAAAAGCAACAATCAAATTGTAGGTTTTACTTCTAAGGTTGTAACACTTTTTTATCCTGATAAATCTTGGTATAAACCAGAAAGAGCAACAGCTCACATTCTGTCTCATGAACAACTTCATTTTGATATTACAGAATTGTATGTAAGGAAATTTAGAAAACAAATTTCTCAAATAATCGTTTCTGAAAATTTAGCAGAAAATTTAGATTCGCTGCATCTTCAAATTCAAAAAGACTTGAAAAACAGACAGAATTTATACGATACTGAAACAGATTATTCTAGACATGTAGAAACACAAGCCAAATGGCAAGAACAAATAGGTATGGAACTATCTAATCTGTCTAATTTTAAATCTTCAAAATAATTGTGTTACAACCAGATAGAGATTTCCTGATTAAACTGGCACATACCAAAATGCCATATGGAAAATACAAAGATCGTTACTTGATAGATTTACCCGAATATTATGTGGTTTGGTATCATAACAAAGGCTTTCCCAAAGGAAAATTAGGGGAGATGTTGGAAACTGTTTACGAACTTAAATTGAATGGCTTAGAGGAACTGATAAGAAATATTAAACGACAATTCCCAAAATAAGTATGGTTTGAGGGGTTTAATTTTGAAGAGGATAACCTTCATATTAAAATGACGAATAAATTACACCAAACAATACCTTTATACTCTTTTAATTTTGTAAATTTGCAGGCGTTTAACAACGCAACATGACAACTACAACAAAATACATATTTGTAACAGGAGGTGTAACGTCTTCCTTAGGAAAAGGAATCATTGCAGCTTCACTTGCAAAGCTACTCCAAGCACAAGGTTACAGGACAACCATTCAAAAATTAGATCCTTATATCAATGTCGATCCAGGGACCTTAAATCCGTATGAGCATGGCGAATGTTATGTTACAGATGATGGTGCAGAAACCGATTTGGATTTAGGACATTACGAACGTTTTTTAAACGTGCCTACTAGCCAAGCAAATAACGTGACTACTGGACGTATTTACCAAAGTGTTATTCAAAAAGAACGTCGAGGTGAATTTTTAGGAAAAACCGTTCAGGTTATTCCACACATCACAGACGAAATCAAAGAACGTGTTCAAATTCTTGGGAAATCTGGAGATTTCGATATTGTCATTACCGAAATTGGAGGAACCGTTGGGGACATTGAATCCTTACCTTATGTAGAAGCTGTACGACAGTTAAAATGGGATTTAGGAGATAATAATGCCATTGTCATTCATCTAACATTAGTCCCTTATTTATCTGCAGCAGGAGAACTTAAAACAAAGCCAACGCAACATAGCGTTAAAACACTTATGGAGTCTGGTGTTATGGCAGACATTTTAGTGTGCAGAACAGAACACGAATTACCAGAAGAATTAAGAAGCAAACTGGCAAAGTTTTGCAATGTGCGCGAGGAAGCCGTAATTCAATCTATCGATGCGTCAACCATTTACGATGTACCAAACTTAATGCTTGAACAAGGTTTAGATAAAGTAGTTTTAAAGAAATTAGCTTTAGAAAGTCACACCCCTGATTTAACCAATTGGAACAAATTTTTACAACGTCATAAAAATCCAACAACCGAAATTACTATTGGTTTAATTGGAAAATATGTCGAATTACAAGATTCGTATAAATCGATATTAGAAGCATTTATTCATGCAGGAGCAGAAAATGAAGTTAAAGTAAATATTGAACCTATCCATTCAGAATATTTAAACGAAGATAATATTAAAGCCAAACTAGCACATTTAAATGGTGTTTTAGTTGCTCCAGGTTTCGGAGAAAGAGGCGTTGAAGGGAAAATTGAAGCGGTTAAATATGTTCGTGAAAACAACATGCCATTTTTAGGAATTTGTCTGGGTATGCAAATGGCAGTTATTGAATTTGCTAGAAACGTTTTAAATCTTAAAGATGCTAATTCCACAGAAATGGATGAAAAAACACCAAACCCAGTGATCGCTTTAATGGACGAACAAAAAAACGTGACAGATAAAGGTGGAACAATGAGACTTGGTGCTTGGGCATGCGATTTAAAAATGGACTCTTTAGCTCAAAAAATTTATAAAGCCAATAATATTCTTGAAAGACATAGACACCGTTTTGAATTTAATAACGATTATAAAGATCAAATTCAAGCTGCAGGAATGAAAGCTTCTGGACTTAATCCAGATACTGGTTTGGTAGAAATTATTGAAATTCCAGAACACCCTTGGTTTGTTGGAGTGCAATATCATCCAGAATATAAAAGCACCGTAGCTAACCCACACCCTTTATTTGTGGCTTTTATTAAAGCTGCTTTAAAACATAAAAAAAGTAATACAAGTGTCAGTATGGCACAAAAATAAACTTGGATTAATTTTTGACTTATTCAAAGTCTTTTAGAATAATAAATAGAAAGAATCAATTAACCACCAAAGTCCTCTTTAATTAAAAGAAAGAGACATGATTACTTATGGAAGAAAAGAAAATTGACATAAATTCAATTATTGGATTTGTACTTATTTTTGGAATACTCGTGTACATGATGTACACCAATAAACCAACAGAAGAAGAAGTAGCTGCTGAAGCACAAGCCAAACAAGAACAGATAGAAGCAGAGAAAAAAGCAACAGAAAAAGAGAATACAAAGGTTACAACTGCCGAAGATTTTACTGCAGCAACCCATACAGATTCCTTACAATTAGTTGCTTTAAATAATAAACTAGGTGCGTTTGCATATTCCTCAACGCTTCCTTCGGCTACCCATAACGAAACCAGTGTTGAAACAGATGTGTTAGCACTTAAATTTAGCAATAAAGGTGGGTATTTAACCGAAATCAAGCTGAAACAATTTGTCGATTTCGATTCAGTTCCAATTTATTTAGTTAGAAATGGTAATATAGATTTTAATATTAATTTTGGTACAACAGATAGCCGAATTTTAAATACTAAAGACCTTTATTTTCAGCCAACAGTAACTAAAAATGGTGAGAATACAGTAGTTTCTATGAAACTTAAAGTATCACCAGAGAAATATTTAGAATACCGTTATGAGTTGAAACCAAACGATTATATGGTAGACTTTACCATCAAATCTCAAGGGTTAAATAATGTTATTAATAGTTCACAAGAAGTGAATCTAGATTGGACTTTAGACACTTATCGTCACGATCAAAGTATTACTTACGAAAACCGTTATACACGTTTAACCTATCAATATGATGGTGGAAAAATTGATAAACTCTCTCAAGCAGGTGAAGATGATGAAACTGTTGAAGACCTTAAATGGTTGTCTTATAGACAGCATTTCTTTAGTTCAATTTTAGTATCTAAAGAACCCTTAAAAGAAGTCAAAATTACATCTAAAGATTTAGTTGCTAACGAAGATATCGATACAGTTTTTACAAAGCAATTTTACACCAAGTTTCCATTAACGATTGAAGCTGGTGAAATCAATCAGCCTTTAAAATTCTATTTTGGACCAACAGATAGTAAAATATTAAAAAAATACGACGATAATTTAGAAGAGAGCATCCCTTTTGGTTGGGGAATTTTCGGGTGGATTAATAAAGCTTTATTTATTCCTTTATTTGGGTTTTTAAGTGGTTTCTTACCTTACGGAATTGCTATTATTGTCATGACCATTCTTATTAAATTACTAATGTCGTTTGTACAATACAAGCAATTCTTATCTCAAGCTAAACTAAAGGTTTTAAAACCTGAATTAGACGCGATAAAAGAAAAGTATAAAGACAATAAAATGAAAGCGCAACAGGAAACCATGGCGCTTCAAAATAAAGCAGGAGCAAGTCCGTTAAGTGGTTGTTTGCCTGGACTTATCCAATTACCAGTCTTCTATGCTTTATTTATGTTTTTCCCTACTGCTTTCGATTTAAGACAGAAAAGTTTCCTGTGGGCAGACGATTTATCATCTTATGATGCTGTGGCATACTTACCGTTTAAAATTCCATTTTATGGAGACCACGTGAGTTTGTTTCCAATCTTGGCAGCTATTGCTATTTTCTTCTATATGAAAATGACAACTGGACAACAAATGGCATCGCAACCAACACAAGAAGGGATGCCAGATATGGCTAAGATGATGAAGTATATGATTTATTTATCCCCTTTAATGATGTTGTTTTTCTTTAATAACTACGCATCAGGATTAAGTTTATATTACTTTATTTCAAATCTGATTAGTATTGGAATTATGTTGGTGATTAAGAATTATATTTTGGATGAGGATAAAATTCATGCGCAAATTCAGGTTAATAAAAAGAAACCTAAAAAGCAGAATAAATTCCAAAAGAAAATGGCAGATATGATGGAGCAGGCAGAGCAACAAAAACAAGCGCAGCAAAAGCGTAAAAAATAATTAAAAGCTGCCATCTTTGGCAGCTTTTTTGTTTTATAACAATATATCAATTTTATCGTTTTAATATCAAACCGTATCTTTAATAAGTATGAAAAACTTTATAGTCACTTTATTTTTAGTCATGCCAATCTTAATCACGGCACAAACTATCAATCAGTTGGATGAAAATGGGAAACGCCATGGCATTTGGAAAAAGAATTTCGATAACACGAATATTATTCGTTATCAGGGTGAGTTTAATCATGGAAAAGAAATTGGTCTTTTTGAGTTTTATAAAAACATCAATAAGACTGCTGTTTTAACTGCAACCAAACAATTTAATGAACATGATAATAAAGCTAAAGTCACCTTCTTTGCTTCAAATGGGAAAGTGATTAGTACAGGCTTGATGGATGGAAAAAACCATATTGGAGAATGGATCTATTATCATAAAGATTCCAAACAAGTCATGACTGTAGAACATTATAACAATCAAGGACAATTAGAAGGCGAAAGCTTGGTGTATTATAACAGTGGTCAATTGGCAGAAAAAAGAATCTACAAAGCCAATGTAATTAATGGGAAAGCCATATGGTTTAATGAATCTGGAAAGAAACTAAAGGAGTATAATTACCTAAATGGAGAACTACATGGGGAAGCTAAATTTTATAATGCAGCCGGTACTATTGAAATAGAAGGCCAGTATAAAAATGATAGAAAAGATGGTGTTTGGAAATATTATAAGGATGGAGAATTAACAGAAGAAAAAGATTTTACGCGTTACTCTAAAAATCCATATTTAAAGAAGGACTAATTTTTATAAATGTATTAAAAATATAAAAGCTCCTTATAAAATAAGGAGCTTCACTTTTTTAGGTATATCGCAAGTTGAGTAAGCTATTAATCAATCGAAGTAGGGATTCTACCTAAACATAAGTTTAGTAAAAATAAAGATAATATTTGTAAAAATCAATGGTTAGTAGTGATTTAAGATGAATTTAACGATAACAGATTAGATGTTAATAAGTTAAATACTACAATATGAATTAAAGATTTGCTTGAGACAATAAATTTAGTCGAAATCCATATCTTTGCAAACTGATATTATGAAGAAAAAACGTGTGATAGTTGGACTTTCTGGAGGAGTAGATTCCAGCGTAGCTGCATACCTGTTAAAAGAACAAGGGTATGAGGTGATTGGCTTATTTATGAAAAATTGGCATGACGATTCAGTGACTATTTCTAACGAATGTCCTTGGTTAGATGATAGTAATGATGCCATGTTGGTTGCAGATAAATTAGGCATCCCTTTTCAAACAGTTGACTTAAGTGAGCAATACAAAGAACGTATTGTAGATTACATGTTTCATGAATATGAAAAAGGGCGTACACCAAATCCAGATGTCCTTTGTAATAGGGAAATCAAGTTCGATGTTTTTATGAAAATAGCATTAGAACTTGGAGCTGATTATGTGGCTACAGGGCATTATTGTAGAAAAAACACCATAGAGAAAGATGGTAAGCAAATCCATCAACTTTTAGCTGGAGCAGATAATAATAAGGATCAATCTTATTTTTTATGTCAGTTATCTCAAGACCAATTAGCAAAAGCTTTATTTCCAATAGGCGAATTACAAAAACCTGAGGTAAGAGAGATTGCAGCGCAACAAGGCTTGATTACGGCCGAAAAGAAAGATTCGCAAGGTTTGTGTTTTATTGGAAAAGTTAGATTGCCAGAATTTCTTCAACAACAACTAAAACCAAAAGAAGGTGTCATTGTAGAAATCCCTGAAAGCTATCCAGAATTTCATAAGACAGTTCCAGACTTTTCAAATAAAGAAACCGAATTAGCTTATTTCTCTAAAAAAGCGAGCTTTAATATTCAAGATGGTAATATTGTTGGAAAACACCAAGGAGCACATTATTTCACAAAAGGTCAACGAAAAGGCTTGGCTGTTGGTGGAACTGTCGAACCTTTATTTGTTATTGACACAGACGTTAATTCAAATGTTATTTACACAGGACAAGGGAATCAACATCCTGGATTGTTTAAAAAGGTCCTTTTTGTTTCAAATGAAGAGCTGCATTGGGTTCGCGAAGATTTAAAGCTTCATTTAGACGAAACAATGGATGTTATGGCAAGAATCCGTTACAGACAAGCTCTACAAAAAGCAACACTTTATAAAGTTGATTCAGGGCTGTATGTGGAATTTCAGGAGTCGCAATCTGCTATCACCGAAGGACAATTTGTTGCTTGGTATCTGAAAGATGAATTAGTTGGTTCAGGAGTAATTTCATAAATTGCATGAGTAAACATTCGACTCATGATCTCAAGACTACTTATCCTATTTTTGTTTTTTTTTCAACTTCATATATTTGCTCAAGAAGATGCATGGATTTATCTAGCAGATAAAGAAGATGTTGCAGCATCAATTGCCAATCCAATTTTCATTTTAACACAAAAAGCTATAGATAGAAAATTAGCACATGGAGTAGCTATCGATGCACGTGATGTGCCAGTAAACGAAACCTATATTTCGCAATTAAAGACACAAACAGGTATTACAGTTTTGGCAAAATCTAAATGGTTTAATGCCGTTCATGTTCGAGGTAGTGAAACTGATATCAATAATTTATCTGGTTTAGCTTATGTAGATCAAATTGTATTTGCAGATAATAATTTAAATGCTAGAGGAGTTGTTCCCAAAAATAAATTCAATTTAGAAGCAGCAAAAACAACATTTAATTATGGCTTAGCTGCCAATCAAATTGAAATGATTCAGGGCGATGCTTTGCATCTGGATAATAAATCTGGAAAAGGAATTACCATTGCAGTTATCGATGCTGGTTTTCCTAATGTAAATACTATGGGAGGTTTTCAACGATTAAGAGATAGTCTACGCATATTAGGAGGCTATGATTTTTATGATAGAAATCCCAATGTGTATGCCAACACGTCTAGTTCTCATGGCACACTCGTTCTAAGTACTATGGCAGGATATATAGAAAACCAGTATGTTGGTACAGCACCAGATGCTTCATATTATTTATTTAGAACCGAAAATGCACCAGACGAAAACCCTGTTGAAGAAAGTCTCTGGGTGGAAGCTGCAGAACGTGCCGATAGTTTAGGTGTTGATATTATCAATTCGTCTTTAGGCTATAAAACCTACGACAACCCAAATTATACACATACGGATGCAGATTTAGACGGACTCACCACTTACATTAGTAAAGGGGCTAATATTGCTTTTGAAAAAGGAATGTTAGTCGTAAATTCTGCTGGAAATGCGGGAGCTAGTGGATTAAATGCACCAGCTGATGCTGCAGGAGTTTTTACCATTGGAGCAGTAGATTCAAATGGTAATTATGCCAGTTTTAGCTCTCAGGGAAGTAGCTTTCAACCTACACAAAAACCAGATGTAGCCACCCAAGGCCAAGCAAGTTATGTTATTAGATCCAGTAATAATATTGGAACTGCAAATGGGACTTCTTTTAGTGCGCCAATTATGGCTGGAGCTTTAGCGTGTTTGTGGCAAGCTTTACCAGATTTAACCAATGCAGAAATTATGCAGCTGGTAAGAGAAACAGCTTCACAATATCATTCACCTGATTATTATTTAGGGTATGGCATTCCTAATTTGGCTATGGCATTAAATTATGGCTTAAGTATTCAAGAAGTTCAACCATCACCAAATCAAATAAAAGTCTTTCCCAACCCTGTAACTAATAAGATGCATATTTCTTTAGCTGCAACAGACATCCAAACTCAAGTGGTTTTATATAATATTTTAGGCAAAAAAGTGCTTGAAACCAACTTGTATCAATCAGCAACAATCGATGTGTCTGATTTAGCTAAAGGTGTTTATTTATTAAATATAAAAACAGAAAATAGTACCATAACTAAAAAGCTTATCAAAAAATAATGCAAAATAAAATCACACAACTTTTCAATATAAAACACCCAATCATCCAAGCAGGTATGATCTGGAATTCTGGATGGCGTTTAGCTTCAGCAGCAAGTAATGCCGGAGCTTTAGGATTAATAGGCGCTGGGTCTATGTATCCTGAAGTTTTAAGAGAGCACATTCAAAAATGTAAAAAAGCTACTGATAAACCGTTTGGAGTAAACGTACCCATGTTGTATCCAAACATTCAAGAAATCATGGATATAATCGTTGAAGAAGGTGTCAAGATTGTTTTTACATCTGCAGGTAACCCAAAAACCTGGACCACTTGGTTACAGGACAAAGGCATAACGGTTGTTCATGTGGTAAGTAGCGTCAAGTTTGCCTTAAAAGCTCAAGAAGCTGGTGTAAATGCTGTGGTTGCTGAAGGTTTTGAAGCAGGAGGACATAACGGACGAGACGAAACAACCACATTGACCTTAATTCCTATGGTAAAAGAACAATTACAAATTCCGTTAATTGCAGCTGGAGGAATTGCTACAGGAAAAGCCATGTTGGCAGCCATGGTGTTAGGAGCAGATGGTGTTCAAGTTGGAAGTAGATTTGTGGCTAGCGAAGAAAGTTCGGCACATCAAGATTTTAAGCAGGTGGTTGTTGATGTTAAAGAAGGCGATACCCAATTAACTTTAAAAGAATTGGCACCAGTAAGATTGGTGAAAAATAAATTCTTTAACGACATTCAGGAATTGTATAAAACTGCTCCAACACCAGAACAACTAAAAGACTTGTTAGGTCGTGCACGTGCAAAACGAGGGATGTTTGAAGGCGATTTAGACGATGGCGAACTGGAAATAGGACAAATAGCAGGCTTAATACACGACATCAAACCAGCTGCTCAAATTGTGGCAGACATGATGCTGGAATTTGAGAAAGCTAAGGAGAATATTACTAAACTTTAAATAAGTTAGTTACTTTTCAACAAATTATCAATAAAAACTTGATACAACCTACTAGAACCATTATCTGCTTTGTTTAATTCTTTATGAAGCTCTACTGTAGTTAAAGGATTGTCTTGTAGTACATTGGTATTGTCTCGTTTACTAGTAAAATATAAGGTGTTTGTTTTGGTATCTACAAAAGGGCAGTAATCCATTTTGTCTGAGTTAATAGTATCACCTAAATTTTTAGCAATTGTCCAGCCTTCTTCTGTTAAAAAACTAATATATAAATCGCCAGACCCTAAACCATCCTTTCTATTATAACTTCCAAAAAGCAAATAGGATTCGTCTGGAGCAATAAATGCATTGTATTCATAACCCTCAGAGTTTATAGCAGATGGTAGTTTTTTAGGAGTTTGGTAGCTGTTATTTTTATACTCACTAACATAAATGTCGTCTTTAGTTTTTAAATCTGTGTCATCACGTGTAAAATAGAAATTACCATTCGCTGCAATAGATGGGAAGAATTCTCCATGCTCTGTGTTTATAGGACTTCCTAAGTTTATTGGTTCAGACCAGGTATCAGAAAGAGTCTGTCGTTCCACGAACCAAATATCAAAATCTTTAGCTTTTAAATCTGATCTGTCTAAAGCTCTAGAAGACACAAAATAAAGTTTTAAACCATCATGAGAATAAAAAGGTTCCAAATCAAAAAATTGCCCTGAAAAAGAGACAACCTTAGGTTTGGACCACATGTTATTAATTTTTTTTGATGAAACAATTGCAGATAGATTTCCCATAACACTTTGCGCTGTAAACATTATTTCAGTGCCGTCTGGCGACAAAGCAAAATCTCTAACATTTGGAAAATCGTTAGTAATATCGGGTAAATATAGTTTAGGAGTTTCTTGAGAAAAACCTAAAATAATATAAAACATGAACAAAATGAAGATGTTGAATTTCATATAAATATTTTGAAACAAGATACTGCAGGAATTTTATTTTACATCTTAAAACCTTGTTAATCTAACATAAAAATACAACCTTAGTTAGTTTAACAAAAACCTAAATACTACTTTTGCCAAATGGTATTAAGCAACTACACCAAAGAATTTAAATATAATTGGAAGCTCTCGGCTCCAGTCATGTTAGGCATGCTTGGCCATACTTTTGTACAATTTATTGACAACATTATGGTTGGGCAATTGGGTACAGCAGAATTGGCAGCAGTCTCTTTAGGTAATAGTTTTATGTTTATTGCCATGTCTTTAGGGATTGGTTTTTCAACAGCTATCACACCTTTAGTGGCAGAAGCAGATGCAGCTAAAAACTTTTCAAATGGCAAATCGGCATTTAAACATGGTTTATTTTTATGTTCGGTTTTAGGGATTACATTATTTATAATTTTAATGTTTGCCAAACCTCTTATGTATTTAATGAAACAACCTATTGAGGTTGTTGAATTAGCCATACCATATTTAGATTTAGTAGCAGTTTCATTAATTCCATTAATTATTTTTCAAGCATTCAAACAGTTTAGTGATGGATTGTCTATGACAAGATATCCTATGTATGCTACTATTTTAGCAAATGTGATTAATGTTATTCTTAATTATCTACTCATTTTTGGAAAGTTCGGATTTCCAGAACTAGGGATTGTAGGTGCTGCTTATGGAACTTTAGCATCACGTATTGTTATGGTAATTTATATCTGGTGGTTGCTAAAAGGAAAAGAAAAATCTAAAGCCTATGTAACAAATATCAAGTTCTTCACTTTAAACAATGTAATGCTAAAAAAATTGATGAATTTAGGGTCGCCAAGTGCCATGCAAATGTTTTTTGAAGTGGCCATATTTACGGCAGCTATTTGGTTAAGTGGATTATTGGGTAAAAATCCACAGGCAGCAAATCAAATTGCTTTAAACCTATCGTCTATGACTTTTATGGTTGCTATGGGATTAAGTGTGACATCCATGATTCGAGTTGGAAACCAAAAAGGATTAAAAAATTACTTTGAATTGAGAAGAATTGCTTTCTCCATCTTTTTATTAGGATTTATCTTTGCTGTTTTTTTCGGACTGATATTTTTTATATTTCATCAACACTTACCAAAAATTTATGTCGATTTCAACGATTTAGATAATCTAGCAGACAACACAGAAGTTGTTAGCATTGCATCTAAACTATTAATTGCAGCTGCATTTTTTCAAATCAGTGATAGTATTCAAGTGGTTATGTTAGGTGCTTTAAGAGGTTTGCAAGATGTTAAAATACCAACAATCATAACCTTTATCTCTTATTGGGTTATTGGTTTTCCTATAAGCTTTTTCCTAGGAAAAGAGGAGACCTATGGTAGTTTTGGAATTTGGCTGGGACTCTTAGCAGGCCTAACAACAGCCGCTATTTTATTGTATATTCGATTTAATTATCTAACAAAAAAGTTAATTTTGTCTAACAACTAACAACTAACAACTAACAACTAACAACTAACAACTAACAATATGGATTTTCCTAAATTTTTACTTGGCGATAATACCGATTACCCGACAGCTATTTTTGTCATACATACAGAATTCCCTAGATTTATAATCAACCTGGAGAATGATGAGGTGGAATGGCTTGAAGATTTCGATCAACACGACCAAAAAGAACTAGAGATTGAGGCTGAAGGATTGATCCAACAGGCAAACGATTTTTATGATAGAGAAATTTCACGTTACGAAGATTAAAAAACGTAAGGACTATAGGCACTTTTATTATGTTAGAACAATTATTACAATTAGATACAGAACTTTTTTTATACCTTAATAATTTAGGAAGCACCACTTGGGATGCTTTTTGGATGTTTTATACCACAAAATTTTACTGGATTCCATTCTACGCTATTTTATTGTTTTTAATATTTAAACAACATACACCAAGAATGTTTTTAATAATCTTAGTGGTTATAGTTCTCATGGTCACTTTTACAGATCAAATCACCAATTTATTTAAAGATGGGTTTGAACGTTTAAGACCTTGCCATCAAGAGGGTGTAAAAGAGTTTATGAGAATAGTTAAAAAGGGTTGTGGCGGCCAATTTGGTTATTTCTCTGGCCATGCTTCAAATTCCATGGCTGTAGCTGTTTTTGCAGGCTTATTATTAAATCAGAAATACAAGTATCTTATTTTTATATTGCTGTTTTGGTCTGCTTTAATGGGGTACAGTAGAATATATATTGGGGTTCATTACCCATTAGATGTTTTATGTGGCTTTGCTTTTGGAGCTTTTTCTGGGTTTATATTTTATAAATTAAGTCAGTTTTTAAAACACAAATATAAACTTTATACAGTTGTTTGATGTGGTTGTAGTGGCTATTTAGATGGGAAATTATTTTCTTTCAAAAACGTAATAGACATTTATAAGTCTGTCATTATATTGTTTAGAGTTTTCAGGAAAGCGATTTAAATTATAAGTTGTTTTTTTCTCTATATGGAACACATCTTCAAAAGCTTCCAAAGTTTTTTTATTAAAGGCGTCTTTAGTTAATAGTCCAAACTTTTTATCCTTGGGTAAGTTCTCTAAACCTTCATGAATAGAAATGAATGGAATTTTTTCTCCATAATACCATAGCATTTCAGGTGAAATATATCCTTCTCCATACAAGGTGATTCTTTGTTCTTCCACTTCTGTTTTTAATTTTGAAATGGGGTTGTAATTGTCATTTGTATACCCTTTTGTTAGTGGTAATACTGTCAGTATAACACAGGCAAAAAAGAGGACAGTGAATCCAAATACCTTAGTTAAGTCTTTCTTTTTTAAATAATACAAAAGAAAAATGCCAATAGAAAACAACACGACTGATGCTAAGATATAAGCGAATAAATGATCAGATAAGTTATCCCCTAAGAAAAAATATCCTAAAACCGGGAAACAAAGTCCAATACAAGCTATCAAGCCAAAGTTAAAATAAACAGGAAACGTTTCTTTTTTATCCGTCAATGTTTTAAAATGCTTAATTAAGTAATCAATATAAAAACCAATATTGATGGCTAAAGGAATTAAAACAGGCATCAAGTATCTTGATTTTTTTTCAGGAATAATTGATAGTAAAACAACGGCAAAAAGAGTCCAAAGCAAACTAAATTGGTAGGCTTTTAAATGACTAACTCTGGATTTTAAATAAGGATATAACAAGCTAATAAATGCTGGAATTGTCCAAAGACCGCTTTGTACAAAAAAGCTCCAGTAATAATAAAACGGTCTAATGTTATAACTGGACCAGTTTGAGGTTTCTTTTTCTGTAATGGCGTTGAAGGTTTCAGGGTCTTGAAACCTCACATACAAATACCACCAGCCACCAACAACCAAAGCTAGAATTATAATACTAACAAACGAAAAAGCTTTAGCCTTTACCTGCTTAAATTTAAACGTAAAGCCATAGGCTAGTAGAAATGGGAGCATTAATGCATACATAGAAATAGGCCCTTTACATAAAAAGGATAAGCCCAAGAAACACCCTGCTAATAGCGAATGTTTCCAATAATTTGTTGCTTTTTCAAAAACTAAGAATAAATGGTAAATGGCCACACACATAAAGCCATGGGTGAAAATATCCCAGGGTGCTTCAATTGTAATTCCAATAATATAAAAGGATGTTAATGCTATAAAAGCATTTCTAGTGCTTAGGCTAATGTTTCCAGTTGCTATTTTAGATATTTTAAAGACATAAATACCAATAACCATGATAAATAAAATAGCAGGAAGCCTTAAAGCAAAAGTGCTATTTAAACCAAAAGTCATTCCAGAAATAGCTGTTAACCAAGTTGGTAATGGGGGTTTTTGATAGCGTGGTTCACCATTCATGGTAGTTAATACCCAGTTGCCATCATTTACCATCTCTCGGGCTGTAATAAAGTTTCTAGCTTCCATAATAGAAACGTCTATCACATTCAAATTTGGTAAGAGCATGATAAGTGTGAAAACTACAATACTTAAAATAGGATACTTTTTAAAAAGTTTTATCATTTCGATTTGTTTAATAAAACAAGGTTTCTAATGTAAATAACGGTTCCTAGAATATGTCCGACAAATAAAACAGGATCTTCTCTAAAAACAGCATAAGTTAAAATTAATATAGAACCAACCAGACTTAATACCCAGAAACCAAGGGGTAAGGCAGATTCTTTACGCCTTTCAGAATAAATCCATTGATATACAAAACGAAGGGTGAAGACTATTTGAGATACAATCCCTAAAGTCAATAACCAAAAAGGAATGGCTTCGTTTTTAAATAACAGTTCAACATCTATCACGTTGTTATTGTAATAGAAAATGACAATTAAAATAGGAACAAAAAATAAAAAGAGTTGGACCAATTTAGGCAAGCGCTGCCATTGGTTTTGAAGCTGTAAATTTCGAATATAAATAAAATAAGTAAGGGCTTGACCAAACATAATGGCAAAATCGTTTCTTAAATACCCATAAATAAATAATAAAAAAGAGGCAATTAAACTTAAAGACCAAAATAAGGTTGGAGTCGTAACTTGTTTTTTCTTTTCAGAAGTTAACCATTGAATAATCAGTCTGGAAGAGAATAAAATCTGTGCTAGAAACCCAATACCATATATAATCCAGCTATCCATTATCCTTTTTTAGCTACAGAATAATTGATGTATTTTTTCTTCATCCACAAGTAAGCAAAGCAATCCATTAATGGCCCAAGTAAACGGTTCCACAATCCAAATTTTGCCGTTCCTGCGATTCTTGGAAAATGCTGCACTGGAATCTGAATAATTTTACCCTCTTGCAATAAAATCATGGCTGGTAAAAATCGGTGCAACCCTTTAAACATGGGAATGCGTTTAGCATAATCTGTTTTTATAACTTTTAGCGGACAACCAGTATCGTCCATACCATCATGTGTAAAAGCTCGACGAATGCCATTGGCAATGGTAGACGACATGTTTTTTACAAAACGATCTTTTCTATTGGCTCGAACCCCAGTTACCAAATCGTAGGTCCCAATATGTTCAAGTAACAAATTAAAATCCTCAGGAGCTGTTTGTAAATCGGAATCTATATATCCAACGAGCTCTGTGTCAGTGTAATCGAACCCAGCTTTTATTGCAGCACTCAAACCCCTATTTTCTTTAAAACTTATAAAAGCAAACTCTGTCTGTCTATTGCATATAGTTTCAATGAGTTCTTGACTTTTATCTTTAGAACCATCGTTAATAAATAAAATTTTAGTTTTTTTAGTAGCTATAGAAATATAGTCTAGTAAAGCTTGTTCTACACGAATTAAATTATCTTCTTCATTATATACTGGAACTATAATGGTAAAATCGTAATTCATAAATGGATTGTTGGTTTTACAAATGTATTCTTTTTTATAGAATTCTAATCTTAGAGAAAAAAAATGTTTCTGTATCGTTAAATGATTCGTTTAAATATTGGAATATTATTACGGAATTAACAATTTACGTAATTACAAACAATTTACAACTTAAGTAAGTAATCTGCTGCTGCAAAAGGAGTTGTTTTATTTTCTTCAATGAGCTGCAATTGTTTTTCTAGAGCCAACTTCATGTCGCTATTATTAAAAAACTGAGACTTTAAATGGTCTTCAATGGTTTGTATTAGCCAAAACTTATTTTGATCACTTCGTTTGTATTGAAAATAATGATTCTTTGTTGTTTGGTGAATATAATCTTGAATTTGTTCCCATATGGCTTCTATCCCTTCATTTTTTAGAGCACTACATAACAATACCTTAGGTTGCCATTCCGAAGATTTTTTTGGATGTATGTGTAAGGCTCGGTTAAACTCCACTTTCGCTAATTTAGCAGATTTAATATTGTCGCCATCTGCTTTATTAATGGCAATAAGGTCGGCCATTTCAATAATACCACGTTTAATTCCCTGCAATTCATCACCAGCTCCTGCTAATTTTAGCAGTAAAAAGAAATCTACCATACTATGGACAGCAGTTTCACTTTGTCCAACACCAACGGTTTCAATAATAATAGTATCAAAACCAGCTGCTTCACACAAAATAATGGTTTCACGTGTTTTCCTGGCAACACCACCAAGGGAATCCCCCGAAGCCGATGGTCTAATAAAAGCATTGGAATTTTTAACAAGGGCCTCCATACGTGTTTTATCTCCAAGAATACTTCCTTTGGTTAGAGAGCTACTCGGGTCGACGGCCAGGACGGCTACCTTTTTACCTAAATCGGTTAAATGAGAACCAAAAACTTCAATAAAAGTGCTTTTTCCAACACCTGGAACACCAGTAATTCCAATACGAATCGATTTATTAGCATGAGGTAAACAACCTGTAATTATGGTATTAGCTTTTTCGAAATGCGATGGGTTTTTACTTTCAATGGTGGTAATGGCCCGACTTAAAGCTGTCATGTCACCCTTTAAAATACCAGAGATTAAGTCTTCAGCACTAGGCTGTTTGTGGCGTTTAGATTTTAACTTATCTATAGAAGAAGTGTTGATGCTTTCAGGTGCCTGAATGCCTTTTTTTTCTTTTAATGCCGATTTTTTTTCTTTAGCCACAAAGTTGCGTTTGTTCAAAAATTAAATGTTAGAATTTAATTCACCAATGAAAGATAAAGATATCATTATATTTTTGGATGAAAAAACTAAATTCCAAATGGCTTGCCATAAAGAATACTTCAATTAGAGTTTTATATCAAAAACCAAATGCTATTTCAAAGGCACAACTACTTTCGTATGATCCCAGGCCATTGTTAAAGATAAGTTATCTGTAGAATTATCAAAACCAATGGTAAATTGTTCAACGGTTGTATCTATCTTCTGTGCAGGAACTTCAATGTCTACCACATCAAATTCTGGTTCTCTCATAGGTTTCATTTCCATATCAACACCCCAGGAATACTGTTTTTTATTAAACATCACGTGCCAGGTGGAGTCGTTTGGAACGGTCCATAAAGTGTATTTTCCAGCTGGAAGAGAATCGTTACCTACTTTTAAAGCTTTATTAGTTTCAAAAGTCGTTGCTTCATTGGCTCCCGTACGCCAAACTTGATTAAAAGGAACCAAAGCACCAAAAATATCACGATTACGTTTTGAAGGCCTGTTATAAAATACTTTTAATTCTACATCATCAACTTTAAAACTGACAATTTTTTTCGGACTTAATGGTTTTTTTAATAAGCCATCGTTTAAAACAGAATACACAAACACACCTACAGCAACAAGCACCAAAAGCCCAATAATCCATTTTAAAAATCTATTCATTTTAGCTATTTTTTTGAGTTATAAAGATACTTTAAAAGATATATTAAGTAAAAGTGAAACGCAAATTTCTTTTGAATTATTTTCAATATCTTCAAAAATAATTTTCATTTTTTGCAACAACCCATTTTTTTTGTCGTCTTTAAAGTGAACTAACCCAAAAAACCAAAAGTAGCGCATGTTTCAGAGTGATATCATTGAAAAATGCAAGCAGAACAATCGGAAAGCACAAATGCAGTTATACAACCAGTACTGCCAAGGGATGTATGTTGTTGCCAAACGATTTGTAAAACACAATGCCGAAGCCGAAGATGTGGTCCAGGATGCTTTTATTAAAGCCTTTTCGAAACTTCATCAATATCAAGCAGAGGTCACTTTTGGTGCTTGGTTAAAACGTATTGTTATCAACACGAGTATCGATGCTTTAAAATCTAAAAATCAACGTTTGGTTGAATTAGAAGAGGTGCACCTTAAAGTTATCGATGCTAAAGAGGATGACAAATGGTTAGTAGACGATGCGATAACTCTAGAAGAAATTAAAGAGGCGATGAGTAATTTATCTGAAAAATACAGATATGTGGTCATGTTATTTTTAATAGAAGGCTACGACCATCAAGAAATTTCAGAGATCTTAAAGATTTCGGAAGTAGCTTCTAGAACACAGCTTTACAGAGGAAAATTAAAATTGCAGGAACTGTTAAAACATAAAAAAGATGGCACAAGATATTAGAGAGTTATTTAAAAACGACAACAAGCAAGCTACAGATAAAATGTCTGAAGGACACGAAGCGCGTTTTTTAAATAAATTAGAAGCTGAATTTTCTGAGAGAAAAAAACCAACAGGCTCTTGGATGCGTATTGCTGCTAGTGTGGTTGTGGTTTTGGGCTTAAGCTTTGGCGCTTATACTTTTTTTAATAAGCCAGCAACTATTCGGGTAGTAGAGACACAAACAGACACCGAAAATATAACCGATAACACACCTACCAAAAGTTTAGGAGATATTTCTCCAGATTTAAAAAAGGTAGAAGATTATTATTTGGCAAATATCAATTTGGAATTGTCTAAAGTGAAAATGACACCAGAAAATAAAGAGCTTATAGATGGGTATATCAATCAGTTGGAAACCTTAAACAAAGAATACAAACAGATCTCGATAGAACTGACGCGTTCTGGACCAAATGAATTAACAGTAAATGCCTTGATTACCAATTTAAAGTTTCGTTTAAACCTCATGTATCGTCTAAAAGAGCAACTGCAAACCTTGCAAACAAGAGATTCAATCAATAAACGAACAAATGTATAAAACAATCTTAAAAATGAAACAATTTATAATAACAGGCTTATGTTTTTTAAGTGTCTTAAGTATGTCGGCACAACAAAAACTTGATAAAATATCGCAGTCTATAAAAGTTGCAGATAATGTAACTATAGATCTCAATACAAATTATACCAATATTGAAATTGATACTTGGAATAAAGATATTATCGAGATAGAAGCTTATGTAGAAAGTAGTTCTTTAAGTAAAGAAGAACTTAAGAAACATTTAGATGCTTGGAAAATTCAAGTGGAAGGTGCTAACGATTTTGTCTCCATTTCTTCTGGAGCAAATCATCAATCATGGGCACATACCAACGGACTTTTCAATGAGCAATCTTTAAACGCCTTGCAAAATTTAGAATTTGAATTGGCAAACATGCCAGTAATGGAAGGACTTTTCGAGTCTTTACATCTAGCTGAAATGCCAGAAATGCCAGAAATGCCAAAATTGCCTGAATTACCTGAAGGGATGACAAACTCTGATTTTGATTACGAGCAATATGAAAAAGAAGGCGACGCTTATATGGAAAAATGGAGCAAAGAATTTAGCGAAAAATATGGAAAAGCTTATGCCAAGCAAATGAAAGCCTGGGCGAAACAAGTGGAGTCCAGTGATGAAATGAAAGAATTTCAAAAACGTATGGAAGTTTGGGGAGAACAATTTGGAGAAAGGTTTGGTGAGAAATTTGGAAAAGAAATGGAAGCTTGGGGAGAACAATTTGGAAAAGAAATGGAAGAACAAGCCAGAGTTATGGAAGCAAGAATGGAAGCCGAAGACCATAGAAACCATGCAATGAATAATAGACATCAAGCTCATGAAGCTAGACAACAGGCTATGGAAAATAGACAGCAGTCCCTATTAGAATCCCGTTCAGATGTAAACAATCTTAAAATTAAAAAAACAATAAAAATTAAAATGCCTAAAGGCGCCAAACTAAAAGTAAATGTAAAGTATGGCGAGCTAATTATGGCCTCTTTAATTCAAAATCTGAAAGCAGATATATCTCATACCAAATTAGTAGCAAATAGCATTGATGGAAGCAAGACTTCCATCAATGCTTCTTATTCTCCAGTAATCATATCCAATTGGATCATGGGAGAATTAAAATTAAACTATGTAGAAAACGCAACTATAAATACTGTAAATAGATTGGTGTTGAGTGCCAATTCATCGAATATAAATATTGGAACCTTACAAGGGAATGCGATTATAGATGGTAGTTTTGGCGACCTAGTTATCGAAAGCATGTCCGATGCTTTTAATAATCTAAATATCATTCTAGAAAACTCTAATGCGAGAGTAAGTTTGCCAAAGACCGATTATAATTTACAATATAAAGGCAAATACTCCAGTTTAAAACACCCTAAAAAAACAACAGACGAAGTTAATGCATCGTTTTCTACAGGTAATTTAACAAGTAACAAAACAATTGTTGTTAATGCAAAATACAGTGAAGTAGAATTGCGTTAAACGTTTTTTAAAGAAATCAAAAAAGCTCCTCACTTTCTCTTCAGAGGCCCATATCGTACTCCTTTTTATCTTCCTATTACATTTCTATTAAAACCATTGAGCCGATTTTAAAAATAATGCATGAGTCTCAATTTTCTGGCACAGTAGCGTTAATACTAAAAGTGGATGAGTTAAACCCGTTAGCTGGATGTGCCAACACATTATCCTTAATAATATTACCATCGTTACTTGCTCCAGAAAACTTCCCTGAACCATTAAGGTCTAGATCGAAAAGAAGGTAACCCGAAGAAACAAATGTTACCGAATTAAAGCCATTTGCTGGATCGGTAAGTATGGCATCTTTTATAGCATTATTATCATTGTCAACTCCAGAGAATTTAATCTGATGATTACTATTCACATCACCAGTCCAAAGCGCTGTTGTCACCGAGTTTAAGATAACTTGGGCATGTGCTCCATAGGTTATTGGATTGTTAGCATCTGTAAAATCTAAAACCGTTGTGTTTTCTAATAAATTTATAGCAGTTGCTGTCATGACACCTAAATGATTCCGATGTTTAATTACCACATAATAAGCATCTTCTATTTGGTTAAATGTCAATGCAGATAAACCATCTAAAGTCACAATATCTCCATCGCGTTGTAATAAAGCCGACTGACTCTCAATAATTGTAGTATTGGTGGTAGCATCTCTTAACTCGACCCAAACCCAATCGACAATATCGTCACTTATAGGTCCAACACCAGAGGTGCCCCCTGTATTTAAAACGCTAGCAGCTATGGTTGCTGCATCGGTATAAGGAGAGGTCGTTGGTATCAAACTGGCTACTCTTAGGTCATCTCGCATCAATGTTTCTTCTCCAATATTTGGAAATAATGCAGCTCCTTGTAAATAGGCTTTAGGCGAAACCAATATCGGGCCAGAAGCTTGAACTGTGATTAATTGATCGCAAGATATAGACGTATTTCCAGCGCCATCGGTAACTGTCCATGTAATGGTGGTGTCTCCTAATGGATACGGATCTGTTAAGGCCATAGCATCCTGGCGAACACCAGAGTATGTTAAGGTGTTCGAGCAGTTATCTGTAGCTGTTGGTTCTGTAATTGCAATAGTAGTTTCAAGAGTTCCTGTTAAGACTAGCTCTGTAATATCTGTCGGACAAGTAATCACTGGAGCTTCAGCATCTTCTACAACTGTCCATTGAAAATCAGTGGAAACATCGAGGCTTCCAGGTTTAGACACCGTTACAGTTACTTGATACACACCATCATTATTAGGTCCGCCAGTTACTGCTGTCTCATCAATAATTCCAAAAACCAACCCATTGGTAGGTTCAATATCAATGCCTTGTGGCTGGCCACTAATGGAGTATACTAAATTTGCGTTAGGGTTTCCACCCGAACCTTCAGCAGAAAAATCGGAAATGTCAAATTCGCAACCAGTTCTATCTGCAATAGGTTGTACGGTCAATTCAGAGTATTGCAACCCTAATATTTCAATGGCATTAATAATCGGGTTTTGTATCTTTGTTAAGAAGCCCATTTGCAGATTTCCATCTGTTAAAGTCACATTGTATTGTA
Organism: Xanthomarina sp. GH4-25; assembly: GCF_045363175.1. NCBI lineage: Bacteria > Pseudomonadati > Bacteroidota > Flavobacteriia > Flavobacteriales > Flavobacteriaceae > Xanthomarina > Xanthomarina sp. GH4-25. Next base: position 496,363 of record NZ_JBJFLO010000001.1, read on the forward strand.
CCATTCCTGCTCTTCGATGTCCAAATTCTGCAGACGGATCTAAATTGCTGCTTCTAACTAATCCTTCTATAGTTACATCTAAAACACGTTCACCTGGTCCTGAAGTCCCATTGTATAAATTTGCAAAATATAAATTTACGATATACTCCCCATTCGGTAAGGGAACGGTAAATATCATTGGAAATTCTTCATTGCTATTTCCTCTTTGAATACGCATAACGTCATTATATTCTGTTTCAGATACATAACTTGGTATGGAAGCATCTTTTAGATTATAATTCATATTTAAAATAGAATAAGGAGATCCGGAAGATAAAATATAAGAAGGACCAACAAAAGCTGTGTTGTCTTCCCATTCTGGACCACCATCAGAGGCTGTAACTGCTGTCCCACCTACATTAATTCTAACTATTGGCGTAAAGGCATCTGTAATTTCACCGGTTAAAGGTAAAGCTAATGGCGAATTTATTCCAGAATGAAGAACGTTTAATGTAGCATTTTTATCACCTAAAATCGCATCAGAATCAAAATCTATTGGAACAATAACTGAGGTTCCTGGATTGATATCAAAAGGAAAACTAATATCACTGGAAAATAAGGCTGCATCTGTACCGGTAAAATTAAAACCAGTAACGGTAATAACACTATCTGTTGGACCACCATCGTTATTAATAGTGATGTGTTTTGTGCGTTGCGAATTGATTGCTGGTGTTAAGCCAAAGTCTAAAACATCTGGAATGATGGATAATACGCCATCTAGGTTTTCATAAACTTTAATATAATCCCAGGTAGCTGTAAAAGAATCAGCTGCTGAGTCAGTTCTTGCAGTAGAAATTAAACTGACGGCAAGTCCTTTATTATCTGAAGCGTCAAGAAAACTAGTCGGCAAGGTAATAGGAGAGCCCAGCAACACTAAAGTCTGCCCATCATCAATAGAATAAAAAGCTTGAGCCGTATTTGCTGCAGGATCTATAGATGCATATAAGCCTATGGAACTGGCGTTAGTGATGTTTGGAATATCATATTTGGTATCGCTGGTCACGACACCATTATCCTCTAAAAGAACTTGAAGTCCGTTTTCGGCATCATTATTTAATACACCATTCATTAATACAATTTTCATGTAATTATCCTGATCTCCATTTCCAAAACTAATCCCATAAGACTGGTAATCAACTGGGTCGTTTTGTGAACCGTTGGCACCAAAGTAAGGAGATTCAATCTTAGAGTGGATGGTAAATGTATTTGAATTTGAATCGACATTAACACCAAATTGAAAACCGTAATCTTGATTGTTATTTGCCTCTAAAGCATCACCACCAGTCACTTCATCTACTGTGGCTTTTCCAGCTGCACCACCAAAAGACATATCTTCAATATCAAATTGGTCCAGATAATCTGTGGCTCCAGTTGGGTCTAACATCAGTCCGGTAAATCCCAAACCAAACATCCCAGTTCCAGGGTCGTTATTCCAAAACGGATAAAAAATCGGCAAATTAGTTGTTGTCCCGTTATCGGGATCCTGAGCAAAGGCATCATTAATATCTAATACCAAATCGTTATCATCGTCAGGATCGTTTAAATCTGAAATAAAATCGCCATCAAAATCTGTTGGTTTACTACTTTGAGAACAAATGTTGGTTCCATTGTCAATCTCATCTTGATTGGTAAAACCATCTCCATCATTATCAGCATTGGCATCATACCCAACATCTCCTGGTTGAAGGCAATTAATATCCGATGGTTCAAAAACCGTCACATTATTAGAGCCATAGGTGGCTGCCCAAACAGTTCCTGGAAAAATATCACTATCACCTTGAGCAATGACATCTAAAGGAATACTCCCAAAACCACTAAATGTAGCTTCATGGACTAAAACGGTATCCCCAGAGGCATTTAATTCATACCGGTTAATATCGCCACTAAAAGAAGCGGTTAAAATATTTCCTTGCATAAGGCCTCCAAAATTTGAAGCCGTATATTCTGCTATGCCATTAGTGGAGGAATTGACTACATCTAGAATGTTTATTTTAGAACTTCCAATAGGCTCATCTACTAAATATTCTCCTAATTCTGGTTGTTCAGGAAAATTAGCCGGAGTGAATGAAGCGTTAAAATACCCGGAAACATCGGTTAGTAATGAGGTGAAATTATAGGTGTTTGTAGCGACCCAGGAACCGGAAATATCTTCGTAAGTAATCACGTTTGCTTTCGAAGGAAATGCTAATATCGGGTTTGGATGTCCACCATAATAAGAACCATTGGCATCTAATGTCGTACCAATAAAATGTAAGGGATCACCAATTAAATTACTACCACTTTCATTAATTTCATTTTTTATATAATGATTTAATGGGTCGTAAATCATGGTGCTTTCATCACCTAAATAGGTGTCTGTTGCTTTATCATAGATTCTTGGTACGCCTCCCCAAAGTGAATTTGGACCATTGTCTGATGTGTAAACGCGACCATTTTCAGTGACCAATATATCATAGGCATTTCTAAACCCTGGAGCAAAAATTTGTATGGGGCCACCCACTTCTGGAAAAGCCTGATTCAAACTATTATTTCCACCAAACGGATCTCCTAAATCGATAATCTTATCGTACAAAGGGTGTCCAGAAGGATACGGGAATTCAGGATGCGTATTATCAATATCAATTCGTGTTGGGTCGTTTAGCGTAGGTAAATCGTAAACATAATCAGTAGCATATCTTGGATCAGTATAAACAGGCATACTTTCCAATTGCGTTAAATTAACAATAAGTATGGCTGCAGATAACATGTATTCTGGAGTTCCTGCAAAGTTATTACTAGGGGCTCCTTTATTGGTTTGGCCGCCTTGTGCAATTAATAAATAGGTGTTGCCATCTCGTTCAAACATATCTAATCCGTTAATGGCATGATTTTCTTCACAACGGGGTAAACCTCTAATTAAATCGATTTTTACCCATTGAGATCCATCCCATTCTAATTTGGATAGCATACTGGAATTGGTGTCTAAATTTGAATCACTTCCTTCAGAGCCACCACCAACAAGATAATCAGATGAGGTAACATATAATATAGGATTTAAGGCCGTTCCGGCTGTCATAATTCCCGTAATTAAACGTTGTTGACTAGGATTGAATATTCCTGCATCGGTATGATTAGGAATCCCTAAGCGCACATTTGTAATTTGTTCCGAAGCTGTAGCGGTATACGTACCACTTCCTTGAGGTGCTAAATCTCTTTCAACCGTAAAGGCCCAGATAATACCGTTTTGTTGCGACACATATAGTCGTCCGTCAGGCCCAAAATCTAAAGACGTTGGGTTTAATACATTGGCATCAATTAATCCGGAAGATCCAAAACTAATGGTTTGAGATTGCAGCGTTGTTGATAAGCATAAAAAGCTTGTAAGTATAAGATAAACAGATACTTGTTTAAATATTTTTATAAAAAATAAAGACATAACTTAAATTTTTTCAGTGTTTTGCTATTAATCGAAAAAATAATATTCGTTCGTAATTGAGGAGAAATTTGATGATGAAATTAATGATTTTTTGTAAAATGACTGCTTTTTAAAAAATCTTTTCGTTAAAACGAAAATATATCGGTTATGAAGGTGAATTCAATAAAAAAAAGCCAAGCTAAGCTTGACTTTTTTTATGCATTTATAGTGGGTATTCTTAATCTTCAACAAGGACCCAATCTCCTTTAGCAATCAAAGGTTCGGCTTGTTTGTATTTAAGCGTTTTATTTTCACCATTCATCACATGCTTGATAGTCACTTTGTCGTTTCTACCAATTTTTGGTCGGTCTCGAACAATGGTTTCTACAACCTCCTGTTGACGTTGTGTATTACCAGCTGCTCTATTTTGTGCAGAACGTTCATCCAGATTTGGAATCTCATCTTTTTGAGTTTTCAAATGTTCCTTTTTTCTAGGTTGTCTGGCTTCTTGAATCGCATTAGATTCTTCAGATGGTAGCTCTCCTTTAAACAAAAAGGAAATGACATCTTTATTCACTTGGTCAATCATGCCTTTAAATAACTCAAAAGCTTCAAACTTATAGATTAATAATGGATCTTTTTGCTCATGAACGGCTAATTGAACCGACTGCTTTAACTCATCCATTTTACGTAAATGTGTTTTCCAAGCGTCATCTATAATAGCAAGGGCAATGTTTTTTTCAAAATCTGTAATTAACTGTTTCCCTTCCGTTTCATAAGCTTTTTCTAAGTCGGTAACAACCTGCAAGGTTTTTACACCATCTGTAAAAGGAACGACGATGCGTTTAAATTTGTCACGTTGATTTTCATACACATTTTTAATAACAGGGAAAGCTGTTTCAGCATTTCGCGTCATTTTTTCTCTGTAATGCTTAAAGGCTTCTTTATATACCGTTGAAGCAATATCCTGAACCGATAATTTACTAAAATCTGAAGCCGAAATAGGGGAGCTCATCGAGAAGTAACGAATCAATTCAAATTCAAAGTTTTTATAATCGTTAGCTGCTTTATTAGCTTCTGCAATCCCTTCCGAAGTATCGTAAATCATATTAGCAATATCCACACGAAGACGTTCTCCAAATAAAGCGTGATGACGACGTTTGTAAACCACTTCACGTTGCGAGTTCATAACATCATCATACTCTAAAAGACGCTTACGTATTCCAAAGTTGTTTTCTTCTACTTTCTTTTGTGCACGTTCTATAGATTTTGAAATCATTGAATGCTGAATCACTTCACCTTCTTGTAATCCCATGCGATCCATCATTTTGGCAATACGTTCGCTACCAAAAAGACGCATTAAATTGTCTTCTAACGACACATAAAACTGCGAGCTTCCTGGGTCACCCTGACGTCCAGCACGACCACGTAACTGTCTGTCGACACGTCGGGAATCATGACGTTCGGTACCCACAATAGCAAGTCCGCCAGCTTTCTTAACAGCCTCACTTAATTTAATATCGGTTCCACGACCAGCCATATTGGTTGCAATAGTAACTTGTCCCGAATTTCCTGCTTCAGCAACAATGTCTGCTTCTTTTTTATGTTGTTTGGCGTTTAAGACATTATGAGATATTTTTCTAATGCTAAGCATCTTACCTAAAAGCTCTGAAATCTCAACAGAAGTGGTACCAATTAATACAGGTCTTCCTGCTTCCGAAAGTTTGGTTACCTCATCAATAACCGCATTGTATTTTTCACGTTTGGTTTTATAAACCAAATCGTCTCTGTCATCACGTGCAATAGGTCGGTTGGTTGGAATTTCAACCACATCTAATTTATAGATTTCCCAAAATTCACCAGCTTCAGTAACAGCAGTACCTGTCATACCAGACAGTTTTCTGTACATTCTAAAGTAATTCTGAAGTGTTACCGTCGCAAAGGTTTGGGTGGCATCTTCAATTTTCACATTCTCTTTGGCTTCAATGGCTTGGTGTAATCCATCGCTATAACGACGGCCATCCATAATACGTCCAGTTTGTTCATCGACAATCATTACTTTATTGTCCATAACCACATACTGAATGTCTTTTTCAAATAATGCGTAAGCTTTTAATAACTGATTTAAAGTGTGAATACGTTCAGACTTCACCCCAAAATCTCTAAATAAATCTTCTTTTAGATTAGCTTCTTCTTCTGAAGATAAATTTTGTGCTTCTATTTTGGCAATTTCAATACCAATTTCTGGCATCACAAAGAAATCTGGATTGTCTTTCCCCGATAAATATTCAATCCCTTTATCTGAAAGTTCAATCTGATTGTTTTTTTCCTCTATCACATAGTACAACTCGGCATCTACCTTAGGCATTTCTCGGTTGTTATCTGCCATGTAATGGTTTTCAGTTTTCTGAAGCAGTTGCTTGATCCCTTCTTCACTTAAAAACTTAATAAGGGCTTTGTTTTTAGGGATTCCTCTATAAGCTCTTAAAAGTTTAAATCCACCTTCTTTCGTATCACCTTCAGCAATAAGTTTTTTAGCTTCAGCTAAAACACCTGTTAAATATTTTCTTTGTACATCAACAATATCTTCAACTTTTGGTTTAAGTTCTGTAAACTCGTGTCTATCTCCTTGTGGAATAGGTCCTGAAATAATTAATGGGGTACGCGCATCATCAACCAATACCGAATCGACCTCATCGACAATAGCGTAGTGGTGTGGACGTTGTACCAAATCGTCTGGCGAATGTGCCATGTTATCACGTAAGTAATCGAAACCAAATTCGTTATTTGTTCCGTAGGTAATATCTGCTAAATACGCTTTTTTACGTGCAGCAGAATTAGGCTGATGGTAATCGATACAGTCGATACTCATACCATGGAATTGAAAAATAGGTGCCATCCAGGCGCTATCACGCTTGGCTAGATAATCGTTTACAGTAACCAAGTGAACGCCTTTGCCTGCAAGGGCATTTAAATACATAGGTAGTGTAGCCACTAAGGTTTTACCTTCACCAGTTTGCATCTCGGCAATTTTACCTTGGTGCATGGCAATACCTCCAATTAACTGCACATCGTAGTGTACCATGTCCCAGGTAATAGGTTTTCCAGCAGCATCCCAGGAGTTTGACCAGATGGCTTGATCGTTATTCAGCGTAACATAGTCGTTTTCTCCAGAAACTTCTCTATCGAAAGCACTGGCCGTTACGGTAATCTCTGTGTTATTAACAAAGCGTTTAGCGGTTTCCTTAACAACGGCAAATGCTTCTGGTAAGATGTCGTTTAAAACCCCTTCGGTTACCTCATATATCGTGTCTTTAATGCCATCTATTTCTAGATAAATATCTTCGCGAAGGTCAATATCTTCGGTCGTTTCAGCATCTTTTAGTAAAGCTTCTATTTTTTCGTTGTATGGCTTCCTGGCTTCTGCTATCTGGGCTTTAAAAGCAATAGTTTTTGCTCGTAAGGCATCATGCGAAAGCGCTTCTAAGGCAGCTTCGTAAGTTTTAATTTGGTTGACAATAGGCATGATTGCCTTAACGTCTTGTTTCGACTTATCGCCGACAAATACTTTTAGTACAGAATCTAAAAATGTCATGTGTTATTATTTTTAGTTGAATCAGCTATAAACTGATAAAATATAATTGTGTCCCTGTAGCGGTTTTACAACCCTCAAAGGTACGGTTTGTTATTAAGTTTCCCGAAAAATTAGACACAAAAAAAGTCTCTAGACGAGACTTTTTAATAATTTTTTACTTATTAGTATTCATCCTCATTCCAGAGGTAATCTTCGTCTGTTGGATAATCCGGCCAAATTTCTTGGATAGATTCATATTGGTCGCCTTCGTCTTCAATAGACTGAAGATTTTCAACGACTTCCAATGGTGCTCCAGTTCTAATTGAATAATCAATTAATTCATCTTTAGTTGCTGGCCAAGGCGCATCACTTAAGTAAGATGCTAATTCTAATGTCCAATACATTTTTTAATTGTTTTAATTTTCTGCAAAAATAAATTTTTAGTTCATATATACAAGAAAAAAAGCAATTAATTACACATCAATAAAAAGAACGTTTTTTCTCACTGTTTTTAATTAAAAACAAAAGGTGTTTTATTCAGTGATTTTTAAAAAAGCAAACAGATTAATATTTTTCGGGAATCCATTTAATCTCATCTGCTTCTAAGTCTGAAGACAACTTTCGTGCCAAGACAAAAAGATAGTCAGATAACCTGTTTAAATACATAAGGGTATTGGGTTCAATAGGCTCCAATTCGTTTAAAGCAGTGGCTAAACGTTCAGCTCTACGGCAGACACAGCGTGCAATATGACAGAATGACACCGTTTGATGCCCGCCAGGAAGCACGAAGTTTGTCATAGGAGGGAGACTGTCATTCATGTTGTCCATTTCTTTTTCTAAACGGACAATGTTCTCGTCTGATATCTTTGGAATATTCAAGCGTTCTTTCCCACTTTTAAGAATGGCTTTCTCTGGATCCGTGGCTAAAACAGCCCCAACGGTAAACAACCGATCTTGTATATGCGATAACAAATCTTTGTAAGCTTGCTGAATATCTTGGTCTTTTAATAAACCAATATGTGCGTTGAGTTCATCGACTGTGCCATAACTTTCAATACGTATATGATGCTTTGGAACTCGGGTGCCACCAAAGAGCGCCGTGGTTCCTTTATCTCCTGTTTTTGTGTAAATTTTCATGTGATAAAGTTAAAAGTAAAAAGTGAAAAGGCAAAAGGTTATAAGTTAAAAAGTAGGATACTTTATTTAAGAGCCATGAGCCAACTTGCTGTCATTGCGACGACAGCGGACGAAGCAATCTCATGAATGGGAAGCCGTATTAAACAGGTTGCCACGCTTCGCTCGCAATAACATTGTGTAGTTTGTTGATTGAGGTATTACAATCGAATTACAAAATCCTCCTTCACCTGTTCGGTTCTAAAAAACACCAATCCCCAAAAAAACGTATCGATCGTAACTGTAACTTGTGGGTGCTTCTTTATGGTTTCCCAGGCCTCTGTCATGCCTTCAGACCAATAAATGTCATCAAAAAGAAAAAGGGTGTCATTATGGATTTTTGGCAGGAGTTTGTCAAAATATCTTAAGGTTGCTTCTTTGTCATGGTTGCCATCAAAGAACACAAAATCGCAAGTCGTCTGTTCAAGAGCATCTAAATGCGTGTCAAAATCACCTACCAAGAAATTTATTGAGGCGTGATCTCCTAAATAGGTTTTAGCAGTCTTCGAAACCGTAGGGCAGCCTTCAATGGAAGTGATGTTTGCTTTTGGGTTCCCAAGATGTAGTGCTTGAGTGGCTATTCCTAAAGAGGTTCCTAACTCCAGGACATTTTGATATTCAAAATAGTTAGAGAGCCTAAAAAGTAGTTTGGCTCTTTTAAAGCTAGTTCCAGAATGTTTGGCAATAGAAGAAATAGCTCTAGAGCTATTATTTGTGACTTTGGAGCCAGACCCTAAATCTGTAATTTTAAGTAATTCTTTGTTGGCTAATAATGCTTTTCTATAGGCTTTTAAGTCTCGATACTCAGGATATTGGGTCTTGTTATAAAAACACTTAGTTACCAAATCATACACAAAAGGCGAGTGAACACCATGTTGGTTGGTGGACTTTAATAGGAATTGTATGTATTGTTTTTGTTGGTAAAACATATTTAAACTAGTAATTTCATAGTATAAAATTTGATGTCATTGCGGGGGAGTGACGATAGGAATGACGTGGCAATCTGTTACTTGATTGCGAAAGCATCATGAGATTGCCATGCTTCGCTCGCAATGACGGTCTTTTTTTTGTTTTATATTGTTTTATTGACACATCGACTCTTTGATTCATTGCGACTGAGACTGCAAACTATTTTCACTCCTCCAGCTTCGAACTCAATTCAAACCATCGCAGTTCTTTGTCCTCAATCTCGTCTAAAATGGTTTGGAGCTTTTGCGAGAGTTCTTGAATCTGCTCAGGACTCAGACTGTCATCGTGAAACTTGGCTTCCAAAGCGTTTTTATCGTATTCCAAGGAGCTTAACTTACTTTCAATATTTTTATACTCTTTCTGTTCGTTGTAAGAGAGCTTGTTATTGCTCTCCTTTTTCCAGTCTTTTTTGTCTTTTTTAGAATCGTTGCTCGCAGGTTCCTGCAGTCGACTATCTTCATACGTTCTATAGTCGCTATAATTTCCAGGAAAATCTTCAACAACACCTTCGCCTCTAAAAACAAATAAATGATCCACCACCTTATCCATAAAATACCGATCGTGAGAGACCACAATCAAACAACCTGGAAAATCCAGTAAGAAACTTTCCAAGACGTTTAGGGTAACAATATCTAAATCGTTTGTAGGCTCATCCAGAATTAAAAAGTTAGGATTCTGTATTAAAACCGTACATAAATACAAACGTTTGCGTTCGCCACCACTTAGTTTTTCAACAAAATCGTATTGCTTTTTACGGTCAAATAGAAAACGTTCCAACAATTGTTGTGCACTAATTTGTTTGCCTTTCTTTAGTGGTATATACTCCCCAAATTCTTTAATAACATCAATCACTTTCTGATTGGGTTTTACTGTAATCCCCGCTTGTGTATAGTAGCCAATTTTAATAGTGTCTCCTAAAACCACTTTTCCAGAATCGGGTTGTTGGGTTTGGGTGATGAGGTTTAAAAAGGTCGACTTTCCAGTGCCGTTTTTTCCAATAATCCCCAAACGTTCTCCTTTCTGAAAGATATAATCAAAACCGTCTAAGATGACTTTGTCTTTATAAGACTTAGAAATTTTATGAAGTTCAATAATTTTACTCCCCAAGCGCTCCATGTTTAATTCCAGTTGAATCTCATGGTCGTTACGGCGTTGCTGTGCTTTGTATTTGATATCGTGAAAATCGTCAATACGCGATTTCGACTTCGTTGTTCTGGCTTTGGGCTGCTTGCGCATCCAGTCCAGTTCTTTTTTAAAGAGCTGTTTGGTTTTGCCAAGCTCTACCGCTTCATTTTCTATTCGGGCATCTCTTTTTTCAAGGTAATACGAATAATTTCCTTTATAAGTATATAGTTGCCCTTGATCGAGCTCGATTATTTCATTGCACACGCGTTCTAAAAAATACCTGTCGTGGGTGACCATAAACAGAGTCATTTGTTCCTTGGCAAAAAAATCTTCCAGCCATTCAATCATCTCTAAATCTAAATGATTGGTAGGCTCATCTAAAATCAACAGGTCTGGTTTTTTAAGAAGTGCTATGGCTAAGGCCAGTCTTTTTTTCTGACCACCGGAAAGCGTGCTCACTTTTTGATTGAGATTTTCCAGTTTGAGCTGAAATAATATTTGTTTGTATTGGGTTTCAAAATCCCAAGCCTGATGGCTGTCCATTTCCTCAAAAGCTTTCTGGTAAGATTCAGCATCTTCAGGGGTTTCTAAAGCTTTTTCGTAGGCTTTAATAACATCTAAGATGGGGTTTTTAGTATCGAAAATAGCCGCTTCAACCGTGAGGTTGTTGTTCAGTTCCGGATCTTGAGATAAAAAGGCCACCTGAATGTCTTTTCTATAAATAATGCTTCCTGTATCTGGGGTGTCTTTCCCAGACAGCATGTTTAAAATAGATGTTTTTCCAGTACCATTTTTAGCAACAAAAGCTATTTTCTGGTCTTTATGGATACTAAAAGAAAGATTTTGGAAGAGATTTAGCTCCCCATAAGATTTCGCTATGTTTTCAACAGTAAGATAATTCAAGAGAGCTATGTTTTTTGCAAATAAACGTATAAAAACCAAAATTAACTACATTAGTTTTGATATTCCTATCGAAAAGTTATATTTGTGAATAAACTATAAAACACCTCATGAAGAAGCCCTTCGGTCTTGTGTGCCTGATTGTCACTCTGGCATTGATGTCTTGTATTCCAAACAAAGATTTGGTCTATTTGCAAAACCTAGAAACCGCTACAGACAGCACGCAAGTGATTACTGAAACACAAAAGCCTTATCGCATTCAAATTAACGATATTTTAAATATTCGGGTCAAGGCTATGGATCAAGAAAATATTCAGATTTTCAACCCGGTTGGTGAAGAAAAATTAAATGCCTCTGGTGACGAGCGTGCTTTTTTTGATGGGTTTACGGTCGATTTGCATGGAAATATTCGTATTCCTGTTTTAGGGGAAATCAATGTCTTGGGCTATACCACAGAGGAAATAGAGCAACTCATTGAAAAAAAATTATTAGAAGAAGAGTTTAAAGAAACGGCTAATATTTTTGTCTCTGTCAAGCTAACAGGGTTAAGATATACTGTTAATGGAGAAGTAGGAAATACTGGAACTAAAACCTTATACCAAGCCAGAGTCAATATCTTTGAGGCTTTGGCCAATGCTGGAGATATTGAGATTACTGGAAACCGAAAAGATGTGTTGATTATCCGGCAGTACCCACAAGGTCAACAAATTCATCACGTGAATTTATTGGATATAAAAGTCATGCAATCGCCCTATTATTACATCCAGCCCAACGATATTATTTATGTTAAGCCCTTAAAACAAAAGTCTTGGGGCACTGGAACTACAGGAATGCAAACTATGGCCACCATTATCACAGCCTTGTCTTTAGTGACAACGACCCTTTTATTAATTGATAAAATATAATCCATGTCCACAGAGGAAAATTTCGACATAGATTCTAGTGAATCAAAACAAATGAGTTTCGATTTTAGAGGCTTTTTATTTAAAGTGCTTAATTTATGGAAGCTAGTTTTGTTATGCATTGGCACAGCATTGATCATCGCTTATTTTATCAATGTCCGTAAGCAGAATGTCTTCAAATTATCTTCATTAATTTCGGTTGAGAACGACCAAAACCCATTTTTTACTGCCAATACCAGTATTTCTTTTAATTGGGGAGGGGTATCAGGAAAAATGGGAAAGACTATTACTACTTTAAAGACAAGAACGCACAATGAAAAAGTAGTGGATTCCTTGCAGTATTATATGGAGTATTTAGTCGAAGGAAAATACAGAAAATTAGATATCTACAAACAAGCCCCTTTTGAAGTCCAGCTCGATATGCAAAAACCTCAGGTTTTAGGGCAATATATTGGAATCCGTTTTTTAAATGATACAACTTATGAAATTTTTACACAATTTGAAAAGGAACATGGTTCAGGTCAACGGTATGATACTAAACAGAAGCTGCCTATAAACTTACCTGTTGGAGCTTTTAATAAAACCTTTCAAATAGGAGAACCAGTACATTTACCCTTTTTCAGTGGCACCCTGGAATTAAGACCTAATAAACTAATTAGTCCAAATTCTGAATTTTATATTCGCTTTTCAAATTTTGATGGCATAGTAAATACATATCAAAGAGGAATAGCAGTAACGCCTTTTAATAGTAATTCAGCATCAGTTTTAGTGTTAACTCTTGGGGGTACCAATAAAGCAAAAATTGTCGATTATTTAAATGCCACTACGGTTATATTGAGTCGCACAGAGTTAGAGCGTAAAAATCAGTATGCTAAAAACACCATCAAATTCATCGATAGCAGTTTGGCAGCAGTCAATGTCAGTTTAAAAGATGTGTCTGAGGAGATGAATGATTTTCGAAAGAAAAACAAGGTTTTCGATGTAGGGGCAGAAATGAATGATATCTCTTCCAAATTGAAAGGTTTTGAACTTCAAAAAGAAACGGAAGAGGCCAAACTGAATTATTTAAATTCTTTAGAAAAATATTTAAGAACGAAGACGGATTATACACAAATAGCAGCACCTACTTCAGTAGGTATAAGTGAAGGAAACATTTTGACTAGTGTGGGTAAAATAACAGGCTTGGCCATTGAGCGTCAAAGTTTGGAATACACCACCCGAGAGGGCTCTGACCTTTTTAAGGATATTGACAGACGGATCGATGCTGAAAAAAATGTGCTCCTTGAAACCATTCAAGCCACTAAAAGCACCATCAACATTCAATTAAACACCTTGAATAGAAACATTGCCATCTTTGAAGGCAAATTAAGCGAATTACCAGAAGATCAGCAGGAGTATTTAAAAATTCAACGGAAATTAGATATCAGCCAGGAAGCCTATAATGTTTATATGGATAAGCGCAGTGAAGCTGCCATTGTCAAAGCAGCTAACATTTCGGATATAAGCATTATAGATGAAGCCAAAGATATTGGGGGTGGTTTGATAGGTCCAAACAAGTCATTAAATTACATGATGGCCTTGATGATTGGCTTTTTTGCTCCTATGTTTCTCATCTTTATCATCTTTTTATTGGACAATACCATCCATGGCTCCGATGAAATTGAACGCTTATCCAATATCCCCATCATTGGTTTGATAGGTAAATACCGGTATCATAATAATTTGGTGGTCTTTGAGAAACCTAAATCTGCGGTGGCAGAATCCTTTCGCTCGATCCGGTCTAGTTTGCAATTTATTTTAAACAAACAACCCAGTGAAGGGGGGAGAACCATCATGATTACTTCTTCGGTGTCTGGTGAAGGAAAAACCTTTTGTTCCATCAATATTGCTACGGTCTATGCTTTAAGTGGGAAGAAAACCATTTTATTAGGCCTGGATTTACGGAAGCCCAAAATCTTTGACGATTTTGGTTTAACAAACGATAATGGTATTGTGAATTATTTTATTGGTGAAAAATCGTTTGAAGAGGTCAATAATCACACCCATATTGAAAATTTAGATGTGGTTCCTGCTGGGCCTATTCCTCCAAACCCCTCCGAATTATTGATGGGGGACAAGCTAAAATCGCTTATTGAGAAGTTACGTCTGGAATACGATATTATTATATTAGATACACCACCCTTAGGCTTGGTGACCGATGCTTTGGAGTTGGTAAAATATGCAGACACCTCTATTTTTATGGTACGTTTGGACTATACAAAGAAAGGCATGTTACAACTCATCAATGCCAAACACCGTGCAGGAGAAATTAAGAACATCCATATAGTCTTAAACTTTTACAAGCATAAAACCAATCATAATTATGGCTATGGCTATGGTTATGGCTATGGCTATGGCTATGGCGTTTATGGCAATGCCTATCATGAGTCCGGAAATAAAAGTGTGTTTAAAAAGGTGAAAGCCTTTTTAAAAAGAATATAGGTGGCAGTTGTGTGTAGAGAGTGTTTGATGTTTCGAGAACATGGATCCGAATGTCATAAACGCATGAAATCATTGCCAATAAAACAAGAAGCTATTAATTAATTATATATAAGTATGAGTACAGATAACATTGCCATTATAGGCTTGGGTTATGTGGGTTTGCCTTTAGCGGTAGAATTTGCCAAAAAATACCCCGTAGTTGGGTTCGATATCAATGTCAAACGGATTACCGAATTACAAGCAGGTACAGACCGAACTTTGGAAGTAGAAGACACTTATTTAAAGCAGGTGTTGTCTGTAGATAACAACGGGCAGACAGGTCTTTATGTCACCAATCAATTAGAAGCTTTAAAAAAGGCAAATGTGTACATCATTACGGTGCCAACCCCAACAGATGAGTTAAATAAACCCATTTTCACACCTCTAATAAAAGCCAGTGAAAGTATTGGAGCTGTCTTAAAAAAAGGCGATATCGTTATTTACGAATCCACGGTATATCCGGGTGTTACCGAAGATATCTGTGTGCCAATTTTAGAGGCTGTTTCAGGATTAACCTTCAATACCGATTTTTATGCAGGGTATTCTCCAGAGCGTATCAACCCGGGAGATAAAAAACACACGGTTACTAAAATATTAAAGGTCACCTCTGGTTCCACACCAGAGATTGCCATAGTCATCGATAATTTATATAAATCCATCATCACAGCAGGGACTCACATGGCGCCTTCCATTAAAGTGGCTGAGGCTGCCAAAGTGATTGAAAACTCACAACGCGATATTAATATTGCTTTTGTCAATGAGCTCTCTAAAATTTTCAGGCTCCTAAACATCGATACCAAAGCCGTATTAGAAGCTGCAGGCACCAAGTGGAATTTTATCAATTTTACTCCGGGATTGGTTGGAGGACATTGTATTGGGGTCGATCCATATTACTTGGCTCAAAAAGCCATAGAATCGGGTTACAATCCAGAGATTATATTGGCTGGAAGGAAGATGAACGACAGCATGGGATCATACGTTGCCACAGAAACGGTGAAAATGATGATTAAAAAAGGAGCGACTATTAAAGGGGCAAAGGTGTTGGTTTTAGGAATCACCTTTAAAGAAAACTGTCCGGATATTCGTAATTCCAGAGTGATTGATATCATTAGAGAATTTGAAAGCTATGATGTTAATGTCGATGTATTCGATCCATGGGCCTCATCAGAAGAGGTAAAAGAAGAGTATGGTTTTGATTTGCTTTGTGATAAGAAGGAAATCAGCGAAAATTATGATGCCGTTGTTTTGGCTGTTAGCCATAAAGAGTTTCTTAAAATAAATTTACAAAAGTTAAAATCTCCCATTGGAGTTATTTTCGATGTCAAGTCTTTATTACCGAAGCATACGGTGGACGGGAGGTTGTAATTTACTGTCATTGCGAGCCTGCCGGCAGGCAGGCTCGCAATGACGTTAAAAAAAAGCGCTCGCAATGACAATAATATATAAGTATATAATCATGTATAAAAACCCATATCACAATCAAGATTTATCAACTTTAAAATTTCTAGTTACCGGTGGAGCCGGGTTCATCGGTTCTAATTTAGTAGCATACCTCCTAAAACACGGCGCTAAAAAAGTACGAGTATTAGACAATTTTTCTAATGGGTATCGAGAGAACCTCACAGAATTTGAAGCAAACCCTGCTTTTGAATTATTAGAAGGCGATATTCGAGATCTAGCAACCTGCAAACAAGCTCTGGAAGACATCGATTACGTGAGTCATCAAGCAGCTTTAGGCTCTGTGCCTCGTTCTATAAACGATCCTGCAACCACCAATGACGTGAATATCTCTGGCTTTTTAAACATGATGATCGCTTTAAAGGATAGTTCTACCGTAAAACGTATGGTTTATGCAGCATCCAGTTCCACTTATGGCGATAGCAAAAGCTTGCCTAAAGTAGAAGCGCATATAGGAAAACCATTGTCACCCTATGCGGTAACTAAGTATGTAAACGAACTCTATGCCGATGTCTTTGGTAAAACCTATGGCACCGATGTGGTTGGCTTACGCTATTTTAATGTGTTTGGTCCTAAGCAAAGTCCGAATGGGGCTTATGCAGCCGTGATTCCATTATTCATGCAAGCTCTAAAAGATAAAAAGGCACCAACCATCAATGGCGATGGCGAACAAACCCGCGATTTTACCTTTGTAGCCAATGCCGTTCAAGCCAATGTAAAAGGCTTTTTTGCTTCCAAAGAAGCCAGTAACGAGGTGTTTAATGTGGCTTGTGGCGAACGTATTTCAGTCAATTATTTATGGGAGTCCTTAAATCAAGCAGCAAATGCCAATTTAAAAGCCATTCATGGACCAGACCGTCAAGGCGATGTGCGAGATTCTTTGGCTGATATTTCTAAGGCTGAGAAGTTGTTGGGGTACCAACCAGAATATTCAGTCGGACAAGGCCTCAAAATCACTTGGGATTATTTTAATTCATAGGCATAAGGGATATAGGTGTTTGTCATTCAGAAGGAGCATTTTTGCGACTGAAGAATCTATAGTGTAGACAGTCAGAGATTCTTCGCTTACACTCTGAATGACATGAGAGATTCTTCGCTACGCTCTGAATGACAAGGGGGCTCTGAATGACATGAGAGATTCTTCGTTCCACTACGTTTCACTCTGAATGACAATGGTGCTCTGAATGACAATGGTGTTCTGAATGACATTAGAGATTCTTTAATTTTCCAACGTGCCATCTGGCCTCATCGCTAAAATAGTCCACAGGACTATTTTTTTACGCTCGATCCTGCTCTGAATGACAATGGCGCTCTGAAAGACATTAGAGATTCTTCGTTCCACTGCGTTTCACTCTGAATGACAATGATTGTGTCATTCAGAAGGAGCATTTTTGCGACTGAAGAATCTATAGAGTAGACAGTCAGAGATTCTTCGCTTACACTCTGAATGACATGAGAGATTCTTCACTATGCTCTGAATGACTATGGTGTTCTGAATGACAATGGCGCTCTGAATGACATTAGAGATTCTTTAATTTTCCAACGCGCCATCTGGCCTCATCGCTAAAATAGTCCACAGGACTATTTTTTTACGCTCGATCCTGCTCTGAATGACAAGGAGACTCTGAATGACATGAGAGATTCTTCGCTATGCTCTGAATGACAAGGGGGCTCTGAATGACATGAGAGATTCTTCGTTCCACTGCGTTTCACTTTGAATGACAAGGGGACTCTGAATGACATGAGAGATTCTTCGTTCCACTGCGTTTCACTCTGAATGACAATGGCGACCTGAATGACAATGGCGCTCTGAATGACATTAGAGATTCTTCGTTCCACTGCGTTTCACTCTGAATGACAAGGGGGACTCTGAATGACATTAGAGATTCTTCGTTCCACTGCGTTTCACCCTGAATGACAATAGTGTTCTGAATGACATGAGAGATTCTTCGTTCCACTACGTTTCACTCTGAATGACAATGGGGCTCTGAATGACATTAGAGATTCTTCGTTCCACTGCGTTTCACTCTGAATGACAATGGTTGTGTCATTCAGAAGGAGCATTTTTGCGACTGAAGAATCTATAGTGTAGACAGTCAGAGATTCTTCGCTATGCTCTGAATGACAATGGTGCTCTGAATGGCAAGGGGACTCTGAATGACAAGGGCGACCTGAATGACATAAAAAAAAGCGAACACTTTCATGTTCGCTTTTAACTACGACACCCAAAGGGTTATAAGACCTCAATGACTTGAAGTGCATTGTAGGCTCCGTTGTTCAGTGGGTACTGAATGGCATTGATTTCTTGAAAAAATGCTACTTTTAAAAAGAACAATTCGTTTCCAGTACCTACAGGGACTCCAGCTGGTGTTAATACGACATTTGATGTTGTGCCATCAATAATCATATTTTGCACCGGACTTAGTTGTAAGTCTTTGTCGCCTGTAGCGAAATCTAAATTTAAAAATCCAGAGGTGAAACTCACGTGTGTTGCACCTTCTGGGGTATGTAGATTCTGGATGGGCATGAAATCAATAATTTCTACTTCCCCATTAGCTGGGTTAAGCGTGTAATCGGATAACAATACAGAGCTTAAAATAGCCTCTATATTAAAATCAAACCCTGTTAAATCTGCTCTCCCTTGAGGGGTTGCTAAACCAATTGAGACTTGTCTTTGTCCACGAGCAGATATTAGATCCTGATTTTTAACTAAAGACATCGTTTGTGTTAAACGCGATGTTACTCTATCATCTTTTGCATCTGATAACAGGCTAATAATAGCACGTCTTAGTGTTTTACCACTAGTAGCGCAATGTCCGAACTCCGTCCCATTTTCACGAGTTCTAGCAAAAGCTGGATCGCTATTGATTCTTTTTTTGCTCACGCCTCCTTTGGTTCTAACTAAATACCCTTCTTTGCCCTTGTAAAAGGTAAGATCGTCCAGGGTTCCTTCGATCTTGATTATGCTTTTTAATTTTGGCATAATTTTTATGAATTATCACGAATCACTTTTTGTTTCTGTGAGTCGCTTTGTTAAACATTATTTTTTGTTACCAAATGTCTTTCAGGTGCACTAAACATCGATCGCTGTTTTTAATTACTGAATTCTATTTTTGTAACTGTCATTTAAAGTTATATAGAAAGAGCTTTACCTCCATGTTGGAATTGCCGAGTTGCTTGTTTTTGATTGATGACGTATGTTTTGATTGATATCGTAGGAAAAGGTTCAGATATTCCTGTTACCGTTGCTTTTTTACTTTTGCTGATAACCGTGCCTGTTTTTACCGTTTTATACCATTTTGTAGTCTTTTGTATGAATGGGATATCACATACATTATCCATACAGTATCCATACAGTATCTATGAAGCATTCATATAGGTTATTGGTTGTGGGTTTTCTGTTGAGAGTTGCTTCTCGATACAAAACCTCATTCTTCGGTTTCACTCGAAGTGACGTGGGGAGTCGGTTTTCTGTTATGTGTTATCTGTTATCGGTTGTGAGATGTCAGTTATCAGTTTTGGGTTGTGTGTTGTTAAGTCGCCGTATTCGTTAATGATTGGCTTTATACTTTGAATTTTAAGGTAAAAATTAGGAATTGTATTTTGGTCGTGTTAAATATTTCTTAATAATGTAAGAAAATGATTATTTATTACGTTGAAAATAGTAATAGAAACACTCCTCCCTAAGAAATAAACTAAGATTAAAAACTAATCAAAATCATGGATTTTGTAGAACCTATTTATTGTTTTCTATGTATTATCGTATGTGTATCTATAGCAAAGAGATTGCTTTTATTACCGGGAAAGGTGATAGGTATGCTCGTGATGTGATTCGGGATATTAAGCTTTTACATAAAAAAGACAAACACCAATTAGTAACCATTCGTGAAGCTTGTGATTATTTGGGATTGCCCTATCAAGATGTATTTTTAATGATTAATAAGGGGGTCAAGGAGGGGTAGTTGTCTGTTTTCTGTTTTCTATTGAAAAAAGAAGTAGAGATTCTTCGCTACGCTCTGAATGACAAGGAGACTCTAAATGACAAGGAGACTCTAAATGACAATGATGTTCTGGATGACATTAGAGATTCTTCGTTCCACTGCGTTTCACTCTGAATGACAATGGTGCTCTGAATGACATTAGAGATTCTTTAATTTTCCAACGCGCCATCTGGCCTCATCGCTAAAATAGTCCACAGGACTATTTTTTAACGCTCGATCCTGCTCTGAATGACAAGGGGATTCTTTGCTTTTCTACTGCGCCATCTGGCCTCTTCGGTAAAATAGTCCACTGGACTATTACTTAACCCTCGATCCTGCTCGCAATGACATGGCTGGCAAAGGGGGATTTAATAATTTTCAATTCTAATCTTGGTAATGTTTTATTTTTAAAATGGCTTTGTTTATATTAGCCAAAAGCAAAAAATTGCACTAGTATTAAAGCATCAAGAAATTTTCATGGCTCTAGAAACTCGGGTTTACCAAAAAGAAAATAATATAAATTTAGCAAAACTGTTAAAAGAAAGTGTTACTGCTATTTACAGTTCAAGGTTTTTAGCCAGACAATTGGCCACAAGAGATATTAAGGCACAATACAGACAATCATACCTTGGTGTGTTTTGGGCTTTTGTCATGCCTCTAGCAACAGCTTTTGTTTGGATATTTTTAAATAATTCAGGAACGGTTCAACTTACAGATACCGGAATTCCTTATCCTCTATATGCCTTTTCAGGCACCTTATTATGGTCTATATTAACAGACTCTATAGACTCGCCTACAGCCAGTACCAATGGGGCACGTTCTATTTTATCTAAAATAAATTTTCCTAAAGAGGCTTTAATTATTTCTGGTATTTATAAGTTATTGTTTACAACTTCCATAAAAATACTTTTATTATTAGTATTTGTTTTTATTTATGGCGTTGGTTTTCATTGGAGCTTGTTGTTGTTTCCATTAGCTATTTTAGGAGCTATTATTATTGGAACAACCATTGGTTTGTTTTTAACGCCTATTGGTATTCTATATACAGATATAGGTAGAATAGTTAAGTTTGGAATGCAGTTTGTTATGTATGTCACTCCCGTTGTTTATGCTATTCCTAAAGAAGGGATTATGAAAACACTAATGGAATTAAATCCTTTAACGCCAGTTATATTGACGGGGAGAGATCTTATTGTAGGTCATACACCAGAACATCTTGGCTATTTTTTATTGGTATTAGGATGTTGTATTCCGTTAGGCATTTTGTCTTTATTATTTTATAAAATATCTATACCTATAATAGTTGAGCGATTGAGTGCCTAGGAAGGAAAAAGTGAAAAGGGATAAGGGACTAGTTGAATTTGCTGCAGAATTATGAATTTAAAATTTAAGATTTAAGAGAAATAAAAAGGATATATGCATGTCTAAAGAAACGCCTAAAATAATTGATAACGAAGTGCTTGTAAAAGTAGAAAACTTAAGCAAAAAGTACTGTAAAGATTTGAAGACCAGTTTGTGGTATGGTGTTAAAGATTTGTTTTCTAATATTACCGGTAATAAAGCTGAAAGACAGCTTAGGCCTAAAGAATTTTGGGCAGTAAAAGATATTAGCTTTGAGTTACGTCGTGGGGAGTGTTTGGGTTTGATAGGTCATAATGGGGCTGGAAAATCAACTCTTTTAAAAATATTAAATGGGCTTATTAATCCAGATGCTGGTAAAGTAACCATAAAAGGACGCGTAGGAGCCCTTATTGAATTGGGTGCCGGTTTCAACCCTATTTTAAGTGGCCGTGAAAATATTTATAATAATGGGGCTATTCTAGGCTTTTCAAGAAAAGAAATAGATTCGAAGCTAGAGGCCATTATAGATTTTGCAGAACTGCAAGAGTTTATAGACATGCCTGTGCAAAACTATAGTTCTGGGATGAAAGTGCGTTTGGGTTTTGCCGTAGCTGCACAAATGGAACCAGATGTCTTGATTATAGACGAGGTATTGGCTGTAGGGGATTTGGGTTTTATGCTAAAGTGTTTTAAAACCATTGATACTATTTTGCCACAAACTGCCATTCTTTTTGTCTCTCATTCTATGCCAATGATATCTCGTATTTGCAACCAAGTGATTTTAATGGATCATGGTATCTCTCAGTTTCAAGGGTTGGATGTTGGTAAAGCTATTGATTTATATTATACTAGGTTTACAAATAACGACACCAATGTTGTTTTTACAGACCATCAAATATCTTTATTGGAAGCTAAATTAGACTGTAACCAAAACACTGAGAATGTGATACCACAGTTACATTGGGGAGCAGATTTAAAACTTAAATTTACTTTTAAACTGGCGTATGATATCGATATGCCATTGTTTTTTGTTTCCATTTTCGATAAAGAACAAAGACCAGTAGCCTTGTTAAAAAGCAATAAGGAAACCGATTTAAAAATTTATAATAACACCATCTCTTTTGCTATCTTGCACAAAAAGATTCAATTATCTAAAGGTATTTATACCATAAATATTTCTGTTGCTAAAAAAAGCTCCAAAGAACCTATGTTGCGCATTAATGGTGTCTTGTCTTTTCAAGTATTGGACGAAGAAGAAATTTGGCCTCCTTTTTATTTGGAATCAACATTTGAAAATATTTTAAATTGAATAATATATTCTATAATATCATACAATTATGAATAAAGATTTAGTTGATTTACTAAAGGAAATAAATATTGAATTTGACAACAAATTCATAAAAATTAATATTAATGAATATGTAAATAAGATAGTTAGATCAGCTGTTGTGATACCATTCTATAAAGAAAATCAGTTGATAGGTTTTATAGCTTTCTATGCTAATAATTTTGAAACAAAAGTAGCTTATTTAACGATGCTTGCAGTAAATAAAGATTTTAGGTCTAAAAATATTGGAAAATTCTTACTTGATATGACAACATCTTATTTAATTGATAGGGGATTTAAAAAGTTTGGCTTAGAAACCTTAACAGAAAATGAAAGAGCAAAAAAATTTTATTTAGAAAATGGTTTTTTAGTTAAGGAAAAAAAGGGAAGATTTATTTACATGGAAAAAGATATTTAAAATGAAGGTGAGTATCATAATGATGACTTATAATCATGAAAAATATATTGAAAAATCAATCAATAGTGTTTTAATGCAAGAAACAAACTTTGATTTTGAATTGATTGTTTCAAATGATTGTTCTCTTGATTCTACAGATAAAATTATAAAAAAAATCCTTAAAGAACACCCGTTTTCTAAACGTGTGATATATAATTGTAATAGCAAAAATATAGGAATGCAGCCAAATTTCGTTAAGGCATTTGGATTTAATAAAGGGGAGTATATTTCACTTTGTGAAGGCGACGATTACTGGACTGATCCTTTGAAATTACAAAAACAAGTAGATTTTTTGGATGCCAATTTAGATTATAATATTTGCTTTCATAGCATTAAAGTTTTTAATGAGGATACACAACATTTAGAGTCAGATTTCATAACAAGAAATGTAAATGAAACGACAACAGTAGTTGATTTAGCTCAAGGCAATTATATTCATACACCATCAGTCATGCTACGCAATAATTTTACTCTTCCAAAATGGTTTTCAAAAGTTCCTATTGGAGATTGGGTACTTTATATGATTGCTATTAAGGATAAAAAAATAAAAAAACTAAATGATGTAATGGCAGTTTATAGAAGCCATCAAGAAGGTGTTTGGTCTGGAAAAAGCAGATTATTAAAATTAAAAATGACCATTTTTACATTTAGTACAGTTTATAATAGAGTTCCATTAGACACTAAATCAAAAGAATATTTAAAAAATGAAATTGATAAATTTAAAACTAAGTATAAAAAACAACGTAAAAGTGCTGTTTTTTTTAGAAAGGTAAAAAATAAATTAAAAGCTTGTTTTAAACTATAAAAGAGTAAAATCATCATGAATATTAGACCCATAGCCTTTGTATTACCACAATTTCATCCCATTCCAGAGAATGATGCTTGGTGGGGAGAAGGGTTTACAGAATGGACTAATGTAAAGAAAGCAAGACCACTTTTTAATAACCATTATCAACCACATATCCCAACCACCTTAGGCTATTACGATTTGCGCTTGCCGGCTGTAAGGGAAGCTCAAGCCCAATTGGCTAAAGACCATGGCCTGTATGGGTTTTGTTATTACCATTACTGGTTTAATGGGAAAAGACTCTTAGACCAACCCATTGATGATATGCTTCGATTAAAAAAACCGGACATGCCTTTTATGTTTTGTTGGGCCAATGAAAACTGGACGAGACGTTGGGATGGGAAAGATGCCGATATTTTAATGAAGCAAGATTACAGTTTTGAAGATGATAAAACACACATTCGTTGGTTATGTAAACATGTTTTTAAAGATGAACGCTATATACAAGTTAATGGCTGCCCGGTTTTTTTAATATATAGACAGGATTTATTTCCAGAGATTATAAAAACACTAGATATTTGGAGAGACATAGCCAAGAATGAGTTTGGGTATAAAGATTTATATCTTTGTCATGTAGAGAGCTTTAATACCATAATTAACCCCAAAGATAAGGGCTTTGATGCTGCTGTAGAGTTCTCTCCACATTTGGTAATAAAACATAAGTTTAGACCAAGTTTGACAAATAAAATTCTATATAAATTAGGTTTAAGGAAACCTAATCAATTAGATTTTAGGGACTATAAAAAAGCCGTAAAAGATAGTATTGAAAGAGAGCAACCTCATTTTAAACTCTATAAAAGTGTCACGCCAAATTTTGATAATACCCCAAGAAAACAAAGCAATGGAGTAATTTGTATTGGAAGTAATCCACATTCTTATTTTAAATGGCTTTATGCATTAATAAAACAATTTAAACCTTATTCTCAAGAAGAAAATTTTATATTTATAAATGCCATGAACGAGTGGGCAGAGGGCAATCATTTAGAACCTTGCAAAAAGTATGGAAACGCCTATCTAGAAGCAACAAGAAGAGCAATTAAAAAAGAAAAATAGAATAAGATGAAAGCTGAATTAGCCATTATTATTCCCTATTATAAATTGACTTTCTTTGAAGACACACTCGTTTCTTTAGCCAATCAAACAGATAAGCGTTTTAAAGTTTATATAGGGGATGATGCAAGTCCAGAATCTCCAGATTTTTTACTTGAACACTTTAAAGGACAATTTGATTTTATATACCATAGATTTCATAATAATTTGGGTCAAGATTCTTTAACAAAGCAGTGGGACAGATGTATAGCACTGGCACAAGACGAACCTTGGCTAATGATTTTAGGAGACGATGATGTTTTGGAGCTTACAGTTGTAGAATCTTTTTTTAAACACCACGAGTTGTTTTATAATAGCAGTTATGTTATTCGATTTGCAACCCATGTGATAAATGAAATAACAAAAACAACTTCTTCTATTTTCAAGCAACCAGAGTTAGAAAATGCTTACACTTCCTTTTATAGAAGAATTATAGGTGAAAACAGAAGTACCTTATCAGAATATATATTTTCTAAAGCAAAATACAATCAGTTTGGATTTGTTAATTATCCATTAGCATGGCACTCTGACGATAGGGCTTGGCTTGATTTTTCTGATGGATTACCTATATATTCAATTAACGAGGCAACAGTGTCCATTAGGATGTCCAATCTACATATTTCAAGTAAGACAGATAATTTAAAACAGAAACATCAAGCGCAACTTTTGTTTTATAATTATTTAGTTAATATAAAATTAGATAGTTTTACCAAAAAACAACAAAAGGTTATATTGTCTAAATATGAAAAACTTTTATTTGTTAATAAAGGGCTGCCATTTAAACATTTTTTTAATTTAATTCTAGTATATTTTAGAACGCTGAAAGTTAAAGCACTTATACATTTAAAATTACGTGGTTTAAAACATTATTTTAAAAAATAAAAAATATTCAATTCATACTATTTATGTTATTTAAGAAACCTAAAGAAAAAATATTCTGTATAGGTCACAATAAAACTGGTACCACTACTATAGAAGCCGTATTACATGGTTTTGGATACAAGTTGGGCAATCAAATAGAAGGAGAATTGCTGTTAGATGCTTGGCATGCTAGGGATTTTAATAAAATTATTAAATTTTGTAACACAGCCCAAGCTTTTCAAGACATTCCTTTTTCCTTGCCTTATACTTATCAACATTTAGATGTGGCTTTTAAAAATGCTAAATTTATTTTAACAGAAAGAGACAATGCAGAACAATGGTACGTGTCTTTAACCAAGTTTCATTCCAAGTTGTGGGCCGATGGAGAAACCATTCCAACTGCTATGCATTTAAAACAGGCTAGCTATCGTTATAAAGGCTATAGTTTTAATGCAAATAGATATATTTATCCAACTCCTGAAAACGATATTTACAATAAAGACCTTATGATGCGTTTTTATTTAAATTATAACCAAACCGTTAAAGACTATTTTAAAAGCAGACCAGAAAAATTATTGGTAATCAATGTTTCAAAGTCCACTGATTATGCTAAATTGTGTCAGTTTTTAGGGCAACCCATAACCCGAACTGATTTTCCTTGGAAAAATAAAACCTAACACCAAAATAAGTTGTATGATTCATGTTACCAAAACGTTTTTACCCCCTCAAGCCGAATATCAAAGCATTTTAAAACGTGCCTGGGACACAGGCTGGATGACCAATAGAGGTGTTTTGGTACAAGAACTTGAAGCTTCTTTAAAAGCCTATTTAAACGTGCCAAATGTATTAGCCATGACTAATGGTACTTTGCCTTTGCAAATAGCCATAAAAGCATTAAACTTAACAGGAGACATTATTACTACACCCTTTAGTTATGTAGCAACTACCAGTAGTATTGTCTGGGAGGGCTGTACCCCAGTTTTTGTAGATATTCATCCAGAGTATTTAACTATAGACGAAACAAAGATTGAAGCTGTTATTACCTCAAGAACATCTGCTATTTTAGCAACCCATGTGTTTGGAAACCCCTGCCATGTTGAAGCTATAGAAGACATTGCAAGAAAACACAACCTCAAAGTCATTTATGATGCTGCCCATTGTTTTGGGGTGACTTATAAAGGGAAATCTCTTTTTAATTATGGTGATGTGAGTACCTGTAGTTTTCATGCCACCAAATTGTTTCATACGGGAGAAGGAGGTGCTGTATTTTGTAATAATACAGAACTTAATAATCGTTTGTTTTATCATCATAACTTTGGACATGAAGGGAATGAAGCCTTTCAAGGCATAGGTATTAATGCTAAAATGAGTGAGCCTCAAGCTGCTATGGGACTAGCCGTAATACCTTATTTAGAAAGCATTCTTGAAAAAAGGCACACTTTAGTATCAAAGTATCTGGAGGCATTTAAAAACACCTATATACAAACTTTAGAAATTCGACCTGAAACCCAATGGAATGCGAGTTATTACCCCGTAATTTTTAAAAACCAAGCGCAATTGCTTTCGGTAAAGCAGGCATTAGAAGCCCAAGACATTTTTCCAAGGCGTTATTTTTACCCTAGTTTAAATACCTTGCCATATATTGAAAGTGTGTCATGTCCAGTTTCAGAATCTGTAGCCGAAAGGGTTATGTGTTTGCCTTTATACCCAGATTTAGAAAAGGCATCCCAAGAACAAATCATCTCTATAATTCTAGAACATATATGAAAGTAGCCATCATGCAGCCATATATATTTCCATACATTGGGTATTTTCAACTCATTCAAGCTGTGGATATCTTTGTGTTTTACGATGATGTGAATTTTATTAAAAAAGGTTTTATACATAGAAACAATCTCTTGTTTCAAAACAGAAAAACAAGGTTTACCATCCCTTGTAAAGGGATAAGTCAAAATAAAAGAATAAATCAAATTGTAATTGATGCCGAATCGCCAGCTTTAAAAAAACTTTTAATATCTATTAGACAAAACTATCTACAAGCCCCATTTTTTAATCAAGTTATGCCCTTGTTGGAGACCTTTTTTAATTCAGCAAAACCTAATCAAAGCATCGCTCAATTTGCTATGGAGAGCGTTCAACTAGTTTCAAACTATTTAGATTTGGATACAACTTTTAAAGTGAGTTCTGAAGCACATGCAGAAAGTTTTAAAGATGGGAGAGAAGATAGATTGATTGCTATAGTAAAAAAGGAACATGGCCAAGAGTATTATAATGCTGTTGGTGGTCAAGAATTGTATAGTAAAGCTTATTTTAAAAATCAAGGAATTGCATTGACTTTTTTAGAATCCCTACCTATTAACTACCAACAATTTAATAATGAATTTGTACCTTGGTTATCTATTATAGATGTCATGATGTTTAATTCTAAACAGGACATCCTGAATCTGATAAATGCTTATAAATTAAAATGAAAGAGGACGCTTACAAAAAAATTATTGCACATTACGAAAATTGTTTAAACACACATGGTGATACCCATTTAGGAATGGATTGGCCAAATATAAGCGATGCTCAAAAGCGTTATGGTATTATGTTAGACCTTATGCGTTTTAAAAAAGAAAGTCAAGAGGTTTCTTTATTAGATTTTGGTTGTGGTACGTCTCATCTCTATCAATATATGTTGGAACATACATTTTCTAAGGTTACATATTCTGGTTTAGATATAACAAAAAAGTTTGTAAATCTGGCTCAGGAGAAATACCCAGAAAACACCTATTATCAATTAGATGTTTTAAAGGATGCATCAAAATTGCCTTCTTTTGATTATATTGTTTGTAATGGTGTTTTTACAGAAAAAAGAGAATTAACTTTTGAGGCAATGTGGGCATACATGCAGCAATTGCTTTTGGTGCTTTTTAATAAAGCAGACAAAGGTATTGCATTTAATGTCATGTCTAAAGCTGTAGATTGGGAACGTTGGGATTTATTTCATTTATCAACAGATTTATTAATAGATTTTATGACCAAACAATTGTCACGGAATTTTATAATTAGAAACGATTATGGACTGTATGAATATACCGTCTATATTTATAAATAAATATGAAACATCCAGGACAAAATAAAAGTGAAAAATGAAAGGCGATTGTATGGAAGTTACATGTGACCATTGAAAAGAAATAAACATAAACACATGAAAGAGGTTATTATTTTTGGAATTCAAGATTTTGCTGAATTGGCACATTATTATCTAGAGAACGATAGTGATTATTCAGTAGTAGCTTTTTGTGTTCATAAAGCTTATTTGCCAGAAACAAAAACATTTAAGGGTCTGCCTGTTGTTGCTTTTGAAAGTGTAGATAAAGATTACCCATCATCTAAATATCTGTTTTTTGCACCTATGTCACCAAAAAAAATGAATACTTTAAGAGCGTCTGTCTATCTGGAAGCTAAAGAAAAAGGGTATCAATTTATTAGTTATATTAGTTCAAAAGCTACTTTATTTAATAATACTATAGGTGAGAATTGTTTTATTTTGGAAGACAATACCATACAACCTTTTACGACTATTGGTAATAATGTTATTATGTGGAGTGGCAACCATATTGGGCATCATTGTGAGATTCAAGATCATGTTATGTTTACTTCTCACGTAGTGCTTTCGGGACATTGTATAGTTGGCACTCATAGTTTTTTTGGTGTTAATGCCACTATTAGAGATGGGTTACATATAGCCAAAGGCAGTTTAATTGCTATGTCTGCTTCTTTAACAAAAAGTACAGAGCCGTGGAGTACCTATGTAGGGCATCCAGCAAAGAAAATTGATAAACCAAGCATGGAAGTAGCTATATGATTTGGGATAAAAAAGGAGTGATTTTTAATGTTAAAGGACAACATGCATGGAATAAAAGTCATGCCCAATGTCCTGTGGTTGATATGGTAACTGATAGCATGTGGCGCATTTATTATTCCAGCCGAAATGCTAAAGGACAAAGTCAGATAAGTTATATAGAAGTAGAAGCAGGGAACCCAGAGCATATACTTTATGAACATCCTGACTTTTTATTTAGTTTAGGAGAGCCAGGAACTTTTGACGATTCGGGAGTTATGCCTTCATCTATAGTTTCACATCATGGTAAGAAATACATGTATTATATTGGTTGGACTATTAAACAAACGGTTCCCTATCATAATGCTATTGGTTTGGCTGTAAGTTTAGATAATGGAAAAACATTTGAAAAAATGTATAAAGGTTCCATCATGCCTTCCACACATTTAGAGCCCTACTTTACAGGTACCTCTTATGTAATGATAGAAAATAAACTTTGGCGCATGTGGTATTTGTCTTGTGTAAAATGGCTTGAGATAGAGGGGAAAATGGAGCCATATTATCATATTAAATACGCAGAGTCTACCGATGGGATACATTGGAACCGGGAAGGAATTATAGCTATTGATTTTAAAGATGCTAATGAAGGAGGGATAGTTAGTGCCTCTGTATTAAAGGAAGATGGTATTTATAAAATGTGGTATGCTTATAGAAAGGCCTCAGAATATCGAGTAAATAAATTTAGTGCTTACAGAATTGGGTATGCCGAATCTGTAGATGGGATTTCTTGGAAACGAAAAGATCAAGAAGCAGGCATTGACATTTCAAAGGAAGGTTGGGATAGTATGATGCAATCTTATCCAAATGTGGTGCGTTTTAAAAATAAAAAATACCTTTTCTATAATGGGAATGGGTTTGGTGAAACAGGGTTTGGATATGCAATTTTATAAAATGAATTAATAATGAAGGAGGATTTAAAGGTTGCTGTTTGGATGGTAACCTATAATCAAGAAGCATATGTAGAACAAGCCATTACATCTGTAATGATGCAACAAACTTCATTTAATTTTCACCTTTTTATTGGTGAAGATTGTTCTACCGATAAAACAGCACAAATTTGTAAACAACTTCAAGAGTCTTATCCAGGTAAAATAACATTGGTTGCGAATAAAAACAATTTGGGGCCAACAAATAATGCTTTTCAAGTTTACGATTTGTGTTTAAAAAGTGATGCTACTTATATAGCTATGCTTGAAGGAGATGATTATTGGTCTGACCCATTAAAATTACAAAAACAGGTTGATTTTTTAGAAGCAGAACCAGTAGTTGTATTTTGCTTTACTCGCTTTTTAACTTTACAAGAAAACTTAGAATTAACCGATAAAAACAAACATTTCTTTAAGAATGAAGAGCACCTTATTTTTGATTTTGAGATGTTTACCAAAGGCTGGTATGGAGGAACACTTACCCTAATGTTTAAGGCCTCTGCCATTAATATGGAAACCATAAAAAAATATCAGCATTTTAGAGATATTTATTTATATACCGAGTTATTAAAAAATGGAACTGGTATTTGTTTAAATTTCGATAGTGCAGTTTATAGAACTCTTGATACAGGTGTGTATTCTTCTGCCTCGAAATTAGAAAGAGCTAAAATGGCCGTTATGTGTTATCGCGAATTATATGCAAATAATAACAGTATTTTAGCTTTAAAGATTAAGTATTATTATTTTGCAACTAATTACATCAAGCAACTTATACAAAACAACCAAATTATTAAAGCTATGGTTAAAACTATAAGCTTTGCTTCTAAAATGAAGGACTTTGGGTTTTTTAAGAAAATGATTAAGGAAATGATAAAATTAAATAAAGTAACCTCTTATATAAAGTCTTTTATAAAAAAAAGAAAACGCTCAAAAGCGTTTGAGAGTTCTGGAAAATATTGGGAAGACAGATATGTGGCTAATAAAAATTCTGGAGCTGGAAGTTATGGCAGATTAGCCAATTTTAAAGCTGAGATTTTAAATGCTTTTGTAGCTAAAGAAAACATTCAAACCGTTATTGAATATGGCTGTGGAGATGGTAATCAACTAAGTCTGGCAAATTATCCAAAGTATATTGGTTTTGATGTATCTGAAAAGGCCTTAGAAATATGTCGAAGTAAATTTAAAGTTGACCAATCAAAATCTTTTTATAGTAGCTTTAATAAAGAACAAAACTCTATAAAAGCAGATTTGGTACTATCTTTAGATGTTATATATCACTTAGTGGAAGATTCTGTTTTTAATGAGTATATGAGTCGTTTGTTTGACACCTCGAATAAGTTTGTAATTATATATTCTAGTAACTATAACAAGCAATTAACGGCTCATGTAAAATGTCGAAAATTTACCGATTGGATAGAAGCAAACGTATCAAATACTTGGGACTTGATGTTGTTTTTAGAGAATAGGTATCCTTTTAATGAGGCTGACCCTAATAATACCTCTATGGCAGATTTTTACTTTTATAGGAAAAAAATTTTTTAAATGAATGAAAGTCAAACAAGTTGCAATTGTAGTAAAGTATTTTCCTTCGGTTTCTGAAACATTTATTGTTAACCAAATAAATGCTTTGATTGATCAGGGATATGGTGTTACCTTGTTTGCTTACAATCAAGTTGAAAATATTCCAATACATAACAGTTTATTAAAGCACGATTTACTTAATAAAGTACATTATTTTATTAAACCACCCGTTTCTAAATGGCGTAGATTTAAGTCGTTTATTTTTTGGACTTGGCACAATAGAAATGAGATTGTGTGGTCACGTTTTTTTAAAACACTAAATATTTTTAGTTATTGCAAAGATGCCTATACTTTAAAGTTGTTTTTTGAAGCACAATGGTTTTTGCTTCCTTATACTTTTAAGATTATTCATGCTCATTTTGGTATGAATGGCGAAAGGATCGCTTATTTAAAAGATAAAGGCATCATACCTAATAAAGTAAAGCTAATAACAACGTTTCATGGGTATGATTTGGTGCCAAATACATTAAAGGATTATCAAGCATCTTATAAACACATCTTAAATCAAGCGAATGCTTTTACAGTTAATACGCCTTATCTTGAAAACCTGCTTCAACAGGTTAATATAAATAAAACACCTTGTTATATTTTACCTGTTGGGTTAGACACTACTTTTTTTAAACAAACCTCTTCAAAAAAAGAAACACCTTGTTTTAACATATTGTTTTGTGGAAAGCTAATTTCATTAAAAGGGCCAGACTTAGCAGTTAAAATTGTAAAAAAACTGCATGAATTAGGGCATAATCTGGTAAGGTTGCATATAATTGGAGAAGGGATGTTACGAGATAAATTGAAAGAGGATATAATTGATTTAGATTTACAGGATGCAGTTTTTTTATATGGAAACCAATCACAAGCTGACCTGAAATTGTCTTTTGAGCAAGCTGATGTTTTTTTGTTACCTGGACGTCATGATACAAAAACTGGAAGGGCAGAAACTCAAGGTTTGGTTATACAGGAAGCACAATCTATGGAATTACCTGTAGTGGTTTCTAATGTTGGGGGTATGAAATATGGATTGATTCCAGGTAAAACAGGATTTGTAGTTAATGAGAATAATGTAGAAGAATTTGTTAAAGCAATTGAAAAACTTATCCTTAATCAAGAGTTAAAAATAAACATGGGTAAAAAAGGGAGACAATTTGTTGAACAATATTATGATAATTCTGTTTTAATAGAAAAACTTATTGAAATCTATAATGAATTTTAGATAATATCATTCATTAACTGTAAAATCCTCTAAAATATTTAGAGTTCGGTACGCAATAAGTTTTGTGAATATTTCTGAACCTTTATCGTTTAAATGATCAAAATCGAAAGAATATTTTTTATCATATAAATTTTTATATAATTTATATGAAGCTAGATTAATTATATTTGATTGAGGGAGTTTTTCACAAACAGGTATTAATTCTTTATAATATTCTAAATTAAGTCTTGGGGGTAATATATAAATAAGCTTAATTCCTTTTACTTTTGATTTTTTAATCAATCTTGTTAATTCATTAAAATAAGCTAAATTTAAATTAGATTTTATTAATTGTATGGAATCTAATTTAATTGCAGATTGAACTAGATTATTTAAAATAATTGTATCAGATTTAATCAAATTATTACGTTTTAATAAATCATTAAAGTTTTCTGTTTTGTCCGACATTTCTTTTTCAAGGGAATAAAAGCCATTTACTCCTGTATTTACTTTATTGCTATTTAAAATCTTGTTAATTGAAGAAAAGTCAATGATTCTATTAATAAAGCTATAATAATAAGTTTGTTTTAATCGATGTTTTTTGTTGTCTGAATAATGTGAGTTATTAATAAAGTCTAAACATTTTAATAGTGAAGGCAATGTATTCCAATAGTTTCCTCTTAAAGTTTTAGCATTATTTTTAAATAGTTCAAGATGTTGAATTTCTACAAAAGCATAATTTATTTTATTGGTCTCTAAATTATCTATAAAAGATTCATATAAATATAAAGATTCTGGATAATAAGTTGCAGGTGTAGCAAAATTATATGTTTTTGTTTTATTTAAAATTGAGTCTAGGAGAGTAGGATTTATTTGTCTATATAATCTACTTGAGCCAAAAATAACAGTATTATATGTTTTTGGGCTATATTCAAATTGCTTTATTTTGGAAGCATAAATATCATTACCAAAATAGTATGGTAAAAAAATAAATCTAATTGAAATTAATATAAATAAGAGTAAAGAAAAAAACAATATTTTTTTTAAAAATACCTTCATAAATAAATTTCGTTGATGATTGTGTTTTTTGTATTTATTTTTTGATATTAAACAAAGACATATTTTTTAACTGGCTGTCAAACCATAAGGAAAACTTATTAGCTCCTTTTTTGTTAAGATGTTGTAAATCTGCAAACTCCTGATTTTTAAGATTAAAGTCTATAAAATCTAGTAACGGAATATTTTTAAATTTAATATTTTTTATTTTTTGATAATCTGCTTCAAAGGCATTTTCAAAATGTTTTTTATGATAAGGGGTTCTTATTAAATATACTTTTTTGTTGTATTCTGTACAGAGTTTTATTGTTTTTTCTAGATATTCCATATTAATAATAGACAGATTATTTAAATGGCTATTAAGTAATTTTGCAGGTGTTTTTATAGTTTTTATTAAAGAATCTGATACTTCTTTATCTAAAGAAGTATAGCCACCAGTAGCATTAATAAATTCGTAATTATTAGTAATTATTCGAGTTAGTTTATACTTTAAAGAAATTGGGAGTGTTTTTAAATAGGTATTGGCGTTTTTGGAAAACAAAAACAAATTGTCTGGTAGGTTAATAAAAGCTGAATACCTTGGAAAATGAAAGTTTAAATGCGTGTTATTCCAAATTTTTTCATCTTCAGATTTGTTTATATTACTTGTGGAATATTCTATAAATACAGTTTCTATTTGTGGATTTTGTTTTAATACTTGTTTTGCTTTTTGATAGGTGTAGAAATAAGATTCTCCTGAATCTGCTAGGTTTTTAAAGTTAGAAATTAAACTATCATTAAAGGCGCACTCTGGATGCGAATTCCCAAAAACCACATATTTAATATTGTTTTTAAGTTTAAAATCGGCTTTTTTTTGTATAAATAGGTTTGTTAAACTAATAAGCAAGACAAGACCAGAAGCAAAGTAAAAACTAAAAAGAATGTTATTTTTTATAAACTTTATCATGGTGGTGTCTTTACATGTATCTGCTATTTATTTTCTAATATAAAATCGTGGGCTAATGTTTTTGTAAATAATTCAGCACCTTCTTGGTTTAGATGCATGGTGCTATTAAAGTACTTTCTATTCTTGCTTATTGGACTACTAGAATAATCTAAATATAGAATATGGTATGTGCTAGAAAGCTCTTTATAAATGTTTATGGCTTCTTGTCTGTTTTTAATAAATTTTTGTTCTTCAATATATTCTGGGGTATAGACAAAAGTTACCTGAATATGGTTTTTACTGCAGTGTTCTAGAAAGTTGTTTAATAAGTTTACCGTTAAAGAATCTATTTTAGCCGAATAATAAGTGTTGTTTAAAGAGATGTTTTCAGATGTCTCGCTCTTACTTTTATCTGTTGGACCAGCTCTATAGCCTTTAGTTTTGTAAGGGATTATTTTTTCTTTGTCTTTTAAAGCATAATTAAAAGCATGGTCTTTAGCCGTTGTATTGCCATAATAACGTAATAAAGGAATATAATAATCTAGATACGTAAAGCCTTGATACGATTGTGTGTAGTTTTTAATATTGGTATTCCATAGCATGTAAGGCAAAAATTGGTTGTATTGATAGAGGTCTGGTCTTTTTTCTAAAGTAAACCAGTCTGCAACTATGAAAATGTGTTTAGGATGGGGATTGTTTTTAAGGTATTCTAAATATTTTAAATGTTGTATCCAAAAGCCATGTCCATTAACACCAAAATTATAGGTTTTTAAACCTAAAGCGTCTTCCATGATTTTTGGATCTATATGATGGGTTGCTCTTGAGGACCCAAAGACTAAAATATCAGACTTGACTGTTCCTGCATAAATATCATTCCAGGCCGTATAGTTTCCAGGGTATTTGGTAGATTTAGATAAGGACTTAGATAATGCTATATCTAAAGGGTAAAGCACGATAAGAATTGGAAATATAAAAATTAATATGTTTAATATAAATTGTTTCATATTTAAAACTGAAAGTAAATAAATTCTTGCTCATTTCTGCTATACCAAAAAATAATAAAAAGAAGTAAATAGTAAAATGCATAACGGTAAGGTTTTTTCCATTTTAAACCCATATGTTCCAAAGCATATAAACTCTCTCTTCCTTTCCATTCAATAACTAGGAAAAAAATAAGTAAAAGAAATATATACGTAGGTCTAATTTCTGGTATGGTAAATAATGACTTACTTGCAATGTTAGAAAGATAAGACCAAGCATGAGTGATATTTTCGGCTCTAAAAAACACCCAAGCTAGAGTGGTTAAACCAAAAGTTATTAATATTTTAAAACTTTCTTGTAGTGTTGGTAGAATGGCGCCTTTGGCTACAATGTCTATATGATGTCTGTTTTTATTTGATAATAAAAGGGGTAAAAAATAGAGGGCATTTAAAGCTCCCCAAACAATAAATGTCCAATTAGCTCCATGCCAGAAGCCACTGACTAGAAATATGATAAAGACGTTTCTAATGACTTTAGTTTTAGAGCCCCGAGAACCACCTAAAGGAATGTACAGATAATCTCTAAACCAGGTAGAAAGCGATATGTGCCATCTACGCCAGAATTCTGCCATATCTCTTGAGAAATAAGGGAAGGCAAAATTTTGTTTTAAATTAAAACCAAACAATCTTGAAGTTCCAATAGCAATATCTGAATACCCAGAAAAATCTCCATAAATTTGAAAAGCAAAAAATACAGCACCTAATACTAGGGTGCTACCAGAATAGGTGTCAGAATTATTAAAAATAATATTAGCAAATTCGGCACAATTATCGGCAATCACCACTTTTTTAAACAAGCCCCATAGTATTTGGCGCAGACCATCAACAGCTTTGTTATATTCAAAACGTCTACGCTTATAAAATTGAGGTAATAAATTGGTAGCTCTTTCTATTGGTCCAGCAACTAATTGAGGAAAGAAACTAACAAAAGCAGCAAAGGCAATAAAGTCTTTAGTAGGCTCTAATTTTTTTCTATACACATCCATGCTATAACTTAAGGTTTGAAATGTATAGAAGCTTATACCAACGGGTAATATAATATTTAATGAACGTGCATTTATTTCGGTTCCAAAAAACGAAAAGGCTGTAATAAAATTATCTAAAAAGAAGTTATAGTATTTAAAGAATCCTAAAAATCCAAGGTTTACTAAAATACTAATCCAGAGTAAGGCTTTTCTTTTTTTCTTATTCTGTTGTTCAGACATTTTTAGTCCAACAAGGTAATCAATGATGGTGCTAAATAGAATTAAACTAAGAAACCTCCAGTCCCACCAGCCATAGAAAACATAACTAGCAAGGACAATAAGTATATTTTGAGTTTTAATTTGTTTATTAAAAACAAACCAGTATAGAATAAAAACAATGGGTAGAAAAATAGCAAAATCTAGAGAATTAAAAAGCATAAATAATGGTATGGAATTTTATGTTTCTTTTGCTAATCTAATACAAAAATGTTAAATAGATAATGTTCTATTAAATTCTTAGTTAGCATAGATTATTTTAAATTTACGGTTTATGCTTACATTTTGCTATAATTAGCACAATATATTAACCATTTATGAAGAATCAATTCTATGCATTAACTAAAAACTGGTCGCGTCATGGTGCTTTTTCAGGTTACGAACGTCTTTTAGATTTTATTAATGTGCCCTTTAACATAGGAAAACAATATTTTTTGCCCTACCGGTTTATTCAGTTTTTTGCAAGCAAAACGCAATTAAAAAATTATAAAAGCGACACAGTTATTAAAGAGTGGCAGTTCTTATTTAAGATTTTTAAGAAAAAAAACATTCATGTTCTGTATGGAGATATGGATTATTATTATTTACATAACATAAAAAAATTCCCATTTAATTTAAAGAAAAACAAGCTAATAGCCACCTTTCATCATCCACCATATGAACTAGACAAAAGAATGGGATATCAACGAAAGGAAGTGTTAGGTGCCTTAGACAAGATAATTGTTATGGGTTCTAACCAAATAAGCTACTTACAACAATACACACAAGCAGAAATTAAGTTTATACCACATGGGATAAATACCCAGTATTTTAGATATGATGAACAACAAGTAAGAAAGAATCAAATTTTATTGATAGGTGTCTCTCATAGAGATCATGTTAGAAACTTAGCAATAATTGAAGAAGTAAACAAGCAGATTTTAACAAGTTTCCTTGTTTTAATAACTCCTGAAAACAAGCACATTTATGCCTCAATAAAAAATGTTGAAGTGATAACCAATAAGGTGTCTGATTCCGAATTATTATCTTATTATCAAGAATCAAAAGGTTTGTTGCTATCTTTAATAGATTGTACGGCGTCAAATTCTATATTAGAGGCTTTAGCTTGTGGTTGTCCATTAATAACTAATAAGGTTGGAGCAGTAACAGATTATATACCACGTGAGAGTGGTATTCCTGTTTTTAAAACTGAAGATTTACAGGCGTCTTCTGCTTACATTGTGAGACTTTTGCAAGATGATGAGTTTCTTGAATCCATAAGTAAAAAACAAAGAGCCTTAGCAATAAAATATGATTGGAAAGTTATTGCTAAAACAACAGAAGATTTTATCTTGTCCTAAATTTGAAATGTAGATATGTGTGGATTTTTAGGTGAAGTATCTCCAAAATTATTAAAGGAAAATAGTTTTAAAGAGCTCTTGGATTTGAGTAAACAACGTGGCCCCGACCAACAAGGAGTTTGGAAAGATGCCAACTGTCAGCTTGGGTTTAACAGGCTTGCTATTCTAGATGTTTCAGAGAATGGCATGCAACCCATTCTAAGTCCATCGGGCAGATTTGCTATGGTATTTAATGGGGAGATCTACAACTACAAAGATTTACAATTAAAACATCAAATTAATGATGATGCGCTAAGATCAACTTCTGATAGTGAAATTCTGGTGCATCTTTTAGAAAAAATACCTATTGATGCATTTGTAGAAGCACTTAATGGCATGTTTGCTATTTCAATTTGGGATACTTTAACTCAAAAACTATATTTAATACGAGATTTTTCTGGAATAAAACCCTTGTATTATGGACTATGTGATAAGGAGATCTTGTTCGCCTCACAATTCGATCAAATTTTTAAACACCCTTCTTTTGAAAATAAGGAATTGAGACCAGACATTATGAAGGAGTTTTTTGGATTAGGCTACATGTCTGCACCTAATACCATTTTTAAGAATATTTATCAAGTAGAGCCTGGCCAATTAATTGTTTGGGATTTAGAATGCATGGATATTATAAGTAAAACCTATTACTGTAAATGGACTGTAGATCCAAAACTTCTTGATTCTATAAAAGAAACCCGTGAAAGATTTTCTAATTGTATGGATAACATTATAAAGCAACAACTTGTTTCTGATGTCCCTTTAGCTACGTTTTTAAGTTCAGGATATGATAGTACTTTAATTACTGCTTATGCCAAAAAATATAAAGCAGATTTAAGGGCATTTACTTTTGGTATTAGTGATACAGTGTTTGATGAATCTGAAGATGCAAAAACATATGCAGAGCACCTAGATGTTACCCATATTGTAGCTAAAACAAATACGAAAGAATTGTTGAAGCATGTAGATGCACATTTTAAAGCTATGCCAGAACCGTTTGGTGATTATAGTTCAGTACCAACATTTTTAACAACAAAAGAAGCGAAAACTCATGCAACAGTTATGTTATCAGGAGATGGAGGTGACGAATTGTTTTGGGGTTACCCTAGATTTAGAAAATCTTTAAATCAAAGTCATTGGTTTAAATATCCATTATGGATGCGTAAAATAATGGTGCCATTTGCAAAAAAAAGAAATAAAAAACTATCTTCAGCTTTAACAATTACTAAGTCATTTTCAGATTGGATCTTAAATAAACAAACACACTTTACAGAACTTGATTTCTTTATGCCTAATTATAATTTTTCAAAGGAATTATTAAGGATATATACTTATAAAGGAAAACTTAATAAAGCCAATGTGTTGCAATATTTAAGAAAAAATGAATTTTTTGCGCATATG
Organism: Xanthomarina sp. GH4-25; assembly: GCF_045363175.1. Taxonomy (NCBI): domain Bacteria; kingdom Pseudomonadati; phylum Bacteroidota; class Flavobacteriia; order Flavobacteriales; family Flavobacteriaceae; genus Xanthomarina; species Xanthomarina sp. GH4-25. Next base: position 536,940 of record NZ_JBJFLO010000001.1, read on the forward strand.
CAACGTACCCTAAGAAAAGTAGATTTAACAAGTATGGCAAATAGTTTAGAAGTAAGAGTGCCTTTTTTAGATAAGAACATGCTGCAATTTAGCCAAACAGTCTTATCTGAGTTTACAATTACACATGATAGACCTAAACTTATTTTAAAAGACGATTTATATCAAATGATTCCAATTGAAAAAGTTGTTAAACAAAAAAAAGGATTTTCAGTACCAATAGAAGAGTGGTTAAAAAATGATTTAAAAAATGATTTTATTAAAACGGTTATAGAAACACCTTTTTATGGAGAAACATATATCAATCAAGACTACTTAAAATCAGTTGTTAATGGCTTTTATAGTCAAACAAAAAAAGTAGATCCTTGGGGGCTTTGGCACTTGTACGCTTGGCAAAAATGGGCTATTAATAATAAATTAGTATAGTATGGGCTTAAGCATCATCACGCCACATTTCGATAATTTTGAAGGACTTAAAAATATTTATAAGCTATTAATAGGTCAGACTTTAGATACATGGGAATGGATTATTGTTGATGATAATTCTAGTGAACATCAAGTAAATAAAATTAAATTATTTTTTAAAGAGGTATCAGATTCAAGAATAAAATTACAATTTCAAATAAAAAAAACCAATGCTTCGGTATGTAGGAATTTAGGGCTATCAATAAGTAGCTTTAATCATTTGGTGTTTTTGGATTCAGACGATAGTATTTCAATAGATTTTGTAAAAAACAGAGATATTGATGTGTTAGACTTTGTAGTGTTTAATAATATGGTAGTAGTTAATGAAAATGGAGAGCACATACTTTCCAAACCTAAAACCACTAAGTATCTAGACGCTTTTCTTAATGCCAATTTTCTATGGCAAACCACATCAGTGTTATGGCAAAAATCATTTTTATTAAAAATTGGAGCTTTTAATACAGAACTTAAAAGATTGCAAGATGTTGAATTAGTTATAAGAGCCTTATCAAGTAGTAACTATTTTCAAGTTAAGGATAATTTAATTGATTTTTATTATCATGTGAAGCCAATAAGAGACAGGAATAACTTTGTAGCACCTGTATGTACATCAGTCTCTTATTTTATTAATAAGCTAATTGATTTTGATAATTTAACTAACACTCAGAAGCATTTAATAAGATCATATTATTTTATGTGTGTTAAGTACTTGGAGAGATCCAATAATCGAACTCAAGTAAAATATGTAAAACCTGTTCTAAAGATGTTTTATAAAAAGCACTATTTCAGCTTTAGGTTGTATATAATAGCTTGGATACTTTTATATTTGTTCCAGTTTAATTGCTTATCAAACAGGATGTTTTTAAAATTGAATCGCTATTTTTTTAAAACAGAAATGAATACTTAATGTCAAAAAAAATAAGAATATTATTTACAATACCCAATTTTAATACGGCTGGAAGTGGTAGAGTTCTTTATGATTTAGCAAAAGGATTAGATAAAAATGTGTTTGACGTATTAATTGTTTGTAAGCATGATAGAGGTTTTTTTTTCAAAGAAATTAAGGCGCTTAATTTACCTGTTTATTTGATGGATACGACCTTTCAATTAAGGCCATATTACAAGTTGTTTTCTAGAATAAAACCTTTTAAAAAATTTTTAAAAGAACAGTCTATTGATATTGTTCACTCATGGCATTGGAGTAGTGATTGGACTGAGGTGTTGGCTACTAGATGGGCAGGGAGTAAATTTGTTTACACTAAAAAAGCGATGAGCTGGGGCCATATACACTGGAAGTTACGTAGTTTTTTAAGTCATTTTATTATTACAGTTAATACAGATATGGATGAATTTTTTCCATATAAAATACAAAAAAAATTAATCCCATTTGGGTTAGATACATCGCATTATCATCCAGATTTATTTCCAAAAACAGAAAACGCATTATTTTTTAAAATAATTACTGTAGCCAACTTAGTGCCAGTTAAAGGCATTGAAACCCTAATAGAAGCAATAAAAAAAACAAATAAAACTGACATATATTTAGAAGTTATTGGAGATAAGCAAACAAAATATGCAGCTTATTTAGAACAGCTAGTAATGAATTTGGGCTTAGAAAATCAAATTACTTTTTTGGGGAAACAGTCCGATGTTAGACCTTTTTTAGCTCAAGCCGACCTTTATATTATTTCTAGCAAAAAAGAAGGAATGCCTATGGCATTAGTTGAGGCCATGTCTATGCAAACGCCTGTTTTAGGAAGTGATATTTCAGGAATAAATTATGTATTAAAAGATTTTAATAGTTTGTTATTTGAATCTGAAAATATAGAGCAATTAAGCCAAAAAATTCTTGAGATGTATTCCAAATCCTCAATAGAGAGGAATGTAATAGGTAAAGAGCTTAGGCATTATTGTATAAAACAATTTTCATTACATGCTTTTATCAAATCGCATGAAAACTTATATTTAAAACTTGCAGAATAATAAAAATACATATAAACTAACTACTGACATAATTCCAATAGCTCAAAGCTTTGTTGGTGAAAAGAAAACACTTGATAAAGAGGCTATTTGTTTTTTTGCTGCCACTGGTTTTTTTTTAGATCAAGACAGCTATTATACTGAACAAAAAGCTCTAAAGCCTGCTTGTAATTATTTAATTGATAAAGATTCACAAACGGTATTATCAGAAACCCCATATTTTAATTGGCATTATAAGCCTCTTGAAAGATCCTTTGAAAAAATAGTAGATGAATTTGCTGTATTATTTGAGCGTATTGTTAAAGAACAATCAGATAACAAACAGGTTATTTTACCATTGTCTGGAGGTTTAGATAGTAGAACTCAAGCAATCGCATTAAAACATTTGGGTATAAAGCCTCATGTATACAGTTATGCCTTTAAAGGAGGGCATGATGAAACTAAATATAGTAAACAAATAGCTTCATTATGTCATTTTCCTTTTGAAGCTTTAGAAATTCCTAACGGTTATTTATGGAACTCAATAGATGCATTAGCCAATATGACTCAATGTTATTCTGAGTTTACACATTCTAGGCAGATGGCTTGTGTGGATAGATATTCTAAAATGGGAGATGTTTTTAGTTTGGGACATTGGGGAGATGTTTTATTTGATGATATGGGAGTTGACGATGATTTATCTATAGAGGGGCAAGTAGATGTTATACTGAAAAAGATTATTAAAAAGGGGGGATTGGAATTGGCACTATCGCTTTGGGATTCTTGGGGGTTAAAAGGAGATTTTAAAATATATTTAAAAACTAGAATTTTAACTTTGTTGCAATCTATTAATATAAAAGACAATGCCAATGCACAGATCCGTGCTTTTAAAAGTTTATATTGGGCTCCTAGGTGGACCAGTATTAACCTAAGGATTTTTGATTCTGTACATCCTATAAGTTTACCATATTACGATAATCGCATGTGTGAATTTATATGTGCCGTACCTGAACGCTATCTGGCTGGAAGACAAATTCAAATAGCATATATTAAAAAGCGTATGCCAGAATTGGCTAAACTAACATGGGAAGCACATCGTCCATTTAACTTATATAACTATTCATATAATAAAATCCCATGGAATTTACCCTATCGTGTTTTAAATAAAATGAAGCGATTGGTTAATAGGGACCCCTTCATTCAACGAAACTGGGAATTACAGTTTTTAGGACAATCAAATGACCAGGCATTAAGAAACTGGTTATTTGATAATACATCTTTTGATGTTTTAGTATCAAGAGATATTAGAGAACAATATTACAAGTTGTTTAAAGAAGAAGATGCTGTTTATTATTCTCATGCTGTAAGTATGTTATTAACGTTATCTGTGTTTTCAACAAAGCAACTTAAGAATTAAAAGGATATTATAATATTTTGAAAAATCAATTAAAGATTGCTATTTATTCTGGGGTAAGTAAAAGTACCACTTTTATTGAAAGGTTAATTGATGGAATAGCAAATCAAAAGATTGAAGTATTGATTTTTGGTAAAAACACTGGAAAGCCTAATCCTTCCAAATATATTAAGTACCATACGTATGGAAATAAAATAAATAAATCTTTGCGTTTGTTTAAGTATACCATACTATTGAGTCTATTTAATAGGAGTGATAAAAAAAAGCTGGATAGGTTTATTGCATCTAATAGAGGGTCTAGATTTATGTTACAATTAAAATATTATCCCGTATTATATTACAAACCAGATATTTTTCATTTACAGTGGGTGAAAAGTCTAGCAGATTGGATTTGGGTTCAAGATTTTGGAATGAAATTAATTGTTAGTTTAAGAGGCACTCATATTACTATAAGTCCAAAAGCTGATAGCGTTTTAGATGAACAATATTTAAAATTATTTCCACAGGTTAATTTGTTTCATGCAGTATCACAATCTATAGCAAAAGAAACAATAAAGTATGGGGTTTCAGAATCGAAAATAAAAGTAGTGAAAAGTGGTTTGCCTCTAGAAGCTTTAAAATATGTGCCAAAAGATTCTGTTAATAAACATTTAAATATAGTATCAATTGGGCGTCCTCATTTTGCTAAAGGATATCAATATGCTCTTGATGCCATGTTCTTATTAAAAAAGAAAAATTTGAATTTTCACTATACCATTATAGGAATTGAGACTGATGAACCATTACTATTTCAGCAAAAAAAATTAGAATTAGAACAACATGTTACTTTTGTTAAACCTTTAGAATTTGAAGCAGTAATAGAAAAATTGAAAACGGCTGATGTTTTATTGTTACCAAGTATTGAAGAAGGTATTGCAAATGTAGTTTTAGAAGCTATGGCTCTAGGGACTTTAGTGATTTCTACAGATTGTGGTGGCATGAATGAAGTTGTAGATCATGCAGAATCAGGTTTTTTAATACCTGTAAGGGATGTTGATGCCATGGCAGATAGAATTTTTGAAGTATCAGAGATGACTCTTGACAGGTATCATGTGATGACCAAAAAGGCAAGGATTAAAATAGAAGAGAATCATTCTGAAAAATATATGATTTCAAGTTTTTTAAATATTTATAGAGATATAGTTAAAGGAATAATATGAAAATAGGCATTGTACTTTCATCTTCCCCTGGTTATTCTGAAACATTTTTTACATCGAAAATTTTAGGATTACAAAATAATGGGCATCATGTTATCCTGTTTTGTCAGGAAGTTTTTCCTGATTTCTCTTTGTGCGACATAGAAAAATTGCCAAGCTCTTCTACAAATAAATTTTATTTACCTTTTAAAGTTATAAAAACTTACTTTAGTTTAATAATACATTTAAAAAAAGTCTATAGATTTTATAGACTTGAGCGTCAAGCTAAAACTTCACTCAAAAATATCCTAAAAAAAATCTATTTAAATGCACCATTTTTAAAATCAAATTTAGATTGGTTACATTTTGGGTTTGGAACTTTAGCATTAGGACGTGAAAATATATCACAAGCCATTGGTTGCAAAATGGCAGTTAGTTTCCGTGGATTTGATATTGGAGTTTATCCGATAAAGCATCCAAATTGTTATGACAGACTATGGGAAGTGGTTGATAAAATTCATGTAATTTCAGATGATATTAAAGAATTACTTTATATGAATGATTATAAGGATCAAGCACCAGTTATTAAAATAACACCTGCCATTGATGTTGAATTTTTTAGAACAGATTTGGATCATTTAATTGAAGCAGAGGAAATTCAAATAATAACAATAGCTAGATTGCATTGGAAAAAGGGTTTGGATTATACCTTGGAAGCTTTAGCGATATTGAAAGAGCAGGGAGTTCCGTTTACTTATACGATTATTGGAGATGGTAATGAATTAGAATATTTAAAATTTACTGTATATCAATTGGGATTAACAGATAATGTTACTTTTACAGGAAAGTTAGCAAAGGAGGAAATAAAAGAAAGATTAGATACCTCTCATTTGTATTTGCAATATAGTGTGCAAGAAGGCTTTTGTAATGCCGTTCTTGAGGCACAATCCATGGGTTTGCTATGTGTGGTAAGTAATGCAGAGGGGTTGGCAGAGAATGTGTTGCACGAAGAAACAGGTTGGATTGTCCCAATGCGACAACCAAAATTGTTAGCTAAAAAAATTGGAGATATATTAAATTTAGAGCATAAAGACAAGGTTGAAATAATTAGTAACGCTAAAAAACGTGTTAAAGAGCAATTTACAATAGAATTTCAAAAAGTAGCTTTTATCACATTTTATAAGGATTTTAAATAACATCATGACATTTTATTACCCTAAAGAGTTTTTTGATAATTCGGCTAGATGGCACATCTTTCCGTTATTAAAGTCATTGCTTAAGGAAGCACAGAATATGACGGAAGACTTTTCTATGTCAGAGTCGTTAGAAAAGGCAGATTTTGTAATTATACCCATGTCTTGGAATTATTATTATAGATGTAATAAAATAGCTCAAGTATTAGAGTATTATAGTCAATTACCTAATAAAAAGCAGGTTATTTCTTTCGTGTTTGGAGATTTTGGAGTTAAAGTTCCTTCAGTCTATAAAGGTTTAGTGTTTAGGGCAAGTGGTTATAAATCAAAATTACCAGAAAACCATGTTGGGTTACCTGTTTTTATAGAAGATCCTTTAAAAAAGCATTACAATCAAGAGATAATATTTAATAAACCTTATTCGAAAGAGGCGATAATAGGTTTTTGTGGTCAAGCTAAAAGTTTAGGTTTACATAACATAGAAGATTATTTAAAATTAGGTCTTAAAAATATGTTATCAATTATTGGCTATGGAAATAGAGATTTAGAGCCATTAATGTCTGCAACTTATTTGCGTTTTCAGATTTTAAAATCTTTAAAAAGATCTAATAATGTTATTTGTAATTTTATTATTAGAAAAAAGTATAGAGCTGGAATTACATTAGAAAAGGACCAGCATAGCTCAACTCAAGAGTTTTATGAAAATATTAATAACTCTGATTATATTTTATGTGTTAGAGGGGCAGGAAATTTCTCGACTCGATTTTACGAGACCCTAGCTATGGGCAGGATACCTGTCTTTGTAAATACAGATTGTTTGTTACCTTTAAGCCACATTATTGATTGGGAAAAACATGTGGTTTGGGTAGAATATAATGAAAGGCATTTAATTGCTGAAAAAATAGCAGGCTTTCATAGTTTACATGATGAGACATCTTTAAATCAACTTTTTTTAAAAAACAGGCAATTGTGGAAAGAACACATACAATTATATTCATTTTTTAATACTTTTTTAAATGCAGATTAAGAAACTTTTAACTGGAATAAAATATAAATTAGTACGAAACGATTATAAATTAATAAACACGAGTTTATGTGGAGTCACATTAAAAACAACTCCTGGAACCATAAGGAATACAGTGGATCAAGATGATGCCTGGTTTTTTTATTTGGCTCAACATAGTTCTGTTATTTTCGATATTGGCTGTAATGTTGGTTATACAGCATTATTAGCACTAATACAGGATCCTAAAAAGCCTTATGTATTAGTGGATCCAAATCCAAAAGCTTTAAATGAAGCTCATTTAAATTTAGTAGGAAATAATTTAGGCTTTAAATCTTTTTATTATTCAGGTTTTGTAAGTAATGAAGAGAATAGTTCCATAAAATTTTACACTATTGGTTCTGGTGCTGCTGGATCAATGCATGCATCTCACGCAAAGTCGGCTGCAGCAACTCAAAGTTTTACTGAAGTAAAGACCGTAACATTAGATTATTTATATTCTTTTTATGAGTTAAAACCCGACCTTATAAAGATTGATGTTGAAGGTGCTGAAACTTTAGTCATGGATGGGGCTCTTAAAGTTGCTAAAGAAACCCAATGTGCTTTTTTTATTGAAATGCACAATGTAAAAGATTTAGGCATGGAACAAGCAGGTCAACATATGATTGATTGGAGCAATAAAGCAAAGTATAAAGTTTGGTATTTAAAAACAGGGGAAGAATTAAAAGAAGCCTCAACAATTAAAAATAGAGGTAAATGTCATTTATTATTGATGCCTGAATCAGTACCTTATCCAGAATATTTGAAAGGAGTATCTCAAAATTCACCATTACCTAAATCACTATAATTTCTTGTTTAGTTTTTTAAAATATTTGCAACCTACAAGCTATTTTTCTATAAAAAGAGAAAGTAAAGGATATGTTTTTCCTGATATGGAATTTTTTCCATCAAATTTGAAATCTCAATTACAAGAAGATAGTCGTTACAGAAGTGTTGAAGCTAAAAACTATGATGCATCCTGGCAAGCAATTCATAAAGGGTATATAGGAGAAGAAAAAACCATCCAATCTATTTCGAAAGTTCCAATTTATGATGAGTATGTTTTTATAAGAAAATATTTTAGTGCATTTTGGGTGTTTTATGTGCTTTTAATAAGGCTGTTTAGTTTCAAAAATCCGTTTAAAGAATTAAAAGCGTTTTATGAGACGAGACAAATAAAACGGAGTGATTATTTAAAGTCTCCTTTAATCTATGAAGATTGGCAATCATTTCAATCAATTTTAATCAAGGAAAGCCCTTTGGTAAGTGTTATAATACCTACCCTTAATAGATATACTTATCTAAAGGATGTTTTAAAGGATTTTGAACAACAAGATTATAAGAATTTTGAAGTGATAATAGTGGATCAATCAGATTTATTTAATTTATCCTTTTATAAGGACTTTCATTTAAATCTAAAAGTTATTAAACAACAAGAAAAAGCTTTATGGTTAGCAAGAAATACGGCAGTTAAGGTTGCAAAAGGACATATAATTGCTTTAAGTGAAGATGATGTGAGGATTAATAAAGATTGGATTTCATCACATTTAAAGTGCTTGGATTATTTTAAAGCAGACATTTCTGCTGGGGTTTTTTATCCGTTAGGGAAACAATTACCATATGATAGATCTTTTTTTTCGATAGCATCTCAATTTGCTACAGGAAATGCTATGCTTTACAAGTACGTTTTTGAAAAAGTAGGACTTTTTGATAGGCAGTTTGAAAAACAAAGAATGGGAGATGGAGAATTTGGATTAAGGGCTTATTTGTATAGTTTTAGTAGTGTATCAAATCCTAAGGCCGCTTGTATAGATATAAAAGCAAATGCTGGTGGCCTGAGGGAAATGGGCAGTTGGGATGCTTTTAGAACTAAAAAATGGTTCGCCCCTAGACCCATCCCATCAGTATTGTATTTCTATAGAAGTTATTTTGGGAACCAGGCAGCTAGGTTTGCTTTATCAAGAACCGTGCCTTTATCTATCATGCCTTATCAATTTAAAAGGAATAAACCCATGATGATTCTAGGCGTTTTTGTTTCTTTGTTATTGTTGCCTTTGGTGTTGTTTCAAGTGTGTAAGTCTTGGCGCTTGGCAAGTGAAAAACTAAAGCAAGGACCATTGATTGAAAAACTAGAATAAAAAATTGAACCGTCATTGTGAGTGAGGTACGACCGTGGCAATTTTATGGAGTTATGGGTTTGTAAGATAGAGATGCTTCGGCAGGCTTAGCATGACAATAACTATTGCTAGCTGTGATTGCGAACGCAGTGAAGCAATCTGTCATTAAAATTGTTCTCAGTTTCATGAGATTACTCACGCAATATTATTTTTAAAAGTTGGAGTTCGTGAATGCTTTGCATTTGCCACGTCACTCCTTCGTCGTTTCTCGCAATGACAGGGTATAAAGTAATGACGATAAAAATTAAAAATAGAGAATAAAATAAGGTATTGAACAAAAACATCCTCATAGTAACCTCCGAATTCCCTCCACAACCAGGAGGTATCGGCTATCACGCGTTTAACCTTGCTGAACAGCTTCAGATACATGGCTATGGTGTGACTGTTTTAGCAGACCAACGTTCAAAATCGGGTGAGGAAGAATTGGGTTTTGATCAGTCATTGAAATTCGGTGTCCAACGGGTAACCTGGAAGTCTATTAGGATTTTGATGTATCTGGAACGTCTGGTTTTACTTTTTAGGTTGATTAAATCGAACGAGGTGGTTTTAGCATCAGGAAAATTTTCCTTGTGGATGGTAGCTTTTGTGAGTTTGTTTTATAAGAAACACTATCTAGCAGTGATTCATGGTTCTGAGGTGAATTTTAAAAAGTACCTTCTAAAAAAGAGTATTGAAAGCGCCTTAAAACGATTTTCCACCATCATAGCAGTGTCGCAGTACACACAAAGTCTGGTTTCGCATTTAAACCTCAATACCATAGTGATTCCCAATGGGTATGATGTTAAAAAGTGGCAAACGGTGGTTCCTGTCCATGGAGCCCTTCAGGGATATCCCCAACTCATGACTGTAGGGAATGTTACTCAAAGGAAAGGTCAGCTACAGGTGATTAAACACTTACCACAACTCTTGAAGATTTATCCGAAAATTCAGTATCATTGTGTGGGATTACCAACAGAAGCAAAAAGGTTTAAACAAATAGCGAAAGACTTAGGTGTAGCTAAGCACGTTGTTTTTCATGGTCGTCTCGAGGATGCCGAATTACAAGCTTTGTTACAGGTTATGGACGTGTTTGTGATGTTAAGTACCGAAACAGCATCAGGCGATGTGGAAGGCTTTGGAATGGCACTGATAGAAGCAAATGCCTTGGGAATACCAAGCATAGGCTCTAAGGGCTGTGGCATTGAAGATGCCATTTTAGATGGGAAATCGGGATGTCTGGTAGCTCATGAAAATGCATCAGAATTTCAAGACGCTTTAAAAAACATTTTAGAGGCTCATGACACCTATAAAATAGAAGCTAAAAATTGGGCAGACACCCATAGATGGGAAGATGTTATAAAGCCCTATATCAAGATTATTGAAGCATAAGAGATGAATCGAGCATGATCAAAATTTTATCACCCAAAGAAATGATTAAATGCGAATAGCATGCCTGTACTGAGTCAAATCGAAGTAAGACCATTAAAAGGCAATAAAAAAAGCAGATGAAACTGGCCATTATATCACATACCGAACATTATAAAGCCCCAGATGGCACCATTGTTGGTTGGGGCCCTACCATTACGGAAATCAATCACCTCCTTGAGATTTTTGAAACCATATATCATGTGGCCATGTTACATGACACCGAAGCTCCTCCAAGTGCCTTGCCGTATCTGTCTGATAAAGTGGTTTTTGTGCCTTTACCTGCTTTAGGTGGCCAAAGCATAATATCTAAAATAGAACTTGTTTGGAAGGCACCTAAAGTATTACGAATTATTAATCGGACTTTAAAACAGGTTGATTGGTTCCAGTTTCGAGCGCCTACGGGCATGGGCGTGTATGTGATTCCCTTTCTAAGTTTTTGTGTTAAGACACCCGGTTGGTTTAAGTATGCAGGGAATTGGAATCAAGAACATCCACCATGGGGCTATAGATTACAACGCTGGATGTTGAAACAGCAATCTAGGAAGGTGACCATCAATGGGAGTTGGAACCATCAGCCCAAACACTGTATCACTTTTGAAAATCCCTGCTTAACGAATGCGGAACTTGATGAAGGGTTAAAATTAGGGAAAGAAAAATCCTTAGAGGGTCTTATTCATTTCTGTTATGTAGGGCGTTTAGAAAGGCCTAAAGGCGTTGAGCGAATCATTCAAGCCATGGCAGCACTAACTGATCTTGAAAAACAACGTATTGGAGTGGTGCATTTGGTAGGGGATGGTCCAGAAAAAGCCTATTTTGAGGAGCTAAGCAAAACAGCTGGGGTGACATTTAAGTTTCATGGCTTTTTACCAAGACAGGAAGTCTTCGAGATTTATAGAGCGTGTCAAGTCTATTTAATGCCCACCACCGCCTCAGAAGGCTTTCCAAAAGCCATTGCTGAGGCTATGAATTATGGATGTCTGCCCATCGTCTCTAATATTTCTAGTATCAGTCAATATATCATCAATGATGTAAATGGATTGATAGTGGATGAAGTTACACATAATCATTTTATAATTAAAGTAAGAACACTATTAAACTTTACAGAAGAAGAATATATTGAGATAATTGATTCTCAAAGAAGGCTTGTACATTTATTTACATTTGAGCATTATAATAATAAAATTTGTAATGCTATTTTGAAATAATTTATTAATTACAATTTATGAAAAACATAAAAAAACCTGATAGATATATTGAACTTGTAATAATACATATAGGTTTAGGTGTGCTGTTTTTTGTGTTTGATTTTTTTTCGAAAGCGTATTTTACAATTGCAATGCTATACTTTATATGGCATATAGTTTCAGCATCAGATAAAGATAAAACCTTAGAAATATTAAAAGGATGTGCTTATTTTGTGGGAGCTGAAGTGCTATTTAGGATGACAAAAGGGGGGTTAGCTTATGAAGGTTCAAAATATTTGGTAATCCTTTTCATGTTAATGGGCATGTTTTTTAAAGGGATTTCAGGTAAAGGCTATCCTTATTTTATTTATTTAATTCTATTGGTACCCGCCATAGTTGTTGCATCTATTACTTTGACTTATGAAGCTCATTTTAGAACTAATATAGCCTTTGTATTAAGTGGCCCCGTTTGTTTGGGAGTAGCATCTTTATTTTGTTACGATAGAAAAGTAACTAATAATCAGTTATTGAGTGTGATGCAATATATGTTATATCCATTAATTTCAACGACTGTTTATTTGTTCTTATTTAATCCTACAATTAAAGACACCTTATCTGGAACTGCTTCAAATTTGGCAACATCAGGAGGCTTTGGGCCTAATCAAGTGGCAACAGGATTAGGGTTAGGAATGTTTGTGGTTATAGTTAGATTTTTTTTAAAATCTCCAAATATGCTTTTAAGTGGTATCAATCTAATTATTTTTGGAGCCATGACCTTTAGAGCCATTGTGACTTTTAGTAGAGGAGGTGTTTTTGCGGCAATTATTGTAGTTACAGCTTTTTTATGGGTCTTGTTCTCCAATTCTTCGCTAAAACAAAAAAATAAAATCATCATGTCATTTGTTTTATTAATTATTGCCATATCTGTTACTTGGATTATTAGTTCCAATCAAACATTGGGTTTGATAGATAAACGCTATGCGAATGAAAATGCTTCAGGTATTGAAAAAGAAGATGTAACTACTGGTCGAGTAGATCTTTTTGTGGATGAAATAGAAGGCTTTTTAGATAGTCCTTTTCTAGGAGTAGGTGCAAGTAGAACGAAAAATATGCGAGTAGAAGAAGGGATTGGGCATTTGCCATCTCATAATGAAATAGGAAGACTGTTAGCAGAACATGGTTTTTTGGGAATAATAATATTAATAATTTTAATTATTACGCCTCTAGCTTATAGAGGAAGAAATAATAAAAATATCTTTTTTTATGCTTTTCTGGCCTTTTGGTTTGCCACCATAAACCATTCAGGCATGCGTATTGCAGCCCCATCTTTTGTATATGCTTTAGCTTTATTAAATGTCACTTATGAAAAACGTCCTGTACATAGGAAACAAATTAAATCATAAACGAAGCAATGTGTCTTCGATAAGTGTCTTAGGACCCATGTTGGAACATGAAGGCTTTAACATGAGGTATGCATCTGTATATCCAAATAAAATAAGACGCATGCTGGACATGCTTTGGTGCTGTTTCAAATATAGAAAAACCACAGATGTAGTATTAATAGACACTTACAGTACTCTAAATTTTTACTATGCCCTTTTAGTCAGTCAGTTTTGTCGCTTTTTAGGCCTAAAATATGTGCCCAGTCTCAATGGGGGAAATTTACCTATGCGATTAAAAAAAAATCCAAGGTTGAGTCGCATCATCTTTAAGCCAGCCTATAAATTGATATCGCCATCCATTTATTTAAAAGAGGCTTTTGAAGCTCATGGCTATAAAAAAGTCGTGTATATTCCCAATAGTTTAGAGATGGATCAGTACTCCTTCCAAGTAAAAAATCTTGAGGAAGTGAAACTCTTGTGGGTGCGCTCGTTTTCTAATATTTATAACCCCACACTCGCAGTAAAAATACTAAAAGCCTTACAAGATGAAGGATTAAAAGCTAGTTTATGTATGGTGGGGCCAGATTCTGATGGCTCTTTAGAAGATGTAATACAACTGGCTAAAAGCCTTGAGGTGTCTGTAAGGATTACAGGGAAACTTCCAAAAAAGGACTGGTTGGCTCTGGCTAAAGACTATAACATCTTTATTAACACCACCAATTTCGATAATATGCCCGTAAGCGTTATAGAAGCTATGGCTTTAGGACTCCCAGTGGTCTCCACCAATGTAGGAGGCTTGCCATTTCTTTTAAAACATGAAAAAGACAGCCTATTAGTGCCCCCTGATGATGTGGAGGCTTTTGTAGTAGCCATCAAGCAACTGATGAATAACCCGGTAGCCAGTAGCGCCATGGCCTTTAACGCTAGAAAAAAAGTAGAGCAATTCGATTGGGAACTGGTAAAACAACAATGGTTTAAGTTACTAAGCTGAGATATCTTAAATTTTAGTTTCTAATCCACTTTATCATCAGCATGTTCGTTTTTTTAGCTAACACATTCTAGAACTACCAACCAACAACAAAAATACTTGCATAATTTCTTTAACTTACTATCTTTACCTTATAAATCAATTAGATGCCGAAACAAGATATCCATTTTAATATTTCTGAACGTAAGATTTTATTAAGAGTGGTAGATATATTGTCCATTCTTGGCATGTTATATCTCGTGAGCTCAATATTTGCTTTCGATTATTTTACCGTTACCCATCAAAATTGGTCCTGGGTTTTGGTCTTGTTGCTTTATATTAGTGTGTTTGGAACCATTTTTGAACTCTACGATTTACAAAAAGCGAGCAGAATGGATAAAGTGGTGAGCAATATTTTCTTAACCAGCTCCTTTACCGTTTTATTTTATTTGTTAACCCCATTTTTTACACCCTTCCTTCCTTCTAATAGATTGCAAATAGGTTATTTTTATATGGCAATAGTCTCTGCGCTTATTATTTGGAGGCTGATTTATGTCTATTTTATTACCTCTCCAAGGTTTTATAAAAAAGTGTTGATTGTAGGGGAGACTTCAAACATTGAAACCATTGTAGATGCGTTTAAAAACGCCGACCCTAATTATAAAATTGTAGGATTTATTAACTGTGAAGAATCTCAGGATGTTCAGATAAAATACAAAGGTATTTTAGAGTATGACCCAAGTGACATGCATCGTATTATTGATGAAGAAAACATCTCTGAGATTGTAGTGGCTAGTTACAATGCTGAAACCATTACATCGGCTATTTATGGCGATTTAATCATGCTTCTTGAACGCGGGTTTCCTATTAAAGAATACACCCAAGTGTATGAAGACATTACGTATCGGGTTCCCGTGCAATTTGTAGGGAAGGACTTCTATAAATACTTTCCATTTAGTCGTAGCAACCAAAACAAATTGTATTTGTTTTACCATCGCTTATTTGATACATTAATAGCCCTTGTTGGAGTTTTAATAGGGTTTTTGCTTTTGCCTTTTGTGTTTCTGGGGAATTTGATAGCCAATCGTGGGCCTCTGTTTTATTTTCAAGAAAGGGTAGGGAAAAACGGAAACGTGTTTTCTATTATTAAATTCCGAACCATGATTGTAAATGCTGAAAAGGAAGGTGCTGTTTGGGCTGAGAAAGATGATGTTCGAGTAACGCCTTTTGGGAAGTTTTTAAGACGTTCCAGATTGGACGAATTCCCTCAGTTTATTAATATTTTAAAAGGGGACATGAGTTTGATTGGCCCAAGACCCGAACGACCATATTTTGTAAAAGAATTATCTCAGGTAATTCCCTTTTATGAAACCCGACATATTATCAAACCAGGACTCACGGGTTGGGCACAGGTAAAAGTGCGTTATGGGTCTACGGTTGAAGATAGCTTACTGAAATTGCAATACGACTTGTATTATATCAAACACCGAAGCTTTTTATTAGATGCCAATGTTATTATCAAGACCTTAAGTACTATGGTGTTCTTTAGAGGGCAGTAGGTTTAGTGTTTAGTACAGTCTCAATCCTGTAAAAGAACCCAACAACATATAATTATTACGAGTTTTTCCTAAACGCGTGTCATTGCGAGGAGAGACGTCAGGGACGACGTGGCAATCTTATGATTGGTTGGTTTTATTAAACAGATTGCCACGTCGCTGCGCTTCTCGCAAAGACGGAGACATTGGACTTACAACATCTTATAATACCAAACCAAAAACACATATCTAACACCTAGGGCAATAAGCAAAGGCAATAAAGCTATTGCAAACACTTGGATGCCTACAAGCCAATGGAATGTTAGTAAACACAGCATAATCACTAAGAATTTTAAATACTTAATAAACCATTGCTTGGGAGTCTTTTTAATAACCTGTGCGACGACAAACACATTCAAGGCAAAAGCCCAAAGTAGATTATAGTTTTGCGCTGTGGCTTCATGGTCTGTTGCAAACCAAAGTAACAGGATAAAAACACCTATCAAGCCCGTTGTAGAAAAAATAATTATGTCCAGAAGTTTGGTTCTACGTTGGTTTTTATAATCGAAAAAAGTAAGGCTCAGTATGATAAGTCCCAGAATACTAAATAACACATAAGGACTAAATAACACCTGTTGAGAAGCATTCACATCTCTTTTTTTAAATACCAATCTGTTATTTTTCATCAAGCTTTTAGAAGAGTTTCCTAAAGTTGCAACTTCAAAAAAGGCATGTATGTATTTCGGTAAAAACATATGTTCTTCAGGAGTTGCTGGTCTGTCAATAACAGAGCCTAAGGCGATGTCAATACCAACGCTTCCCCAGGAATTTGTGTCTAACTGATTTTGAATTAAAGTTCTAAATGTTTGTGGTTGAAAACCAGATGGCGGATTAAATTGAATGGATGTGTTTAGAGTCTTTACTAAAACATCTTTAATTCGAGTAGCGCAGTTATCAAAAAAGAAATCGTATAGATAGGCTCTGTTTTCAGGTTTGTAATTGGTTTCTAGGTAATCAAAAACTTGCTGCTTTTCAATTTGAGTTAGATTTAAAGTTTGTTCCTGGATGGTTCTATTTTGATAGACATAGGCATTATAAAAGTCTTCATAAAAGTTTCTACCTATAAGATAGTTTAATTTGCCTTGAGCAAATTTCAGGTAAAAGTTAGGCGTGTTGAAATCGTAAATACCATAATTGTATGTGATATCCATACCGTGGCGTTGATCTTTAATTCTAAAAGCACTATGACCAAAAGCATCGTTTAAAGAAGTTCCTGGACCAATGGTTAAGACGCTAATTTCAGCATCTGGCGAGAGACGTCTTGTTTGCGAAAATGAGGAAAGGACAACAAAAAGGCATGCACTGAAGGCTAAAACAATTTTCTGCATATGGTGGTTTTATTTGCTTCAAATTTAGTGAAAACTATGTGATTTTTTAGAAGCTTGATTGAGTTCTTTGTGCTGCTTTATTTGAGAGTTAATGAGGGGAGCTTTTTTTGGGTGTGATATCTATTTGAAACAATTGTTTTATATGTTCATTTTTTCCATTGATGAAAAAACGAACCAAAAAAATCTAGGCTGATTTTAATTTTCTTGAAAACTACGAAAATCTTTATCATGCGTATGGCAATCGCTTTGCTAGGCCATCCTCCTTCATCCACCGCTTCAGATTTCACCTTGTTTTCTACGAAAATAAAAATAGGCCCTTTGTCAGTTAGAGAAGCAAGAGCTATGTTTTGCTATTTGAATAGATATAATAAACAGTAATTATCTAGGCTTTTTATTTTAAGA
Organism: Xanthomarina sp. GH4-25; assembly: GCF_045363175.1. Classification (NCBI taxonomy): domain Bacteria; kingdom Pseudomonadati; phylum Bacteroidota; class Flavobacteriia; order Flavobacteriales; family Flavobacteriaceae; genus Xanthomarina; species Xanthomarina sp. GH4-25. The sequence goes on from NZ_JBJFLO010000001.1 coordinate 554,627, forward strand.
GGGGGGAAGTCTAGTAAGGTTGATGATAACTTCCTTTTTATAAACCTTAGAATTTATCTAAAGATGCTAAAGTCTACTTTTAGTGAGAACACATTGGAATACAAGGCAATACTTTGATCTCCAATATCTGTAAATGCATAATCTACTTGGATGCCTTTGTAATTAAATCCAACACCAATACTAGGTTGGAAACTAACACGTTCTTTATCGTCTAATTGTAATTCATTTTGGAAATTACTAACCCCTGTTCTTAAATAAATCATATCTAAATACCCAAACTCTAAACCGAGAGCAGGATTTATACTGGCGAAAGAGGTAGAAATGATGTCGTTGTTTTCTTGAAAACGAATGTTTAAATCGACTTCAGCTAATAAGGAATAATCGTATCTAATAATGAATTTTTTTGCAACCCCAAATTGTAATTTCGGAATGGTTATTTCAGTGGTTTCAGGGAGTTCTTGATTTTGCCCTTCAACTGCATCTTGAATGGTAGCAAATGCTTCCTCATTGATTGCCCAGGTATTAAAAGTTGTTGTAATATCTCGAGCCATAATACCAAATTTCCACTCGTTTCTGGTTTGAAACTGAATGGCTGCATCGAGACCAAACCCCCAGGAAGATGCAAAATCTCCAATAACACGACGGATGACTTTCGCATTAATACCATAATTCAATCCATCTAAAGGGAGTTTTCTAGCATAAGAGAAGGTTACGCCATAATCGGCTGTAGAGAACAAGCTAATTCTGTCGTAATTAATATTCCCTTCATCATCAATAAGTTGTGTGGTATTTAAGATGTCATCTACGGCAAATCGAATTAGCGAAATACCAATAGCACTTTTTTCGTCTATAGGCATGGCAAATCCAATATAATCGTAATTGGCAATGCTTTCAAAATAGCTAGAATGCATTAGAGCCAATTGTTTGTCTTCTAAATGAACTAAGCCTGCAGGATTCCAATAACCAGAATTAACATCGGCAGAATGAGCGGTAACAGCATTACCCATACCTAATGCAGCAGCATCAACACCAATATTCATGAACTCGTTAGAATATTTTCTAACGGCTTGACTGAATACAGACATGGAAATAAGTAATAGTAAGCTTGTTAATTTCGTTTTCAAAAGCATTTATTTCTGCAAATATGCTATAATTTTTCAACATATTAAACTTGAAAATATACTAGTTATTGTATAATTGTTGTAGGATACCATTTAAATGTCAAAATAATCGTTGAAATTCGTTTCTAGTTCCTGTATTTTTAGCATCAACTAGAATTATTGAGCAGCTTATTAAGAAACTATATTACCAGTCTTATTAAACGAACAAGCAAATTTATTATCAATCATTTTGAAATTCATTTGCAATTAGACGAAAATAGTTTGTTATTTTTACATGAAATATGTGATTTTTAATGAAAAAACAGATTCCTAACATTGTTACGCTTTTAAATTTATTCTCTGGGTGTATTGCTGTGATTTTAGCCGTTAATTCTAATTTTATAGCTGCAGCTGGGTTTGTAGTTCTGGGTATTTTTTTCGATTTCTTTGATGGGTTATTAGCTAGAAAGCTTCAAGTGCAAAGTCCTTTAGGAATTCAGTTAGATTCTTTAGCCGATATGGTTACAAGTGGTTTGGTACCTGGTATTATTATGTTTAAACTACTGGCCATGTCTAGTGATACACCAGCTTTGGTATCTTTCTCTAACGAATGGAATAGTGCCATGCACTGGCAAGGGTTTCAATTTGCACCCATTGCTCTATTAGGATTTTTAATAACAATGGCATCGGCTTATAGATTGGCTAAATTTAATATTGACGAAGATCAACAATCTTATTTTAAAGGGTTGCCAACACCCGCTAACACATTATTAATTGTGTCTTTGCCATTAATTATGGAGTTTCAGAATAACGATTTAATAAATGCGATGATTTTAAATACCTGGTTTTTAGTTGTTCTTACGCTTGTAAGTGCTTTTATGTTAGTCTCTTCTGTAAAGTTATTTGCATTAAAGTTTAAGGATTTTAGTTTTAAAAATAATGCGTTGCGTTATATTTTTATCGTTTTGTGTGTGGTGTTATTGGCTGTTTTACAATTTGCAGCCATTCCAATAATCATTCTGTTATATATAATATTATCTCTATTTAGTCAGGCATCTATTTCATAAAACCACTTTTTTAAATAAGTTGTATTTAATCATATCAGATTCCTTTTTTATATTTTTAACACCTAACACTAAACACCAAACTAACACATGGCTTCTGGATTTTTTGCTCTTCTTGATGATATTGCAGCTCTTATGGACGATGTTGCCGTATTGAGTAAAGTAACGACTAAAAAAACGGCAGGTATTTTAGGAGACGATTTGGCCGTTAATGCAGAAAAAGCTTCAGGATTTGTGTCTTCCCGAGAGATACCTGTTTTATGGGCCATTTCTAAAGGATCGTTTGTTAATAAACTAATAATCTTACCAATTGCATTTTTATTAAGTGCTTTTTTACCTACTGCTGTCACCATTATTTTGATTTTAGGTGGTGTTTATTTAGCTTTTGAAGGAGCCGAAAAAGTATATGAAGTCTTTGTGCCACATAAACACCTTGAAACTGCTGAAGATGCTCAATCACTTTCCGAAGATGAGGTATTAGAACAAGAGAAAAAGAAAATTAAATCGGCCATATTAACCGATTTCATCCTGTCGGTTGAAATTGTTATTATCGCTTTGGGCTCGGTACTCGAACAAACATTAATGATGCAAATTATTGTGGTATCTATTGTAGCCATTATTGCTACTGTAGGCGTGTATGGTATAGTAGCCTTAATAGTAAGAATGGACGATTTTGGTCTGCGTCTAGTAAAAGTAAGTAAAGGGAAAGGTGCCTTGTTTTTTATTGGAAACATGCTGGTACAGTCGTTACCATATGTTATTAAAAGTTTATCTATAATTGGAACAATTGCTCTCCTACTGGTTGCAGGGGGCATTTTTGTTCACAATATAGCCTACCTGCACCATGTTTTAGAATCTTGGCCAAGTCTCATTAAAGAATTTGTAGTTGGATTGGTTGTAGGACTTTTAGCCCTGTTACTCTTTAAACTTGTGATGAAAGTTGTTGGGATGATTCGCGGGTAACGGTTATCTGTTATGGGTTACTTCTCGATACAACACCTCATTCTTCGGTTTCACTCGAAGTGACGTAGAGGAGTGGTTGTTGGTTTTTGGGGAGTTAAAAGCTTACTCTCTAATTTTCTTTTTACGTAATTCGAAATTCTGACCTAAATAGACTTTTCGAACCATTTCATCGCTAGCCAATTCTTCAGGTTCTCCAGCTTTTAGAATACTTCCTTCAAACATTAAATACGTTCTATCTGTAATTGCTAAAGTTTCTTGTACATTATGATCTGTAATAAGAATGCCAATATTTTTTTTGGTAAGTTGTGCTACAATACGCTGAATGTCTTCAACAGCCACAGGATCGACACCAGCAAAAGGCTCATCTAATAATATAAAGCTTGGATCTGTAGCTAAAGCTCTGGCAATTTCGGTACGTCTTCTTTCACCACCAGACAACAAATCACCACGACTTTTACGTATATGTTCTAATCCAAATTCTTCAATTAAAGATTCCATTTTTAAGTGTTGCTCTTTCTTTGTCAACTTGGTAAGTTGTAACACACTTAAGATGTTATCTTCAATACTTAATTTTCTAAAGACTGAAGCTTCCTGTGCTAAATAGCCAATGCCATTTTGAGCACGTTTGTACATGGGATATTTGGTGATGTTTGTTTTGTCTAAATGAATACTGCCTCCATTAGGTTTAATAAGCCCAACAATCATATAAAAAGACGTCGTTTTTCCAGCCCCATTAGGACCCAAAAGCCCAACAATCTCACCTTGATTAACTTCAAGAGAGACATCTTTTACTACTTTTCGTCCATTATAGGACTTCATTAAATTATCAGCTTTTAACTTCATATAGTCATGTAATTCCTGCTAAAATAGTAAATTAGAGAGATACTTAATATTTTAAGCTTTCATTTATTAAAAGTTTAACGCTCGGTTTCAAGAGCATCCCAAAATTCGTAAGCACGACGTAAATGTGGAATGACAATAGTACCTCCAATTAAAGTGGCTATGCTTAAAGCTTCTACAACTTCTTCTTTTTTTAAGCCGACTTTATAACTTGATTCAAGATGGTACTTTACACAATCGTCGCAACGCAAAACAGTTGAGGCAACTAAGCCTAATAATTCTTTGGTTTTTACATCTAAGGCACCTTCCTGAAACGCATTGGTGTCCAGATTAAAAATACGTTTGATGATTTTATTGTTATCTGCTAAGATTTTGTCGTTCATTTTTGAACGATACTCGTTGAATTCATTAACTATTTCTGGCATGTTTTTTTTCTTTTTTCTGTTGATTTTTTACCACTCTTTTTGAAATAAAAATACTTACTTGATAAAGTATTAGTATAGGAATTGCTACAATAATTTGACTTGCAATGTCTGGTGGTGTAATGATGGCTGAAACCACTAACACAATTACCAAAGCAAATTTTCTGTATTTTTTTAGAATTTGAGGTGTAACCAATCCTATTTTAGTTAAAAAATAGATGATAATAGGTAATTCGAAAATAAGACCCGAAGCCAAAGCCGAAGACCTTACTAGAGAAATATAGGAACTAATATCTATTTCGTTCGAAATTTCACTACTTACATTATAGGTCCCTAAAAAGTTAATAGATAGAGGAGTTACAATATAATAGCCGAATAAAACCCCTAAGAAGAATAAGAATGATGAAATAATGATGAAGCCTCTGGAGTGTTTTCGTTCGTTTTCATGAAGTCCTGGGCTTAGAAATTTCCAGAATTGATAAATAATATAAGGAAAAGCAATAACCAGTCCAGCATAAATAGAGGTCCAGATATGGGCAGAAAATTGTCCTGCCATGGTTCTATTTTGAATTCTAAAGGGGAATTCGTCCAGGCAAAAGGTGGTTTCAATACCGATATATTGAGACATACTGCATAACCACTTGTAAGTAGGGAAACTCATTCTCTTCGGTCCAAATATAATGGTGTCGAAAATAAAATCTGAAAAGATAAACGCCCCTGTACCACAAATTAATATAGCTATGGTAGCTCGAATTAAATGCCAGCGTAAATCCTCTAAATGATCGAGGAAAGACATTTCGTTCACATTCTTTTTTGTCATTATAAAATGCCTTCTTTAATTAAATCGTGTACATGTACCACACCAGCATATTGTCCCTTTTTTTCAACAAGTAATTGAGAGATACCATGTTTTTCCATAAGCTCCATAGCATCTACTGCCATAGCATTTGAGTCAATTCGTTTCGGATTCTGACTCATAATATCTTTTGCTGTTAAGGTTGTAAAATCATCCGATTTGCTCAACATGCGTCTTAAATCTCCATCTGTAATAATCCCTAAGATTTTACCATCTTCAACCACAGCTGTAACCCCAAGCATTTTTTCAGTAATCTCAATAATAATCTGTTTAATGCCTGTATTTAAAGCTACGCTAGGTTTTTCATTGACTTCGGACATGTCGCTAACACGTAGATATAATTTTTTTCCTAAAGCACCTCCAGGATGGTATTTTGCAAAGTCTTTGCTAGAAAACCCTCTCAATTCCAACAAACAAACAGCTAAAGCGTCTCCAATAACCAATTGAGCTGTGGTACTTGTTGTTGGTGCTAAGTTATTCGGACAGGCTTCTTTTTCCACATAAGCGTTTAATACATAATCCGCTTGTTGGCCTAAAAAGGAATCTAGATTGCCAGTAATGGCTATCATTTTGTTTTTAGCATTCTTTATTAGTGGGACTAAAACTTTTATTTCTGGCGTATTTCCACTCTTGGAAATACAGATAACCACGTCGTCTTCTAAAATTAAACCTAGATCTCCATGGATTGCATCTGCAGCATGCATAAAAACAGCTGGCGTTCCTGTGGAGTTTAAAGTGGCAACGATTTTAGTAGCAATAATGGCACTTTTACCAATTCCAGTAATAATAACGCGACCTTTAGACTTATAAATAAGCTCTACAGTTGCTGCAAATTCTTCGTTAATTAAACTGGCCAAATTTAAAATGGCCTTGCTTTCCATTTCAATGGTTTGTTTTGCAGTATGTATAATAGAATTCTGGCTGTTCAAAATTTATTATTTTTTTGGGTTGATGCTTTTAAAGATTTTATTATCTTTAAAGTTATTCAAACAAAACGATTTTGTGTCCGTTTAAATTAGGGTACAAATCTAACGAAATTTTTTTTGAGAGGTCTCTAAATACATTAGGATAATTAATAGCAATTTTAATTTAATGTATTTTATATAAGTGTAAATTAAAATTAAAAAGATTCATGTCGATAGTTGAAAAAAACGTACAAGATGCCTTAAAAACATATTTTGGCTTTAGTAAGTTTAAAGGATTGCAAGAACAAGTTATTAAAAGTATTTTATCTGGTCAACATACATTTGTTATTATGCCAACTGGTGGAGGTAAATCTTTATGCTACCAATTACCAGCTTTAATGCAAGAAGGAACTGCGATAATAGTTTCCCCATTAATCGCATTGATGAAAAATCAAGTAGATGCTATACGAGGCATTTCAAACGAAGAAGGTGTTGCCCATGTATTAAACTCGTCTTTAAATAAGACTGAAATCAAAAAAGTCAAACAGGATATTGTAGATGGTGTAACCAAATTACTTTATGTAGCACCAGAATCTCTTACTAAAGAAGAAAATGTTGAGTTTTTACGTTCCGTAAAAATTTCTTTTATGGCTGTAGACGAGGCACATTGCATAAGTGAATGGGGACACGATTTTAGGCCTGAATACCGAAATCTAAAACATATAATTCAGCGAATTGGCGATAACATTCCAATTATTGGTTTAACAGCTACTGCAACGCCTAAGGTACAGGAAGACATATTAAAAAACCTGGCAATTCCAAATGCTAAAACATTTAAAGCTTCTTTTAACAGACCCAATTTATATTACGAAATACGTCCAAAAACCAAACAAGTAGATGCAGATATTATTCGTTTTGTAAAACAAAATAGTGGTAAGTCTGGAATTATCTATTGTTTAAGCCGAAAACGTGTTGAAGAATTGGCACAAACGTTACAAGTTAATGGTATTAAAGCTGTGCCTTATCACGCAGGATTAGATGCTAAAACAAGAGCCAAACATCAAGATATGTTTTTAATGGAAGACATAGATGTGGTAGTAGCGACGATTGCCTTTGGAATGGGAATCGATAAACCCGATGTGCGTTTTGTTATTCATCACGATATTCCTAAAAGTATTGAGAGTTATTATCAAGAAACAGGACGTGCAGGTAGAGATGGAGGAGAAGGGCATTGTTTGGCCTTTTATGCTTATAAAGATATAGAAAAGTTAGAGAAATTTATGTCTGGAAAACCTGTTGCAGAACAGGAAATTGGTCAGGCTTTATTACAGGAAGTTGTAGCATATGCTGAAACCTCTATTTCCAGAAGAAAATTTATCCTTCATTATTTTGGTGAAGAGTTTGATAATGAAACAGGTGAAGGTGGCGATTTAGATGATAATGTTCGTCATCCTAAAAAGAAACATGAAGCTCAGAATCATGTAAAACTGCTTTTAGAAACCGTTGTTAGTACCAATGAAAAATATAAATCTAAAGATCTGGTAAACGTTATTATAGGTAAAGCAAATGCTTTAATAAAGTCTCATAGAACAGACGAGTTAGACTTTTTTGGAAAAGGGGTAGATAAAGATAAAGGTTATTGGATGGCTTTAGTAAGACAGGTTTTGGTTTCTGGATACTTGCATAAAGATATAGAAACCTATGGTGTAATTAAAATAACGGATGCTGGAAAGCATTTTATTAAACATCCAGAATCTTTTATGATGACTGAAGATCATGTGTTTGATAGTACTAATGACGATACTATTATTACATCTGCAAAAGGAGGTGGAGCCTCAGCCGATGAAAAACTCATGAACATGCTTAAAGATTTACGTAAAAGGAATGCTAAAAAACTGGGCATCCCACCTTTTGTTATCTTTCAGGATCCTTCGTTAGAAGATATGGCATTAAAATATCCAATTTCTATAGAAGAATTGAGTAATGTGCACGGCGTTGGAGATGGGAAAGCTAAAAAATATGGAAAAGATTTTGTGACGTTAATTGCAAATTATGTTGAAGAAAACGATATTATTCGTCCTGAAGATATGGTTGTTAAGTCTACAGGAACCAATTCGGCATTAAAACTTTATATCATACAAAATGTCGATAGGAAATTACCTTTAGATGATATTGCTTCAGCCAAAGGCATGGAGATGAAAGACTTTATAAAAGAAATGGAAGCTATTGTTTTTTCTGGAACCAAATTAAATATCAACTATTGGATTAATAGTATTCTGGACGAAGATCAACAAGAAGAAATTCACGACTACTTCATGGAAGCTAAAACCGATAAGATAGACGATGCTATAGATGAATTTGATGGCGATTATGATGATGAAGAATTACGACTCTATCGTATTAAATTTATAAGCGAAGTGGCAAACTAGATTTATTGTTTGTTGTTGAGGTTTATGTTATTATATTATTGCTTACATCCATTATTCGGTTTTTAGTGAATTTACATTCTTTGACTCTTAGTAACGATAACCTTGTCATATTTTTTTGATGCCTGTAGCGAGATTAACAATTTCGTCATGCATTCTTCATTATTAATTCTTCATTTTTAATTTCATTAACTATCTTTGCACATTATTAAAAAACAAAGCATATGCAAGACGGTTTATACGCCAAATTCAATACAAGTAAAGGCGACATTTTAGTAGCACTAGAATACAAAAAAGTACCAGGAACAGTTGGGAATTTTGTTGCACTAGCAGAAGGTAACATGGAAAATTCGGCGAAAGCCCAAGGAACACCTTATTATAATGGTTTAAAATTTCATAGAGTCATTCCAGATTTTATGATTCAAGGGGGTTGCCCACAAGGAACAGGAACAGGAAATCCAGGTTATAAATTTGCCGATGAGTTTCATCCGGATTTAAAGCACTCTGGACCAGGTGTCTTATCTATGGCCAATGCCGGACCAGGAACCAATGGGTCTCAGTTTTTTATTACGCATATAGAAACCCCTTGGTTAGACAATATGCATACCGTTTTCGGGAATGTTATTGAAGGTCAGGAAGTGGTAGATGCCATAGCACAAGGAGATGAATTAACCACTTTAGAAATTATAAGAAAAGGAGCAGAAGCAGAAGCATTTAATGCTATTGAAGCTTTTAGAACTTTTGAAGGAGCTCGAGAAAAAAGAGTTGCTGCTGAACGTGAAGCAAAAAGAGCTGAGTTAGATAAATTAGCTGTAGGTTTTGAAGAAACAAAAAGTGGTTTACGTTATCAAATACTTCAAAAAGGAACAGGTGTAAAAGCAGAAAAAGGAAAAACTGTTTCAGTACATTATAAAGGGCAGTTACCTGATGGAACTGTTTTCGATTCGTCTTACAAACGCAAACAACCACTAGAGTTTTCAGTAGGAGTAGGACAGGTTATTGCAGGTTGGGATGAAGGCATTCAATTATTAAACGTTGGAGATAAAGCGCGATTGGTTATTCCAAGCGATTTAGGCTACGGAAGTCAGGGTGCAGGTGGTGTTATTCCTCCAGATGCTACGTTGATTTTTGATGTGGAATTAATGGATGTGAAATAAATTTGCCTATTCGAATGGTTTGTTTCTGCAAATGGAATTGAGAATATTTCAAAAAAAAGTAACAATTATAGAAAAAAATCGTCTCATTTATAATGAGACTTTTTTTTGCTCGTTATTTTCTATTAACCAATCAATCTATTCAAAATGACACCAAAAGCTTTTATTCTTACTTTTTTCTTTGCAGTTATTATTACAAGCTGTTCAAAAAACATAGATTATTCTCAAGAGCATATAAATCAAACTTCAGGTCGTTATTTATACAGTCCAGATGAAGTTATCGATGTTTATTATAACAATAATAAGTTGTTCCTGAAATGGCGTGGCGCTGATTTTATTGAGCCTGTAGTTTTAGATAAAAACACTTTTTTTGTTGCAGATATGTATAAGAAATTACGTTTTGTTCAGCATCCAGAAACTAAAAAACGTTTTTTATCTGTTATACCAGAAGGAGATAGTGGCCCGATAACCTACGATTACTTAAAAGTTGCAGATTCTTTTAAAACACCAAGTATGTATTTAAAAGCTCATGAATATGATAAAGCACTTCAAGGTTTTTTGGAGATTAAAAAACAAGATTCTACCAGCTCTCTAATTAATGAAAATGATTTTAATACTCTGGGATATAAATTATTGCGTAATAATGAAAACGAAAACGCAATAAATATGTTTAAAATGAACACAGCTTTATATCCAGAAAGCGAAAATGCCTACGATAGTTTAGCAGATGCTTATTTAAGAAATGGTGATAGTTTACAAGCATATATTAATTATGAAAAAGCTTTAGAGTTGAATACAGGAAACAAACGAGCAAAGAAATATATAGCAGCTTATAAGAAAAGTAATGATTGAGTTTTTTTAATATTTAATAACAAAGTAGCATCTCAATTGAGATGCTTTTTTTATATTTAGTCATGACCATAATACCATTAGAACAATTAAAATACCCTATAGGCTCTTTCAAGTGTCCTAAAAACATCACTGAGAAAAATTTAGGATCTTGGATAGCAACTTTAGAGCAATTTCCAGCGAGATTAGAAGACTTAGTTTCTAATTTATCAGATGCACAATTAGATACACCTTATCGACAGGATGGATGGACAGTTAGACAGGTTGTACATCATTTAGCCGACAGTCATCATCATAGTTATATTCGATTTAAATGGGCATTAACTGAAGAGACGCCAGTAATTAAATATTATTATGAAGCGCTTTGGGCAGAGTTAGACGATGCTAAAACGGCTCCAATAAATTTATCCATAAATCATTTAAAGGCCGTGCACGCAAAATTGGTGTATTTATTAAAAGGTTTAGATGAAACCAATTTAAATAAAAGTTTTATTCATCCAGAACATGACGAAGAAATTGTATTAAAGAAAAATATTGGTATTTATGCTTGGCATTGCAACCATCATTTTGCGCATATTGAACATCTTATAAAACGGGAACAGTGGTAGGGTTCTTATAAGTTAAATTAAGAAATATTACAACGCTATCTCATGTTTGATTGAATCAATTTATGAAACAAATTACATGAACACTATTTTATTAAAGACGCCACCTGAAGTATATACCCTTACAACATGATAATTTTTTGATTCTGTAATAAAATTATTTCTAAAATGACTGTTGTTTATGTTTTTAAATTGAGACAGGTTTTGACCTAGTAGATTGTATATTTCAATTTGTTCTATGGTTGAAGTGCTTTCAATCACTAATTCATTAGACTGTAGTAAATAGGCTATTTTAGTGTCTATTAATTCTTCCTCTGAAATAGATAATTGCGTTTCTAAATCATTTGGAAAAGTGGTATTAGCAAATGTAATATAATACCTATCCAGATATGTTCCTGGGGTTACTGTTTGTTGAAAATCCATGTTATTTAATAAGGTATGTGTATTGGTAACGGTATCATATAAATACACAGAAATATCTGTATTAAAATTTTCAAGAGTGTCTAATGAAATGGCTATATCTCCAGAATTCGATAAAAACATACCTAAAGGGTAGTGCTTTGACACATCGAATGCACCAACTCCTTGAATCACGTATCTTTGGCTGTCGATCATCCAGTTTAAATCATCTGGGAAATTATCGAAGTTTAACGCATCGTATCCATAATCAACTCCATCTGTTGCCGCATTGTCTGGTGTAAAAGCTAACAGTAAATGTCTAACATAACCGTTAGGCATTGTAAAATCAATACGAACACGTTGGATGTCGTTAAACATTTCAGCAGTGCTTGTGTTATTTGAAAAAGGACTTGCCTGTGTTAAAAAGGTAGCACAGAACACAATAAGACATAAGTAGGTTAATTTATTCATTTTAGTTAGGTTTTAAATGAATTGATATAATTTGGGACTAGCAAGATAGTATTTTATTTCAATTAATCCATGAAATACTAAAATAATCGATGAAATGCATAAATGTTTTTTTGTTTGTTCCTTGAATGTCGGAATAAAAATAGTTTCATAAAGCGTATCAGGTTTATTTAAAATAAAAAAAGCGACCCAAATGGGTCGCTTAAAATTGTACAATAATTTTAAAACATTAATTCTGTTTCACAACAATTTTCTTGTTAATAAGTTTGTTGTCTGAAGTTCTCACTTTTATAATATAAGTCCCTTCAGAAATTTTTCTCACAGGAATTTTGCATTCATGAGATAAAGGTGCATTGGTTTTATTCCACGATTTAACCGTTTGTCCTAACATATTAATTAAATACACTTGTTTGATTTCTAATGCATTTGGTACATTAATATAGATTTCATTAGATGCATTTAAATAATTTACTATCACATTAGAGAATTCTTCATCAACCGTATTTAAAGTTGCTTCATTTTTAAAGGCAATAAAGTACCTGTCTGCATGACTTCCAGCGTCTAATGCTATTTGGTAATTTACCGTATTAATTCTAGAATAGGTTCCTAATAAGGCATCATAAACAAATACATCAATTTCTTCATCGAAATTTTCTAAATCTGTTAATTCAATCTCAATGGTTCCAGAGGTTCCTAATTCGATAGATATAGGATACATATTATCTATTTGAAACTCACCAACACCTTGAATGACATAGTTCTCATTATCAATTACAAAAGACATGTCGCTAGGGAAGTAGTCAGAATTTTTAGCATCATACCCATAATCAACACCTTCGGTTGCTTCATTATTTGGCGTAAAGGCTAATAATAAAGGTCTAATAGCACCTTCAGGAGAAGTAAAGTTTAGTCGTACACGTTTTGTTAGATCTTCCAATTCGGTTCTTTCTTGATTAGAATTTCTTATAAACACAGATGTATTAGGTGTTGTTTCTTTTCTAAATTCACGTTGGTTATTATTAAATGTAATTGTTCCTCCATCAGAGTCGCCAGTGACATAAAAACCTTGTCCAACTGGTACAAATTGTCTTGGAATTTTACCAACGGATCCAATGCCACCAAGACCAGTAGGAGGAGTGGTTGCTGCAACACCACCAGAAAGAGAATAAGCTGCATAGCCACCTTCGTAATCTATTGTAACATGTGATGCATTAGTTCTAGAGTGTTCCCAGAAGTAAAGTGGTCCTGTGATACTTCCTGCATTATCGGCTATAAATAGATTGGCATTTAATGCTGAAGGATATGGGTTTCCAACAAGTGCTTCATTACCACCAGTTACTGGTGAAGTAATAATACCATTATTTGGTTTACCTACAAACGTATAATTTTGCACATCGTTTATAGGGTCGCCTACACCACTACCTTTCATGGTATAACCAAGACCTACAGGTACATTATAAGTTTGATTGATTCTATGCCAATCAGCATAATTTCCAACTGGATAATTTTCGTAAAGGTATAACCAACGGCTACTTAAAGTTACTGGGTTTGTGCTTCCCGTGGCATCATTAGCAGTTGTCCATCCTACAGGATTTGCTCCATCATGCAGTATAGAACCAATTTGATAGGTATTACCATCTGTACTTACTGGAGAGCTCCAATAGTTATAATTGAATAAGTTGGTTGTGCCTTGTTGGTCTTTATGTAATGCACCATCTGCTGTGTAATCTACAATACTATTGGTGTTTTGTAATAATTGAGATTCACCTTCAAGATCCAGTACAGCAGGGTTGTTTCCATTGTTTAAATCACCAATTCTTAAATAATTAGTTACACGGATGCTTTGACCTTCAACAGGGTTTGAATTTTCAATCGTCAAGGTGTTTTCATCTACAATTAGACCAAGAACCGTAATGTTTTTATTAGTAGAACTAATATTGTGTTGGGTTCTAACAATGTTCCAGGTTACAGGGTTTCCATTAAGTCCATTGGTATTTGGTATTTGTTGCACAGAGCCATTAAGCCAGGTGCTAGCAGCAGTCCAATTTCCAGCTGCATTGCTAATATAAGGCAATGGCGCAGATTCAGATTGTAAAGTTGTAATGTTTCGTAACAAACCAGAAACACCAACATTTGCAACTAAATTTCCACCTGAAATATCAGACCCTTGATTCATTTTATAATACCCTATTAAATCGGTATTCCAATTTAATGGTCCAGAAATGTTTACTGGGATTACAGATCCTTGAACTAATGCGCCATTAGGTTGAATCTCTTGATTCATCATTTCTCTAATTTGAGTTGCTGTCAAGGCTCTATTCCAAATACGAACCTCGTCCATCCACCCTTTAAAGTAATTTGTTGGTGTATTATTAACACGCGACATCGCACCTAAAAGTGTTGTAAACGTGTTTGTTGTAGGGCTCGGGCCAGTTCTTGTGTTCATATCAATACCATCAACATACAATTTGTATTGTGTTCCATTATAGGTAACAGCAATATGATACCATCTGCTATCTGTAATGCCAGTAGCTGAAATATTTGAACCATTTGCATGAAACGATATGGTATTGCCAACCAATCTTAAATCATAGCCAGTTGCTAAATTATTCGCATTACGTTTAGACAGAATCGTTTGAATATTGGCATTAATTTCATTTGGTTTTATCCAAGCTTCAATACTAAATGAACCAGATAAATTATACGCATTGTTAAAACTAATATTATCATCTGTACCATCGAAATCTATTTGATCTGTACAATTTGGAAAAACAATGTTTAACATGTCGGTATCAATACCACAAGGAGACACATTGTTTAATGTCCAAGTAATGTTGTATTCTGCACCACTCTCGCCTGTAAACATTGCATTTGGGTCATTCACATTAGAAAACACAAAAGTGCTTCCAGGTGTTACTGGTGTAGCAGACCAGAATCCTGAACCATTAGCATTTAATTGAATGTTGGTATTACTACAGTTAGTAATAGTTGTAAGGTTACTTGCTACTGCGTTTATGAATGGTGTTATTGTATAAATAACCGTATCTGAAGCAGCAGAACAAGGACCAATAGCACCATCAGGATCTATTGTTGTATAAGTAAGAGATAAAGTTCCAGATGTTTCTCCAACGCCAAGGGTATACGTTGCTGTAGGTGAAGAAGGATCACTAAAAGTTCCGGTTCCACCAGACCAACTACCCGTTGTATTTGTACTTGCGTTCAATGCAATGGTATTAGAAGATGGGGAAGAGCATATCGTTGAATCTAAACCAGCATTAACTGTAGCAGCTTCATTAATTGTTATAAGAATACTATCTGAAACAATACCACAAATACCTGGTGGGTTATTTGTTGTATACGTTAATGTTACAAATCCATTAGTAATATCTGCTGTACTTGGTGTATAAGTAGAACCTGAAAATGTTCCTGAACCACTTGTACTCCATGTTGCAGATGTGGCACTACCACCAAAACTAGCTGACAATGAAACGGTATCACTACTACAAATAGTTTGATCTGCTCCAGCATTAACTGTTGCACCTTGATTTATTGTAATTTCAACAGTATCAGTTGCTATACCACAAGGGCCAGCACCATCAGCATCATTACTCGTATAGGTTAAGATAATAGTTCCTGTTTCTCCAACACCTGGTGTATAAGTGGCATTTGGAGCATTGCTACTAAAAGTTCCTGTACCACCAGACCAAGTACCAGATGTGGCACTACCACCAAAACTAGCTGTCATAGCAATAGAGTCGCTACTACATATAGTTTGATCGACACCAGCATAGATTGTTGGAGCCTGATTGATAGTCACTAACATGGTGTCGCTTACTGGAGAACAAATACCATCGCTTGGAGTGTTGGTGTATGTTAAAGTAATAGGACTATTAAATACATCAGCAGCATGTGGAGTATATATGTTACCGGCAAATGTTCCATTACCAGAAGTTGTCCATGAACCAACAGCGTTTGTACCATTAATTGTAGCCGAAGCTAAAGATACAGTGTCTCCTTCACAGATGGTAATATCTGCTGGAGCTGTTACTGTTGGGGGTTCGTTAACTGTAATAGTTACAGATTCATTAAGAACAGTTGGGCAATTATTATTATTACTTCCAGGATAAGTATTTGGATGGTAACGCCCTCTGTTTAAGGTGTAGGTAGTTGTAACGGTTGGAGAAACAGTCAATGGAAATGTACCGTCAGGTTGAACATTGTACCATACATTCCCACTCCCATCATAAACTCTTATCTGACTATCAGGAGCACCTTCAAAGGTTATCGTAGTACTTTCTCCTTCACAAATGGTTGTATCTGTTGAGGTGATTTCAGCGTCTGTTGCTTCTAATATATGGATTTCTAGGTTGTCAGTAGCTGGGGCACATAAAGTTTGATTAGCTTCCAATGTAATTGTTATAATATCACCACCTTCAGCATTAGCAGGAAATGTATATATACTATTAAAAGTAGTTGTTGTTACTCCTGATTCCCAATGACCGCTCCAGCAGATACCAAATAATTCAAAGTCACAAATATAGGTCGGAGGAGATGTTATTGTAGAAAAGCTACCTGGAGTACCATCAATTCCTCCATTATCACTCCATTCCCAGTTGCTATAATCTATACCTCCAACATCACCAGCCATTTGATACGAAGTAGTACCTTCACAAACATATATTATATCCGTGTCTCCTGAATTGTCATCTAGCGTATATACTTCAATATCAATAGGATTCAAATTTAAATTCACCACATTCTCGTACTCTGAATCTGTACCACAAGGATTTACGGCTGTGACATTAGCCCAATGTCCAATTGACCAATTAGGTTCCGTTATAAAGACTTCAACACTGTTAGCATTAGGGTTACTTGAGACTATTGTAAAATTTGTACTTGAGAAGGTCCAATTGTATGATTCTACATTTGGATCTAATGGAACTGAAAAAGTTACTGTCTGTGGTGTATCACATATATTTGTAGGCCATCCACCTGTATTATTTATAGTTCCATTAATTACTGGTGGTCCATTATAAACTTTAATAAGTCCTTCAATTGATGCTCCTGACCCACAGCCAGTAGTTGTCACTGTATAAACATAACTTCCTACTTGTGTAGTTGAACCACTAATAGTATAAACACCTGTACCTGCGTTATAACTCCCTATTATACCTGCTGGCAATGCTGGAGTACTATTTAAAATTGCTCCTGTAGCTCCTGGGCCTAATTGGAATTGAATAGGAGTCATAGAATTTGAATGAGGGTTGCCATTACATAGTCCTTCATAAGCATCAGGAGATATTAAAGTTATTGTAGCATCAGGATTCACTATTATCGTACCAGTTGCAGTAGCATTACCACAACCAATAGGAGTAACTGTGTAGTTATATGTACCCACAGGGACTGTTGAACCAGCATTTATTGTAAAACTACTTCCAGAATAATTGGTGGTAAAACCAACTGGCAAACCAGTAACTGTTGCTCCTGCTCCTGTTACATAGCCAAGATTATATTCGATTTCTGTAATATTACTACCATTACAAATTTCTTGATTATCTGTTCCGGCAGCTGATGTTAGTGAAATGGTAGCATTTGGTGTTACTGTCATAGTAATGCTTTGAGTAGCCGGAATAGGGTTAGCACAAGCCAAGCTTGATGTTACATCAACAGAAACTGTTTCACCATCTGTAATTGTTGATGAGGTGTATGAATTTGTATTTGTTCCTACAGGAGTTGCTCCTTCATACCATTGATAGGTTGGTGTCGCTCCACCATTTATTAAACCGGTTACAAAGAATGTTACATTCTCTCCTGAACAAGCTGGATTAGCTGAAGTATTTAGAGTATATGTTACAGGTAATAATGGATTAACAGTCATTACTATCGTATTACTAATTGTAACCGTATTACATGGGCCGGAGGTAATTTCTACATAGACATTTTCACCATTAGTAAGACCTGTAGTTGCGTAAGTATTACTATCTGTACCAACAGGAGTTCCTCCTTCATACCACTGGTAAGAAGGGTTAGCACCTAAATTAGTGCCAGTTGCAGTAAAGGTTACTGATTCTCCTAAACAGATTGGCGAGCCTGGCGTAGAGGTTATTGTAGCAGTGGCCCCTTGCACATGATCTAGAACTATTACTTCTGCATTACAAGTTGAAAAATTTCCAGCAGTATCAGTTACTGTTAATGTCACGATATTGGTACCTACATCAGCACATGTAAATGCTGTTTGTGAAGCATTAAGTGTAACTGTTCCGCAATAATCAAAAGAGCCACCATCTATGTCAGAAGCTACAATATTTGCATTTCCAGTCGCATCTAGAGTTATTGTAACTGGAACTGTTTGACAAACAGCTGTCGGAGCTTCATGGTCTTCTACTAAAACGTTGAAATTACATGTAGAGGTAAGTCCGTTTCCGTCATCAGCAATAACATCTACAGTTGTAGTTCCTACAGGGAATACATAAGGAAACGTTATTGGTGTTCCTGCTATTTCATAACTTATAATAGGAGATCCACTACAGTTATCTGTAGCAGTTGCATTAAATGTAAGAGTTGCATTGCATTGTCCGGCATCTGTGTTATAGAAAGGGTTAGGAGTAGGACAGGTAATCACAGGTGGTGTAACATCTTCAACAGTAACTTGTTGCGTACATGTAGCTGTTAATCCAGCTGTATCTGTTACTGTCCAAGTAATGGTATGAATTCCTACAGATAAAGGCAATGATAAATCGTTTGTTACAGATGCCACACCACAATTATCAGAGGTTGTTGGAGCACCTAAAGTTACCGTGGTTGCTTCACAATTAGCATCAGCATTTACAGTAATGTCTGTAGGACAGATTATCGTTGGTACTTCATTATCTGTTACAGTTACATTAAATGAGCAAACCGTGTTATTTCCATTTCCATCTGTAGCCGTGTATTCTATTGTTGTAGTACCAATAGGGAAAATGTCTCCTGAAGTAAATCCAGTAGCATCTGTTTGAGTAACAGTTGCAGTTCCACAACTATCTGTAGCTGTTGGAACAGTATAGTTTACAATAGCTCCACAAATTCCAGCATCGTTATTTACAGAAACACTAGGAGGGCAGGAATTGAAAGTTGGTATAGTTGTATCTACAACATCAACCGTTCTAGTTACCTGAGCAGCTGGGTTTCCATCAGCATCCATTACATTATAAGTTACAGAATAAGAACCAACCAGAGCCGTATTGACAGCCGAAGCATCAATAACGATGCTACCAGTTATATCTCCAAAACAAGGATCGTTAGCCGTAGCACCAAGTTCGTTATAAGTTCCACAAGTTTCAACCGTTTGAGGATTAGCACCA
>NZ_JBJFLO010000010.1:0-102294 GCF_045363175.1 Xanthomarina sp. GH4-25
ACCTCTTACCATTCCGAACAGAGAAGTTAAGCCCATTAGCGCCGATGGTACTGCATTTGTGGAAGAGTAGGTCATCGCCTTTTTAGAATCCCGATTCATTTTTTTGAATCGGGATTTTTTTTTTAAATATATTATGTAAGGTTCTTGGTTTGAGTGATTTTTAAAATGTTTGCCTTTGACTTAAAAATTAATAACTTTACTTTTTATTGAAGGTTAAGGTTTTAGAAGTGTAGATTTCTAGGATTAAGATATTTTCTTTTTATTATCAAGATAGATGGTATAAAAAAAAGTTTCTAATATTAATTTGATGGTAAATAATGAATTAAATTTAGCTTGGAGCTTTGTTAATGAAACAAACAGAAATGTGTTTTTAACAGGTAAAGCAGGTACTGGTAAAACCACATTTTTACATAAATTAAGAATAAATTCTTTAAAACGCATGGTTGTTGTTGCACCTACTGGTGTTGCTGCTATTAATGCTAAAGGGGTTACCATACATTCATTTTTTCAGATGCCTTTTGGACCTATTCTGCCAAATGAAGCTTTTGGTCAATCTTCTAGTTTTAATCGAAAATTTAGCAAAACAAAAATAAATATTATTAAATCATTAGATTTATTAGTGATAGATGAAATCAGTATGGTTCGTGCTGATTTATTGGATGGAATTGATAAAACACTTAGACGTTATAGAAATAAAGATCTAGTTTTTGGTGGTGTACAAGTGTTAATGATTGGAGATTTACAACAACTATCTCCTGTTGTAAAAGAAAACGAATGGCAATTACTAAACCCATTTTATAAAAATGCGTTTTTTTTTAGCAGTTTAGTATATCAAAAGTGTCAAGCGGTTACAGTTGAACTAAAACATATTTACAGACAAGATAATCCTAAATTCATTCAAATTCTTAACGAGATAAGAAACAATACTTTATCAAAGACTTCAAAAGATGAGTTAAATAAAAGATACATACCAGATTTTTCTCCTGCAGAAAA
Source organism: Xanthomarina sp. GH4-25 (assembly GCF_045363175.1). NCBI lineage: Bacteria > Pseudomonadati > Bacteroidota > Flavobacteriia > Flavobacteriales > Flavobacteriaceae > Xanthomarina > Xanthomarina sp. GH4-25. The sequence continues at coordinate 994 of NZ_JBJFLO010000010.1, forward strand.
TTCTGGTTATATCTCTCTCACAACACACAACAATAAGGCTGAAGCAACTAATAAAAGAGAACTAGAAAAAATTGAAAATAAATCCCAAATTTATATTGCAAATGTTGAAGGGAAATTTCCTGAATATTCTTTTCCTAATAAAGAAGAACTAACACTAAAAGTTGGAGCGCAAGTCATGTTTGTGAAAAATGATAGCTCTGGTGATAAACGATATTTTAATGGTAAAATTGGCAAAGTGATTCTCTTAGAAAAAGATGAAATAGTTGTCAAATGCCCTAGCGATGATTTTAATATTATTGTAACAACAGAAACTTGGGAAAATATAAATTATACAGTTAATACTGAAACTAAGTCCATAACTGAAAACAGAATAGGTTCGTTTACCCAGATGCCATTACGTTTAGCTTGGTCTATTACGATTCATAAAAGTCAAGGTTTAACTTTTGAAAAAGCGATTATTGATGCCCATGACGCTTTTGCACATGGACAAACTTATGTAGCATTAAGTCGTTGTAAAAGTTTAGAAGGCCTAGTGTTAAAAAGTAAAATTGATTCAAATCAAATTATTAATGATGTTAATGTGAATTCATTTACGAAAGAAGCAGAAGAAAATCAGCCTGATGATTTCGTTTTATCTACATCTAGAATGAGGTTTCAACTAGATTTAATATCAGAGATATTCGATTATTATAAGTTTTTATATTCTATAAATCGTGTTTTGGATATCTATTATAAGAATAGAAATATTATTGAAGGGAACCTAGAAACGCCATTGATTACAATTAAGGACGTTATTAATAGTTTGTTAAAAGTTGCTAACAGATTCAAATCTCAACTTATTGACTTTTCTCAAAATGATGAAGAGCCAGAAATGAATAACAAATTGCAAGAACGTTTTATAAAAGCTATTGAATATTTTATGGAACAAACAAAATCTCATATTATTAAACCATTTAACACTTTTAATTTTACTACGGATAACAAGGCCATTGAAAAGGATATTAACAAGCAGTTAGACACCATTGAAGAATTAATTGCTACAAAATTGCTATTTTTTGAGGGTTTATCTGAAGGTTTCAAAACAACTGTATTTTTAGAGTTAAGAGCCAAATCAGTCTTTTTAGCAAAGGAAGCCCCGAAGAAACCTAGGAAATCTGTTGTTGATGGCACAACAAATATTGAGTTATTTGAGCTGCTTCGTGAATTAAGAAACACCATTGCGAAAGAAAACAATTTAATCCACTATCAAGTTTTTACTCAAAAAGCATTATATGATATGTGTGAAACTCTACCAACAAATTTAAAAGAGTTAAGTGAAATTAATGGTATGGGAAAAGTAAGGGTAAATAAATATGGAAAAAAAATATTAGCCGTTATTTATAATTATTGTGAAGAGAACGATATTCAAACTTCAAATGAAATAGAAATATTTGAAACTTCAAAACCAAAAAGACAAAAAGGTGAGACAAGGAGTATTTCTTTAGAATTATTTAAATCGGGTAAATCTATAGAACAAATAGCTTTAGAAAGAGAATTAAATGCAAATACTATTTTTGGACATTTAGCAAGTTTTATTTCTTCGGGAGATATTAAGATTACAGATTTAGTTTCTGAAAAACATTATAAAGAATTAAAGGTTATTATTCCAAAACATACTTTTGAAAATGTATCTGATTTAAAACATCAAATAAATGAGAAGTATACCTATGGTGAAATACGATTAGTGCTTGATGCATTAAACAATATCTGAAAGTTTACTTAAAGGGTTAATGACCAAGTGTGTTGAAGCTTTCTGAACTTTTTAAGCTCACTTCTTAGTATTGGAAGATAATCTTTACCATTGCTATTCGATTTTTCTAAGCGACTACAATTTTTGTATAATAAATTTGTTAAGCGTCTAACAGTAGCAATATGTTTATACTTTTTATCACTAAATTTTTCTAATTCAGCTTTTTCAATTTCTGGTGCTAAAGAAGTGGATTGTTGCACAATATCTCCAGAGAAATAGATGTTAGAATCTTCTGTCCCATCAGACTGTAAAAACGCTAAGTCTTGATTTAAATATGTAGAGATACTTCTAGATAAGATAATAATTTCCATAGCCTTTTGATAAATAGGCAAGTGGGATAGATGTGAGGACATATTTGTAATCATTTTTAAATAGCAATTATATCAAAAATAGGAACAAGTTTCCATATTTAACTTTCATATTTAAAGTATAATTGTATATTTGATTTAATAATTAATGTATATTTTAATATTTCTTTAAAATGAGCTTAGATCAGCTAAACTGGAAAATTCTGAAATGTTTGCAAGGGAATGCGAGACTATCTAATGCTGAAATTGGCAGGCAAGTAGGTATTAGTTCGCCAGCAGTTTCCGAAAGAATAAAAAAAATGGAAGACTTGGGTATTATTCAGGATTATCATACATCGGTTTCTCCATTTGAGGTAGGATATCAATTAAAAGCACTTATAACTATTCGTGCTTTTATGGGTATGTTAAAACCATTTTTAGAAAAAGTTAAAACCTTTGATGAAGTAATAAACTGCTATCGAATAACAGGAAATGAAAACATTGTGATGGAAGTTGTATTAAAAAATCAGAAGCATTTAGAGTTTTTTATAGACCAATTAATTGTTTATGGTGAGACAAAGACTCAAATTGTATTATCTCATGTTATTAAACATAACCCAGTAAAGCCATTAAAGTAAGAATGAATTATTTAATATATAATTCATTCTTACTCTTTAAATATTGTTTCAAATAGTATAAAAGGCCTACACAAACAAGACCTAATATCCCCATGATAAGCCAAGTTATATTAAAACCAAATTTTTCAACAAGATGTAATCCTACATTATGGCCAAAAATATGTGCAATAGAAAATGCTATGGTATACAAGGCCATATATTCGCCTTGATTTCCTTTTTTGGCTCGTTGCATAGCAAATGCATTTGAGAATGGAAATGCAATCATCTCACCAATAGTCATCAATAACATACCAATTATTAATAAACCAACCCAAAAGGTTATATCTAATACTAGAAAGCTAACACCTGTTAATATTGCTCCAAAGATCATGAGTCCTGGTTTGGTGTATTTAGTATGCTCTAGCCATTTAATAAGTGGCATTTCTAAAATAAAAATAGCAAAACCATTAAGTCCTAATAGCATTCCAATTTGTAATTCGGTTAGCATATAAACATCTTTATAATACAATGGCATGGTAGAAAAGTATTGTAAAAAGATAATACCAAACAATGTCATAGAAGCCAGGAATATCCAAAAAGCCTTGTCTTTATATGCGGATTGGGGGTTGTCGTTAATTACAACATCTAAGGTTCTGGCCTTTTTTGGATTAAGTACTTTTATTAAAAGCAGTGTTGCAAGTATACACGTAATTCCATCTACCCAAAATAAACCACCATAACTCATAGTGGTTATAATTAACCCACCAACAGCTGGGCCTGCTGAAAAACCTAAATTTATAGCCAGACGAATTAAAGTAACTGATCGGGTTTTATTTTCAGGCTTACTATAAGCACTTAAAGCTACAAACATGGCAGGTCGAAACATATCTGCAACTAACATAATTACGAAAATACCTAAACAAAAAGAAGTAAATGTATCTAAGAATTGTAATCCTATAAACAACACTCCTGTTGTTAAAAGGCTTCTTACCATGACTTTATAATAACCTATTTTGTCTGTTAATTTACCACCTAACCAGGAACCAGCTACAGAACCTAAACCAAAGGCAGACATGACCCAGCCTACATCTGCAAAAGAGAAATTTAAATCTTCAGTTAAGTATAAAGAGAGAAAAGGTATTACCATGGTTCCAGCTCGATTAATTAATGTAATTAATGCAAGCCACCATACTTCAGAAGATAATCCTTTAAAGGTGTTTATATAATTATTAAATAGTTTTTTCATTTTTGTTGCTTCATTAAAAGTAAAAAGTCCGACGAGAGCGTCGGACTTTTTTATATAATTTCATTTGATAATTAAATCACTAGAATACATAGTAAGCCAAACACCTGCAATAAGAAGAGGTTTGTTTTCTACAATAAGTGACGTAATTAATCATTGTTTTTTACTTTTAATGAATCAAATCTAAACAAAATATTTTAAAGTTGTATTTTTGAAAAGTAAAAAATATGAAAATGAAATACTTCCTACACTTTTTTTTATTGATTTCTATTTTAAGTTGTGCTCAAGACAAACAGCCAATTCTGGGTGAAACAGAGTTTCAAAAAAAGATGAATGCTGATTTTAAAGATGCTACAAAATCACCATTGAAAGATAAAGATCGTAAAGATTTTAAAGAGCTTGATTTTTTTAAATTCGATTCTACTTATATCGTTTCTGCGACCCTTAAGAGAACTCCAGACTCTAAATGGTTTAAAATGCGAACGACTACAGATAGAGTTTCTCAAGAACGTGTATTTGGAATTTTAACCTTCTTTTTAAAAGGGAAAGAACATCAATTAAACATTTTTCAAGGAAAGGATTTAATGCAGAAAGAAGAATATGCTGATTATTTATTTTTACCATTTCTAGATCTAACAAATGGTGATGCTAGTTATGGAGGAGGACGATATATTGATTTAAGAATACCAGAAGGAGATACACTAATTATTGATTTTAATACAGCATATAACCCATTATGTGCTTATAATGAAAAGTACTCTTGTCCTATTGTTCCAAGGGAAAATTATCTAAACATTGAGGTGAAAGCTGGAGTTAAAGATTTTGTAAAACATTAAAGCGCCTAACAAAAGTATTAGGCGCTTTAATCTCACTAACTAAACTTAATTTTTAATAATGCGTTTTGATAAACTACTATTATTAGTGGTTATTTGCATTAAATAGACTCCTTGTTGTAAGTTTGAAATATTTATTTTTTCAATTTGATCTTGAACTTGCATCACGATTTTACCATTCATATCAATAAGTCTTATCGATTTTATTTGAACATGATTAGGCGTTTTGATATTTACATAATCTGAAGCAGGTATAGGGTAGATACTTATTTCAGAAAGTTCCTCAGAAGCAACTCCTAAAGTTCCATCTATTTCAAATAACTGCCTGTCATATAAAGACCACGTTCCATCGGTATTTTGAACACGAATGTGTAAATAATGATCACCTTGAGAGATACTTCCTGAGGTAGGAACTATAACATTTTCATCAATATCATCTCCAGAAATGGTTAAAGATGTAGCGTTTCCAAAACCAGGATCCACATCAATAAAATATTCGGCAGTTGTTATTGAAGCTGTATTTATTTCAGGTAAATCAGAAACTCTGAAAGTTTTGTTATCGTACATGCTCCAAGAATTGTCACTATTTTTTACACGCATAAACATTCTGTGAGTGCCAATGTTTAAACTAGAGGTTGGAATGCTGAAATTTTCATCTAATGAAGCAAAATCTGCTACATCTATATGAGTTCCATTTCCTAAGCCAGGATCTGTATTGAAGTAATATTCTGCTTCTACAATATCTGCCGAATTGGTAATTGGTGCATCAGAGACTCTAAATGTTTTATGATCGTACAAACTCCAAGTATTATCACTATTTTTTACACGTAAGAACATTCTATGAGTGCCTATAGGCAAACTTGCAGTTGAAATATTAAAGCTTTCATCTAATGATGCTACATCAGCAACATCAATGTTAGTGCCATTGCCCAAACCTGGATCTGTATTGAAATAATATTCTGCTTCTACAATATCTGCTGAATTGGTAATTGGTGCATCAGATTTTCTAAAGGTTTTGTATGTGTACATACTCCACTCATTGTCACTGTTTTTGGTACGAAAAAAGAGTCTGTGAGTTCCAACCGGTAAACCATCAATAGTGATATTAAAATTTCTGTTCATACTATTAGAGTTATTAGTTACTCTCGTATATCCGTTTCCAAAACCAGGATCTGAGTTAAAAAAGAATTCTGTTTCAACTAAACTAGCTGAATTTGTATCTGGTACATCAGAAATTCTAAATGTTTTGTAGTTGTACATACTTGTTAAACCGTCTACATTAACAACTCTCATAAACAGTCTATGTGTTCCTTGATCCAGACCAGTTGTAGGAATGTTAAAGTTTTGGTCTAACAATTCTACATCTGGATCAATATCTATTGAGATGCCATTTCCTAGACCAGGATCTGTATCAAAGAAATATTCAACACTTGCAATATCCGATTGCGCTAACGTAACACCAACACAAAAGCAGCCTATTAAAAAGGTATATAAAGCTTTCATAATTTTTGGTGTTTAATTAGTTTTATTTGCGTTAGCTTTTAAGTTTACACTTAAATTTGAGCCAGCAGGAACCATGTTGTTGCTGATTGACATTTCAGTTAAATATGGTAATTCTGTAGGGTAGCCTCTCATATCGAAATCGTAATATCCATTGTAAATCCCTACGTCGTTACCATCTGTTCCAGCATCATTACCAGCAGAACTAGCGCCTAAATTATAATCATTATCTGCAGCCCAATATGGGTTATTTGCAGGAATGTTTGCAAAAAACGGGTTTTGGTTATCTAAATTTCCTGTACCATTTAGAGCAGTAATAGTTGGTGAGCCATAGTGGTATGTCAATGAATTATTATGAATAACTGGAACAGCCCCTGATTGATTTACAGCTGAAAATGAGTTGCTAGTGAACACCCAAATATTATTTTGACAAACAAGGTTGTTAGGATTATTAAAAGTAACGTAAGAGACATGAGCTCTATCTGCTATAATAGTATTGTTATTAAATATAGTGGTGTCATTAAAATTATAGAGTGAATAATTGTTCAAATTTTGAATTAAATTATTTGTAAAAGTAAAATTCATACTATTTGTATTTGTTGCGTTTAAATAAATTTGCGCAAGAATTACATTTCCTCTAAAAGTATGGTTGCTATTTCCTGTTCCATTTAATGATACACTTCCAATGTAGCAGTCTTCAACTAGTAAGTTACTAATACCACTACCACCAGCGATACCACCACTTATATTCATTCCAGTCAATTTGATGTTACTTGCATTTATAGAAGCACTGCCTATATACGAACTTTCACCATTGTTAAGTACAGGTGCATAACCCATGCCTTTTACAGTAATGGATTTTGTAATGTTGATGTTGCCATAAGAAGTGGCAGATGGTTGTATTAATATGGTGTCTCCGTTGGACGCAGCTGCTAATGCTGCGGCAAAACTTGTGAATACATGTGAAGGAGAATCGTCGATAAATACGTTATTATCTACAATTAACGTGTTTTGTGCATTTGTATAACTTACAACAAGTAAGACCATACTTAGGATAATTTTTTTCATGATAATTAGGTTTTAAAAGATTATGGTTCAAAAATCCTAATTATAAGTAAGCGAAAACATACGTAGAATGTCGTATATTTTATAAAAAATGACTTGTTTTTTTATTTAACAAGATACATGCCTAAGAAAACTGCAAGAAATCCAAGTACAAAACTTGCGATGGTGTAGATAGCAAAGCTCATAAAATCTCCAGATTTTAAAAACACATGATTTTCATAAGCAAAGGCTGAGAAGGTAGTAAACCCACCACAAAATCCAGTTGCTAATAATAAGGTGTAATTTTGTGAAAGTGTGTTGTTTTTTAATGCAAACCCTAAAATAAGTCCAATAAGTAAACTGCCAATAATGTTTGCTGCAAATGTACCATAAGGAATACCCGTTTCGTAACTATTTAGGTGCTTTCCAATAACGTACCTTAACATGCTTCCAAACCCTCCACCTACAAAAACAAGTAAAAGCTGCTTCATTTAATAAGTATATTTATTGTTATAAAGAATTGGTTGCATTTGCTTGTATTTTAATATAAAAGAATATTTAAGAGACAAATAATTTAAACTTCTTACTTTTATTATAAAGGAGACTGTTCTGTTTCTTCTACTTGAATGTAAATTTCTGTTATTAAATTACTTGGATTCGGTGTCTTGGCAGGGTCTGTAACATAAACCTCAAGCATTAGACCTTGCTCAGTAAATCTTAATTCATTTTTTGTAGCGTATTGAATCGTTTTTTCCCAAGCTTCTTTTAGGTGCTTGTAATTTCCGTTAAGAGTTGTTTTTACAGCCGTAAATGGTTCTAGTTGCCCAGTTAAAATATCGTCTTGAGTTGAGATAACTTGAGCCGTTGTTGGTACACTACACGAAAACATCACAGTATTATTTTTTTCATCCCATTTATGGTAAGAAACAAAAGGTGGACCAGCAGTTGTAATGTTATTTTCCTGTACATAATTGCTGATTTTTGATAGCAGCTCCTGAATTACAATTTCAAAATTATCCATCTTAGCAGAAGTAGAGTTATAAAGATAAAATCCACCACCATGTTGTGTAATACCATCAACATTAATAGCATAAACCTTTGTTGAAGCTACAACTATCTTATCAAGTTTCGCTAAGCCACTTTCAAAATCTGGGCCTATCATATTATCAAATCCTCCAGAAAAAAACGCACTTGCTTTAAACATAAAAGGTACATTCTTGCTACTCATTTTCCATGTAACATTTGTTTTGCCATCTTCAGTTGGTTCAAACGTCCATAGGATTTGAGATGGCTCAAACTCGCCAAACTGTAATTCTTGACGTATTGATTGAGGTTTATTGGACTCCAGCGTTTTCATTGTTCCTATACCATGAGAATCTACCCAAGAAAAGGATCCACCAACATCTTTCGTTTGGTCACTTAAAGTAATAACTGTTTCAGGGTCTTTTTCAACCCATGGAGACCACGCTTCCCAATTTTTAAAATCAATCACATTATTATAGATAACCTCAGTTGGAGCATTAATAGTTCTGTCTCGCTTTATTTCGAATGAATTAGGTTGAACCGCAATGTATATGGTAAAACCAATTATTAAAATAAGGGTTAGAAACAGAATATATTTAAGTGCTTTCATGGTAGGGTTTATAGATGTTTTTTCAAAGGTAATCAATTTTATACTATCTTAATATATGTTACATTTGCAATACAATATTAAATAATAAAAGAAATGAAATTCACACATGTATTAGGTTTTGCTTTTGTATTAACTGCTTTTGTGTCTTGTAATCAAGATAAAAAAGAGACAGTAATTGATGTAAAAGAAACCATTGAAGAAAAAGCCTTTGACTATAATGTTGAGCAGTTTGCAGACATTAAGATATTACGTTATCAAATTCCAGGTTGGGAGAATTTAACTTTAAAAGAACAAAAATTGGTTTATTATTTAACTCAAGCTGGTTTAGCAGGAAGAGATATTATGTGGGACCAAAATTACAGGCATAATTTAAAAATTAGAAAAGCACTAGAAAATGTTTATACTAATTATTCGGGTAATAAAACTAGTGACGATTGGAACGCATTTGAATCTTATTTAAAACGTGTTTGGTTTAGTAATGGTATTCATCATCATTACTCTAACGATAAGTTAAAACCAGAATTTTCAGAAGAGTATTTAAAAACTTTATTAGCAGAAACAAGTACATCTTTAGAAGGTGAAGCCTTTAATGTTATTTTTAATGACAAAGATGCTAAAAAAGTAAATCAAGCAAAAGGTGTAGATAATGTGGCACTTTCTGCAGTGAATTTTTATGGGCCAAATGTAACCAATGCAGATGTAGAAAAATTCTATAAAAATAAAAAATCTCCAAATCCTGAAAAACCTTTATCATTTGGATTAAACTCTAAATTGGTAAAAGAAAATGGACAATTAAAAGAATTAGTATATAAATCTGGAGGCTTATATGGTTCTGCCATTGATGAAATTACCAAATGGTTAGAATTAGCCCAAGATGTAGCAGAAAATAAAGAACAAGGAGATGCGATTGGGTTATTGATCCAATATTATAAAACAGGAGATCTTCAAACTTGGGACGATTACAACGTAGCCTGGACAGCTGCAACTTCTGGAAACGTAGATTATATAAACAGTTTTATTGAAGTTTATAATGATCCTTTAGGATATAGAGGTTCTTATGAAAGTATTGTACAAATCAATGATTTTGACATGTCTCAAAAAATGAAGGTATTATCCGATAATGCACAGTGGTTTGAAGATAGTTCCCCTTTAATGGAAGAACACAAAAAGAAAAATGTGGTAGGTGTTACTTATAAAGTGGTTAATGTTGCTGGAGAGGCTGGAGATGCTTCGCCAAGCACACCTATAGGTGTTAATTTACCAAATGCCAATTGGATTCGGGCAGCTGTTGGTAGTAAATCTGTTTCTCTTGGAAATATTATTGAAGCTTATAATAATGCAGGAAGTACTGGACGTCTTCATGAATTTGTTAATGATGAAGAAGAATTACAACTAGAAGAAAAGTACGGACAAACAGCAGATAAATTGCATACAGCTTTACATGAAGTGATTGGTCATGCTTCTGGACAATTAAATCCAGGCGTTGGTGAAACCAAAGAAACGCTTAAAAATTATGCGTCTACTTTAGAAGAAGGACGTGCAGATTTAGTAGGTCTTTATTATTTATACAATCCAAAATTACAAGAGTTAGGTCTAGTAGACGATTGGAAATCTGTTGGAAAAGCAGCTTATGATGGTTATATTAGAAATGGATTGATGACTCAATTAATTCGTTTAAATTTAGGTGATGATGTTGAAGAAGCTCACATGAGAAACAGACAATGGGTAAGTGCTTGGGCTTTTGAAAAAGGTCAAGCTGATAATGTGATTGAAAAAATAACACGAGATGGTAAAACATATTATAATATTAACGATTATGATAAGTTGCATGATCTTTTTGGACAGTTATTACGCGAAACACAACGTATAAAATCTGAAGGAGATTATCAAGCTGTAGAAACCTTAGTAGAAACCTATGGTGTTAAAGTGGATCAAGATGTTCATGCTGAAGTTTTAAAACGAAATGAGCAATTTACATCTGCACCTTACAGTGGATTTGTAAATCCTGTTTTAGTTCCAGAAATAGATGATAATGGAGAGATTACAGCTATACAAGTAACACAACCGGAAACATATTCAGGACAAATGCTTGATTATAGTAAAAACTATAATTTCCTTCCTGAAGTGAATTAATAAAAAAGCATCTTACAAAAAAAAAGCCTTAATATTTTTATTAAGGCTTTTTTTTGTATTAAATAGATTTTTAATTTTTAACAAAGCGTTTTATTACTGTTTTGTTTTCAATTTTAAATTTTAATAAATACATACCTTCGGATATGTTTGAAACATCTATTGATTTAGAAGGGTTTTCAAGATGCATAATTTGTTTACCTAACAAATCGAACATATCAATAGAATCAATTTTTAATTCTGTTGAGATGTTTAAAGTCGCTTCAGTTGGGACTGGATAAACTGTTATTTGTTGATCTAAAGCTTCAAAATTTTCAATAGATAAAGGAACATCAATTACTTCTACATTTACTGTTACCATATGCTCATTTCCAGAGCTATCAGTAACGGTAAGAACTACTGGGTAGTTACCAGGAATAGTAAACGTATCTTCGTCAATACTTAAAGTAAAATCACAATTGTCTGAAGAGCCATTATCTACATCGTCTGCTGTAATACTAACGGAACTATTTCCTGCTAAATTAACAGTAATGTCTTGACCTAATGCAGTAGGATTCAAATTATCTATGACATTTACTATAGCAGTTCCAGAAGTTGAAGCTCCAGCTTGGTTTGTGGCTAAAACATCTACATTATTAGATCCTAAATCTATACAAGAAAAGCTAACCGTAGTAGCTAATGGGTTGCCTCCAGTAACTGTATTTGTACCACAATCTACAGTAATACTATATAATAAATCTGAGGCATTTATAGTAGCATTTCCTGAACCATCAAGAAATACATCTAAAGGTGTAGATACTACTTCGTAATTAAAGGTTATTCCCCAAGAGTTTAATGTTCCTGAATCTGCACCAACACTATCTGATACTGTAATTTCCCAATCACCTTGTGTATTTTCACTATCGAAAACAGATAAAGGATTTTGTGGTAAGAAGCTACCTGAAATTGCAGGTTCGGTGGCTTCACATTCTGTTTCTATAGGGTCTGTTGCTTCATCATCAAATGTTGCCAAAATATTATTTCCACTACAGCCATAAGTAGATGCTGGGACTCCTGGTCGGTCAAAAATAACAGCAGATGTACCATTAGGAGATGTGATAGTTATAGTAACATCACCTACCCAAGTATGTGAAATATCAATATCAACATTTAAATCTGTAATCACTACGTTTGAAGCGACTGTCATTGTTGTAGTCACTCCAACGATATCTCCATCTGGAATTGCTACTGCAGGATTGTCAGATTCTGAATCAGTAAAAGTAATTTGTCCACCACCTCTAGTTATTATTTCTGGTGGATTATTGGTTACATTTATTTGATCGTTAAGAGTTGCTGGTGTTCCAAGACAAAAATCATTAACGTTATAATTTATAGTTGCTAGGCCAACTCCAGCAATGCTTGGGTCGAAAGTAAATGTTGTTCCATTACCGTCATCAGTAACACCTAATCCACTATATACACCTCCAGTTGGCAATCCTCCAGAAAGACCTGTTTGTACGCCATCTGCTAAACACACATCTTCTATAGTATTAAAACTAGAAAAATTTGGAGGCAAATCGAATGCTTCGGTTCCATCACTTCTACTTGAAGATAACCCTTGAGAAGCACTGTAACCTAAACCTCTTTTAGCAAAAGCTTCCCATATTAAACATTGGTAAGCACCACCATATAAAGCTTGATCTGCAGCTAAAATAGCGTCTCGACCATCTATAAATCCTGGGCTACAAGGTTGTAATATTAAGCCTTGTGTTACTAAATTTAAGGCAATGTTATTACCTCCAGTTCCATTATAGAAATCGGTATCGAAACCTTGGTCGTCAATTAAATTCCAGGTCATCTCCCATAACATAGAGGTCCATACAGAGCCAATTCCGTGGGGAATAGCTTCTGTTTTGATGTCATCGTAAGTATGTGGATTTGTAGCTAAAAGTGTGCTATATGGATAGGTTCTAATTCCTGCACCATTAGCATCTTCACCCAATAACCAAGTACCCATAGGTCTTGTGTCTGTTCCTGCGTCTCCAGGTTTCATGGTTAGTAGTAAGGCATAAAAATCGCTCCAGCCTTCTCCCATTTGTTCGGTATTCTGAAGACAAAATGAATTTGCAGGACCTCCGGTTAATCTGTTAGATATACCATGCCCATATTCATGAACAATAACACCATTATCTAAATCACCATCTCTTGAATTACATACATACATGCGCATTCTTGGTCTGAAACCATCTTCTGGAGTTGAAAAATTAGCATTACAGGATCCAGCTCCACTTTGTGCATGAGCGTTCACTGAATCGGAACCTGCACCACCATTTCCATAATTATTTTCTTGAAAACTACCAGCAGCTTCATTTAATCCATATTGATAAGCCACATCATGAATAATATTGTTCCAATAAAATAAATTGGTAACAACAGCATCGTCCGATTGATCTCCTGGCGAATAGACTATATTTATAGGAAAGTCGAAAATTAAGTTTCCTCCAGGACTATATGTATATCTGTCATCTGGTAAATCGTTATTGTCATCTTCATCAAAAGCACTTACATTATTACCTCTTGTATTTGTATATTCAGCGTCATCAACTCCGTCAATATCATGCCATCCATAAGGAGAAGCCACTAAATTTTCAGGGTTTGTAACTAAAGTTCTTCCTCCGTGATTCGGTGATTCGGTCGGCATTGCATATACATTATAGCTAGCAGCTGGTGCAAATCGAGCAGTAGATGTGACGTTTGTTTGAGATATGTTATTGTAAGTGTTTTCTTGAATTGGCCCAATGAAATTAGGTTGATTAACACCAGAGTTAATATGTGAATGATCGTCATGATTACCTAAAATGTTACAATAAGATGTTAAATTCACTTTGTCCAGGATAAACCCTGTAGCTGCATCAACACGAAAACTCCACCAATCCGAAGAATTTAGTTCAGCGATTGAAAGTTCCCAAATTAAGGTTGTTCCTATATCTTCTCTATAATAATATTTGAGTTTCACTGGGATGTTTTCTGAAGAAATTCCTGCTTTATTAAAAAGCGCTTGTTTGTTTATACCTCCATCGTTTTTTATTATCTCAAGAGCGTTTATTGGATAATTCATTTGATTAGCAACAGAAATTATCGCTTGTTTTGCATTTAATGCCACCGACTTGCTAACGATTGTAGATTGAATGTCCATTAAAAAATTATTATGAGACATAATTACAGAGCCAGAAGCATCTAAATGAATGTTTGATTCAGTGCCCTGAACCTCCATGCCGTCTATGGCTTGTCTTAAATACACATGCCTTATGCCAGTTTTATCACTAACATAATCGTTTGTTACCACATAAGTGCTGTTCTTTTGTTTAATCAATTTTTCTAAAGAAACAGAAGATTTTGTGGTTGAAATTTTTTGATTTGTTTTTTGTTGAGCAAAAAGTCCATTTGTAATTAAACAAATAATCATGAGGACTCGAGTAGAATTTTTCATTTAAGTTTAGTTTGATTAATAGCTTGATAAAAATACATTAATATTATGTTTCTCAGTATAATAATATTATTTATTTGTATATATCGCAAAAACTATTAGATGTCATCATTCTATATTTCTAGATAAATTAAATGAAAATGTGAAGTATGAAAAATAAATACTAGAATTTAGGTTTTATTTAAAAACCCATTTAATAGAAACAATAAATAAAATGAATGAAATAAAAGCAATTAAAACCCAAACACTTCCTTTGTAGTATTTTCTATGAATCCTTTTATCGTGTCTATAGGTATAAAATAGGATGATTATAAATGCGATAGCAAATAAAATACCAAAAACTAATTGACCATTTGTAAACATATCCTTAATTTTATGTAAAATTACAAAAACAATTAGGATTAGATTTCTGTTTTCACGGAAATGAAAAATATATTTTTAATGAAAGATAAAATTGAAGCTGTAAAAGCTTTTCACACAGCGTTTAAAATAGGACATCGAGAAACACCAAAAGCACATTTAGGTCTAGAGAAAAACATGCTTCGTTATAAATTAATGCGTGAAGAAAATGAAGAGTATCTTGAAGCAGCAAATAACAGCGATTTAGTTGAAGTTGCAGATGCCCTAGGAGATATGCTCTATATTTTGTGTGGAACCATTATTGAGCATGGTTTGCAACATAAAATTGAAGAAGTTTTTGACGAGATTCAACGTAGTAATATGAGTAAACTAGACGAAAACGGAGAGCCCATTTACAGAGAAGATGGTAAGGTTTTAAAAGGACCAAATTATTTTAAACCCCATATTTCTGCTATTTTGAATAAATAAAAAAAGGGAAGCATTGCTTCCCTTTTTTTATTTAACTTCACGTCTCCAATTATGTTTATCATCAGATAAATTATGTTGAATCTCTTGCAATTGATTTTTAAACATACTAGCAAACGATTTTTCAATATCTGGGATTTCAAACACATCATTTCCATGTTCAAAAGCTGAAATTGGACTAACAACAGCAGCTGTTCCAGCTCCAAAAATTTCTTTTAAACTTCCATTTCTTGCAGCTTCTTTAATCTCATTTACAGGAACTCGTCTAACTTCTACTACAACACCATTGTCTTCGGCTAATTGAATGATGCTTCTTCTAGTTATACCATCTAAAATCCTATCGCTAATTGGAGCAGTAATTAGAGTGTTATTAATTCTAAAAAAAATATTCATTGTCCCAGCTTCTTCTAAAAACTCATGAGTATTTGCGTCTGTCCAAATAATTTGTTGATAGCCTTTTTCTTGGGCTAAAGAAGTAGGGTAAAATTGAGCTGCATAGTTGCCAGCTGCTTTAGCAAATCCAACACCACCATTTGCAGAACGACTGTATTGTTCAGCAAATAAAACACGAACTTTTCCAGAATAATATGCTTTTGCAGGCGAACAAATAATCATAAAACGATAGCTGTTTGCTGGCGAAGCAGAAATTGCGGGTTCGGTAGCAATAACAAAGGGTCTTAAATATAACGAATTTCCAACACCAGATTTTATCCAGTCTTTATCTATTTTTAATAAAGTTTCCAGTCCATTAAAAAAATAATCTTTTGGAAATTCAGGCATCGCTAATCGAGCTGCAGATATATTTATTCTACGATGGTTTTCTTCTGGTCTAAATAACCAAACTTTTCCTGAATCGTCTTTATAAGCCTTCATACCTTCAAAAACAGCCTGACCGTAATGAAAAACTCTGGCAGATGGTTCAAATGTCATCGCTTGGTATGGCATAATTTTAGGTTGTTGCCATTTACCATCAATATAATCGCAAACAAACATATGATCAGTAAAGGTTCTACCAAAAGTTAGATTCTCAAAATCGACATCATGGATTTTAGATTTATTAGATTTTACAATATCAATTTCGTTATTTGAAGGATTCGTCATTATATGTTATTTTCTTCTGCGAATTTATAAAATTTAAACAGGATAAAAAATCAAAACAATTTTTAAAAAATACGTACCTTTGACGTTAAACTTACTTTAAATTTTAAAATTATTATGAAACATATTTTAACCCTTTTAATTTTTTCTTTAGTCTTTATTTCTTGTAAAGATAAAACATCTAAAGCTTCAGAAAACACAGTTGAAACTGAAGAAATTAAGGAGATAGCCTATGCGTCTTTTGGAGAGAAAATTGAAGCAGACAATGCCATTGAAGCAAAATTAATGGCAGATACTTATAAAGAAATGATTGTAGGTGATAGCCTTTCAACCAAAATGTTAGCAAAGGTAGATGAGGTTTGCCAAGCTAAAGGATGCTGGATGAAATTAGATTTAGGAAACGATGAAGAGGTAATGGTAAAGTTTAAGGATTACGGATTTTTTATGCCAAAAAATATTGCAGGAAAAGAAGTAGTGGTCAATGGAAAAGCATTTGTTAGCGAAGTTTCTGTTGAAGAACAACGTCACTATGCAGAAGATGCAGGTAAATCTGATGAAGAAATAGCAGCCATCACAGAACCTAAGCGAACTTATACCTTTGAAGCTGATGGTGTTTTGCTAAAAGAAGAATAAATGAGGATTTTAATATTAAGTTTTTGTGTGTTATTCTTCTTTTTAAGCTGTAATCAATCTGAAAAGAAAGCTGAAACAAAGAAAGAAGAAATGATATACGATATGTATCAGCCATCGGAAATGGCAAACCTGATGAATGAGATGTATGCACAAAACTTAAAAGTTAAAGAAGATATTTTAAACGGGATTGTACCTGTAGAGTTTCCCTTAGATTTTTTAAAAATACATTCGGCAGAAATGTCTGAGTTTAAGAGTAGAAATGAAACTTTTCAAAGTTTTTCAAAACTTTTTATAGAAAGTGAAAAAGAAATATTTAATACAGAATCTCAAATTCCTTTAGAAAAACGATATAACAACACCATTAACCTTTGCATTTCTTGTCACCAAACCGAATGTACAGGACCTATTCCTAGAATACGGAAACTATTAATTAAATAGATTTTGGAACGAAAAATCATCACAACAGCAGATGGTTCTAAAACAATTCAACTTTTAGATTTAAACGAACAATACCATTCTATTCATGGAGCACTGCAAGAATCAAAACATGTTTATATAGAACAAGGATTGAAGCATTTTTATACTTTATGTAAAAGTATAAAACCTATATCTGTTTTAGAAATAGGTTTTGGAACAGGTTTAAATGCTATGGCTACTTTAGATGAGTTGAAAAAAAGCGCACTTCAAATTAATTATGTTGGCGTAGAAGCCTATCCTGTTTCAGTTGAAGAAGTCAATGAGTTGAATTATGGTTCGCAATTTACTTTTGAGAATTCGGGTCAATTATTCCAAGATCTTCATCAGGTTTCCTGGGAAGAATTACATGAAATATCACCAGGCTTCACTTTAGTAAAGCAACAAAAGTTTTTTTCAAAAATTACAGATATAAACACTTTTCATGTTATATATTTTGATGCTTTTGGACCTCGAATTCAACCCGAACTTTGGACAGAAGATATTTTTATAATAATGTATGATGCTTTAGCCGAAAATGGCATTCTTGTAACCTATTCAGCAAAAGGGAGTGTTCGAAGAGCCATGCAAGCTGTAGGTTTTGTAGTAGAAAGAATTCCAGGGCCTCCAGGTAAACGTGAAATGTTACGTGCTTGGAAAGAAGTGTAATATTCGGCGAGTGTGCGAGCCAAATACCTTAAATGAAAAGACCCTAAGCATTCTATGCGTTCCGATTATCAATCCCTAAACTTAAGTTAAATCTGTTAAACCTTATGTAAAGTCAATGATAATGGCTTTGCTATTCAGTATATTTAAATAAAAATTAATGATGAAAGTTTTAATTACTGGGGCTACAGGGTTAATTGGTAAAGCCATCGTTAAGCAATGTCGTTACCAAAATATTTCTGTCCATTATTTAACGACTTCAAGAGATAAAATTGAAGATACAGAAAATTATAAAGGGTTTCATTGGAACCCAGTAACACAAGAAATCGATGAGACATGTTTTAATGGTGTAGATGCTATAATAAATTTAGCTGGAGCATCAATCTCTAATGAATGGACAAAAAAATATAAGCAGAAAATTTTAAATAGTAGGTTGCAATCTTTACAACTATTAAAGATTACTATTAAGAAAGAAAATATAAAGATTAAGCAATTAATTTCTGCAAGCGCTATTGGAATTTACCCAGATTCCCTTACTAATTACTATGATGAGGATTTTCCTGTTGTATCTTCTAGTTTTTTAGGAGAAGTTTCTGAAGCTTGGGAAAAAGCAGCTGATGATTTTTCAGATTTAGGAATTTTGGTTACAAAAATTCGAATTGGTTTAGTTTTAGATAATCAGGAAGGTGCTTTGCCAAAATTGATGAGTCCCATTAAATATGGTTTTGGAACTGCTTTAGGAAGTGGTTTTCAATGGCAATCATGGATTCATATCAATGATTTAGCTCGAATATTTATACATACTTTAGAGACTAATTCGGAAGGTGTTTTTAATGCAGTAGCTCCAAATCCTGTCTCAAATCAAGAATTAACAAAAGCAATAGCTAGAACATTAAGAAAACCACTTTTCTTACCAAATATTCCAACTGTATTTTTAAAGTTAATACTAGGAGATATGCATGTGTTGTTAGTTGAAAGCCAGCGTGTAAGTTCAAATAAAATAGAAGCTGAAGGATTTGAATTTAAGTATCCAAATCTGTTGCCAGCTTTGGAAAAATTGCTAGATTTTTAAATAATAAAAGATGGTTTGAATGAAAGCTCAAACCATCTTTTATTATTTTTAATTATTTAACCAATTCTATTTCATTAGGTCTCCATTCTTTTTTAAGCTAAGGATCTAATGGCCCATACATTCTTAAAATGGTAAACTAGCTTTTGCCTGGAATGGTTTGCAACCAGTTATTTTCAAATCCTTCCGGAGCTATTGGTGCAAAATACACATCCATAGAACCATCAGGATTTATTTTAAATTCTTCCGTTTGACTACCTACACTTGGTTGTCTTTGGTCGGTTTGTAACTGGGATCTTGTTTGGTTATCATATAGAGAAAAGGCCCAAAAATTGTTCACTGGCACATTATGAGGTAAAGTCACTTTATACGTTTTAGAGCCATCCATTGGTTTTTTATTAGCATCTACAAAGCCCACTGCATAATCTGATCCTTTTCCAGGAAAAGATACTGCCATTGCAGGAGTTACTACAGTATAAGAATAGTAGAAGAATAAGCGAGCATCTGTATTCATTGTTTGCTTGTCTTCCCCTGTAAAGAATACGTTTTTGTCTATAAAGCCCATCATCCAATAACTGTTAGTGTCTGGATAAATTTGAATTCCTGCAATATTATCAACACTACCACTTACTCTTGGATACCATACAATTGAACGTGCAGTAGCATTTCCAATGGTAACAACATCAGTTAGAATTCTCCTCATTCTATCGTCTGGCACAAATGTTTTTCCTTTTTCAATTCCAATAGATGCAAATAAACCTCGTGTTTCCGGATTTAACATTTCCAATGGCTCTTCTTGAATGGTTTTATTTATTTCTTCAAAGAACGTATAATCGTTATGATGAACAGTATTGAAAGCTTTATTTGATCCGTTTATAAACTCCATTGCAGGAGGATTATCAGCCATGGACAAAGGATACACTTTTAAAGTTTCCTTGACCATTTTCAATGCTTTATCCAATCCATCAGCGATGGATGCACGCATAAAATTCCACACCTTGTATGTTGGTGATTTTACTACAAAATAACCTGATGGAACTTTTCCTTCATATCCTGGAGGTAAAACGAGAAATTTCCCTCCTTTACCTTGATCTGGTCTAAAAATACCAATATCACTTATATATTCAAACCAAGCGCTATTAAAACCGCCTAATAACCCGGGAGGAGCTTCTAGAACCATCGGTCCATTTGCATTTAAATCAAGGGTTGGGATTATGTATAAAGTAGACGTATTTCCTGTTAGAAATATTTGTTTAGAATCCATAAGCTCCTCGAAGATGAGGATCTTGTTAAACTCGGTATTGGCACCTATGGCTTTTGGCTCTTCAATTAATTCTCTTACAGACGCACCTTGTATTCCTTTAAGAAATGCATATACACCACGCATACGATCCAGATTGTCATAAATTAATTCAGCAGTTTCTGATAATGGTGCGCCATCGAAAAAGTTTAAAGTTCCTATAGACGTTTCCACAGTATTTGGCGTCATTATTCCTTTAGGAATATCTGTAGTTTGTGAATAGGTGTTTATTGCTGGCTCTTCAGTCCTTACTTCAGAGTTAGCAGAAGTGTCTTCTTTTTTTGTTTCCTGGCAACTAAAAAAAAGCGCATAAGATAATTCCTGTGATTAGTAATTTGTAATTCATAATGAGTGTGTTTGTAGCTATCTTGTAAAGATTGTACTAATTGACTTATTATATAACAAAAAAACCAACTCATTAGAGTTGGTTTTTTTGTTATATTTATTTTATTTTAAGCTTTCTTAAAAGCTACAATATTTATTTTTAATTCCATTTCATCATTAATAAACTTATCTCCCAAATTATCAAAAATTGATTTAGAACCATAGTTTACTCCCCATTTAGTTCTGTCAATAGTAAAAGACTCACTTGAAATAGTTAGTTTATCTCCTTCGTTAGAAACAGTTACTGGGAAAGAAATGTTATTTTCAATACCTTTAATAGTTAAATTTCCAGACAACATAGTTTTACCTGCTTCTAAAGATTCTACACTAGAAATTTCGAATGCAGCAGATGGAAATTGATTGATATTAAAAAAGTCACCTTCTTTACCTTCAACCGTACCTTTTAAATGATTTTCAAGGTTTGTTTTGTATTCGCCTTCTAAATCTAAAACTTCAATTGAAGCCATATCAATTAGAAAAGTACCACTTTGAAGTTTATTATCCATTACTTGAAAAACTCCTGTGTCAATTTTAATGGTGCCATTATGTGTTGCAGTTGGTTTAAATCCTTTCCATTCGATGGTTGAGGCATTTACATCTGTAACATATTTTTGAGATGTGCTTTCAGCAACTGCAGCAGGTTCTGCTTCACTTGTATTTGCTTCTTTTGCTTTTTTACAAGCTACAACAGAAACAGCAATTGCTACTATAGTTAGAATGTTTGTAAATCTTTTTTTCATGGTGAATTACTTGTTTTAGTGTTAAGGAACAAAAATAGTCAATTCGAAACGAAAAAAAACTTAAAAAAAGATTAAAATTTATTAGTGACATTTTGACATTTTAATAATAATGGCAGTACTTTTGCCATCCTATTTTTAGGATTTAAAAAATTTATGATTACGACTATGAGTAAGAAAGATAATATAAACGATATAACATCAGAACAGGCTGATGAACAATTGATTAGCCAGGAAGAACAGCTTCAAGAAGAATTGAAACTAGAAAAAGATAAATTCTTACGTTTGTTTGCTGAATTTGAAAATTATAAAAGGCGTACCTCTAAAGAACGTATAGAGTTATTTAAAACTGCCAGTCAAGACGTCATGGTTGCTTTGTTACCTGTTTTAGATGATTTTGACAGAGCTTATATTGAGATTTCTAAATCTGAAGAAAAAGAGTTGTTAAAAGGAGTTGAATTAATTAGTAGTAAATTAAAAAACGTTTTAAAAGGCCAAGGGCTTGAAGAAGTTGCGTTGGCTCAAGGAGATATTTTTGATGCAGATAAACATGAAGCTATTACTCAAATTCCTGCACCTACAGACGATTTAAAAGGAAAAATTATTGATGTAATAGAAAAAGGATATAAACTAGGAGATAAAATTATTAGATTTCCAAAAGTAGTTATAGGACAATAAATATGGCAAAACAAGATTATTACGACATATTAGGTGTAGATAAAAGTGCTAGTACAGCTGAAATTAAAAAAGCATACAGAAAAAAAGCATTAAAATATCATCCAGATAAAAATCCAGATAATAAAGAAGCGGAAACTAAATTTAAAGAAGCAGCTGAAGCTTATGAAGTTTTAAGTAATGCTGATAAAAAAGCACGTTACGACCAATTTGGACATCAAGCTTTCGATGGTAATGGTGGCTTTGGTGGAGGTAATATGAATATGGATGACATATTTAGCCAATTTGGAGATATTTTTGGTGGTGCTTTTGGAGGTGGAGGAGGATTCTCTGGCTTTGGAGGAGGCTTTGGTGGTGCTCAACAACGTCGTGTAAAAGGAAGTAACCTTCGTATTCGTATTAAGTTAACTCTTGAGGAAATTGCTAATGGAGTTGAGAAAAAAGTAAAAGTAAGACGTAAAGTTCAAGCCCCAGGGACCACTTATAAAACATGTAACACCTGTAATGGTTCTGGACAAGTAACACGTATTACTAATACTATTTTAGGACGCATGCAAACAGCAACCACATGTACAACTTGTGGAGGGGCTGGTCAAATTATAGATAAGAAACCTAATGAAGCTGATGCTCATGGATTGCTAGTTAAAGAAGAAACGGTTTCTATTAAAATTCCACCAGGAGTTGTAGATGGCATGCAACTTAAAGTGTCTGGAAAAGGAAATGAAGCTCCAGGAGATGGAATTTCAGGAGATTTATTAGTGGCTATTGAAGAAGAAAAGCACGCTAGTTTACAAAGAGAAGGAGATAATCTTCATTACGACATGTATATAAGTCTTCCAGATGCCGTTCTTGGAACTTCAAAAGAAATAGATACTGTAACTGGAAAAGTGCGTATTAAAGTAGAAGCAGGCGTTCAGTCTGGTAAAATATTACGTTTAAGAGGCAAAGGAATTCCAAGTATTAATGGCTATGGAAGAGGAGACTTATTGGTTCATGTAAATGTTTGGACACCCAAAACTTTAAATAAACAACAAAAAGATTTTTTCGAATCTATGAAAGAAGATGAGCATTTTTCGCCAAAGCCAGAGAGTACAGACAAATCGTTCTTTGAAAAGGTCAAAGATATGTTCTCTTAAACAATAAAACAATATCAATGAATCCGTCTAATAAGACGGATTTTTGGTTTATATACAGAGATATTATAGTCAAAAAAGAGATAGTTTATTAAAAATCACTATATTTGATATATCACTATTTTAGAATAGTGGTTTTTTTCTTTTTCATAGCAATTTTTTCCCATCCTAAAATATTTTATATTTCAGGGTGGGTTTTGTTTTTTTAACCACTTAAATTATAAGTTTATATAAAGGTTTACTACTCAAATTTAATATATTTACAATTCTATTTCAAATAACCAACTTATATGAATAACTTATTAGAAGCACATGCAGTTTCTAAAAATTTTGGCGATTTTACAGCACTTAATAAAGTCTCAATCTCAGTACCTAAAGGAAGTATTTTTGGCTTACTAGGTCCTAATGGAGCTGGTAAAACAACACTTATTCGTATTATCAACCAAATAACTATGCCTGACGAAGGCCAGGTGATATTAGATGGCGAGCCATTACAAGCTCATCATATTAGAGATATTGGTTATCTGCCCGAAGAACGAGGTTTGTATAAATCTATGAAAGTTGGAGAGCAAGCCATGTATTTAGCTAGGTTAAAAGGATTGAGTAAGTCTGAAGCTAAAACGAGATTAAAATACTGGTTTGAAAGATTAGAAATCGGAGATTGGTGGGATAAAAAAATTCAAGAACTTTCCAAAGGAATGGCTCAAAAAATTCAATTTATTGTTACGGTTTTGCATGAGCCCAAGCTATTAATTTTCGACGAACCCTTTTCTGGATTCGATCCTATTAATGCCAATTTAATTAAGGATGAAATTTTAAGACTAAGAGACGATGGTGCAACTGTAATCTTTTCAACCCATCGTATGGAATCTGTTGAAGAATTATGCGATCAGATTGCTTTAATTCATGAATCTAATAAAATTTTAGACGGGAAATTAATTGATATAAAAAAACAATTTAAAACCAACACCTTTGAGATTGGAATAAGAACATCCAATAGTAGTTTGTTAGAAAAAGAACTATCTCAGAAATTTAAGGTATCGCCAGCTAATTTTAAAACCTTAGGTGATGCATTGACCTTAAATGTGAAACTTTCAGAAAACGATCTTCCAAACGATTTATTAAGTTACCTAACCTCAAAAGGAGAGGTTTCTCATTTTGTAGAGTTAATACCAAGTGCAAACGATATTTTTATTCAAGCTGTAAAGAATAATTAAAAAATGAACCATTTATCACTTATCATAGAAAGAGAATATTTAACCAAGGTTAAAAATAAATCATTTATTGTGATGACTATTTTAAGCCCCATAATAATGATTGCTCTAATTGCTGTTGTAGCTTACTTATCTCAAATAAACAATAATAAAGAACGAACCATTTCTATTTTAGATGAGTCTGGAATATTAAAAAGTTCTTTTACTGATACAGAATCTATAAAATATAATATTCTAGAAAATATCTCTCTAGAGGACGCCAAAAAAAATGTAAATGAAAATGAAGAATATGGTCTGTTATATATAGAAAACTTTAATAATATTAATGAAATAGGAGAGCATATTAAATTTTATTCTGAAGATTCGCCATCATTAACCTTAATGTCTGATTTAGAAAGTAAATTAGAAAAAAAACTTACAGATTTAAAATTAGAATTTGAAGGTGTCGATATAGAAAAAATAAAGGCCTCAAGAATTCGTGTTAATATAGCTCAGGAGAGCTTTATTGGTGAGAAAACTTCAAAAATAGATAGTGTTGTAAAATTAATTTTTGGAGGATTAGCTGGTTATTTATTGTTTATGTTCATCATCATTTATGGAAACATGATTATGAGGAGTGTGATTGAAGAAAAAACAAGTCGTATAATCGAAATTATTATTTCTTCTGTAAAGCCTATTCAACTCATGTTGGGTAAAATTATAGGTACTTCATTAGCTGGAATTACACAATTTGTTATTTGGATTATTTTAGGAGGCGTTTTAATGACCTTGGTGTCTTTTGTTTTTGGTATCGATTTTGCGCAGTCATCAACTGGACAGCAAGAACTATTAAATCAGGCCATGCAAAATCCAGATGTAAATATGGAAATCCAAAACGTAATTACAGCATTTTACAATTTGCCAATAACTAATTTAATAGTGGCATTTATTCTGTTTTTTATTGGAGGTTATTTATTGTATAGTTCTTTATATGCAGCCATTGGTGCAGCAGTAGATAACGAAACTGATACTCAACAATTTTTATTGCCTATTTTAATGCCATTAATACTGGCAGTTTATATTGGTATTTTTACAGTGATAGAAGATCCACATGGAACGGTTTCAACGGTGTTTTCTTTTATACCATTAACATCTCCAGTTGTCATGCTTATGCGTATTCCTTTTGGTGTCCCAATATGGCAACAAATATTGTCGTTAAGTTTATTAATTGGAACATTTATTTTCACAGTTTGGTTTGCTGCTAAAATATATCGCGTAGGAATTTTAATGTATGGTAAAAAACCTACATATAAAGAATTATTAAAGTGGATTAAATATTAAAATGAAGGATTTTTTAAAATTTTTAAATAAATCGTATGCCTTATCAGAAAATATTTCCATAAGTATTATGGATATTATTATTCTAGTACTTGTATTGGTAGTGGCTTCCTTAATTTTAAGATTCATTAGAAAAATTATTACAAGAAACCTGCCATATGACGATAAACAGAAATTTAGGTCTGTTTTTTCTTATGCTAGATGGTTTATATATATCGTCATCATGCTTATTACATTTCATACCTTAGGTGTAAATGTAACTGGTTTTTTTGCTGCTTCAGCAGCCTTATTAATAGGTATTGGTTTAGCACTCCAAACCCTATTTCAAGACATTATTTCTGGAATCTTTATACTTTCAGATCAAACAGTTCATGTTGGAGATATTATTGAGTTAGAAGGGAAAATTGGACGAGTAGAAGAAATAAAACTAAGAACCACTAGAACTGTAACTGTAGATAATAAAGTGCTTATTATTCCAAATCACTTATATTTAACTAACAGTTTGTATAATTGGACTCAAAATGGGTCTACAACTAGAGAAAGTGTAAGTGTTGGTGTAGCATATGGAAGCGATGTTCAGTTGGTTAAGAAACTATTATTACAAGCAGCACAAAACCATCCAGAAGTATTTAACGATCCACCTCCAAGAGTTTTATTTACAGATTTTGGAGAAAGCTCTTTAAATTTTAAAGTGGCATTCACTCTAAACGATAGTTTTAATGCAAGAATACCCTCAAGTGATATTAGATTTGAAATAGACAGGTTGTTTAGAGAGAACAACATAAGTATTCCATTCCCACAAAGAGATATTCATATTATTGAAAAACAGAAATAAATATTATGCCAAGAATATTAATAATTGAAGACGAAGCAGCTATTAGAAGAGTTTTAGTAAAAATTCTTTCCGAAGAAAACAATAGCTATCAAGTGGAAGAGGCTGAAGATGGTTTAGTAGGAATTGAGAAAATTAAAAATCAAGATTTCGATTTGGTATTATGCGATATTAAAATGCCAAAAATGGATGGCGTTGAAGTTCTTGAAGCAGTTAAAAAAATTAAACCTGAAATACCAATGGTCATGATTTCTGGTCATGGCGATCTAGATACTGCAGTTAATACCATGAGGTTAGGAGCTTTCGATTATATTTCTAAACCACCAGATTTAAACCGTTTATTAAATACAGTTCGTATTGCTTTAAATAGCAAAGAACTTGTAGTAGAAAATAAAATGCTCAAAAAGAAGGTGAGCAAAAATTTTGAAATGATTGGTGAAAGCGATGCTATTTCTCGAATTAAAGACATGATTGAAAAGGTAGCTCCAACCGATGCACGCGTGCTTATTACTGGCCCAAATGGAACAGGAAAAGAATTAGTAGCACATTGGCTACACCAGAAAAGTGAACGCTCTAAAGGGCCTTTAATTGAAGTGAATTGCGCTGCAATACCTTCTGAACTTATAGAAAGTGAATTATTTGGTCATGTAAAAGGAGCTTTTACAAGTGCAGTAAAAGACAGAGCTGGTAAATTTGAAGCTGCAAATGGAGGAACCATTTTTCTGGATGAAATTGGAGATATGAGCCTATCTGCTCAGGCTAAAGTGTTAAGGGCCTTACAAGAAAGTCGCATACAGCGAGTTGGAAGCGATAAAGACATAAAAGTTGATGTTCGTATAATTGCTGCAACCAATAAAGACTTAAAAAACGAGATAAACGAAAGTAAATTTCGTGAAGATTTATACCATCGATTGGCAGTGATACTAATTAAAGTCCCATCGCTTAACGATAGACGTGAAGACATTCCATTATTAATTGAGTATTTTTCCGAGAAAATATCAACGGAACAAGGCACTGCAAAAAAATCATTTTCCGCTAAAGCTGTTAAAATGCTTCAGGACTATGATTGGACTGGAAATATTCGTGAACTTCGAAATGTAGTTGAAAGACTGATTATTCTTGGCGAAAAAGAAGTAAGTGAAAAAGATGTTAAACTATTTGCAAGTAAATGATAAAATTCTTCCGAAAAATAAGACAAGGTTTAATTTCTGAAAGCAAATTCAGCAAATATTTGTTGTATGCCATAGGAGAGATAGTACTTGTGGTTATTGGAATTTTTCTGGCTTTACAACTTAATTTATGGAGTGAGAACAAAAAACTTAATGATGTTAGGCAAGGCTATTACCATCAGCTTTTAGACGATCTAAATAAAGACAAAGTATATATTGAAGAAACAATTGCAGCTCTAGATTCCTTTCAACTAGATTATCATACCTATCTCGAAACCTTTAAAGACTCCAATTTAGATCCAAATAAAGCTTTAGAAAATTTATTTAGTGTTAATTTTATATCTTTGGTAATCGGATTTAATACTAGTACCATTGAAACTCTAGAAAACACTGGAGATATAAAATTAGTAAACCCAAATATCAGAAATAAGTTAGCAGATTATAAACGTTCACAAGATTTCACTGTAAAAGTTTCATTTGGAAATGATGACAATAAAAATAATATTTTAGAAAAAGCATCATTATTAATTGGGAGTGCAACACTTTCAGAACGACTAGTTAATCAGCCAGAGCTTACAGAATTTCTAAAATCAGAATATAATTTCCCAAAACTCTTTTTAGTAATGGAAGCTGTACATGCATGGAAAAATGCTTCTGAAGAGATTACGATAAAGAGTCTTAAAGACATACTTAAAGATAATAGTGAAATTCAAGAACTAATTACTAAGGAACTAAAAGATTAGAAAAAGTATCTATTTTGGTTTTTACAATGTCAGGAATCCGGTTGCCTTCTACCCAAGTATGTATATCACCCAAATATGTCATGCCCAAATAATTTGCAGACTCCACAAATGGCATATTAAAACCAGCTACTAAATCATCCATATTACTCGTGCTTATCATGGCCATATTTTTTCCTCGTAACTGTCTTCCTAAGTCTTTTTCTACTCTTAAAAGATCTGAAATTCTATCAAAAAAGGCTTTCATAATTCCACTCATGGCATACCAATAAACTGGAGTAGCAAAAATAATGGTGTCATAGTTTTCAATAATTTCTGTCATTGTTGCTATAAAATCATCCTTTTCATTTTTATAGTCATAATCATATTGACCAATTGTTTTTGTATTTAAATCAATAACATCTATATGATAGTTACTTGCTAAATAATTTACAATTAAACTGGTGTCTCCTTTACTTCTAGAACTTCCTTGAATAATAACCGATTTTTTCATGGTATATTTTAAAATACGAATTAATGAGTTTTTAGAATATAAAAGGTACTTTAGTTATAGAAACAATTAATAGGAATACAGAAAATATTGATATCTTTAAAACTCAAATTAATAAAACCCTTTAAAATTGAAAACCATAGAATCAAATACATTTAAGTTAACTCAAAAAATTTCTTTAAAAAAAATACCAACCACTTACCAGTTAGATGCAGATAAAGATAAAATTGAAGACGAACTTGAAGATGTTTGTAAAGACCTGGCAAAAATTCAAAATGCCATGTATGCGCATGGAAAATATGCTGTTTTGATTTGTATTCAAGGCATGGATACAGCTGGAAAAGATAGTTTAATTCGTGAAGTTTTTAAAGAGCTTAACGCTAGAGGCGTGGTGGTTCATAGCTTTAAAGTTCCAACAGACTTAGAACTTAAACACGATTATTTATGGAGACATTATATTGCTTTACCAGCTCGAGGAAAGTTTGGGGTGTTTAATAGAACACATTACGAAAATGTCTTAGTAACTCGTGTACATCCTGAATATATTTTAGGAGAGCATCTGCCAGATGTACATTCGTTAGATGATGTTAATGATGCTTTTTGGGAAAAACGTTTTGAGCAAATCAATAATTTCGAAAAACATATAGCCCAAAATGGAACCATTATTTTTAAATTCTTTTTGCATTTATCTAAAGATGAACAAAAAAACAGATTGCTTAGACGCTTAGATAAGAAATCTAAAAACTGGAAATTTTCTCCCGGAGATTTAAAAGAACGTAAACTTTGGGATCGCTACCAAGATTGTTACGAAGACGCGATTAATAGAACCTCCAAACCTCATGCGCCTTGGTTTGCTATTCCAGCAGACGATAAACCAACAGCACGTTATATTGTAGCTAAAATTTTATTGGACACCCTTAATACATATAAAGACATTAAAGAACCAGAATTAGATCCAAAAATAAAAGCAAATTTGGATGCATATCGTAAACAATTAGAAAACGATTAATTTAAGATTCTTTTTAGAATAATAGATTAGCATTTACTTATTTTAGACTTTTCAATTATCAAACACATATTATGAAATACCTTTTTTTAGTATTCACATGTCTATTTGTAAGTTTTGTTTCAGCACAAACAGATGCAGAGATTTTAAAAACTATTTACAAAACCTCTCTAACAAATGGTAACAGTTATAAATGGTTAGACCATTTGTCCAACCAAATTGGTGGACGATTATCGGGTTCTTTAAACGCCGAAAAAGCTATTGAATATACCAAGGAAGAATTACAAAAAATAGGTTTAGATAAGGTGTGGTTACAACCTGTAATGGTTCCAAAATGGGTTCGTGGAGCTCCAGAATTTGCTTTTATTGAAACAGCTTCTGGAGCAACAACTAAAGTGAATATTTGTGCGCTTGGAGGATCTATTGGAACACCCTTTGGAGGCTTAAAAGCACAGGTTTTAGAGGTTAAAAGTATTGATGAGCTTGAATCTTTAGGAAAAGAAAACATTGAAGGAAAAATAGTGTTTTTTAATCGTCCTATGCAAGCAGATTTAATACAAACATTTGAAGCTTATGGAGGTTGTGTAGATCAAAGGTATGCAGGTGCTATGGAAGCTACTAAGTTTGGTGCAGTTGGTGTAATAGTTCGCTCTATGAATTTGCGTCAGGACGATTTTCCTCATACAGGAAGTATGACCTATGGCGATATACCTGTCTCAAAAAGAATCCCTTCAGCAGCCATAAGTACAAACGATGCAAATTTGTTAAGTAGTATGTTAGCATTAAACAAAAACTTAAAATTCTTTTTTAGCCAATCTTGCCAGCAATTAAATGATGTACAATCTTATAATGTCATTGGTGAAATTACAGGAAGCCAGTTTCCAAATGAATATATTCTTGTTGGTGGCCATTTAGATTCTTGGGATTTAGGAGATGGTGCTCACGACGATGGCGCAGGAGTGGTACAGTCTATGGATGTATTGCGGTTACTAAAAGAAAGTGGTATTAAACCCAAACGAAGCATCCGAGTTGTTTTGTTTATGAATGAAGAAAACGGACTTCGTGGTGCCACAAAATATGCTGAGATTGCAAAGCAAAAAGGTGAAAATCATATATTTTCTTTAGAAAGTGACTCGGGTGGATTTACGCCTCGTGGATTTAGCTTCGATTGTAGTGACACAGATATGAATCAAATATTAAGTTGGAAAGAACTATTTAAACCTTATTTAATCCATTATTTTGAGAAAGGACATAGTGGAGCAGATGTTGGTCCATTAAAAACAGATACCAATGTGCTGGCAGGTTTGCGTCCAGATTCGCAACGCTATTTCGATTATCATCATGCAGCAAACGATACCTTTGATGCTGTAAACAAACGTGAGCTTGAACTTGGAGCTGCAACTATGGCGAGTTTGGTATACTTGTTTGATAAATATGGTTTAGCTAATTAAAGATCCTTTATTATGAAATCTTTTATATTATTAATTACTTTCTTTTCAGTTTTCATTGTTAAAGCACAAGAAAACATGGAGCAAACACTTCCTTTTTACGAATTACCTGATTATCCAGAAACATATACAGCTGGAACAGTTGCTGGAAGAATGGTTGAAAGTTTGGGCTTTAGATATTATTGGGCAACAGAAAGTTTAACGGAAGCCGACTTAAACTATAAACCAAGTGAAAATGCAAGATCTACTTCAGAAACCATAAATCATATTTATAGCCTATCTTTAGTTATAGTAAATTCCACTTTAAAAAAACCAAATACTAAAAGTGTTGTTGAAATGACTTTTGAAGAAAAACGCATTCAAACCTTATTGAATTTAGAAATAGCTGCCAATATTTTAAAGGCGAGTGATGATATTTCACAATATAAAATCATTGGAGATAAAGAAATTCCTTTTTGGAATGAAATAAATGGACCTATTGCAGATGCCATATGGCATTGTGGACAAATAGCTTCATTTAGAAGAAGCTCAGGAAATCCAATTAATTCTAAAGTAGATCATTTTAATGGGAAAGTTAAATCCTAAAGCTCCTAACTAGTAGGATCTTCAGAATTATTAAGATTGTCAGATTCTTCATCTTCCTTCTTCATTTTAAAATATCCAGTCACTAAACGCACACCTAATCTTGCAAACAAGATGATGGCAATAACCATAACAATATTAAACCCACTCATAACACAATCTATTAATCTGCGAATCTATAAATAATAAATAGAGTTGTTTATAATGTTATAAAGGATTTAACATTAACTTAAAAAAGAATATCTAACTAAAAGCTTTCCGTTTTCACGCCATTTAACCCAACCTGTTCCAACTTTATGATAGTTATTGTCTTTTAAAGCCACTAATATCCAATCTTGTTTAATGGCTATGGGTTGCATGATTTTAAAAGCAATATTCACTCTGTCAGAATATTCAAAAGGACGAGATTTTGCTTCTTGAGTTTCAGGATTTAAAAACTCGATACTATGGACTTGCAATAAAAATTCTGGCCAAAATTTTACGGTTCCTTGACTTGGGCTTACATAAGAAGATTGTCCATTGGTTGTATTAACTTCTACTTCAATAAAATCTCGAATAATGGTTTTTACTTTAAAAAATAAAATGCCATAGTCTAATTTTAAATGCATTGGAACAAGCCAAGATGGAGCAGTAGCAATTTCGATATTGTTGTATTTGTCAAATCTAAACGTAATACTGTCATAAGGTGTATGGTCGTTAATAGTTTTTTCATAATTAATGTTTCCGTAGAAATAAAGTGTTTTATTTTCGTACATATTTGGTGAAAACATACCTAAACCCATTTCTGAATTGTCTTGTGAGAAATCAGCTTTTTTATTTAACATGGCCAATTGCTTAGCTCGAATATAATTTATTGAAGATATTTCTTTATCATGATTAGGTTTAGCTTCCATAACAGGTGCCGTTAAATTTTTTTTAAGACGTTTTTCCTGTCTTTGATTTTCTTGTTCTAATTTTTCTTTCTCTTTTACTTTTTGTAGCTTTTGATACTTAATGGTGTAGTAAGAGAAAAATGCGACAATCGCCAAAGCAAGAAAGAGGTTGAGTTTGATAATTAATTTTCTATTAGTTTTTACGGTAATAAATATGGCTATAATTAAACCCAAAAAAGCACCAATAACACCATAACCAAATACAATGGCTCCACCAGCCAACATTTGCCCTTTTCCTGCTTCTACAATACTAGCATAAGTAAGACCAACAAAAAATGAAGTAATTATAGCTAGAAAGTACATTAAAAAACTGTATGGTTTTACTGCTTGATGTGCCATAATTAGAAGTTTAAAATTTTGGTAACAACTTCTCCTTGTTTCACTTCAATGGAAAAGGTTTCTGTTTTACCAGAATATTCTTTTTTTGCTGCAGTTACTTTTACATCATAGATTCCAGGATTTAGAATAAATTCTCTTGGATTGCTGGACTCTGATGTATAGGTTCTACTACCAGCAACGTTTAGACCAGTATCTTTACTATTAATACTGACTAAGGCATCAATTAGTTCTTCGTCACTTTTTACACCTATCATAGCAATCCCTGTCTTAAAATTATGTGTTGCATCTGTTGTTTTTGTTGCTTCCACTATGACATCTTCAATGGTGAATTTGCTTTCATGCCCTTTCATGTTTAATGCAATCAATTCAATATCGTAAACTCCTGGATTAAGTTCTATAATCAATGGTCTACCATAAGTTCTGCTACCACCAACAACCACACCTTCTTGTGTTGTAACTTTGCTTGTGCAATCCCAACCTTCGTTATTGTTTAGCGTGATGAGGTTGATTTTTCCACCATCAAAACTTACTGTTTGATGTCCTATTTCATCTTTAACACTTTCAATGGAAATGGTTGTGCCTTTAATTCTAGAATTTTCTAGAGGATTGACTATCAAATCGTATTTTCCAGGAGGTAAATAAACCCAACCTGTATCACGATAGGTTCTAGTTCCTGCTATTTCATCTTTAGTACCCGATTTTACTACTTTTACCCAAGCATCTACGGGTTGTCCGTTTTTTGTAGCATAAATAGAAAAATTTCCATTTGGTTTATCTATTGTTTCTGAGGTGGCCTCAGCAAGTCCTTCATCCAAGCTACTTGCGTCAGCAGCATTGTAGTAATGACCATCTCCAGCTTTTGCAGCGCATTTTAATTGTTCAGTTTCACTTTCTTTCAAACCAAAACCTACAATGTGTAATTTAAAATTGATGCCTTCTGCTTTAGCATCTGTTACGACTTTACATATATTACCATCGCAGGATTCAATACCATCGGTAATTAGAATGATGGTAGCTTTTGTTTTACTATCCCGCAAGGAATTAATAGCAAGAGTTGCAGAACGTGCTAAAGGTGTTTTACCTAAAGAATTAATACCATTTACTGCTTCAACAATTTTTTCTTTTGAATTATTTGAAAGATTTACAAGATATTCAATGTCTTCACAATCTCCTTTGGTTCTATGGCCATAAGCCATGAGGCCAATTTGTTGGTTTTTAGGTAAATTGCTTACCGTTGTGGTTAAAACGTTAGCTGCAATGTCTTTTTTAGTTTGTGCATCTAGTTTACCCCACATAGAGCCACTTGCGTCATAAATAAATAGAATAGGAGATGGGGCTTTTGGTTCTTGTGCGAAAGGTTTAATAATAAAACAAAACACACACAGAATAAAAGCTAAGAGTTTCATAATGAGATGTATTAAGTGATTTAAAGATAATTAAAAAATCAATTCACATCCTATAATTGGATTAATTTTTTAAGAATGAGTGACTATTAAATTATATGATACTAATACAAGGAGTAAAAAAAGACCCAAAGCTAAAAAGCGCAAGGACTTGTTAACATACTTAAATTTTAAAGCAGCAATTTTAGAAATAATAAAAATCTGTTGACCTAATTGATCAAAAAGTTGTTCTCCATCTAAGCTTATATTATAAAAGGTTTTTGAAAATTCTTTGATGTTTCCAAACTTTGAAATAACATCTCCAAAAAAGAAAATATTTTTTTCGTATTTAGCTTCTATTCTAGGCATAAAGCAACGCACACTAAAATAAATGGAAATTACTGTGCTTATAAACCAAGCACCAAGTAGTACATATAGAAACGTTTTGTCTGTTGCTGTTTCAAGAATTATTTCGATGTATTTATATGAAAAATTAAGTAAAATTCCATAAAATGAAAGAATAAGACCAGCTTTAATTTCAGAGGCTTTTATTAAGGATGATACATATGAAATGCTTCCCCAATAATGGTCAATTAAATCATCGGTATGCTTGTTTTTTCTGTTTTTTGGCTTTTGTGGTTCTTGCGTTTCCATATGGGTTGGTTTCTTGAAAAAGTTGAATTTTCTATTCTAAAACTTCATAAACAGTTATTGCTTCTGCTTTGTTTTTTAATTTAATGTCTCCAATTTTCTCGCATTTAAAGGCTTCTTTTACTTGGTTGTAACAGGCTTCGGAAATAATTATTTGGTTTTCTTTAGCTGCATCTTGGAATCGAGCTGCTGTATTTACAGTATCTCCAATTACAGTATAATCTAATCTTTTTAAACTAACCGAACCAATATTACCTGAAATCATTTCGCCACTTTTAATTCCTATAGAAACTTTTGGTATAAAATCTGGCAAGTTTTTAGACTTTGCAAGGTTATTTATTTTATGCCTCACAGCTAGTGCTGCATCAATTGCTCTATCTAAGTGATATTCGCCTCTAAAAACAGCCATAATAGCATCTCCAATAAATTTATCAATAAAACCTTGTTGTGCCATGATTTCCTTTACCATTTCATCAAAATAAGTGTTTATCATAGTAACCACTGTATCTGCAGGAGCTGTTTCACTTATTTTAGTAAAGCCACATAAATCTATAAACATGACTGTAGCTTCAATGGTATCGTTATCCATAATGGTGGATTCGTACTCACGACTTCCCATAAAGTTAAGTACATTTTCATCGACATACATTTTTAAAATGTTATTTTCTTTGATGGCTTGTAGTGTTTCTTTAATTTGATTACTATGCTTTAGTGTTTTTTCAACGGTAATATTTAAATCTTCAAAATTGATGGGTTTTGTTATAAAATCGAATGCACCTCGATTCATGGCTGTTCGAATGTTTTCCATATCTCCATAAGCTGATACAATAACAGATTTGAGCAAAGGACGTTGTTCGCTTAGTTTTGTCAATAAAGTCAATCCATCCATTTCTGGCATATTAATGTCGCTTAGAACAATATCTAAATTTGGTTCAGCAGAAATTTTTTCAAGTGCATCTACGCCATTAATTGCAAAATAGAATTCATATTTTTTTTCTCTAATCTGTTTTCTAAACTTTTGCTTTATTAAGACCTCTAAATCTGCTTCATCGTCTACTACTAGTATTTTAGCCATTATATATTTTGTGTTAGTTTATTTTTTAATTCCTTAAAATCCACAGGTTTAGTTAAAAAATCATCTGCACCTAACTTTTTAGCTGTGTTATAGTTTTCTTCATCTCCATAAGCAGTAACCATCATAACTACTGGAGGAGGTGCTACAAAATCCTTTTTTATAATTTCTAAAAGTTGTAAGCCACTCATACCTGGCATGTTGATGTCAGACAAAATCAATACTGCTTCTTGGTCCATGGATTTTAAAATATCTAGAGCCTCCTCAC
Organism: Xanthomarina sp. GH4-25; assembly: GCF_045363175.1. NCBI lineage: Bacteria > Pseudomonadati > Bacteroidota > Flavobacteriia > Flavobacteriales > Flavobacteriaceae > Xanthomarina > Xanthomarina sp. GH4-25. The sequence goes on from NZ_JBJFLO010000010.1 coordinate 37,951, forward strand.
CGGAAAAGGCGAACATAAATTCCAGTTCATCTTTTCTTATTTCTTTTCTAAATCGTTGTTGAAAAAGTATTTGTACATCTTTTTCGTCGTCTACTACAAGTATTTTCATTTTATTTCTATTTTGGTAATGTTATTGTAAATGTGGTTCCTATTCCTATTTCGCTGTCCACTTTTAGATCGCCTCCATGCGATTTAATAATATCATAACTCATGGATAACCCCAACCCTGTTCCTTGCCCTGAAGCTTTAGTTGTGAAAAAGGGTTGAAATATTTTGTCTATTATTCTATTAGGAATCCCAGATCCGTTATCTTTTACTTTAATTATAATGTTATCTCCAATTTGCTGAGTACTTAACCAGACTGTTGGATTTTTAATAGTTTTTTCTTTTGAATCTTTAGTGTTGGTTGAAATGGCATGTAAAGCATTGGTAATTAAATTTAAAATAACTCTACCTATATCTTGACCTACCACATTAATGTTTCCTATAGATTCATCCAAATCTGTGTTTAAAGTTGCATTAAAGGTTTTATCTTTTGCACGAAGTCCGTGATATGCCAATCGTAAATATTCGTCAGCAATCGCATTGATATTTGTAGGTTCTCTTTCTCCACTTGTATTACGGCTATGTTTTAACATCCCTTTTACAATCGAATCTGCTCGCTTTCCATGATGCGTTATTTTTTTCTCATTATCTTTAATATCGTTTGATATCTCGATAGCTTCTTCGGTATTTCCAGCATTTAGTTCTTCTTGTAACTCGTCGATTAGTTCGATATTCACTTCCGAAAAATTATTCACAAAGTTTAAAGGGTTTTGAATTTCGTGAGCGATGCCAGCTGTAAGCTCACCCAAACTTGCCATTTTTTCAGATTGGATTAATTGAGATTGGGTATTCTTAAGTTCTGTGTATGCTTTTTCAATTTCTTTAGCTTGTGCTAATTCCTTTTCTCTGGATTTTTCGCGTTCTCTTAATATTAGCCTTCTTCGCATGATACGGTCAAAAACAAAAAATAATAGACCAAAAAGCAATACGTAAGCCGAATATGCCCACCAAGTTTTATACCAAGGAGGTGTGATAGTAATTCGAATGGATTTTTCTTTTTCACTCCAAACACCATAGGCATTTGAAGCTCTAATAAGAAACTCATAAGATCCAGGATCTAAATTGGTGTACGATGCATAGTTACGATTATCGTAAATCCAATCTGTGTCATATCCTTTCAGCATATGAGCATATTGATTTTTTTTAGGATTTGTATAGTGCAAGGCAACAAATTCAAAACTCAAATTGTTTTGATTAAAGGCCAATGAAATGTCCTCAGTGTCCATCAAATTATTTTTAAGAGGAGATACATCTTCCATGTTATAGATAGACTGGTTAGAAATTAACAAATCTGATAAAACCAAGTTTGGAGGAACATCATTAGCTTTTATTTTATTTACTGCATTAAGGCCGTGTTCTCCACCAAAATAAAATCTACCTTCTGGAGTAACTGTTGCAACTTGAGATATAAAAATATCGCCACCTAGACCATCATCAGAGCTGTAATTTATAAAAGTTACTTTGTCTAGAGCTTCGTTGTTAACCATTTGTGATAATCCGTTTTGAGTGGAGACCCAGAATTCGTCATTTTTACCAATAACAACAGCTTCTATTAAATTTGTTGGCAAACCATCTGTTTCACCGTAACGTGTAACAGTTCCAGTTTTAGGGTCTAGTTTGTTTAAACCTGCATTTGTTGCAAGCCAAAGTATGCCCTTTTGGTCTATGGCAATACCATAAATAAGATCACTGCTAAGTGAATTTTCTGAATTTGCATCTGCTCTATAAGTAGTAGTGGTATTGGTTTTTAGGTCAATCCTATTAAGTCCGCCAACATCTGTACCTACCCATAAATCAGAATCTGTTAGTGCTAGTGATAATATGTTATTGGCACTTAAAGTATAGTCAACTGTACCTTGTGTTAAAAGAGATTCTACTAAAGCATTATCTGAAGCGTCGTTTAAATCGACAAGAACAATTCCATATAAGCTTGTTTTGTCAGGAGGGAGAGCATTCCAGTCACTAAAGCTATGGTTGTCGTCAGAATGGTATTTAAGTTCGTATGTTCCAGGTTGAAGATCTATAAGCTTGACTTCAATTCTGTTTTTATTAGCTCCTCCAGCATAATTTGTTTTCTCAAATTGATTTGAGATCCAAAGGGTATCTTTAGCTGCATTTTGCAAAAGCCCAAAATCACTCATGCTAGTAACATTACCTTCTCCCACTGAAGCAATCAAGTAAGTACCTGTTTTTGTTATTTCAAAAGTCTGTGTCAAGTTTTGGTTATCTGTAACTTCTAATAGTTTAGCAATAACCTTTTTTCTTTGGCTCCATGCCTCTATTTTTTGCACTAACTCATCCGGGTAAGCTTTGCTTGAAACACTACTAAAACGTTTAAACGTATTTGTATTGATGTCAAAATAATTGAGTCCGTTGTTTGTGCCTATCCAATAGTTATTTTTGGCATCCTTTTTTAGCACACGAATGCTATTGTCTGAAATACTTTTATCAGATTTGGGATCATAAATATATCTTGCAGTTTCTTTATAGTTTTTATCTAGCTTTATTAAACCATCTCCCCAAGTACCTATATATAGAGTTCCATCTGGGTTCTCTCCAATACTTCTCACAGCACCTCCGTAAAAATCATTCACAGCATTAAAGCGTACCTCTTTAAATGTTTGTTCTTTTTCATTAAAAATATTTAGACCTTTACCACGGGTACCTACATAAACTATGTTTGGATAGACTTTTGAAGCTAGCAACCCAAAAGTACCATTCATACTCATACTTTTTTGATTTGTTTGGTCATGGGTATAATGCAGAAAAGGTTTCTTTTCAGGATCATACTTTAGAACACCATTGGTTGTACTTCCAATCCAAAAAATACCACTTTTGTCTATTGTCATACATTCGAATATAACGTTAAAACCTAGTCCTTTCATTTTATAAACACCACTTACTAGAATGTTTTGAAATTGATCTGAAATGCCTTCAAACTTTAACATGCCATGGATGTTGTTGGTAATCCAAATATTACCATTGTGATCTTGCATGATACTATTTAAATAGTTTTCCATTAGTAGCGTTTCATCTTGGTAAGTTTGTAATGTTTTTAAGGTATTATTTTCAGAATTATATTTGTAGATTCCTTTTAAGGTTGTAATCCAGAGTTGGTCTTTATGATCGAAATATAAAGCAGTGACATTATTTTTTTCGTTTGTAAAGTCTACTTTTTCGTTTTGTTTAAAAACAACCGGTTTAAATTTTTCTTCATTTTTTGCTCGATATAATAAACCATAAGCCATAGATCCAGTCCATAAACCACCTTTGGAATCTTCAACTATTGATAAATTGAAACTTAACTTTAAATTTGCTTCACCAGATATGTTAGGTATGGCAAAACTTGCCCGAATCCAAGTATCTTTTTCTTTATCGTAGCGTACTAAATCAGCCCCTCTAGAGCTAGCCCAAATGTTTTTTTGCGAATCGATAAAAATAGAGAATACGGCACTTAGTTCGGATGAAAGGTTGAATATTTTAGTAAAATCGTAGTTTGTAAACGTTTTATTAGTTCTATTAAAATAGGAAATACCTGCATCAGTTCCTATCCAAAAATTATGTTCGTCATCTTCTGTAATTACCCAAACATTATTGTTTGGTAAACTATTCGTTTTTCCGGGAATACTTTTAAAATTCTCGAAGTTAATTCCGTCATATTTTTGAAGCCCGTTTGAAGTGCCAAACCAAATATAACCATAACTATCTTGCAATATAGCCTGTACTGTAGGAGACGCCATTCCATCTGAAATTGTAATATAATTAGCATCAATTTCTTGGGCAAACAAATTATTTGGATGTAAGAAAGTCAATAGAAATACACCCAACGTTATTAAGAAAAAGAATTTATTTTTTATTAGTTTTTTTGTTCTCATAATTTCTAATTACTTATGTAGTTTACCTATTTGATTTTTTATTGTTGAAAAGTAAAATTGAAAATGTAGTGCCTTCATTTTTTATTGTGTCCACTTTCAATTCACCATTATGTGCTTTAATGATATCATAACTCATGCTCAGCCCTAACCCTGTGCCTTGACCTGTTGGTTTGGTGGTAAAAAAAGGCTCAAAAATTCTGTTCAATATGGTTTTTGGAATGCCGTTTCCATTATCTGTAATATAAATTTCAATGTTTTTACCTCTTTGTTTGGTGCTAATAGTTACGGTAGGTTCATAATTTTTGATTTCAGATTTCTTTTTTTCATCAACCACATAAAAGGCGTTTGTAATTATATTAAGAATGACTCTTCCAATATCTTGAGGGATGAGGTTGACTTTTTCAATTGAGTCGTCAAAATCGGTAATTATTGTAGTATTGAAAGATTTGTCTTTTGCTCTAAGACCATGATAGGCTAATCTAAGATATTCGTCCGCTAACTTGTTAATATCGGTAGGTTCTTTTTTACCTGTATTTTTTCGACTATGTTGTAACATCCCTTTTACTATACTATCTGCACGCTTACCATGATGGTTTATTTTTTCGAGGTTTTGTTTAATGTCTAAGGCAATATGTTTTGCTTCTTCAATATCTCCTTTGTCCAATTCGTCATTCATTTCATCTACTAGTTCATAACTTACTTCAGAGAAATTATTTACAAAGTTTAACGGGTTTTGTATCTCATGTGCAATACCAGCAGTTAATTCGCCCAAACTAGCCATCTTTTCTGAGTGTATTAATTGGGTTTGTGTAGCTTTTAGATGTTCTAATGATTGACGCAATTCTTCCGTTCGTTTTTCAATAAGCTGTTCTAAACGTTCATTCTTTTGTTTCCATTCATTTACAGACCAAGTGTCTGGGTCCCCTTCTTCACCTTGAGGGAATGAACCATGAAAGTGAATCGTCATCCATTTCATGTTTTCAAATTCAAAAATTGAAGAAAGACGTACAAAGAGTTCAATAGGTTTATTATCAATGGTCATTTTCACAGATCCTTCATCTATAAAAACAGCTGATTTTCCTTCAGAAAAAACCGTTTTTGAAATTGTGACGAAATCGAATGTCATATCAATGCCTTCCGATTCCTCTCGTTGCATATTTAGAAGTGAAATAAAATCAAGAAAGGATCTAATTTTTTCGTTAATATTGGTGCCATAGCCGGTGATATTTTGACTCACGCTATTTTTTACTTCTCTAATCGGAAAGTCGCCGAAACAAATATTTATAAAATCTGAATGGCATTTTTCTAACAAATTATCCTTTAGAGCTTTCATAAATTTGATTTTATTGGTAGTTGAATACTAAATGTTGTGCCTTCCCCATCTTTCGTCTCCACAAGCAACTCTCCACCATGACCCTTTGTAATAATGTCGTAACTCATACTTAAACCCAGCCCAGTGCCTTGACCAGTTGGTTTGGTGGTAAAAAAAGGTTGAAAAATTTTATTTAAAACTTTTTTAGGGATACCGTTACCATTATCTTTTACAGAAATAGTTACTCCATTTACCTCTTTTTTAGTGACTAATGATACAGTTGGTTCGTAGCCATTTTGATTGGATTGTTTTTTTTCATTTACTATGTAAAATGCATTAGTTAATAAATTTAAGATTACTCGACCAATATCTTGTGGAATAACACTAACAGTACCAATTTTATCATCAAAATCAGTGATTAAGGAAGCGTTAAAGCTTTTGTCTTTTGCTCTTAAACCATGATACGCTAATCGTAAATACTCATCAGCCAAAGCATTAATGTCTGTTAATTCTTTTTTATCTCCACTAGCACGACTATGTTGTAACATCCCTTTTACAATGCCATCTGCACGTTTGCCATGATGGTTTATTTTTTCTAAATTCTGTATAACATCATTCATAATGGCTTTAACCTCTTCCATGTCGCCATTTTCAATTTCCTCCAGCATTTCATCCAACAGTTCTTTACTGACTTCAGAAAAATTATTGACAAAGTTTAACGGGTTCTGAATCTCATGAGCAATACCAGCTGTTAATTCTCCCAAACTTGCCATTTTCTCTGATTGGATTAATTGGGTTTGTGTAAGTTGTAATTCTGATAAGGCATTTTCAGCACTTTTTTTAGCAAGCTGTAAGTTTATTAAATCTTCCTCGGCTTTTTTGGCTTGTGCTTCAGCAATTTTTAAATCGTTAAATCTCGTATAAGTTAAATTGAAAACGGAAGCAAAACGTTCTAGCAAACGCATGCTGTCTTCAGATTGCTCATTAGGAGCAGCCATTCCTATTAATCCTCCTGAAAAGTAGGCGAGGGTCTGAACTCTTCTTTTTTGTTCTAATCCATACATAAAAGGAATATTCATTTCTTTATTTAAGTATTGAAAATAGTCCTGCAATTCTTTGCCTTTCATATCGATAACAAGAGACTTTTCATCTTGTTTCCAACCATTCAGCATTTTGTTTATGGATTTGTTTTTGGATGCTTGTAAGGTAAACTGACTGGCTATTTTACTACCATCTTCATTGGTTGCCCAGGCTTCTATAGCAGATCCTTCATCTTTGATAATACCAATAAATAATCTGTTTGGAGCAACGCCTAAATCTATAAGTTGTTTAAAGAGAACAACAGCTGTTTCTGCTAATTCTTCTGAAGTTTGCATGGCAAGGGTTCTACTTCTTACACGTTCCAGACCAATTTCGATAAGTGATTCTCGGGCTTGAGCTTCTGCTTTTTGCAGATCCATAAAACGAATGTAAGCTTGTTCGAAAACCTTGGCAAAACGTTTTATGATTTCCGCATCGCTTTCAGAAGGAACAGCTCCTGTAAGCGAAGGGATAATAATTGCAGAATTTTTTGACCAAGCAGCAGACAGATAATGTTTATCAGCCTGAAGTACAAACCGCTTATAATCATCTGGCATCTGTCTATAATCACTATGCTCAAATGCTTGTTTAAAAAAATTATTTTTTGCTTCTACAGTAAATTCTTTAGAGAAATAGGCATCACCTCGAGATTTAGAATCCCAAGCTTCGTTAAAAATAGGATTATCAAAATAGGGCACAAAATATCTTCCCGAAGTTGAAAAGTCATCAACAGCAATCCAATGCACAACATCTTTGTTATCTGGAAAATAGGTGCACAGTATGACACCACCTGCATCAAATATCACTCCCAATTCGTGTAATTTTTCGGCAACAACTGCAACCACCTCCTGTAATTCATCTGTTTTGTGCATTGCCAAAGAACGTGAACGTACTTTTTCTAAAGCAGCTTCAATCTGCGATTCTCTTGATTGCGCTTCTGCTTTTTGTAAATCGAGGAAACGTGTGTAGGCTTGTTGAAATACAGCAGTAAAGCGTTCAAGAAGTATTAAAGTGTTTTCTTCAATGGGTTCACTGGTTGTGATTCCCATAAAACCTTGCTTAAAGAAAATAGAATTTATATAACGTTGTTTTGAGATGCGTTTTTTGTCAAAAGGCACACCAACTTCACCACCCATATAGGCAATCCAATTTTCTAATTGCTTGCCTTCTAGTATTTGAATAATTCTTTTTTTATCAGCTTTCCACGCTTCAAAATTCTTCTTTACAATAGGTGATTTATTAACTTCGGCAACGAATAGGTTATTGATATTTTTGCCTTCCTGATCAGTAATCCAAATATTAAAAGTTTTTTTCGTTTCATTAATTATTCCAATGTTAAACCGATTAGGTGTATCTGTTAATAGGCTAACTTGCTCGAAAAGAACGGCAGCCACTTCACCTAATTCGTTACTATTATGCATAGCCATGGTTCTTGAACGAACTCTTTCCAACGATGCTTCAATTTGTGCTTCTCTAGCTTGTGCTTCTGCTTTTTGAAGGTCGAGGAAGCGTGTATAGGATTGGTCAAAAACTTGTGCAAATCGATTAAAAATAGCATTGTCAGTATCAGAAAATGGCTCGGCTTGGTAATTCATTACATATAACGTAATTTCCTTCAGAAAAAAGGAAGATCTAGCAAAACCAGGTGCTTCAGTTAAATAGTTTTTAATAACTTCTGGAAAAAATTGTATTGGAGTATTTGTTAAAATATGATTATTCCATTTCTTATAAGAATTCCCAGTTACTACATCTGCTAAAAACTTTAGACCTTGTTTTTGAGCTTTAATTACACGTTGTGGTACATTATTTTTTATATAAGGAACATCCATTAGAATAGGTTTTGGTTGCCCTTTCGAGGTCATCCAGAAATTGAAAACACCTTCTTTGCTGCTTTTACCAAAACTAATACTATCAAATTTTAATCCTAAAGTATTTGCTTGCTCTGATACAATACCAATTACATCTAGTAATTCGTCACTTTTTTGCATAGCTAAAGAACGTGAACGTACTCTTTCTAATGCCGCTTCAATCTGTGCTTCTCTAGCTTGTGCTTCTGCTTTTTGTAAATCTTCAAAACGTTTGTAGGCTAAATCGAATGCTGCTCCCATTTTAGTTAAAATGGTTTCCATTTCATTGGAAGGCGGATTCAATAAATCGATAACCAACTTGCCATTATTTAATTTTTTTACGGCATGATGCAAACGTTCTAATTTTGTGGATTCAGTATATTCTTCAACTTCATCGGCAATGTCATTTTTATTATTTTCTCGAAGCCATGCAATAATTCTTTTAAAGTCTTTTGCTTCTTGTAATTCTAAAAAGTAGTCATTTGGATTTTCCCAAACACGTTTTACATATAAATGAGGATCCGATTTTTTTAATTTAAAAGTGATGTCAAAAGGGATCTCATAACCAGCATCATCTTTTTCTAAGGATGACAAATCCCACATTCTTACTTTATCCTCGCCTTCATTTAAGAAAATAGTTGCGGCAATCACATCAGGAATATCTAGAGACATGACTTCGTCTTTTAGCTTTGCTACTACTTGCATAATCTCTTCAGATTTGTGCATAGCTAAAGCTTTGGCTCTTACGCGTTCTACTGCTAAGTTTATTTGTGCCGTTCTGGTTTGGGCTTCTGCTTTTTGAAGGTCTAGAAAACGTGTGTAAGTCCGTTGAAATTCTTTAGAAAAACGACTTAGTATATTTTTTTCATCGTTATTAAGTTGACGTTTTATCATAATACCAAAGCAACCATAGTCCATATAGGCATCTATATAGTACAATCCCACTGGAAATAATTCTGGTTTAAATTTTTCAACGCCATTAAGCAATTCGGACCATGTGTTAAAATAGTCTTCCACTTGATCTGGCTGTACAGGGTTGACATGAACAGTTTCTCCACTTTCCCACGCAACATAACAAGCTTCAATAGAGGGTTCACTTTTATCTAATGGAAACGTAACTGCTTTATTCTTGTAAATGGTTTTTCTTTTCTTGCGTTCACTCCATGTTGCCCAAAACTGATGATTTTTTTCAGTTTCGTCCGGCAGCCATAAATAGGAGAATTCAGAATCTATACCTAGTAATTGTAGTTGCTCATGAAAAACTTGAGCTGTTGTGTTTAATTCATTAGAATGTTGCATGAGCATACTTTGAGTACGTGTACGTTCTAAGGCGGCTTCGATTTGTGCTTCGCGAGTTTGTGCTTCTGCTTTCTGAAGGTCTAGGAAGCGCGTATAAGTTTGTTCGAATACTTTTCCGAAACGTTTGAAAACTTCCCAATCGTTTGGAACAGGTTCATAAGTGATAAACATGAGATAACCATGTGTATAATAAATAATATGAAAGATTTGAAAAGTTGGTAAATCAATGCCTTTCTTGTCAAAGTCTTCTAAAACTTCGCCAATGCCTGGAAGGGTTTTCATAAAGTCGTAATGCTTTACTAATTTCTTACCACCCAATTCTGCAACATGAAATGGTTCGTTATTTTTAAGCGGTTTCTCAAAATTATAGCCTTCGCCAATAGTAGGTAAGGAGAATCCTTTTTGAATCTCACCTTCACTGCTCATATTGCACCAAGCACTTTTCTGGTTGTCCTCCCAAATACAATAGCCAGCACTCCAAGCAGGAATACCTAATTCTTGTACTTGAAGAAACAAGTTGTTGGCAGCTTCTGGCAATTCGCTACTATTTTGCATGGCCATAGTTCGCGAACGCACTTTTTCTAAAGCCATTTCTATTCGAGCTTCTCTGGCTTGCGCTTCAGCTTGTTTTAAATCAAGGTGACGAGTAAAGGAAAGGTGAAATACTTCTCCAAAACGCTTCATTAATAGTTTTTTATCTTGAGTGAATTCGGTGTCACTAAAGGCAAAAAGTCCTCCTGCAGGAAAAACAACGACATGGTAGTATTGAGTTGTTAATTTATCATCATCAAAAGTTGCAGTGACCGGAAGGTTTGAATTTGAAACAATCTGGTAATAATTTTCAAGATCTTTATTTTTTAAAGTATATGAAAAATCTACTTGCTTTTTCCATGCATTGTAGATTCCATCTAGAAGTGGATGACCTTCAAGTTTTTCATCGCCAGACAAATGTGAGGTTTCTTTCTTGTTATTGGATGAGGTAGTCCACACATTTACATTATTAGACTGGTCATTAAAAATGCCAATACCACAACGAACTGTGTTAAATTCTAATTGTTTTAATTCTGAAAATACAATATCTACTGCTTTTGTGAGATCATCACTTTTGTGCATAGCCATTGCACTTGATCTTACACGTTCTAAAGCAGTTTCAATCTGTGCTTCTCTGGCTTGCGCTTCAGCTTTTTGAAGGTCTAGAAAACGTGTGTAGGTTTGCTCAAAGACTTTGGCAAAACGTTTAAAAATATCATGTGAGTCTGGTACATGTTCTCTCGTAATGAATAATAGATAGCCATACCTAAAATAAACAACATGGTCTATTTGGTAGGTTGGAAAACCATTGTTTGTTTTTTTTAAGGTTTTTAATACATCTCCTATAACAGGAAGTGAACTCATATATTCGTAATGAGCTACACAGTCGTCTCCAGAAAACTCTTTAATGACAAGTGATTCACCTTTTTGACCTTTGTTGTAATAGTCCTTAAATATGCCTTCTCTCGGAACTGTATAAGTGTGTAAAATACCAGCTTCGTTTCCAAACCACTCGGTTGATTCGTTTTCTCCGTAAATATTAAAAGCGCATCCCCAAGTTTTAATGCCTAATGCTCTTATTTGTTGATCTAATAAAAAAGAGGCTTCTTGCAATTCTTCACTACGTTGCATTGCCATGGTTCGGCTTCGTACTTTTTCAAGTGCTAATTCTATTTGAACTTCGCGTGCTTGCTTTTCAGCTGTAGAAATATCAGTAAATCGTTTGTAAGCGAGTTGAAATACATTTCTAAATCGTTGTAGCAATTCTATTTTTTCGTCTGAAATTTTACTATAGGTTGAAATACCAATACCACTGTTACTGACTGAATAATTGTAATAATGTAATGCATCAATAGCATCTAATCTTTTATCTTCAAATTGATTATCTGCTTTTCTAAACGCCTTCCACTTAACTAACTCTTTCCCCTCAATTGAAAGATGTTGAAAGGCACCATCTGAATTACGGATTTCCTTAGTGAATTTCTCCAACATGAGATCGCCTTTAGCAGACATTTGATTGATGTTTTTACCTGTTTTATCTGAATAGTCATAGTTGATAAAGTAACTGTCATCTTCAGGAAAAGAATGAATCATCGTATTTCTTAACTCGTTAAATCCTAAAGATTGAAGTTCTGTAAATACAGCTTTACAGATATTCATTAAATCATTTGGTTTAGACATTCCCATGGCAATAGACCGAACGCGTTCAAGAGACAATTCGATTTGAGTTTCTCTGGCTTGTTTTTCAGCTTTTTGTAGGTCGAGGAAACGCTGATGTGCTAAATCAAAAGCGCCTGCAAATTTTACTAAAATATCAATGTCTTCTTTTGGAGGGTTTTTTACAATTCCAGGCAAAGAGTAACCAATTTCTCCATGTGTGGTTCGTGCCATGATAAAGGTCAGGCCGCCAATATGCCTGATGTCATCATGTGTTGGCGCTTGTGGATCTATGTTTTTAAAGTCCCCTAGGTTGATCATTTTGTCAACGTATTCAATGGCCTCATCTACATTCATGACATACACAACGGTTGGTTTTTTGCTTTTTTCCCATTTTGCTAATTGAGGAATGTCGCCATGTATGTGCCTTGGTAACTCCATTACAAAACCAATTTTGCTACCATCACCTGAAGTCATGGCTTTTTCGTATGTTTTTGGGAGCCACATCATGTGCCAGAAATAATGTGCTTCGTGACCAAGTTTAATAAACTCATTGCGCATGGTTACCACAATATCCAGCAAATCTGTGGATTCTTTCATGGCTACTGCTTGTGCGCGAATGCGTTCTAAAGCTGTTTCTACTTCGAGTTCACGATTTTTTTGCTCTAGTTCTGTAGTTCTACGTTGAATAGCTTCTCGAAGCTCTTGATTTTCAAGATGGACTTTATCGAAGCCAATGGTTTGTCCTTCTTCTGATTTAGAGTCTGGCATTGAAAAATGTTGATATATAAAACGCCAGCCTTCTTTAGTTTTATGCATTACAGAAGAAAATCGAAATCTCCCATAATAACTCCAATCTTTTTCGTTTTTAAACCAAGCATCAAAAAAATGGGTTATAAAAACATGTTCTCCAAAAACTTCAATTGTTTTGGTTTCCTTACGCAAATCTGTCAATCCAGCAAATTGGTCTCCTGTAGCTTTAAAAAAATCTGTAGTATCTTTTTTGTTTAGAAATTCTTCATTGTTTGTCGAGCCTATAAAATGATAGTCTTCATCAAAATAATAATTATATGTTTCGACATCTGCATTCAGGTATCCTTGCATCCAAGTATCATAAATCTTCCAGATTTCGGTTTCTATTTTTTTGGTCAGTTTCATGCGTTGTTGGTTGTTGGTAATGTGATAATGAATGCTGTGCCTTCGTTTTCTTTGGTGTTTACTTTAATGTCGCCACCATGTGCTTTAATAATATCGTAACTTAAGGATAAGCCTAATCCTGTCCCTTGTCCAGTAGGTTTGGTTGTAAAAAACGGTTGAAATATTTTATCCAATACTTTTTTAGGAATGCCATTTCCGTTGTCTTTTACAGAAATTTCTATGGCATCTTTTAATTTTTTTGTTTCAACAGTTACTTTTGGTTCATAAGCATCAGTTTGTTTTTTTTTCTTTTCGTTCACAGCATAAAAAGCATTGGTAATAAGGTTTAAAACCACACGACCTATATCTTGAGAGACAATACTTATTCTTTTAATATTATCATCTAAATGTGTTTCCAATGCAGCATTAAACGATTTGTCTTTAGCACGTAAGCCATGATAAGCCAGACGTAAATATTCATCTACCAAAACATTGACATCTGTCAATTCTTTTACTCCAGAACTGCTTCGGCTATGTTGTAACATGCCTTTTACAATACCATCTGCACGTTTTCCATGGTGGTTTATTTTCTCTAGATTCTGAATGACATCTTGTGCAATGGCATTGACTTCTTCCATGTCGCCATTTTCAATTTCTTCCAACATTTCTTCGAGTAATTCTTTACTGACTTCTGAAAAATTATTGACAAAGTTTAAAGGGTTTTGAATTTCATGGGCAATTCCAGCAGTCAATTCACCTAAACTTGCCATTTTTTCAGATTGAATTAATTGAGTTTGAGTCGCTTTAAGCTCATCTAACGATTTTTGAAGTGCATTGTTTGTGTCTTCTATAGCTTTTCGTTTATGCTCTAATTCTTCAATGGTTTCCTCTAATAAAATAGCAGTGGTGCGTTTTACTTTTTCAGTTCGTTCTAATTTAAAATCTGAAATGAGCAAATCTTTATCGGCACTCTTTACCGATTTTAATAAGGCAGCTTTGTCATCTTCAGAAAAGTGATTTGAACTTTCAATAAAATCTAAAATATGTTTGAGGTGTTGATTCATGCTTTTTCTTTTAATGTTACCCAGCAACATGCACCTGCATGAAAATTTTGCTTGCCTTGATACGACCTGCCTATTTCGCCATAGGTAAAAAATCCAGCCATAGGTGTTTTCCAAAGTTCGGCGAGGCCTTCGTTCTCTTCTGTTGACATGGGTCCAAGAATAGGTTGTCTTCCTGCACACGAAAAAATTAACAGGGCATCAACTCCTTTATTGATGTCTTGTTTTAATTGGGTTGCTTTTTCAATTACTTCTTCAACGATATTGAATTCTGGTGGTTGTGTGAACCAAAATTTTGAATCCTCTTCCATAGGGATGTTCATAACAAGTGCCTTTTCTTTACTGTCAATATTCACAGGCGTTTTCAGAATGGTTTCGGTTTTATCTCTCTCTACAATGAAGGGATATTCAAACCCTATTTCCTCGTATATTTTAAAATTTTGATCCGATAGTTTTTCTTCTTTTCCTAAATATTTCAAGTATAGTTCAACAGCAGATTTACCATCTATCTCGTAGAGTAAATTACCCTTACTTTTGGTGACAGTTCTTCTAATTCCCATTGGTTTCCAGCCAGTTACTGCCATTCCTTTTAAAGCGATTTTATTTCCGTCTAATACTAAAGCAACGATACCATTATCTGAATCTTTTTTATTTGTGAACACAAAACTTCCTTTTAATGTCCAATCGTCTCCAGCCAAACCACCAAAGAATATTTTTTCTGCTCCAAGGCTTTTTTTCATACTATTTACTAATTTTTCACCATCTAAAAATTCTTCTTTTAAATTTATTCCTGAACTGCAAAGGATGAGTGATGGGTTAGCAAATTGATTGAGCGCATTATTAGCCAAATTGGAGACCGCGTTATCTAGATTAGTATCTTCTATATCTTCAAACAAGATGTTATAATTTTCTTTAGCTACTTCAAGAAGTAATATGGCTATTGCACCTTCAGTCTGGTGGCCATTAATAAATTCACCACAAGATGTGGCTCCAAAGACATCAATATTTATTGAATCTAACAAGTCACAAATAGCCTTTCTGTCTTGCTTTACAGAAATAAAGACAATGGCTAAAGTTGGGTTAAATCTATCAACCATTGCATTATCCAATTCACTTTGGATGTCAGAAACAGATTTACCATGTATTGATTTTGATCTCATTTTTTACTTTTCTTTTAAGGCCACGACACAACAGGCGTTGTTATGAAATTCGTTTGTGCCAATTTTAGATTTTCCATATTCGCCATAGGTAAAAAAGCCTACCATAGGCGCATTCCAAATATTTTGTACTTGTTCTATTTCTTCTTTCATTAAGGCTCCAAATGATAAATGTCTGCTTACACACGAGAACATAATTAAAGCATCTGCCTGTTGTTGCTCATTATCTTTAATACTAGCACATTCTGCAACCACTGTTTCTATGGCGTCAAAATCTGGTGGCAGTGAAAACTTGATTTGAGCACCTTGAGGTACGCTTCCAGTACAGATAAGTGAACGATCTTCACTGTTTGCAAATCTGGTTGCACGTATTACAGTATCACCGTTTTCTCTTTCCAATTGAAGTGGGTAATACCAAGAATTGTGAAATGCAACGATGCCTTTGTTATCATCATGCTTTACATCTACACCAAGGTATTTCATTAACATATCCAATGCTGGTTTGTCGTCAATAGTATATACAATATTGCCTTCGCTTTTGGTCACTGTTTTTGAAGTTCCAATAGCTTCCCAACCACAGCTAGCGATACCTCTTACATCTATTTTGTCTTCATCTATGATGAGTGCTATTAAGGCGTTGTCTTTATTTTTATTGTTGGTAAAAACAATGGGTTTTTCAGCAATCAAATCATCTCCTGCCATCCCTCCAAAAATGGTGGCCTCCTCTCCAAAACCTTGCATGATGCCATCCACAATTTGTTCGCCATCTATGAAAATTCCACCTGTTGCTATGATGAATGCTGGATTGGTATAGGTTTCTTTACCAATAATTCCTAACTTTTTAGCATCTTCTATAGTAGTTTCTGTACTTGTCTCAAGAAATTCTAATTTAAAATACGCAGGATTCATATCGAGCAACATGATGACAATGCTACCTTCTTCAATATCACCATCAATAAACTCTCCAGCAGTTGTCGCACCAAATACAGTAATTTCTTTTTTGTTTAAAACATTACTTACGCTAAGCCAGTCTCTCTTTATAGAAGAAAAAACAACTGCTAAAGTTGGCTTGAATCCATCAGAAGTTGTCTTATCAATTTCTTTGATAATGGTTTCTGTGGAATTGGCTTTTATTGTTTTTGATTTCATCTTTTATTTTTCTTTTAATGCCACGACACAACAAGTGTTATTGTGAAATTCATGCTTTCCGGTTTTTGATTTTCCGAATTCGCCATAGCTAAAAAAGCCAACCATTGGAGCATCCCAAACTTGTTTCACCTGCTCGATTTCTTCTGTCATTAAAATACCAAAAGATAAATGACGACTAATACAGGAAAACATGATAAGTGCATCAGCTTCCTTTTGCCGTTCTTTTTTCACTTCTTTGCATTCGTCAATTACTTGTTCAATAGCATCAAAATCTGGAGGAAGTGAAAACCTGACTTTAGCTCCTTGTGGTACTGTGCCTGCACAAATAAGAGAACGGTCTTCTTTATTTCCCCACATTGCAGTACGCATCACAGGAGTTACATTTTCTCTTTCTAATTGTAAAGGGTAATAAGCGCCAATATTGGTCAGAACATCATTTCCAGAATCTAAATCTATATCGAGACCAAGGTACTTCATGACCATATCAAGAGCGGGTTTATCATCTATTGTATAAACAATATTACCTTCACTTTTTGTAACAGTTTTGGTGGTTCCAATAGGTTTCCAACCACAAGTTGCAATACCATTGATTTCAATTTTATCTTCATCAACAATTAATGCAAGCAAACCATTCACGGCACTTTTTTCATTTGTAAAAACTAGTGGTCCTTGCATGGCTAAATCGTCTCCTGCCATGCCTCCAAAAACGGTTACTTCATTACCAAAACCTTCAATGATGCCTTCAATGATTTTTTCACCATCTATGTGCAACCAACCTGAAGCGATAATAAAAGCAGGATTATTAAAGGTGTTTTTTCCAGCTATACCAATTTGTTTTGCATTTTCATGGGTTGTATGTTCACCTGTTTCAAGAAATAGAACTCTGAAATGCTTAGGGTTTATATCGAGCAGCATCAAGACCATGCTACCTTCTTCAATATCTCCATCTATAAATTCGCCTGATGTAGTAGCTCCAAAAACAGCAATTTCTTTTTGGTTCAATACATCAATAATAGCTTTCCAGTCTTGTTTAATTGAAGTGAAAACAATGGCTAATGTTGGCTTGAAACCATCAGAAGTTGCCTTGTCAATTTCTTTTTTGATAGCTTCGGTTGAATTGCCTTTTACTGTTTTTGAAATCATTTATTCTTTTAAGTTGTTAATCATTTTCGGTTATACCTACAATTACATTGACTCCTCCTGTTGCGAAGTTGGATAGATCGTTAACGGTTGCTTGTCCTTCTGGAGACCCCATGGTTTCTTGCATTTGCTCAACACTAGAAAAGTACATTTCTGCCATTCTATAATAATCGGCTTTTTGACCATCTGGTGTCCCAAGTAACTTGGTTACTTCAAGTTTTTCCACACCTTCCATAGTTGAAGCAAGTGGCAAATGTTTCTCTTTGTAGTATTTCTCAAAGGCTTCAGCATTTGTTGGATGACCATACAATACAGTTAGTTTATACATATTTATTATAGTTTAATTATTTTTCTTTTAGTGCAACACAACAAGTTGTTAGGTTGTGCATTTCAAGGTTGCCACCTGTTGCTCTGGCTAATTCTCCATTAGAGAACATACCAGCCATTGGTATATTCCATACATTCTTCACGCCTTCCAACTCTAGATTCATTAGTGGTCCAAGAGATAAAATTCTTCCTGCACAACTAAAAACGACTAAAGCATCTGCTTCAGGCATTTCAGTATCTTTTAAGTGTTGAACACCTTTAATTACTTTATCCATCACATCAAAATCTGGTGGTAGTGAAAAGCGAACTTTAGAACCTTGAGGTACAGACCCACTACAATAAAAGGAACGATCACTCCAGTCAACAACCAAACCAGGTCGCATTACAGGGTCGCCTTTTTCTCTTTGTAATTGCAAGGGGAAATTGGCAGCGATCTCAAGTAATAAGTTTTCGTTTTCGGGAGTTACATTTTCTAAACCACCATATTTTGTGGTAATATCTAATACAGGAATATTATCTACAGTATAAACATGATTACCTTCGCTTTTAGTAACGGTTTTTTCAGTGCCTACAGCTTTCCAGCCACAGGTGGCAACTCCTTTAATCTTTATTTTGTTTTCTTCTAAAGCTAAGACTACAGTTCCAATATTGCTTTCTTTTCCATTTGTAAAAACAAATTGATCTGAAAATGTATAATCGTCTCCTGCCATTCCTCCAAAAACATTAACATGCTTTCCAATAATATCTTCAAAACCATAAAGTAATTGTTCGGCATCAGTTTCAAGATGACTTGCAGCAATTAAGAATGCAGGTTTTTTAAATTCTTTTTTTGCTTTTGAAGCTATGTTTTTTGCAGTTTCACGATAGTTTTTATTGGGATATTCTTCGAGGTAAATTTTAAAATGTTCTCTTTTAATATCCATTAACAAAATGGCAGTCGATTCTTTTTCATTTTCTTCGTCGATAAACTCACCATTGCTTGTTGATCCATAGATAGCAATATTTTCTTTATCTAGAAGCTGACATATTGCTTTTCTATCTTGACTTATAGATAAAAAGACGATGGCCAAAGTGGGTTTAAATCCATCTGCCATACTTTGAATTAAAGCTGTTTTTATTTCTGAATTAGAATGTCCTTTTATGGATTTTGCTTTCATGGATTTTATTGTGAGTTTTTACTTGATTCTTTAAAGTTAGTTAAAATGAATTATGACTTAAGCTTTGTTGTTTAATTTATTTCCTTGAATTTAATTCATCGTTTATTGCTTGAATTAAATCCTCCATAGAATTCATAGTTTTTTTGTAAGTTCTTATACCAAATTCTCTTTTGGCAATTAGCATACCTAATATATTATTTAACTCATTATTTTGTTTTAAATATTCAAAACTATTTGGACGCGCATAGAGTTTGGAATTTTTAGTAAATCTTTTAATATGTTTAGTAATAAGAGGTGTGATAGCTGACGTTACTCCCCATTCTCCCTTATCATAATCATCGCTCAATACCTTAAACTCAAATTCATACATATGTGCAATGTTATTTCTCAAAGATGGATTTGAAATGATGTCCAAGCCTTTGGTTTTTAGCGTTGTATAAGCTGTTGAAATAGGATATGGACTCCACCAAGTTCCTAAAAGTCCAAAAGCCTCATCTAGCTCAGTATTATAAGGTAAATCTTCCTGGATGTAATGTTCTATTTTTCGGTATTGATAAATAGTATTTAGATTTTGTAATGTATCGTTTTTGAAATTATTTAGGGTGACTTCTAAATTTGATTTGACTTCAAGTAATAGATTTAATTCTTCATTTTGAAGTTTTCTGTTTTCATTCCAATTATTGATGCTTAAGGCAATTAAAATACCAAAAACTACTAATACAATTTCTCCTATAGCGTATTTGAAGTATTTGGTGGTTTTACCCTTGTTGAGAAGGTCCTGTCTGATATGTCTGAAGAATTTTATCATATTTTAAAGCAGTTTTAATATGGAGTTTGAAGCTTCCAGCAAATCAGAATAGAATTTTTTAAGTGCAACGCTTTGAAAATAACGAGATGTGATTAAAATTTCCAATTGTTTATCAGCAAGAAATTCTTCTTCATTTAAAGCTAATAATGGTCTTGGATCGTCTTTGTAGTAGTTGTTTATAAAATCCCATCTATTATTTCTCTGAAATATCAATGGATACTGAGAAGTAATAAAAACTTCATATTTACTTTGAATTTGAGTGTTTGAAATGTTTTCTCGTTCTTGAGCACTTTTAATTAAAGCATAATAGTCAAGAATGGCTGTTTGTAATTCTGTTTTTAAAAAAGGAATTTCGTTCGATTGCATGATGGTTTCCATAGCATTGGTATTTGGCCTAAACTGATATTCCAATAATAATTTCACTAAATATTTAGTTGTATTACCATCAATAGGTATTAAAGTTTTTATTTGCATCATCAAAGAATCTGAATAAATAACATTATCAGTCATGTTTTGATGTAATAGTTCCAGCTGTGTTTTGTCTTCCAATAAGTTTTGTTTCAAAATGACTGAATGTTCTGAAATAGATTTATTTATTTTCTTGTTTTCATTCCAATTATTAATTTGAAGCGCAATTAAAATACCAATAACCACGAGGATGATTTCGCCAATGGCGTAAAGCAAGTATTTGCTAACTCTGTTTTCTTTAATCATGTTTTGACGTGTTTTTCTGAAGAATTTAATCATTTATCCTTTTTTTAGTTCCTTATCAATTAGATGTAGAAGTTCTTCAGACATGTTTTTCATGGTTGCTAATTGACCGTTCATAACTGTAAATTCATAAACTGCCATTACGAAGCCATTTTTATGTTTGGTGTCTTTTAAAAGTGTTTCAAAATTTTCTCTAGGTATTTCAGTATTTTCTCCAGCTTGGCCATTACTAACATCGTACATGAATTTTTTTGTTAGTGGATTTAAGTCTAAAACATTAAACGAAGGCTCATAAAGTAGTACCTCTGTGTCAAAACGATAATGCTCTTCTTCGCCTTTTAATTCTTTATAAAGCGCATCTATATTTAGTAAACCGTTCTTTATGGCATCATTTGATATTGTAGCTAGATTTCCTGAGTTGGTTAATTCTAAAAAGGTGTTGTTTATTTGATAGAATTTATGCCAGATATAAACGTTTAAAATATTTTTGTTGAAATCATTAAGATTAGAGAGAGGTTTACCCTCATAATACTCCAAAACAATGTTTGCCGATTTAATTTTAGTTTCTCTGGTTTCAATAAAACTATTGATGTTATCTATGTTTAGGAGTAAATCGGTTTTGATGTTTTTAAGATAATGCAATTCTTTTACTCTTGCTTTATTCGCTTCGTTAGTATTGTTTATTTGCAAAGCAATGAGAATGCCAATAACTACTAGGATGATTTCGCCAATGGCGTACAGTAAGTATTTGCTAACTCTGTTTTCTTTTATCATGGTTTGGCGAATATGTCTAAAGAATTTTATCATCTATATTTTTTTTAATAACTAAATATGAGATGGTTAATACAGAATGTTATCTAAAATACGATCGAGATTACGTTCCATGAGAAGGTATCTTTTATCTGTTAAGAAAACTTCGTACATCTCTTTTCTAAAATCTGAAAGTTCCATATTGGAATAGTCATGCAAATGCACGTTGGTGTCTATTTTTTCGAACCTATCTTCCTCTGTATCTTCACTAAATTCTTTATGCATTTTGATGAAAGTATCAGGGTCTGTTTTAGATTTTATTAATTCAAGTTCTTCTTCAGTTTCTTCTGAATCTGCATTGGCACAAAGCAGTAAAATATATATTTGCAATTCTTTTTTTGACCAAGGTTTCTCCATTGAATTCATGATGTTTCGTTTTTGATTTGATTATATGTTATTTCTTAAGTTTAATCCTTTTTTTATAGGTTAATTGTCTCCAAATCCATTCTAATGGCCCAAACCTAAAATGCTTAAGCCACCAGGTACTCAAGACTACTTGAAAACAAAAAACGGCTATTGAAATACCCATAATTACTGTTATACCAAGCTTGCCTACAAAACCAAAACCAATTCCATAGAATATGGTTATGGATATAAATGTTTGAAAAATGTAATTGGATAAAGCTGTTTTTCCAACTGGTGCAAACCAGTTTAAAAATTTTAAATTTTTTCTATATAACA
Source organism: Xanthomarina sp. GH4-25 (assembly GCF_045363175.1). Classification (NCBI taxonomy): domain Bacteria; kingdom Pseudomonadati; phylum Bacteroidota; class Flavobacteriia; order Flavobacteriales; family Flavobacteriaceae; genus Xanthomarina; species Xanthomarina sp. GH4-25. The sequence goes on from NZ_JBJFLO010000010.1 coordinate 59,794, forward strand.
GAGCTAGTAAAGAAGCATAACCCATGGCAAGAGGAACTGTGCCAAAAGCATATGAAAGGGTGTTTAAAAATCCTAAAATTTGTGATTCAGGATTTGTGAAAAATTCAAGATAGGTTCTAATGATACTTATTGGAAGACCAATACTAAAACCATATATAGCCACTTTCTTTAAAAATTTGGTATTATTTAGCAAATTTTCGTTTATAATTTTTCTTCCTGCCCAAAGTCCGATTAAAAAAACACCAAGCACTTTAAAGATTCTACCTTCCCTTAAAATATTTCCTATTCTAATAAAGGTATTACCAACGTTCATTTTAAAAAACTCAATCAAGTTATCATTTTTTAAATATGCTTGAAAATCGGTAAATTCTTTACCTTGCCATTCAGCCATTTGAAACCCGAAATGTTTCGCGTAATCTATGTTTAGCTGAAATATATATTTCGGATAATTAAAATTGGCCACATGTATAACAAACCAGTTAACAAGAGGAAATAAAATTAAAATAATTGCCCAAGTTATAAGCTTCTTGTTGGACATGTTAACAAACCAAATAAGTATAAAACCAAGTAAAGCATAGAGAGTTAAAATGTCTCCTAACCAAAAAAGACATAAATGAATTAACCCTATTATTAAAAGCCAGAACATTCTGTGTCTAAAAAAAGGAGCAAAGGGTTTGTTGTGGTTATTTAATTTATTGAATTGTATGGCGCATCCAATACCAAAAAGCAAAGAAAATATGGAATAAAATTTGCCATCTATTAAGGTGAAATTTGTAAAATCTACAAAGTTATCTGTTACTAGAATAGTAGCAGGTATATGTGCCTCGGGTGGGAAGAAGACGTATCCAGAAAAAAATACAATATTAGCAGCGAAAATAAATAGAATAGCAATACCTCTTAAAATATCCAAAAAATCTATTCTATCTTCTTTAGTTACTGGTTGTAGTGGTTTGTTGGTTGTCATCTGTCTTAGTTATAATGCTATTAATAATAAGACTTAGGGTGTTTTAATTTATAAAATATACTTTCTTAATTTTGTTGTCTTCTATATGATAGATAGCAATAGCTTCAACTATGCTTTCTCCCATTTTTACATATTCCTGGTCTATAACAACGTTGCCTCTAATGAGTCTTCCTTTAAGTTCGCAATGTAAATTAGGTATCGATTCAAACATTTGAGTATAACCTAAACGCATATTGTCTTTTCCTTTCATGAGTAACTGGTCAGGATAATTATAAATCTCTACATCGTCTGCATAAGGCTCTAAAAAAGCATCTATGTTTCTCGAGTTATATCCATTTAACTGACGTTGTACCAATGCTTCAGGAGTTTCTGTAACTATATCCTTTGGATTAAAAACAGTTCCTTTGTTTATTACACGATATATTTTTGTTAAGTTTTCTAGGTTCTCAACAGGGTTCTCATCTAAAAGAATCAAATTGGCTTTTTTGCCAATACTTACGGTTCCGAATTCATTTTGTTTATCCAAAATTTTTGCGCCATTGATTGTGGATGCTTGAAGTATTTGCCAATTATTCATGCCACTTTTTTGCATGGCTTGTAATTCTATTAAATAAGATGAAGCATGCAAGGTTCCAATATTTCCAGCATCCGTTCCACTTGCAATTACTACTCCAGCATCTGAAAGGATTTTTAAATTAACCATGCTAATTGAATCTGATTTTTTAAGAGCTGACACCCGGCTTTTAGAATTTGCCATGTTTTTGTAGTTGTTAACAAGAGTTGTGTCTTGAAGATGCTTTAAGTCCAATAAAGTTCCTAATTGATATGGATTGGTTTGTTCAAATTCTAAATTGCTAAAGTTGTGTTTTTGACCAAAGGTATTTAAGTAATTATCATAAACTATAAGAGTTGGACAAAGAATGACTTTGTTTTTCTTTAAAAGATTAACAAATTCTGGTTGTATAATTTCATCGTCCACACTATGTACTAAAAAATCAGCACCATTTTCTACTGCTAATTGCGCAGTTATTCTTTCGGATGCGTGAACAGCAACTTTTAAATTGTTTTTATGGGCTTCTTCAATAATGGCTTTAACTAAAGGAGAATTTTTCCTTGCACTTGTTTCTGTATCCAAACCATCTGCACCAGCGATGTACCAGATTTTAATGAAATCTGGCTTATATGCTAATTGTGCTTGTACCATTTTTCTGCCATCTTCTTCGGTTTTAACCAAACTGAATGGTTCGTTCTTTTTTAATCCTATGTAAACTTGAGGTTCGTATGTGGTTAACAATGGGCCTGTCATGTAAACTGAAGGTGCAAAATTTTTGTTTTCGAAAGTTTTTCTTAGTTCAAGGAGGTTATAAGTGGCTCCAACGTCTATCACATTAGTAATACCACTTCTTAAGTATCTTCGAAGTTGGTCTTCCATATTTTCATGAGAAAATTCAATGACTTCTTCAAAAGATTTTTCCTTTCTTAAATCAATAACATCAGGACGCGAGTAAAGCCCTCCATTTTGAAAAAAATGCACATGAGCGTCTGTTAAACCTGGTGCTAAATATTTGTTAGTACCATCAATTACAGAAGTATCTGCTGCAACTTTAATCTTTTTACTTGATTGAATATTAGAAATTTTATCTCCAGTAATAACTACTGTTTGATTGGGAATTAACTTTTGATTCTCAACATCTATAATGGTTACATTCGTGATATAAGTTTGCGAAAAACCAAATGTAATAGAGAAAAATAAGGTTAAAGTACTAAGTATTTTATTCATAAAAAATAGATTAATTAAATGAGCCAGAATCCACATCTTTGATAAAAGAAATCAATCCTTTGAAATAATTTTTTTGATCATCGTATTGAGAGAAATGACTTCCGTTTGGACACAATAAGAAGCGACCGTTAGGAACTTGGTTAGACATCCATTCCATATATTTTGGATCCATAGTATCATAAGTAGCACCAATCATTAAGGTTGGCGTGTTTATGGTTTTTAACCTATCCGATACATCCCAGCCTTTTAAAGAGGCATTACCAGTAACTCCAAATTCACTATAGCCTTGCATATAAATATAGATGCTTGGATTTAAGTGGTTAAATCCTCGTGTTATTGATTCTGGCCAGGAATTTAAAGGCATTCTTAATACGTGTTCTGTATAATAATTGGTTGTGACCAATTCTGCATATCTTGGATTTTCAAAATCGTTATTAGCTTCCATGTCTTTAATTTCTTTATAAACTTCAGGATCTAATTGCGGTCCTAATACTTCAGCAGCATATTTTTCATATTCAGGGATGCTAGCCATCATGTTCGAGATAATTAAACCTTTTAAATTATCTTGATATTTTAAAGCATATTCCATGGCTAAAATACCTCCCCAAGATTGACCTAATAAATAGAAGTTACTATGATCCATTTTTAACGCTTTTCTAACTTGTTCAACTTCTTCAACAAAACGATCTGTTGTCCAAAGTGTAGAATCATTTGGTTTGTCGCTATAATAAGAATCTAACTGATCGTAATATACATATTCAATTTCTTCGTTTGGGAAATAGCCATCAAAGCATTCAAATAATTCGTGTGTCCCACCAGGTCCGCCATGAAGAAGTAATACTTTTATTTTAGGGTTATTACCAACACGTTTTGTCCAAACATTGAAGGTGCCTTTAGCTGTTTTAATTGGAATCATATTAATGCCACCTGTAAATTGGTCTTTACTATTTGAATAATCCATATATATGGACGTGCAATCGGTTTCAATGTCGGTAGTTTTTTCTTGTTTTTCTATACAAGAAAAAAATAGACTAAAAAAGCAACATAGTATAAAGATGTTCGATTTCATAATGAAGGTATTTTATAAATTTTTTTATACTTTTTTCAAAATTCAATTGAATTCTAAGTAAGTGATATTTATCAAGGTATAAAATCGATTTAGGACGAATGCTTCATTTTATTGTCCGAGTAGGCTAAAATTTTTATCTAAACATGAATATTAAATAAGGAAAGCGTTAAAATTTGACATAGAATGTCCGTTTCACTAATGAAATACAATATTGAAACAATGGGTGATTTTTAAGTTTATTCAACTTCTTCTATGTCTTCTATATCTTGAATTTCAACAATTTCTACTGTTTCTTCTTCAGGTTCTAATAATGATTTATTAGCTTCTATTTTTTGAAGCTCTAGTTGAATCTCAGCAGAATTCCAATACCCATATTCTTTTACAATTTTTTTATTGACAAATTGATAGGTGATATGAACAGGCATAATAATTTGCTTGTTATTGGCTGCTAAGTTTCCTTTCCACAAACCCCAGAAATTCACCCAAGTTTTGCCGTTATTGTCTTCTACCATTTCATATTCTCGACTTTCATCTTCAAAAGCACGAGTAGATAAATTAATGTCGTTGTTTTTGTGATACTCAATCAATTCATCTGGAGAAAATATTCTAGATCTAGAATTATAGAATACTTGTGCAGAATCTGCATAGTGGGATTTTAGTTTATCCCATTCTTGGTAATCGTAATCATTAATGTTGGCTTTAACAATTTCAATTTCTTCAGATTCTTGTGTGTATCTATGTTTATTGTTGCAGGAAGTGAAAAGGAATAATAAACAACCTATTAAAACTAAATTTTTCATGGGTCTTGGTTTTAAGTTAATAATTAATTACAATCTGTAATAAGGTTTTTAGATGTGTTTATTATAGAATTCAAATTGCGAGACACAACTTGTTATAAACATCATCTTATGTGCAATAGCAGAGGAAGGGCTAATAGCTATTAAACAGAAAATACTTGAGTGCTAGTTTATTTAAAAAACTGGCACTCAAGTAAAAATACAAAATTTAAGCGAATGTTTTCCTACAAGTAATTAATTAATTTTAAAAAATATAGAATCAAGAAATATAAAATCAAGACACTTTTAAAATAATTAACTTTTTTCAATTTTTTATACCAATTGCGACTAGTATTATTGTTTATTTTCTAATAAACCAGCTCTTTATCGCGCATTTAAGCCAAAATCTCTTTCTACAGAATTATACCATTCTTCATCATTTACTGCGTTCCAATCTACCCATTCTTCATCGCTCATCGAGGCACGCCATGCAATAAATGGTTCTGCATCTGGTCCTACAGGATGTCTTAATTTCCAAGAGTTGCTTTCTGAGATTTCTAAAATTTTATTTGCCACTAGGGAAGGTGGTGTTGGCGTTTTTAACGATGCAGAAAAGAGTCCGGAAAAACGTTTGGAATGCGGATAAATAGATTCTCCATCTACTGAAATATCATTTGCCATTTCGGTATTAATAATGCCTGGTTCAACAATGGCAACACGAACATTAAAAGGTTTTACTTCTTGCGCCAAAGCCTCACTAATAGCTTCAAGGGCATGTTTGCTTGCGGCATAAGCACCCAACGGACTGTTTGAAATATGACCAGCAACAGATGCTATATTAATAATGCAGCCTGCTTTGTTTTTTCGCATTTGTGGGAGCAAGGCTTTGGTGCATCTAAGGACTCCAAGGTAATTGGTGTTCATAACGGAATGAAAATCGTCCATAGGCATTTCTTCAATAGAACCATGACGTTCAATACCTGCATTATTTACCAAAACATCTATGTTTTCGTGAGTGTCGAATATAGAATCTATACAATTATTAACAGATGCATCTGAATCCACGTCCATTTTATGAATGCTGATGTCCAGAGATTCGGAAGCTATTTTTTGTTTAAATTCTGAAGCATTTTCAGGGTTTCTCATGGTTGCAAAAACTTTGTAGCTTGCACGACCGAAAGTGAGTGCTGTTTCAAGTCCAATGCCTTTGCTAGTTCCTGTGATGAGTACGGTTTTCATAATTTGATGTGTTAATTATTAGTAATATTATTATGTTGCTTCTTCTGTTTCTTTCAAAAGCTCATAATCGGTTTCAAAAAGCTTTAGAACGTTTGCAGATGGGTTCATTTCATTTAAAGTCACGCCAGAGTTTTTAAGAATTTGGTCTATATTCTGAGCTTTTTTACCTTTCCAAAAAGCCGCTTTTGTATAGCCAATTGCACAAACTTGATTCTTTTGTGTAAAAGTATGTTTGTGGTATACCCATTTTTCATCCCAGCCTTCCAGAGACAAGGTTATTGAAAAAGTGGACCATCTTTTTAGTGGTTTCTTGTAAATTATTTTCTGTGAACCTAATACCGCAAACATGCCTTTTTTAACGGAATTATTAAATAATTGAGATCGAAACATGATTTCAAACCGAATAAAATCCATGTAATTGGTGTATTTGGAATTGTTCATGTATCTCAAAGTCTCGCAATCAAGAATGTTAACACGTCGTTTTCTGGTGAGATTAGATGTCAAGTCTACTGGTTTCCAAAAGAATTTGGAACCAATGAATATGTAAAAAAGATGTAGCCAATAGTATATCATATTCTAAAAGGGTTTATTCTTTCATATTTCTAAAACCAGCCACATAAAAATTGGGATCAATGATCAATTCATTTTTAGTGTCTTTGGTGTACTCATGTGTCCATTTGGTGGTTGGATGAATCCATTGTTCCTTGTTATCTAGTTTTACTTTCAATGGCATATCAAATCCGGGAACAGCATTTATCCAACGATAAGCAAATTTGTTATCTTCAAAAAAGTATTCTAGCGTAGGTACTTCTATGGTTCTTAAGTATTGCTCAAAGAATGTGCTTAAGTCTAATCCTGATTGTTTGGTAATATAATTTTCAATATCTGCTGTAGTCACTGTTTTATGGTAGAATTCTGTATTTAAACCCGTTAGAATAGCTCTCCACTTTTCGTCATCATTAATAACTTGCCTTAATGTGTGCAAAACTGTAGCAGATTTTAGGTATGCATCTTGTGTGTAATCCGTATCATTAACGTCGTATTCTCCAATAATTGGGATGTCGTTATTAATACCTTGGGAAAGTCCTTTTATATATTCTGCTCCAGCTTTTTTCCCAAAATGATATTCTACATACAAAGCTTCAGAGTAGGTTGTAAATCCCTCATGGACCCACATATCTGCCATATCTTTGTAAGTAATGTTATTCGCAAACCATTCGTGACCAGATTCGTGAATAATCAAATAATCGAATTTTAATCCCCAACCCGATCCTGACATATCATTACCACGATTCCCATTTATAAAGCCACCAGAGTAACCAATGGAACTTTGATGCTCCATGCCAACACCTTCTACTAGTTTGTAACTATCTTCATAAAACGGATAAGGACCAAACCAATATTCAAAAGCTTCTAACATTGAGTGTGCTTGTTTAAATTGAACCTTGGCTTCTTCTAGATGTTCAGGCAGGACATAATAATCACATTCCAGTGTTCCTTCCATTCCATTGTATGGATCTGAAAAATGAACATAATCTGCTACGTTAAGAGCAACACCATAACTATTGATAGGGTTAACAACTGTCCATTGATAAGTTGTTGTACCATTATCCTTTTTTTCGGTCGCTGTAAGTTTCCCATTGGCAACCGCTATAAGATCTTCAGGTACGGTTACACGTATGATCATGCCATTATCTGGCTCATCGTACATGTGATCTTTGTTTGGCCACCATAAACTAGCACCTTCTCCTTGACATGAGGTGAATACTACAGGTTTGCCATTTGCATCTTTCTCCCACGAAAAACCACCATCCCAAGGTGCTCTCGGTGCTTCCTTTGGGTTTCCTTCATAGAATACTTCAATCTCTTTTGAGGATCCTTTTGTTTGATTTTCTTTCAGATGAATGACATACGCATTTCCTTCTTGTGTAAAAGTCAAAGATTCACCAGCTTGAATCACTTTAGTAATTTTCAAAGGAGGCTGCAAGTCGATTTGCATGTCATTTTTTGATTCTAATACTATATACGTAATGGTGTTAGAGCCTTTGATGAATTTATTTTCTATGTCCAATTCAAAATCCAAATCGTAATGCGTTAAATTCCACCATGCTCTTTCATCCGTTATTTTGCCTCTTAAGGTGTCTTGTCTACTGTAAGTTTTTTCGACGACTTCGGGAATAGTCAAAACACGTTTTATAGGAGTCCGACTCAAAGTAACTGGTCCTAATTGGCGTGGTCCGAGATAAAAAAAGCCTTTGTAGTTTTCAGTTTTATCCTCTTTTTTTAATTTGAAATTTAGTTTAAAGTCTGCATGTGTTAATTCCAGTAAAAGTGAATCGTTCTTAACAATTATATGATCGAGTGGTGCATTAACTGTGCTAATCCAACTTTTCCATTGCCAATTGAAAGAGCCAGAATATGCTTCGCTTGTTTTGTCGATAGTGAATTCTAAACTCGCATTCGGATCCTGAATTTCATACCATTTTCCGGTTATGTTTTGCCCGAATAAGGTGAAAATAGATAATTGAAGGCAAAGGGTAATACCTGTTTTTATTTTCATGTGTTTTTTAATCTTTTCCATACAATTCAATTAATGTTTGCGTCAAACTTGGTCTAATAACAGATCCATGTGATTCATCATCAAATACATGCCATTTTAAATCTATATTATTATATGATGCTTCTTCAAGATTTAAGCTGAACTCAATCATTTGGGGAACCATATCTATTCCTTCTTTCCCTCCAACGGAAATATAAACTTTAGTTGGTGGTATATTCCAGGTTTTATTTTCGGTAAATTGTAAAATAGCTTGATCTAATAATTTCTTTTCATCCCACCATAGCGAAGGACTATTGATGCCGAATTTTGTAAAAAAACCATCTGAATTTAAAAATACGTAAGCCGTAAACAGTCCAGCAAATGAATGGCCTGAAATACCTCTCTCTGAATTGGTTTTATAATGTTTGTCGACAAATGGCGTTATTTCGGTTTTAAGAGCTTCTAAAAATTGAGAGGCTCCACCAGATTTTGCAGTTCCTTTTGGAAGGTTGAATTTTTTTTCCCCATCCCTTGTAAAAATTGTATCAACAGTTGTGGTATAATCAAGAGTTCTAGAAAGTCCAAAACTTAATCCGTCAAGCCCAGAACTAATACCTATGATGATAACATCTTCAATTTTTCCAGATAATCTTCTTTGTTCTGTATTAAAAAATTCAAAATCACGCCAACCATCCAAAACATATAAAATAGGATAGGAAATGGTGTCTTTGGTTGAGTAACCTCTGGGAAAAGACATATATAGTTGATAGTCATGACCTGTTATTTTTGAGGTTATAGTATGGTCAGGTTCTGGTAATCTTTCTTTTGGCTCTAATTTTTGGCTAAATAGAGAATTACATAATACTAGTAATAGTATTGTTGTAAATAAAAAATTACTAGGTTTTGAAATAGTCATTTTGGTTGGTTTTAAAGGTTGCATATAACAGATTGTTATGATATTAATTACTTCAACTTCATCAACAAATAGGAAAACATCAAAGCATTTGATTTTGCACTTTGCTCATTTGTTGAAGAACCTGCATGACCACCTTCAGTATTTTCATAATAATAGGTTTTGTAACCATATCATTCATTTTAGCTACCATTTTTCTAGCATGTCCTGGATGCACTCTATCATCGCCATCAGAATCTGTAAAATCACCAGCTTCTTGAATATAAAGAACACTTGGCCATTGGTGATGATGTAATGCTTCTATTTCACCTGGAGCTAGAGTCACTTCTAAAACTCTTACCTGATCGTTTTCTAATAGAATTTTATGATTATTTGGAGCAGATATCACAGCATCAAGTTCTTTTGGCCAATCTGCTGGATTTCCTGTTTTATAATTTATTATTTGTCCGTTATTTTTTTCCTGACTTAAGCAATTTAGGCTTATAGAAATCATTACAATAAAGGCGAAAATTAATTTCATAGTTTTAAATTCAATAGTTATCTTTAATCTTCTCTAGGTAAACGCGAATCTCTCTCTGCAATTTGATAAACTAGTGCTGCAATTACAGTCGCATTAATCATCATATCGCGTTCGGGAACATATTCTAAATCATCTAAATTCGTGTGATGTGTGACTGTACTATAATTTAATGGATCTTGTATGATTTGAAATCCAGGGATTTTGTAATAATCGAAAACATCATGATCAGTAAAATCCGTATTTTGAATGGTTAGATTATTCACATCTAAATAAGCGTATGGCTCTAACATACTTTTAAAAATAGGCCTAACTGCTTCGTTTCCTTGTAAATAGATGCCACGCATTTGGCCAGCACCATTATCCATATTGATATAAGCCGAAATTTTTTCAACTTCTTTTTTTCTAGTCGTTTCTTTTACTTTTCCATAATGTTTTTCCGCATAAGCCAAGGAACCTAAAAACGCTTGTTCTTCGCCTCCCCAAAGTGCGATTCTAATCGTTCGTTTTGGTTTTAATCCAGAGGCTTTAATAATACGCATCACTTCCATCATGACTGCAGATCCAGCGCCATTATCTGTAGCTCCAGAAGCTGGATGCCAAGAGTCGAAATGTGCACCAATCATCACAACTTCGTCTTTTAATTTTGGATCCGAACCTGTAATTTCTGCAATAATATTGACATTGTTTTTAGGATTTAAATACAATTCAGAATCTAAATGGAATTTAATTTTTGGGTTCATTCCTCTAACTGATAAACGTTTTAGTTTTCCGAAATTTTCTGGCGAAATGGCAAAATAGGGGATTGGTTTCTCATCACTTTCTCTAAAATTATACGTACCACTTGGGTGAATAACACCAGGAAAAAAAGGAGTTGTTCCTAACATGCTTAAAGCTCCTTCAGCTTTTAAAAAGGCAAAAAAGGCATCATCTTTTTTTACCATACTTGCGAATATCATATCCAAATTTCCAATTAAATCCAAATCTCCAGCATTATGACTTAAAGAATTGTTTGGTGCAGGTACAATAGATTTTTCAGCTTCTTTAATTTGGTCTTCTGTAAAGCGTGTAGAAAGAGGATCGAATAGCATATTTTGTACTGGAGCTGAACCTATCAGGATTGTTTTTCCTTGTAATTTTCCAGCCCATTGTTTTTTTACTTGGTCTAAATTAGCATAATGCTCAATCCAAATCAAATCACCTATTTGCACACCATTGGAGCTTTCTGTCCATGCATATGGATAGGCCTGTATTTTCATATAAGCAGGTTCCGTCATTTCTACATTAAAAGATTTTACTTCCCAACCCATGCAGTCATCACAATAATTTTCGAAATACACGTTATCGACTCCCCAACTTTCTAGGGTTTTCTTTGCCCATTCTGCAGCTATAAAATATTGATTGGTTCCTGTTAATCGTGGACCATACACATCTGATAAGTCTGAAATTAAACTCATAACTTGCGATTTCTGAAAGCCTTCCGTATTAATTTTAGATAGTGCTTGAGATGTTGTTTGGCTGGTTGCAGCAAATCCAATAAAAAGGAATCCTGTTATAAAAATTTTAGATAATATTTTCATGTTATTGATTTTGTAATTATACTGAGTAATTATGTTTGTTATTTTGATTTATGTACTTCCAATTCTATCTCAATCATAAATTCAGGAATGGCCAATTCCTTAACTCCAAGCCACGTTCCAGTTGGGAATTGCTTTTTATAAATTTCAGCTCTATATCCTGCCACTTCTAAAAATTTAGGCATGTTGGTTGTAAATACATCTTCCTTCACTACATCATCAAATGTGCAGCCATAATGTTTTAAAACTTTTTCTAAATCCGCATAGCAGTTTTTCATTTGTTGTTCTAAATCTCCAACAGCAGTTGGGTTGCCTTCATCATCCATACTTACGGCTCCAGAAATTTTAATGTCGTTGCCAATTTTTACTGCATGCGAATAGCCATATGCTTTTTCAACTTCTGGACGTAGAAGAAAATAGTCTGGTGTTTCATCTACTTCAACTACAATTGGTTGAGGTTCTGGTTGAGGAGTTTCAGTTTTAGTTTCTTCCTTACAACTTACTAATGAAGCAGTAATAATAAGTGTTAAAACTGCTAGGTTTAAAAAGGTTGCTTTTGTCATTGTAATTTATATTTAATTAATAGTTAAACTGTATTATTTGTAAGCAATCGCAGCACTCGCTGGTCCTGCCAGAGGTAGTAATGTGGTAGATTTAAACCCAACTTGTTTTGTCCATTTGTTGAAATCTTCGAAGGTGAAATCAAAACCTTTTTCAGTTTCAATTAACATATTTAATGACATTAACAATCCAAAAGCATTTTTACTTCGGGCATCATCAATAATGTTTTCTATTACCACTAGGGCACCACCAATTGGTAGGGCTCTGTATGCTTTTTCAATAAGCATGAGTTTGTCTTGTTCTCCCCAATCATGTAACACATTTCCCATAGTGATGATATCGGCTTTGGGAAAATCATCTTCAAAAAAATCTCCAGATGCAAGTGTTACGTTATCACTCAAATTCATAGTATTTATAATGTCTTTGGCAATAGGCTCTACAGGTAGTAAATCGAAAGACGTACAATGGATATGCGGATTGTTCATAACAATATGTGCAGAAAAATGACCACCACTACCACCTATATCACAAAGGGTTTTGTAGTTTGAAAAATCGAATTCTTTTGAAAAAGTTATAAAATTTCCAGTTTGCACACCAGCCATAGCATGAATAAATTCACTAAGCTTGGCAGGATCAGCATAGATGAGTTCAAATGGCGGTTGACCATTATTTTTGGATTCGTTTTGTGGCAAACCCGTTTTTAAGCCCTCTTCTAAATCGTTCCAAAATGGATACAAACGATTATTGGCCATTTCTAAAATCCCTCCAATATAAGAAGGTTTGTTTTTGTCAAGAAACAGATTTGTGTCTTCGGTATTCTTGTAAACAGCAGTTTCTTTTATTCCAGTTCGGCTTAAAAATCCTAAAGCGACTAATGCGTCTAGAAAGTCATAAAGACTTCTGTTGTGTAGACCTAATTTCGCTTGAATGTCTTGTCCTGATTTTTCTCCATTTGCCAAAAGTGTAAATAAATTCATATTTACAGCTGTTAGTAATGTTTTTGATGCCCAAAAACCAGTTCCAATTTGAAGGATTGCTGCTGGTGATGGTTTTATTTGAGTTTCCATGTGTTTAATGTATATTATGAATTATAGTCCTGTAATGTCGATTTTACCGAACGAAAGGGCAATCCTAATTCGCGTTCTGCTTTTTGGTTTTGATAGATGATTTTAGGCGTATTTTTTGGATCTTTATTATTTAACATCAACGACACATCGGACACAGGATAAGTTTCGCTTGACAATAAATAATTTTTTCCATGGTTTCCAGGAATTGTAGCAGCTTTATAAATTCCAGTAGCAACATCTTTAACATTTACAATTGCTAATGGTATGTCTGTATCATAAAACATTTGTATAAAGGGGTTGGGAGCAATCTTGTTTTTGAAAAGAAATTGGATACCAGTAGAGGTGGAGTCTTCCCGTTTTGATAAGGATTTTCCCATAACCATTGTAGGTGATACACTTGTAATTTCGAAATTAAGCTTAGGATTTTTTTTTATAAATTCTTCTACGGTTTGATTGGCTATAAACTTAGCTTGGGCATAAGGATGACTTTCTTCATTAAAAAATGGGGTGTCTTTTTCACTAAAGATATCTTCTGAAGTTTTTGTGCCTGCAGGCAAAGGAAAATCTGTATTCCAAGCACCAACTGACGCAATGATAACTACTTTTTTAACCGTTGGTGTTTCTTTTATGATTTCTAGAAAATTTTCTGTGCCTTTGATTGTTGGCTCTAGTAATTCGGTTTTTGCATCCTTAAAATCCAATTGGAAAGGAGTTCCTCCATGAATGACAATATCACAATCTTTAACAAAGTCTCTTAGAGCAGTTTTATTGGTTACATCTAATTCACAAATATGCAAATAATCTGAATTTTCAAGAGTCATTAAATGTTGGTATTTTTCTTCTTTTGAAATATCTGTGGCAGACACTTTTACTTCGAAATTATTATCTAAAAACTCTTTGGTTATATAGCTTCCTATAAAACCTGAACCACCTATAATACCTGCCTTTTTCATTTTTAACGAATTTTTACGTAATTGTATTTAAAATTAAAACAAGTAGAATAGCTATATGAATTAGTTTTTATAGCACTAATATTTTCCCCACGAAACCATATAGCTATTCGCTTTTATAACGTATCTACTTGTTTGTTATATATTTTTGATTAATCAATAAACTTAACAACTATTCCATTTTGAATGAGCCATGTGTGTTGAAATGGTTGATAATTGACGAGTCCTTGTTCGTAATTTTTTCCTATGAGAAATCCCGTAACCAAAATGTTGCCTTCTTCTACTTCTTTTATGTCTAGATCGTTAAATATGAGGTGCTCCCAATTACTTTTAAAATCATTAACAATGTCATTAATCAATGTTGAATTAATTACTGAAACAGATCCCTCTTTATCTGTGCCAATTAATGTGTTATTAGAAATAGGACCAATTATGTTCTTTGTGCTTGATACCTCATTAGGGATCATCTTATTGTAAATTTCACTAAGGGATATAATGGTGTTATCTTGATTTTGAGATGTTGTTTTTTCCGATATTAGTAAAAAACAAACTATCAATATTAAAGTTGCATTGAAATATTTCATGTTTTATGAGTGTGCAAAAGTGAGCAATTAGGTTAACTAAATAAGTTATTTAATCTGCTATTTAAAAGTGACTTAGGACGAAATAGATGTTTTAATGTCCGAAAACAAGCATTTATTTATCAAGGGAAATTAATAAAGGCTGTTTTGTGTTCAACTAATTAACAATGAGGCTGTAATTGTATTTAAATAGTATGTAAGCGTTTTAGGAGTTCAGACTTTAACTGCTTGCTAATTGGGATGGCTTTTCTCGAAACGACTACATGTGTGGTTGCTATTTCATCTATTTGTGAAATATTAACTATAAAGGAACGGTGGATTCTTAAAAAATGATTTTGAGGTAATTTTTCGTCAATATCCTTTAGTGTTGTAACAATTAAATATTCTTTACCCTTTGAATAGATACGACAGTAATTGCGTTCGGCTTCAATATAAAGAATGTCTTTGATGCTGATTTTTACCATTTTTTCATGATGACGAACAAAAATACAGTCGTTCAAAATTAATGGAATATCACTGTTGTTAGATGTCTCATTTTCGGTTTTAACTTCTAATTTCAAGTGATTTGCTGTAAGCTCAATGGCTCTTTGTAAATCTAGTTTTTTAAAGGGTTTAGAAATGAAAGCATACGGATTTGTGGCTTTTGCCCTGTTGAAGTTTTCATCATCTGCATTTGCTGTTAGATAGATTATAGGAATATTGAAATCTTGTTGCATTAATAGTGCCGTTTCAATACCATCAATTTTTCCTTTTAAATTAATATCTAATAACACCATATCTGGTTGTTGCTCTTTAATATGAAGTAACGCCTCCTCACCACGTGGGATAACACCAGTAACTTCATAGCCTAGTGAGGTTAATTGTAATGAAATATTTGCAGCAATAATCATTTCATCTTCAACAATTAATATTTTAAAAGGTGTTTTCATTTAAGCTGCTTTATGAAGTTTAAAATGAAATAATACAGATGTGCCATTGGTGTTTTCCTCGTGCATTTCTCCATTTAATTGTTGGGTTAATAATTTAATGAGTTGCGAACCAAAACCGGTTCCTTTTGGTGCTATTCCATTTATTTTGCCAATTCCATTATCAACAACTTTTAAAGTTAAAATATCTGAATTATTTTGCAATAAACTAATTTGAATATGTCCTTTTTTATTGTCAGGAAAGGCATATTTTAAGGCATTAGTTAAGAGTTCATTTACTATCAAACCTATTGGTACTGCAGTGTCTACATCTAATTCAAGGTTATCCATAGCGCATTCAATTTTTACTTGATCTTCTGTGTTAAACGAATCCAAAATGCCTTCGCTTAAATTTAGAAAATAGTCTTTCATTTCAATACTTCCTAAGTTTGTTCCTTGATAGAGTTTTTGATGAATAATTCCCATGGATTGTACTCTGTTTTGACTAGCAATCATAGCGTCTTTAGTGGCAGAATCTTCTAGTTGTGCAGACTGTAAAGAAATCAAACTCTTCACTAATTCCAGGTTGTTTTTTACGCGATGATGAATCTCTCTAAGCAATAATTCATTTTGCTTATTTTTTGTTTCTAATTCTAAGTTTAAAGTTTGAAGTTTTTTACGTTTATTTTTAATATTTCTCATGCTTGAAAACATGCCAATCAAACTAAGTGTTAGTAAAGCAGCAATAGCAATGTATAATATTTGTGTTTTTTGTTGTTGAGATATTTTAGCTTCCTGGTTTTTTATTGTTTGTTCTTTCTTTACCGTTTCGTATTGGGTTAATAATTTAGACATGGCTTTGTCACTTTCAATAGAAGCAGTGCTATCCCTCATTTTTCTAGCTTTTTTTTGATATTCAAGAGCTTTTGGGAGGTTTCCTAATTTTTCATAAATGGTACTAACATGATCGTAATTCTCAGTTAAGTTTGAAACATCATTATTGGCTTCCTGGAGAGCAACTGTTTGAAGCTGGTATTTTAAAGCATCTTCATAATTACCTAGTAATAGATTGACTTCTCCTAAATTAGCAGTTATAACATATATGGCATTTTCATAATTTATTTCTTCTGCTTCAGCTAGAGAACTTTCATATGCTTTTTTTGCTTCAGAGTATTTTTTCATTCGTTTAAGCGCATTGGCTCTATTGTTCGAAAAATTAATTAAATCGAATGCCGAAAAGCTTAGTGTATTTGCTTGATTAAGTGCTTTATCGTAATATCTAAAAGATTCTTGAAAACGACCCATAGCCATGTAAGTGTCTCCAGCTGATGTGTAAGCATAAGCCAACTCGGATTTAAATTGATTTTTTTTACTAAGTTCAACTGTTTTTAGTGCGTATTCAAGGGCTTCATTATGTCTTCCTTGTTTATTTAGGTCTTCAGAAATACGACTGTAAGCTCCAGCAATTCCTTTTTTATCATCAAGAGACTCCATAAGTTTTAAGGCTTCAAGATCTACTTTAAGAGCCTCTTCAATCTCTCCTTTCCTTTTATGAACCCAACCAATTTTAAAATATGTTGTTGCTTGACCTTTCCTGTTTTCAATAGCTTGGTAACCTTTTAAAGCTTTGGTGAAATAGAAGGAAGCTGAATCTAATTCTAAAAGGTTGGCATGTATTCTACCTTGCATTTCATAAAATATTGGTTGCCAATGAGTATTTTTAGATTTTTCTGAAAGTGCCACTCCTTGTCTGGCGTATACAATAGATTTTTCAAAATTATTTTGAAATTCTAGATTAGCTATCTTATTAATAAGTTCTAATTTGATGGAACTATCAGTTTCATTTTGAAGTACATTAGAGAGGCTATCTATTTGTGGGTTTTGACCAAAAATAAATGGCATGAAGAATAAAAAAACCATTAATAAAACGACTCTAAAGTAATTGTTGGATGAAGTGCATCGAGAAAAAATCGATGAAATTTTGGCACAATAAAACTTGGTTGCACAAAATTGTGCAAATGATATTAGTTTGTTGGTTTTCATAAGTCTTTTAGCGCTATTAAAAAAGACCTGAGGAGAGTTTAAAGATACTAAAAAAATACAACACACTTATAAACATGTAATTATTTAAATGAGAAGGAGTTAGCTTTGTTTTGTATTCTGTTAACGTAAACTATGTTCTAATAAGATTTTAAGTTTGCTCGATAAAAAGCAGAATTATTGCCATAATTATAACTTTTTTCGGACAATCTTAAATGTTTAAAAATATAAAAACATGTGGAATGCTAATACACTTAAGCGAAATTTTAAAGTAGTTACCCCATTTTTTATTCATATTATGATCTTTTTGGTAGTATTGTAAAAAACATAACAAATGAAAACAAAATTACCATTCATATTCTTATTATTACCAGCATTATTTTTTGCACAAGCTCCAATTAACGATTTTTTCGGTATTCCTATGTCATCGTATGCCATTGTGGAATCTACTCCAGAAATTGACCAAAGTGCCTCTGGTGGTGGATTAACTTGGAATTTTACAAATTTAACTTCAACAGGAACTAACTTAGATATTTATACTGCTCCTACAGCAGGTGAATTAGCTACTTACCCTGGAACAACGGAAGTTCTATCAATTTCAGCAGATAATAAAATATATTCAAAGGATATATCAGATGTTTTATCACTAACTGGAATAGCAGCGCCAGATGTTGATTTAAATTACATTAATGATAATGCTTATATAGGAACTTTTCCACTGAACTTTGGTTATAGCAATACAGATACAGTTGGAGGAACGTTTTCTTCCGCTTTTGCATCGGGAACTTTTACTGGAACAGTCAATGCCACAGTAGATGCTTATGGAACTTTGAATATGAATGATGTTGGCGAAGGCACTTACAGTGGTAATATAACTCGTTTAAAGGTGGTTCAGAATTTAACACTATCTATTTCATCGCCATTTCCAATAAATGCCCCTGCTACTCAAACATCTTATTACTATTATGATAACAGTAATAATAACTTGGTCTTTAGATCCAATACTATAGAGGTAGCTTTGGCTGGAATAAATGAAACAGTATTAGAAAGTTTCTTAACAAACCCATTATCAACGCCAAATAATGTGTTGGTTACTAACGCGTTTACAGTCGTTCCAAACCCTGTTGGAGATGTGTTAAACATGCAATTCAACCAAAATGAAACAATTCATTCTATCACATTAATGGATATCAGTGGAAGACAAGTATTATCTGTAAATGATAACATAACATCTATCTCAGTTTCTCATTTACAAATAGGCATGTATCTGGCTAAAATAACAACAGATAAAGGTGTTTACACTAAAAAATTCTTAAAAAAATAAATTACCAGTAAAAATTATTAAAAGCGCTTCAATATTTTGAAGCGCTTAGTGTTGTATAATTTTTTTTATTAAAGAGAAATTTCTATTTGATTTTTTATTATATCATCAAAAGTTTCCCTTTTTCTTATTAAGTGGGCTTTATTATTGTGCCAAAGAACCTCAGCAGGACGATATCTTGAATTATAATTTGAAGCCATAGAAAAACAATAAGCTCCTGCATTTTTAAAAGCAAGAATATCTCCTTCTGTTATTTCAGCAATGCGTCTGTTGTTTGCAAACGTATCTGTTTCGCAAATATAACCAACCACAGAATAAAAACGTTCTCTACCTTTTGGGTTAGAAATATTTTCAATTTCGTGTTGAGATCCATAAAGCATTGGTCTAATTAAATGATTAAAACCAGAATCAATTTGTGCAAAAACAGTAGAAGTAGTTTGTTTAACTACATTTACTTTAGTTAAAAAATAGCCAGCTTCACTAACTAGAAATTTTCCTGGTTCGAAAGCTAGTGTTAATTCTTTACCATATTCTTTGCAGAATTCGTTAAACCTTTTTGTTAGTTTTTCGCCAAACTCTTCAATATTGGTTTCAATATCACCTTCTTTATAAGGAACTTTAAACCCAGATCCAAAATCGATAAAGTCTAAATCTTTAAAATGTTTTGCTGTTTCAAAAAGTATTTCACTGGCATACAAAAACACATCAATGTCTAAAATATCACTACCAGTATGCATATGAATACCATTAATATTCATTTTCGTATTTTCTACTATTCGAAGAATATGAGGAATTTGATGAATGGAAATTCCAAACTTACTATCTATATGTCCTACAGAAATATTCGTATTCCCACCAGCCATTACATGCGGATTGATTCGAATACAAACTGGTGTTTTTGGATATTTAGTACCAAACTGTTCTAGAATAGATAAATTGTCTATATTTATTTGAACACCAAGTTTTGCAGCAATTTCTATTTCTTCTAAAGAAACTCCATTTGGAGTATAAATAATTTTATCTGCTGAAAAACCAGCTGTTAAACCTAATTTTACTTCTTGAATTGAAACAGTATCTAATCCAGCACCAAGTGAGTGCATAAATTTTAACACCGAAATGTTAGATAAAGCTTTAACGGCATAATTAATTTTCACCTGTTTCACCTTATTAAAAGCAGCTGTTAAACGTTTATATTGAGAAACCATTTTTTCAGAGTTGTAAACATAAACGGGACTTCCATAATCCTTCGCAATTTGTAATAAGGTATTTGTTTTCATTTGAAATCAATTTTTTTAAAGCGTAAAACTAAAAAGTATTTTATATTTCTAAGTCGATTTTTAGGATTATTATTTCATATTTCGGTCATTTAAAAAGTATAATAATACTTCCTATAAAATTTATTGGTAAAAAGCATTAGGTTGTTTACTTTTGCATCACAATAGATTTAAGAGATTCTTTTCTTTTAAATGAATGACAACTAATTTAATAAAGATGAATTTACACGAATATCAAGGAAAAGACATATTAGCTAGTTTTGGCGTACGTATTCAGCAAGGTATTGTTGCAAAAAATGCACAAGAAGCTGTTGCTGCAGCTAAACAATTAACTGCAGAAACTGGAACAGGTTGGCATGTTATAAAAGCTCAAGTTCACGCTGGTGGACGTGGTAAAGGTGGTGGCGTTAAACTTGCTAAAAATCTAGGTGAAGTAGAAGCTATTGCTGGTCAGATTATTGGAATGAATTTAGTAACACCTCAAACTACTGCTGAAGGAAAGAAAGTGCATCAAGTTTTGGTTACTGAAGATGTTTACTACCCTGGTGAAAGTGAAACTAGTGAATTTTATATTTCTGTATTATTAAATCGCGCTACGGGACGTAACATGATTATGTATTCTACGGAAGGAGGAATGGATATTGAAACTGTTGCAGAAGAAACACCACATTTAATATTTACTGAAGAAGTAGATCCATCTGTAGGTTTGATGCCTTTTCAAGCAAGACGTATTGCTTTTAACTTAGGTTTAGAAGGTTTAGCTTTTAAAGAAATGACAAAATTTGTTTCTAGTCTTTATACAGCTTATGTAGCATCTGATGCTTCATTATTTGAAATTAACCCAGTTTTAAAAACAAGTGATAATAAGATTATGGCAGTGGATGCTAAGGTAACCATTGATGACAACGCATTATACAGACATAAAGATTACCAAGATTTACGCGATTTACGTGAAGAAAATCCTATTGAGGTTGAAGCAGGAGCTTTAGGACTTAACTATGTAGACCTTGACGGAAACGTTGGATGTATGGTTAATGGTGCTGGACTTGCTATGGCAACTATGGATTTAATCAAACAAGCTGGTGGAGAGCCAGCTAACTTTTTAGATGTTGGAGGAACAGCAGATGCTGCTAGAGTAGAAGCTGCTTTTAAAATCATTTTAAAAGATCCTGCTGTTAAAGCTATTTTAATTAATATTTTTGGAGGTATTGTTCGTTGCGATCGTGTTGCTCAAGGTGTCATCGATGCTTACAAAAACATGGGAAATATTTCTGTGCCAATTATTGTACGTTTACAAGGAACCAATGCTGACATCGCTAAAGAATTAATTGATAATTCAGGATTAGATGTTATGAGTGCAACAGAATTCCAGGAAGCTGCAGATAAAGTACAACAAGTTTTAGGATAGTAAACATCCTATATAAATTAAAAAGAGCAACATTAATTGTTGCTCTTTTTTTTGTTTGAAAGTGAGTATTGGTTTGTAACGTGTTCTTTATCAGGAGTCTTTTTTGTGGATAACTGCGTAAAAAATATATATTTAAAGTATTTTAGATGTTCCAAACCACCAAAAATGAAGAAAATTACACTTGTTTTTCTACTTATAACCACTTATTCTTTCTCCCAAGTTGATTCTTTAATTCTACAACTGAAAACAGTTAAGAGTGATACTAATAAAGTAAAACTCTTAAACGAGATAGGGAGGAAATCCTTTAATACAGAAATTCAATTAGCTTTTAAATATTTACCTAAAGCTATTGAGTTAAGTAAAGAATTAGACTATCAAAATGGTTTAATAGATTCATATAAAAATTTAGGAACTGCTTATTTTTATCTTAGAGAATATGATAGTACAAACGTTTATTGGTTAAAATCTTTACATAGTATTCCAGCTTCAGACTTTAGGAAGAAAGGAGATATTTATAGTAATTTAGGAGTGCTTTATCAGCGTTTGGGGATTGTAGATTCTAGTTTAAGTAGTTATAAGAAGTCTGTTTTGTTTAGAAAGCGATTGGAAGATTCATCTTTTGTAGCACGTTCTTACAATAACATTGCAGCTTTATACAGACAAAAAGGGAATTATCATGAAGCTCTAGATTATTACTTTAAAGCCTTACCTATTTATAGAGCTTACGGTTTAGAGAAGGAAACATCAGATGCTTTAAATGGTATTGGATTGCTTTATAAAGATTTAGAAGATTACACTAACGCATTATCGTATTTACAAGAAGCTTATGATATTCGAAAAGTTATAAAAAACCCTAGATTGATAGCTAGTTCCATTAATAATATAGCAACTATTTATTATGAAACAGAAGATTATGAACAAGCAGAAACGAACTATTTGAAATATTTAGATTTTGCTGAAAAGCTAAATGATAAAAGGGCTCTAGCAGGTACTTATTCAAACCTAGGAAATATTTATGCAAGGAAAAGTCAATTAAAAGAGGCTATTGCGTATTATTCAAATTCAAATGAACTGTTTCAAAGCATCGGTGATACAGATAATACAGCATTAACATTATTAAACTTGGGTGGACTTCAATACAAACAAAAGAACTATAAAGAAGCAAACTATTATTATAAAGAGGCTTTAGTGAATGCTGAAAATTCGAAATCCATGCCATATCGGGTTGATGCCTATAAAGGTCTAACAGATTCTTATCATAAATTGAAAGATTATACCAAATCCTACACTAATTTCCAATTTTATACAATAACAAGAGATAGTTTGTTTAATAAAGATCTTTCCGAGAAAGTTGCTTTTTACCAAGAGCGATATGAAGCTGAAAAAAAAGCAAAGGAAATTCAAATTTTAAAAACAGAAACAATCAAGAAAGATAAAGACGTTGCTCTGTTTAAGTTATATCGAAATTGGGCTGTTTTATTTTCATTGTTAACAATTATCACGTTAGTGCTTTTATATAATCGCTATAAGATTAGACAGAAGTCCTTTCAATTAAAAGAAGCGCTTTTAACGAAAGAAAAAATAGCATCAGAATTAGAAGCAGAACTTCAAAAGAAAGAACTCGAATTAAAAGCTGTAGAGTTAAGTTCCCTTACCATGAGTTCGCTACAAAAAAATAAATTACTAGAAGATTTAGATGATAAGATAAAAGAGTTTAATGATAGTGAGTCTTCTAAATCTAATTTTATTAAAGAATTAAACGACATCGTTAAGCAAGGATTAAATTTTGATGATAATTGGTCTACATTTCAAAAGCACTTTAATAATGTCCACCCCAATTTTTTTAAGACATTAAATACTGAATTTCCAAATTTGACAAATAATGATTTAAAAGCATGTGCTTATATGCGCATGAATTTATCAACTAAAGAAGTCTCTATACTTACTAATGTGACACCTAAAAGTGTTAAGATGAGTCGTTATAGATTAAAAAAGAAACTAAACCTTGGAAAAGATGATGATCTTAAAAACTTTTTATTCGAGATATAAAATCATATAATTTCTTCGACTTATCCTTAGTAATTGCATAATATGAGGTAAAAACCTGTTAAACAGTAATTTAATTTAATCTGTAGCCCATTTGTAGTCCCTGTAAATTTTCATAAAAACTAATTTTGGTATTGATTTGTATTGCCTATTGGTAAATACACATAAGCAAAATATATAGTGTATAAATAGGTTTTTTATTAACCATTAAATACAAATTTTATGAAAAAACAATTACTTTTTTACGTTTTTATTATGCCATTTTTGATGTTCTCGCAAGATTATGAAACCTATGGAAATGATGTTTATGATCCTGCAGGAGTTTCCGGAGATTATTTTGGGAATACCTCTGCAGTAAGTGCAGATGGCAGTACTATTGTTGTGGCTTCTATACTTTACAATGGCGTTTCTGGTACAGAGAGCCAGATAGGGAAAGTATCAGTGTATCAAAAAACATCAGATAGCTGGACTAAAATTGGAGACGATATTATTGGATATTCAGCAGGAAACCGGTTTGGATCTAGTTTAGATATTAATGCTTCAGGAGATATTATAGCAGTTGGGACTTTATATGGTGCTATCAATGGTAGTGTTTCTGGATATGTGCGTGTCTTTCAAAATATTTCAGGAACTTGGACGCAATTGGGTTCCGATTTTGTTGGGCAATCTGCAAATCTTTCTTTGGGTAATGCTATTAGCCTAAATGCAGATGGTACCAGAATAGCTATAGCAGCTTCAGGTGCAAACGTGGCAAAAGGAGAAGTGAAAGTTTATCAATACAGTACAGGAAACTGGACACAGTTAGGGAGTGCAGTTGGAGGTGTTGTTGATAATGATAGATTTGGAACTTCCATTGATTTAAATGATACAGGTGATTTTTTAGCTGTTGGTGCGCCATTTGTTGACGCTAATGGGACACCTGAAGGACAAAATACAGGACAAGTTAAAGTGTATAGCTATACCTCAGATTGGAATCAGATTTTTGTTGATTCAGGATCTATAAAAAATGATATTTTAGGTAGCAATGTCGCTTTAAGTGGCAATAGTGGTATATTAGTTGTGAGTGCTACACAAAGTCTTAATTTTGATCCAGTTAATGGGGCTGGATATGTTAAAACATATTATTTAACGGGTGGCACATATACATTCTATAGATATATTCTTGGTGAAAATAGTAATGATAGGTTTGGTAGCAGTTTAGCACTAAATCAAGATGGGTTATTTCTAGCTGTTGGGGCACCGTTTAATGATACTTTTGGAAATAATTTAGGTAAAACCTATTTGTATAAACGAAATTTGACGAGTCCAACTAATTGGAATATTCAACCAGGGGAATATGATGATGATGCTGAGGCAGGAAAAGGAACGAGTGTAGGTTTAACAGCAAATGGAGGCGTTCTTTTTACTAGTTCTAACGCTCAAGACCCTAATAGTGTAAGTGGTGTTGTAAAAGTATATGCAGATTATTCAACTTTAACAGTTATCAATAATCTGTTTGAAAATGAATTAGAAGTTTACCCAAATCCAACATCTGATATTTTATATATAAATAATATCTCTAAATCTAGAATAGAAACGATTAAAGTTGTTGATATTATGGGGAGATTATGTCTCGAAAAGCAGATACATGCTCTAGGGAAAACAGCTATTGATATGAGTAATCTTTCAAACGGTAGCTATCTTATTGAAGTACTAGGTAATAACAGTAGGAGAACGTTTAAGGTTATTAAAAATTAAGTTTAGTAGCGTTTAGTTTAGTTGATTAGTTAAAAGAGCAACATTAATTGTTGCTCTTTTCTTTGTTATAAATGCAAACCACATTCTGTTTTTGGGTTGTTGTTCCAACGTCCACTTCTATCTTCTCCAGGAACTGTACAATGGCTACATCCAATAGAGTTGTATCCTTGTGCAACTAATGGATGAAAAGGTAACTGGTGTTTTTCTATATAAGCATCTCTCTCTTCTTTGGTAATGTCTAACAGTGGATAGAATTTTAAAATCTCTCCACGCATTTCAAAAATATCTAGAGTAGATCTATGGTCGCTTTGCCATTCCATTAAACCAGAAACCCAGACTTTGTAATGTTTTTTGATAGTCTCTAATGGTCTTACTTTATTTATAGAACAACAGAAATCAGGATTTTTCTTCCAAGTTTCATCTTTTGTTGTAAACTCATGCTCTTCTTTAATAGCACTTATAGACTTTACATGTAAGCCATAGAGTTGTTCTAATTCTGCTTTGTATTTTAATGTTTCTTCAAAGTGATAACCAGTATCTATAAAGAAAACTGGTTGTTTTTTATTAACATCCGAAAATATTTTTAATAAAAAAGCTGAGGTTGCAGCAAAAGAACTCGTTAGCATAACATCTTGAATATCGAAATCTTTGTAGAGCTCTTTAATGCGATTTGTAGCTGAAAGCGACTTGTATTTTTTATTAAGTAACTGTATGCTCTCATCTGTAATTTCAGATGATTGAATGGTTGTAGGATTATTTAATATCATATTTAGGACTAATTAGTCTTATTTATGCAATGTAAGAATATTTAATAAACTATAAGAGAAGTTATTTATTTTTTTTTGGCTTTTTTGTAATAGGAGCTTTAGTTTTCTTTTTTGGCATAGGTCCACGAAGATGTATCACTAAACCGTTTAAAAAATTTCTTAAAATTTGATCACCACATTCCATGTAATTAGGATGGTCTTCTTTTCTAAAAAAGGCGCCTAACTCACTTTTTGAAATTCTAAAATCTACTAATTCTAAAATTTTTACTATTTCGTCGTCTCGAAGTTTTAAGGCAACTCTTAATTTTTTAAAGATATCGTTGTTAGTCATATACTGTAATTTTCTGTTTCTTTTTTCTCACAAAAGTAAAATAATCGATGAAATGCACAAGTGATTTAAATTTCTGAAAATCAGGTAGATACATATTTATTTATATAAAATGCAAGATTATAACGATAAAACGCAGGTTATTTTTCGACAAGTTACAAATTATAAGGGATTATCAAATAGTGTTTATAAGTATCTTTATAAAGTAAATATTAATCCATTCCTCTAATGATTAACAGGGTTGAAAAATTAAGTCTTTTGTCTGAAATGATTTCATTTGCCAAAAGCGAAAACGATTTAAAGCCAATTGAGTATAATTTTTTACTAGCAATTGCAAAACAACTTGAAATTTCAAGAGAAGATTTCGAATACCTTATCGAACATCCTATTAATTATATACATTTAGAATCTCATAGCGAACGAATTGTGCAGTTCCATAGATTGGTGTTATTAATGAATATTGATGATGAACATTCACATAAAGAAAGAATCAAGTTATTTAACTATGGTATTCGTATGGGTTTAAGTCATGAATCAATAAATAAAGTTTTATACTTAATGGAGAGTTTTCCTAATAAAATTGTTCCTCCAGATGTGCTTATTGACATTTTTAAAGTTCAATATAATTAAAAGCAACTCTAAAAAAAGTTGAAACATAAAATACCAATTAATTTGCATGAGGAATTACAGTCACTGTAATTTCAACCTAAAATTAACTTTTTAATTCTTCCAATTTTTCTTGATAAGCTTTAATCTCGTCTCTAAATTTTGCGGCTTGTAGAAAGTCTAAAGCTTTAGCAGCTTCTTCCATAAACTTTCGTTTTTCACGAATTTTCTTTTCCAATTCACCTTTCGAAAGATATTTGCTTTCAGGTTCTGCAGCTTTCAGTGCTTCTAATTCATAACTATAAGTACTCACGGAATTTTTTGATAAGGCATTGTCCAAACTCTTGTTTAAAGCTTTGGGAATGATATTGTTTTCTGTGTTATAAGCTATTTGTTTTTCGCGTCTGTAATTGGTTTCGTCGATGGTTTTTTGCATGCTTTTGGTTATTTTATCAGCATACATAATGGCTTTTCCATTCAGGTTTCTTGCAGCTCTACCAACGGTTTGCGTTAAAGATCTTGCAGAACGTAAAAAACCTTCTTTATCAGCATCTAAAATAGCTACTAAAGAAACTTCTGGTAAATCTAGCCCTTCACGTAGCAGATTGACACCTACCAAAACATCAAACATTCCAGCACGTAAATCTTGCATAATTTGCACGCGTTCCAACGTGTCCACATCACTATGGATATAACGACAACGTATCTGAATTCGATCTAGATATTTTGTCAACTCTTCAGCCATACGTTTAGTTAATGTTGTTACCAAGGTACGTTCATCTTTTTCTACACGAATTTGAATTTCTTCAATTAAATCATCTATCTGATTTAAGCTTGGTCGTACTTCAATAATTGGATCTAACAAACCAGTTGGACGAATGACTTGTTCTACATAAACACCATCTGTTTTTTGAAGTTCGTAATCTGCTGGAGTGGCACTCACATAAATGACTTGATTTTGTAAAGCTTCAAATTCTTCAAATTTTAAAGGTCTGTTGTCCATGGCTGCTGGTAACCTAAAGCCATATTCTACCAGGTTTTCTTTTCTGCTTCTATCTCCACCATACATGGCATGAACTTGAGAAATGGTGACGTGACTCTCGTCTACAACCATTAAATAATCGTCTGGAAAATAGTCTAATAAACAGAAAGGTCTTGTGCCTGGCTGTCTGCCGTCTAGATACCTAGAATAGTTTTCAATTCCAGAGCAGTAGCCTAATTCACGAATCATTTCTAAATCGAATTCGGTTCTTTCTTTGAGCCTTTTGGCTTCTAAATGTTTGCCTATTTCTTTAAAATAATCGTATTGTTTTACTAGATCATCCTGAATACTTTTTATAGCTCCTTGAAGGACTTCAGGCGATGTTACAAACATGTTTGCAGGATAGATATTGACTCTATCATATTTTTCAATCACTTCATTGGTTTGAATGTTGAAAGCTTCAATGTCTTCAATTTCATCACCAAAAAAATGAATCCTAAATGCGTGATCGTCATAACTAGGGAAAATATCTACTGTATCTCCTTTGATTCTAAAGTTTCCATGATTAAATTCAGCCTCAGTTCTAGAATATAAGCTTTGAACCAATCGATGAAGTAATTTGGTTCGAGAAATAATCTGATCTTTTTCAATAGAAATTACATTTTTCTGAAATTCCACAGGGTTTCCAATACCATACAAACAAGATACCGATGCAACTACCAGCACATCTCGTCTTCCAGAGAGCAAGGAAGATGTGGTGCTTAATCGCATTTTTTCAATCTCTTCGTTAATGGAGAGATCTTTTTCAATATAAACACCAGAGACTGGAATGTAAGCTTCAGGCTGATAATAATCGTAATAAGAGACAAAATATTCAACGGCATTTTCAGGAAAGAACTGTTTAAATTCGGAATATAATTGCGCTGCTAAGGTTTTATTGTGAGCTAGAACCAAAGTAGGTTTTTGTACTCTTTCTATAACATTGGCAACGGTAAATGTTTTTCCGGAACCAGTAACTCCTAATAAGGTTTGATATTTGTCTTGCGCATCAAGACCTTCAGCTAATTGGTTAATAGCTGCTGGTTGATCTCCTGTTGGACTGAATTCTGATTGTATCTTGAATTTCATGCCTTAAAATTACGTAAAAAAATGATGCTTTTGCGCCAAATATACTATCGCTTTAAGGTGAAATGACCTTTGAGTTGTTCTCCAGATTTTAAATTGATAAGATACCAATAATCATTGGTCTCCAAAGGATATCCATTAAAGACGCCGTTCCAACTTTTATGTTGAAGAGATACTTGTTTTAATAATTTTCCATACCTATTAAAAATGAAAATTTCTTCAATTGTATTCTGAGGGTCTATTATTTGCCATACGTCATTATATCCATCATTATTCGGAGTGAAAAATGGAGGAATATAAAGGGTGTTCGTATTTTTAATTTCAAACTGAAGGAATTTTAAAACACATCCATTAACATCTTGAACATATAATGTATGGATGCCATTTGTAAGATTAAGGAATGTAGGATTTGATTGAAAAATTTGATTATCTACAGCATATTCATAGCTAATACTTGTGTCTGTCATGACTACTGTTATCGAATTGTTATTAATAACAATGTTTGTTGCATCAAGAGTGAAATTTGTAGCAGGATAAATAGTTACAATAAAACTACTCTCATTAGAACAAATATTTGGAGCCGTTCCAGTTTCATTATAAATATAAACAGTTTGGGACGTTGAAGTAATATCTCCAGCATTTAGTTGTGTTCCCGTTCCGTTGGTTCCAGTAAAATAAGTGCCATTTATTAGATTAGGAAGAATATATTCTGAACAAATAAATACATCTGAAATAGTGTCTACTGGAGGAGCACCTGCAATAGTTATATTGAAATTACTCTCATTAGAACAGATATTTGGAGCCGTTCCAGTTTCATTATAAATATAAATGGTTTGGGTGGTAGAAATAACATCTCCAGGATTTAGTTGAGTGCCAGTTCCATTGGTGCCAGTAAAATAAGTTCCATTAGTTAAAGCTGGAAGAGTGTAACTTGAACACCCATTATAATCTGATATGGTGTCTACAGGAGGTGTTCCAGAAATGGTTACTGTAAAACTACTCTCATTAGAACAGATATTTGGAGCCGTTCCAGTTTCGTTATAAATATAAATGGTTTGGGTGGTAGAAATAACATCTCCAGGATTTAGTTGAGTGCCAGTTCCATTGGTGCTAGTAAAATAAGTACCATTAGTCAATGCAGGAAGCGTATAGTTTGTACAAACAATTTGATTAGAGATGGTATCTACTGGAGGGTTTCCAGTAATGGTGACGTTAAAACTACTTTCGTTTGAACAGATATTTGGAGCCGTTCCAGTTTCATTATAAATATAAATGGTTTGGGTGGTAGAAATAACATCTCCAGGATTTAGTTGAGTGCCAGTTCCATTGGTGCCAGTAAAATAAGTTCCATTAGTTAAAGCTGGAAGAGTGTAACTTGAACACCCATTATAATCTGATATGGTGTCTACAGGAGGTGTTCCAGAAATGGTTACTGTAAAATTACTCTCATTAGAACAGATATTTGGAGCCGTTCCAGTTTCGTTATAAATATAAATGGTTTGGGTGGTAGAAATAACATCTCCAGGATTTAGTTGAGTGCCAGTTCCATTGGTGCTAGTAAAATAAGTACCATTAGTCAATGCAGGAAGCGTATAGTTTGTACAAACAATTTGATTAGAGATGGTATCTACTGGAGGGTTTCCAGTAATGGTGACGTTAAAACTACTTTCGTTTGAACAGATATTTGGAGCCGTTCCAGTTTCATTATAAATATAAATGGTTTGGGTGGTAGAAATAACATCTCCAGGATTTAGTTGAGTGCCAGTTCCATTGGTGCCAGTAAAATAAGTTCCATTAGTTAAAGCTGGAAGAGTGTAACTTGAACACCCATTATAATCTGATATGGTGTCTACAGGAGGTGTTCCAGAAATGGTTACTGTAAAACTACTCTCATTAGAACAGATATTTGGAGCCGTTCCAGTTTCGTTATAAATATAAATGGTTTGGGTGGTAGAAATAACATCTCCAGGATTTAGTTGAGTGCCAGTTCCATTGGTGCCAGTAAAATAAGTACCATTAGTCAATGCTGGAAGCGTATAGTTTGTACAAACAATTTGATTAGAGATGGTATCTACTGGAGGATTTGTGACATATAATTGAGCAGCATGACTTACAAGATCACAAGTAACCGATGTCATTTCACAATAGTATTGGTTATTATCAAAACTAATAGGAATATTATTTATGGTTAAAGTACTTGTTGTAGCTCCTGAATAGGTCGCATTATTCGTGATATTTACCCAATTTCCTGAACTGTCAAGAACTTTCCATTGATAAGTATAAACGCCAGTATCAATAGAAACAGAAAAACTTGTAGCATTGTTTTCGCAGACAGTTTGAGAAGTTGGGTGTGTGATGTTAGGAGTTGTTGTTGTAATTGGATCTGCAACATGTATCCCAAGATTAGAACAATATTCTTCAGGATCTATTAGAAAATTGGTAGCATCAAAGGTTGATTGTGGTTGATTGACATTTGGATTTCTAATAATGGTATAACCTCTTTCATTAGGAGCCTCAACAACATCAATAACAACACCATTTTTAAGAAGCTTTATTTCATCATTATCATTAATTCCAGCAGGAAGTGAGATGTCTGGAGTCACACTACATACATTTTCAGAAGAAGCCATTTCAATAATATATGTGCTGAAAGCAGCTATCGAACCTGTCAGTGGTGTTGAAACGCTAGGCGTTGTGTTTCCAATATCACCAAATCTTTGAACTTCATAAATACCATCAAGCGCTATAGCCGAATTTGTCGGATTGTAAAGTTCAAAAACGCCATAACTACCCGTAAGCGCATCGTAAATTTCAGAAATAAAAACATCTCCAGTGATATCGCATTCTGAATTTATAATCGTAAAATTAGAGGCACTAATTCCTGTGCAACCTCCAGTGCTAATAATACTTATAGTGTTAGAATTAATAACTCCAGTAGGAACATAAGCTGTAATTTCTGTGTCATTAACAATGGTGAAGCTTGAAGATACTCCATCAAAAAACACAGACGCTGCATTGGTAAAATTACTGCCAGTTATGGTTATTAACGTGTTCTCTGGACCCTCTGAAAGAGAAAAAGTTGAAATAATTGGGTTTGGACAAAACGTGTTAATTTCGCTTGCAGAGATAATATTTTTATTATTGTTTGCAAAACTATTGTTAAGGCACAAAAAGGCACAGATAATCGTTGATAAAAATAAAAGATGTTTCATTAAAAAATAATTAGCAAGTAAAAATAGGAAATAAATTAAAGATTCAACGTTATGTGATTGTTACTTTAATTATCGCTTTAAAGAAAAATGTCCACGATATTCTTTTCCATCGGCTAAAGTAATAATAAACCAATAATCATCGCTTGGTAATAAATAGCCATTAAAAGTACCATCCCAACCAGAACCTAAAGCATTTAATTCTTTTATGAGTTTTCCATAACGGTCAAAAATCTTTGTTCTAGCAAAGATTTCCAAATTGTTTAAACCTATTGGATTCCAGGTATCGTTATAACCATCTCCATTTGGTGTAAAAAACTTTGGAAAACCCAATACAGAAACTTCTACAGGAATAACACCACAACCGTTTTTATCTTGAATGTAAACTGTATGGTATCCAGGTGGCACATTGGAAAAAGTGTTGCTGTTTTGATAAAAACCATTATCTAAAGCATACTCGTAATCTCCTTCACCAGAGACAATAATGGTAATTGAATTATTACTTGATGCTTCTGAAACTATTATGTCTTCTATAGTTGCTATGTTTGAAGGAAGCACAGTTATGGTTCTTGAGGTTGAACAACCGTCGATATTAGTAGCGGTTACAGTGTAAATGCCAATCTCGTTTGCTGAAATCTGTTCTGTGTTAAGCATTAAATCAACTCCATCTAATTGCCATTGATAACTAAAGTCTGAAGGGTCTCCAGATAATAAACCAGTTTCTAAAAGAAATGTCTGAGGAAAAAGATTTAAACAATACATTATTTCTTCGTCTGGTGCTAATTCTGGACTTGGATAAACTATTAGATAAATGGAAGCATAGGCGAAGCAAATACCATTATCCACTATTTGGACATATAAGTTATCAAAATCTGGTGTGTCTGTATTTTCATACGTACCTGATAATGGATTCGATTGATTTTCTAGATCTTCTTGAGACTCATAGAAGGTTACAATTGCAGTATTTGGCACACTGTTTTGAGACAAGACAAATGCCCCCATATCATCTAGGTTAAAACTGGTAATACCATCGTTTGTTTCGTCATCACAAGCTGGATATAATGGTAAAACAATACGGTTATTTGCAAAATCTAAAGCAACTTCAACTACAGAAATACAACCATTAGCATTTGAGACTCTGGCATAAACTATTTGATTTAACGAGGTGTTATCAAAGCTTGTTGGTGTTGGTATTGGGCTTGCTCCAGTGTTGGCTTCAGCTTCTGAAAAATAAAACCCGTCAATAAATAAAGTATTGTCATTATTTGTGATATCTGCTTCTGCATCGAACAAATTGTAAGTTGTAAAACCATCTAAATTGTAATCGCAATTAATGAGTGTGGTATTAAAAACAATAGGATCAGGAGCTATTTCTATAACCACTTCGCCATAAGAAAAACATGTACCATCTATGATGACTTCCACGCTGTAAGTCCCAGCATCTGTAACTAAATAGGTAGGATTGGTTTCTAACAGAATTTCAATACCATTTTTAAACCATTTATAAGTATTCATTCCTGGTTGATTGGCATCTAACAATATCGTTTCGTTGGTACAAAGAGCAGTGTTGTTTGCAATTATTAAATCTGGACCTAAATTGGTATTTAGTTGAAAACTACCAGCCTCCAGGAAAACAGCCGAATCGTATCTGTAGTTTTGTTCGTCTGCAATAACCAATTTTACATGGTACGTTTCATTAGGGATAACATCTGCAATAGCTGTTAAAATAGCTGTTTGGCCATTAAAATTAATAGGTGCTGTTGCATCATTCCAACTTCCAAAATAAGTTTCGTTAATAGGACTACAAGCGCCTGGAATTCCAGAATGCACCGTCGTAACTTTAACAGGTGTTGAGGTTCCAGGAACTAAGGCGATATTTTCGTATTCGGTTTCTGTTTCTTTTCGGATTAAAAATCCAAACAAATCGGAATATTGACAGGTATTACTATTGCCTTCTTGGTATTCTTCGGAAGCAAAAAGATATCTAAAACTAATTTGGTCAGCAACGGCTTTGAAATTGAATTCTAAAATGGTGGCATTTATTGTATTCGACTCCTGTAATGCATATTCTAAATCGGCATCTCCAACCCAGCCAGCTGCATCATCATCACTTAAAGTAGTATTTGGACCTTGCACATTGGTTATTGTTCCAGTACTTAAAACCACGCCATTTTGAAATGGAAACGTAGAACCATTCCTTTCAAAATACCCATAACTAGCATCTGTACCATTAAAATTTCCACCAACAACATTAGTAACTACGACATCTGTAATGCAATTGCTGTCTATTAAAATATCTTCAATGAGTTCTTGAGGAGAATACGTTCTACTATCTGTGGTCACGTTTTGAGAAAACAGGACACAGGAAACCAATAAAAATGTGACTAATAAAAAGGGCTTCATGAATAGTAATTAGTTTGCAAAGATAACTAATACTAATTTTTTAAAGGAATAAAGTTATTAAAGACTTGAGGTGTTTTTTTATCTCTTCAAAGCAAAATGTCGTTTCACTTCAAAAGAAATGTCATCTTTTTTAACTTGAGCTAAAAACCAATAATCATTAGATGGCATAAGTTTACCTCTATAGGTTCCATCCCAACCTGGTGAACTATGATTTAGGGTTTTTATTAACTTCCCATATCTATCAAAAATATAAACAACTGTTCCTTCTAGTTGATTAACTCCAGTAATGTGCCAAGTATCGTTATAACCATCGTTATTTGGTGTGAAAAATAAAGGTGCATCAATGATAACAATTTCTTTGATAGCAGATGCACAACCATTTAAATCGATAACTTCTATAATATGTGGTCCTAAAGTAACGTTGTAAAATACATTTGACTCTTGAGGAACACCATGATCTAACGTATATAAATAATTTCCAATACCACTGATGGTAACCGTTATGTTATTCGGGTTCGAGAAATCGACGGTTTCAGTAAATTCTATGGTTGCTTGTTCAGATTCTATGACGTTAAACGACGAGGAAGTTTGACAGCCATTTATGGACGTAACAGTTACAGAATATGTGCCAATTTGAGTGATTTCAATTTCAGGAGTTGTTGCATTTGTTGACCATAAATAGGTGTCGTCTGCAAAGCCAGTTTCTGCTGAAACCACTAAAGGTAAATTGTCTAAACAAACGGTTTGGTCTGGAATATTTACGTCTGGTTTTCTGTTTACAATCGCACTAAAAGACGTTGTACTAAAGCAACCTGTGGTGTTATTCTCAATTCTTACATAGATTATTTGCTGGTCGAAAGCATTGTAATTTAAATCTAAAATAGCATTGGTGTTATCTATAGCTTCTTCTTCTAATTCAAAATAATTAACGGTAAATTGGTTCGGATTTTGTGTTCCAAGAACAAATGGAGTTTGTTGCGATAAATCGAAAAACAGCATACTGTCAAAATCGTCATCACAAGCCATTAAATTTGGTGGCTGATTTGCTATCGGACTTGGATTTACCAATAAATTAAACGATGCAATAGTAACACAACCTGTGTCTGTATTTAAGGCATTTACAAAAATAGTGTCGTTGTTAGACATGTATGTGTAATCTGCAGCTAACGGGTTTTGAGTATTTTGAGCATCTGTTAAATTGGCATAGAATGAAACATCGATGGGTGCTTGAGTTCCAATTAAATCTTCTACAATATTTAATAAATCAAATGAATTTGAATCGTTTTCACAAGTCTCTATGGTAGTTGTATTAATGGTAGGAGGTACGTTTACAATTAAATCTAACGGAATGGTTACATAACAGTTAGAAACCGTATTTGTCACTCTTATATATACCGTTTGAGGATTGGATGTATTGTTATAAGCACTTGGATTTGGAATGGTAACATCGTTATTTTCAACATCAAGGATTGTTTCATGATAGGTGACAAGAATATCGTTTTGTCTGATATCTAAAACTTCGGTTTCTGAAACCGTTAAGTCAAAACTAGCAGAACCGTCTTGATCTGTGTCGCAATGCGTTAAAGCTGAAGCTGAATTCACCAAAGGTACTTGAATAACATTCAAACCAAACTCTGCAATGGCATGACAATAAGTACCATTTTCAACACGAGCATAAATTTGCTGAGGGTTGGTTTGGTTGGTATAGTCTAGTGGTAATTGGTTTTCTTCGTTTTCAGCATCAATTAAATTTTCATAAAATGTAATGGTTAATGTTTCAGGACTGTTTTGTGACATGAGGGTAATAATGCCATTTAAATCGAAAGACTCTTGACTATCATTAGAGATATCATCACATAAATAGGTGTCTAAAGGAGCGTCGAAAACTGGAACTGAACCTACTTCAATAATAAATGAAGATACTTCAAAACAACTTTGATCGCTTATGTTTTCTACACGTACATGAATATTTTGAGGATTTGTTTGGTTGGTATAAGCAGCCGATTTATCTAAAATATTAGTTCTATTTAATGCATCACTAGCATTTTCAAAATACAACACACGTTTGCCTGCTTGTCCATTTAAAATTTCTGCATCTTTATCTTCAAAATAGAAATCGGCAGTTTGATTGCCATCAATTTCGCAATTTCTAAAATTTGAAATTTCAGAGATTATAGGTAACGTATTTACAGTAATCTCAAAATCTACTAATGCATAACAGGTTGTAATATCGCTTTCTATTCTAACATATACCGTTTGTGTATTTGCATTGTAAGCTGTAGTATTAGGAATGGCATTTGAATCGGCATTGGCATCATCTTCAGACGTATGAAATGTGATGTTTAAATTTGTTGTATTGGATACTATCTCAGAGATTTTAGCATCTAAATCTATAATATAAAATGCATCCTGATCGTTGTCGCATATAACCACATCTATAGGTTGTGTAACCGTTGGAGCAGGAATGACGTTGATTTCTAGAGGAGATACATCATAACAGTTAGTATCAGAGTTTGTTACTCTTACATAAACTATTTGAGGATTGCTAATATTTGTATAAAATGGTGGTAAGATGTTTTGCATATCATCTGCATCTTCTTGAGTTAGAAAATATCTTACTACAGGATTAGCAATACCTGTGCTTACATAACTATCAAAAGTAGCTAATTCAATAGTTGTAAAACCATCGTCGTCTGTGTCGCAATAATCAACTGGCTCTAATGGTTGAATAATGGTAGCAGGATCTATAACTAAATTTATTTCAGAAAAATAAGTGCAATCTGTACTTTCAATCGTTATAAATAATGGATGTGGACTGGAAGTGACTTCGTATAATTGTGTAACATCTATTGGGTTAACTTCGTTTGTTTGATCGTCTTCTGTTTCGTAAAACGTAATGATGGTGTTTTCCAGATTATTTACAATATTATTACCAATATTTTCTAAGTTAAAATTAGCAATACCATCATTAGAAGCATCATCACAGACACTATAATCTCTAATATTAGTTGAAGAATCTAAAATATTAGCATGTAACTCTATTGCTGTAATAGCTATACAACCAGTTAAATCATCAATAACTCTTATATATACTGTTTGGACATTTGGCGTCGTGTTTTCGAAATCTGTAATGTTTGTAATTGGATTGTCCCCTGTTTGAGCATCCTCATAAGTTACATGGAAAGTAACAGAGACACCAGTTAATCCAGCTAATACATCGTCTACAATGGATGTTAAGTCAAAGGTTTCAAGGCCATCACCATCCTGTTCACAAGCATTAATAGTTTGTGTTTCCGTATTAATATTAGGGTTGTCTAAGACCGTTATTACAATAAATGTTGTGTTAATACAACCTGTAGTGGCATCTATAACTCTAATAAAAAGTTGTTCTGTTTGGTTGGTATTGACATAAGGCGAAGGAATGGGGTTTGTTCCATCATCTGCTTCAGCTTGTGAATAATGGTATGTTACTATTAAGTTGGGATTACCACTAGTAACTTCGTCGTTAATTTGCGTTAAGTCAATTTGTGTAAAACCATCAGATGTGGTATCATCACACACGTCTAAAGGTTGCGGGGCTGTAATAACGGGTAAGGGATTTACAACCAAATTAAAGTTTGCAAAAGCCATACAGCCATTATCTAAATCTTCAATTCTAACAAAAATTGATTGTGGGTTAGCCGTATTTTGAATAGGTGTTGTTATGGGGTTGATATTGTTTTGAGCTTCAGATAAACTATAATGGTAGCTAATACTATAATTTGAAGCTGGTACAGCGCTAATAACTTCAGAATCTTTTGTACTTAAATCGAATGTTTCAATACCATCATTACTAACATCATCACATATTTCATAATCAGCAATATCTCCTGCTGATTGTTCTGAGTTAAGTGTGACTATTATTTCATCCTCAATAACACATGTTGTATTACTAATAGGAATACTAATAACTACTGTATAAGAACCTGTAGTTACAGCTGATAATGTTTCAGAGTTTTCGCCACCTAGAAGCTGTCCGTCTAAAAACCATTGGTAAGTTGCTAATGTATTTTGAGTGTCTGCGTTTAAAAGAACATTATCTGAACAAGTAGTAATGTCTGGACCTAAATCTACAGTTGCATTAAAACTATTTCCTTCAATAAATACAGCCGAATCAAAATTTTCATCTGATTGGTCTGCAATAACTAATTTAATATGATATTGTACGTTTGGTTGGATGGCAGCAGTTGCTGATAAGACCGTAGTTCTTCCATTAAAATTAGTGTCTCCAAGATTGTGGCCTTCAAAATATTGTTCGTTTTCTGCAGGACAGAAACCAACGACTTCTTCGTGTACAGTATTTGTATTTACTGGAATACTTGTACCTGGAACCAAAGCCACATTTTGGTATGGAACAGCAGAACCAGTCGGCTTTATTAAAAAAGCAAATCCATCTGAATACTCACAAGGGTAATTGGCATAATATTCTTCAGAAGCTAGTATGTAATTAAATTGCACCTGATTAGATACTGAAATAAAATCAAATTCAATCGAAGTTGCATTTAGAGTATTTGTTATTCCTAGTGCATTTTC
The DNA here is from genome assembly GCF_045363175.1 of Xanthomarina sp. GH4-25. Classification (NCBI taxonomy): domain Bacteria; kingdom Pseudomonadati; phylum Bacteroidota; class Flavobacteriia; order Flavobacteriales; family Flavobacteriaceae; genus Xanthomarina; species Xanthomarina sp. GH4-25. Next base: position 99,050 of record NZ_JBJFLO010000010.1, read on the forward strand.
TAGGTCGGCATCTGTTCCCCAGGTAGTTTCACCTTCATTTAAAGGATTAGCATTTACTGTGTTTCCTGCTGCGACAGCAGATCCTGTTGAAAGTAATATACCATTTTCAAATGGGAAATTTGAACTTGCTTTTTCAAAGTAGCCATAACTAGCTATTTGATTTACAGATCCATTACTGTTGGATTGGATGTTAGTAACTTCAACACAACCTTGAATTAGGTGTGTTTCAATCAGTTCGTTTAATGGTACATTATCGTTAATTGTAATCTGCTGAGCAAAGGAGTTTTGAACAAAAACTATAAATATAATAACTAGAAAATAGTTACATATGGGATATTTCGAGGTTTTCCAGTTCATATTTACTTTCAATAGAATGCGATTTTGGGATTAATCTGCGAGCAAAGTAATCAAAAATTAGACAAAACGCAAAAAATAACGATAAAATGCACAATTTAACATTTTTTACCTATTTAGGTAGACCCAACCTGTTTGGGTTTTGTAATTGTTATCGTTCAAGTAAAGTACAAAAAAATAAGTTCCTGTAGGTAATATTTTGCCGGTATTATTCAAGCCTTTGTTGGCTTTACCCATCCAGGGGGTGTCATTATTGCCTTCAAAAATTAGTGTGCCATACCTATTATATATTAGTAATTGGTGATTTTCGAAAATATCGTATAATCCTTGGATGTTAAACCAATCGTTATAACCATCATTGTTTGGTGTGAAAACTTGAGGGATTTGTGGTGGACAATTTTCTACGAATAAATTGAAATAATACGTATCGTAACATGGATGGTTTTCTACTTTTAAATAGATGCTTTGAGGTTCGGTTGTGTTTTGAAAATAACTTGGGTTTAAGATTTCGTTAGAGTCATTTTGTAAATCTTCAAGTGTTAAATAAAAAGTCGTAGGTTCTCCATTGGTATTAATTGCATCGAGCTGTATTGTTAAATCAAAATAGGCTTTATTAAAACCTTCATCACAGCTGGTTAGAGGAAGAAGAGGTATTATTTCAATTTCAAGTAATTGAATGTCTTGGGATGCCAGGTTGTTTAATTCATTTAATTCTGTAACAATTCCTGTTCCATCTCCAATATCATCAACAACGACTGTTATTGATATTTCGTTTGGAAGATCATCGGGAATTGTTAAAGTAGTTTGTCCAATTTCAAAACCACCAATATCAATTTGATTTGTTGTTTGACTTGTACCAACCAATACATTATCTGCATAAAAAGCTATAGGTGTATTTCCTGGTAGGAATTCAGTGCTATTGTTATTGAATACTGTATAATCTATAATAATTTGTCTGTTAGAACATTCGAGATCAATGGCATTAATTTGAACAGTTGCATCTGGAAGCTGACTGTTTAAAACTGTAATAATGTTATTAATAATAATTAAATCTGCTTGCAGATTACCATTAATATCTAGATCTCCAGTGGTTAATTTTATTTCTACAGAAGTGTCACCAATGGTAATATTATTTTGAATATCATAGGCGTCAATGTCACCATTGTAAAAATCACTACTATTTGTAAAGGTATTGGTTCCATTAAATGCGTTGTTAGCGGGGTTTAATGGTGGATTTGAAATAATATTGTTATTGATTAAAAGAGATTCTCCGTAATTGAGAAGCGAATCTCCTTCCCAAGCAAGAAAACCAATTTTAGCACCTTCATTATCTAAAACATTCACATTATCTAAGATGATGGTTTTCTCTCTAATATTTCTGTTTATAATATCGAGTCCTTGAAATAAATTTACTTGGTTTAAAGGAAAGTTGATATCTTCATATATTACATAAACACACCAGCCAGCAAAATTGGTTCTATTTGCACAATAACCAACATTGTTTTCTAAAGTTTCTGAAATATCCAGATTAGAAAACGTATAGGTTGCATTACCAATGGTTGTTATTAAGTTTGTAATATCTGTATAAGATGAAAAATATGGAAGGACGCCGTAATTTGGGTCATCGAATTCAATAAGATATGTTTCATCGGCAATAATTGTTTGATTGTTTAAACTCACTTCTGGATCCCCCTCACCAGATCCAGCCCAGTAGAGGTAGGCTGCAATAATTTGAGTATTCGCAGGTATAAGTAATTCGGCTTGAGATTCTGATAGAATGTCACAAAAATCCCGTTCAATATTATTTTCAAACCTATTTAAAGTGTTACCAAATGCTAAATAATCATATCGACCATTAAATTGTTGAAACAACGTAATCTCTTGACTAAAAGCAAAACTAGAAGCAAGTAAATTAAATAGAAAAACATGTTTAAAAAATCGAAACATTCAATTCGTTTTATTGAAATAAATGTACAACTTTTTAAGTTTAACGTTTTAAAGTAAAGTGACTTTTAAATTCTCTTCCATCTTGTAATGTTGCAGAAAACCAGTAATCGTCTGCTGGTAATGGTTCACCGTTAAAAGTACCGTCCCAGCCAGTTCCTAGAGGATTTAGTTGTTTTACCAATTTTCCATATCTATCAAAAATACGAATCATAGTATTAGGTTGGAATAAACCAGAAATTCCTTTGACATTCCAGGTATCGTTAAATCCATCGGCATTAGGAGTGAAGAATTTAGGGAATCCAATCACATTAACATCATATGTTACAATTCCACAATCGTTTTTAATATCTCTAACGGCTACTGTATAAATACCTCCATAGACATTATAAAATATGTTACTTGTTTGATATGTAGCATATAAGCCATCTTGATCGTAAAGGGCGTATTCATATTCACCTTCACCAGAGACTAAAACAGTAATGGTGTTATTTTCTGTAGCATCTACTACAATAATATCGTTAAAAGTGGCTGTATTTGATGGCTCAACAATAATATTTCTAGAAACAGAACATCCAAAGATATTAGTAGCAGTTACAGTATACGTGCCAATTGCATTTATATGAATGGTTTCAGTTGTTTCTCCATTAGACCATAAATAGGTGTAATTAGTAGTAGAATCGTTTAGAATTCCAGCTTCTAAAGGAATGGTTAGTGGAAAGGTATTTAAACAATATAAAACTGTTTCGTCTTCTTCAAGTTCGGGCAAAACATTTACAGTAATATACACCTCGCTAATACCATAACAAGCATTGTTGTTTTCTGCTCTAGCATAAATAGTTTGGTTGTAAGGATCTGTGTTGTTAAATGTAGAGGCTAATTCGTTTTGTTCTAAAAGTGCATCTTGATAGGTTTCGTAAAAGGTAATAGGAAACGTAATTCCATTT